>CAZGQS010000003.1:6071-75051 GCA_964527775.1 uncultured Rhizobium sp. | reverse complement strand
AATTATCAATGATCTCCTCAGCCAATACATCAGGATCAGGTAGGTTGTCCAAGTCGGTTAGACTCTTGTCTTTGATCCAAGTGATATCTAAACTGGTTTTATCGCGTTCAATTATTTCAGAGTAACTAAACTTTCTCCATCTTCCTTCGGGGTTGTTCTCAGGATGATAGGTTTCTTTGCGCTTGTTAATATTCTCAGGATTATAACAGTTAATAAAGTCCGTTAGATCCTCAAGTTTTAAGGGATTCTTTTTTAACGTAAAGTGGATGTTCGTTCTAAAATCATAAAACCAAACCTCTTTTGTCCATGGTTCTTTGGAAGCGGGTTTGCTGTCGAAGAATAACACATTCGCTTTTACTCCTTGCTTGTAAAAAATACCTGTTGGTAGTCTTAGGATAGTATGTAAGTTGGAACCTTCCAGTAGTTTCTTTCTTACTGTTTCTCCAACACCACCCTCGAACAACACGTTATCAGGTAACACAACAGCAGCTTTACCATCCGTTTTAAGCATGGTTCTGATATGCTGCATGAAGTTTAACTGCTTGTTGCTCGTAGTAATATAGAAGTCCTGTCTGTTATAGGTAAGATCTTCTGAGTCCTGTTCACCTTCCTCGTTGGTGAAAGTCATACTGCTCTTCTTACCGAATGGAGGGTTTGCAAGAACATAATCAACCCTGTACCCAGGATCTGATATTAATGCATCCGCAGGTGATATGTGACTGTCGGAATCAAAGTCTCCAATGTTGTGTAAAAAGAGGTTCATAAGAGCCATTCTTCTTGTGCTGGCGACAATCTCATTGCCGTAGAAGGTATTCATCTTTAGGAACTGCTTTTGCTCCTTATCTAGAGAATAATTTTTGGGGTTGGCAATAAAGTCATAAGCAGCCAAAAAGAAGCCCCCTGTGCCACAAGCAGGGTCAGCAATGGTCTTCATAGGCTCAGGTCTAATGCATTCAACTATGGCTCTAATAAGCGCTCTAGGAGTAAAGTATTGACCTGCTCCACTCTTGGTATCTTCTGCATTCTTCTCTAATAAGCCTTCATAGATTTTCCCCTTGATGTCAGCGCCCATGGTACTCCATTGCTCTTTATCTATCATATCGATAAGCTTAAAGAGTTTTGCGGGATCTTGTATCTTGTTTTGACTCTTGGTAAAAATCTGTCCTAAAAACCCTTTGACGTTAGCTAGTTCTCTTAAGGTGTTGGTATAGTGATTTTCCAATTCTGCACCGCGCTTGTCTGTTAATGCCTGCCAATCGTATCCATTAGGGATATTTAATGGTCTGTTATAGGGAGGTTTGCTGAACTCGTCAGCCATCTTTAAGAATAGCAAATAGGTAAGTTGCTCTAGGTAATCTCCATATCCTACACCATCATCTCTAAGTACCGTGGAAAAGCTCCAAACTTTACTAATTATACTGGATGTATTATTTGCTTCTGTGCTCATGTGATTTTATTATTTCTTTTGTCTTTTCTGTGAGAAAATACCCTCCCGTTTGGGGTGCATCTCCTCGGTATTCTATCATTCCATACTCCCTTAATTGTTTCAAGTAACGTTCGAGTGTTTTTTGCGTTAACTCAGACTTTACTTGTAGTTCGGGTGATCGATATTCTTGATTATTTGCAATGATTTGGATGAGTTTAACCAGCTTAGCTGCAACACGTTTTGAAGCACCCTCAAAAGCACCCTCAAAAGCACCCTCAAAAGCACCCTCAAAAGCACCCTCATTTATTTTTTGAGGGATGGGAATCTCCATGGAAAAAACATTTCCCTCCGTAAAAATAGGCTCTCCTTTACCCACATAATCCTTTAACAGCCTGTAAACATTTAACACACCAGATCCCAATTCATCCACTCTACCTAGTTGAATAAAGAACTTGGCTAATGTCGGATTTTTAGGAAATGGTGCGAAGTGTTTTGGATCTATAGGGCCTTCACCATGAGGATTGTTTGCGTTCTCACAGAGTACTTTATCCTTTTGAATGACAAATGTACAAGGATGCGCATTTGTATATTCGCGATGAACAATAATATTCGCCACTACTTCTCTAAAAATCTGCGAGCGAAGACTAACTCGCTGATCCCCTTGGAGAAAGAATTTATCAGGTAGGTGTCTTTCAACAAACGACATTAATAAATCATACGCATCAATCAAGTTGGTTTGGATGTACAACCTATCATCATAGCGATTGATATCTTGAATTCTTACCAGAGCATCAATTTTATAATGGGGCAATATTTGTTGAATCACTTCATCCCTCCCAAACAATAACACTGCGGCTAAGGTATAACCTTCATCTCCAGAATCATAGTCTTTACGCCACAAACCTGCAGTCTTTAAAAGTTGCTCATCGTCTAAAGCCAACCAAGGATGATTGGGCTTGTTACTTCTGATGAGTTGCCTAACTTTTATAAAAAGATCACTATTGAAATCATCCATACTCAAACGAGGAAAAATCATACTCTCAGAGTAGAAATTACGTTTGTGATTGTGCAAAGCAGCAATTTGATGCGGTTGCAGTGCTTTAAAATCTCCATCGTTACTTCTATCATAAACAACTCCCGCAGTATCATGAATCTGAGAGCTGGAGGGTACTTGAATATGAATCAAATGTCTGCCTTCAATGGTATGAATTGTAGGATGTAGAATAAAGGGAGGATTGATTTTCTGTGGATTATTGGATAGATTGGAGATATTAACTAACATGCCTGAGAGCACGGCTTCTTCAATGCCTATCAGTTCCCCATCATCGTTTACACCCAGTAAAATATCTCCGCCATTGCGATTTAACATGGCACAGATTGACTCGAAGAGATTTTTAGGCAATGCGTTGGAAGCTTTTTTAAACTCCAAACGTATGCCTTCTTTTTGCTTCAACAGCTGTAAGAGTCTCTCTTTGCTCATAATCAACTCCAAATAATCTTTACCATATCAAATAATAACCTGTGTCTTTCATCAAGTTGTTCTGGACCAAAAGTGCTCATTGGCTGAAAATGCAATTCGTACTGTTTAATCATTGACGTAAAGTCTAATTTAGACTTGTATGTATCTTCTCGTAAGGTCTCATTCCAATATAAAGAGTTGGCGTAAGACTTTAACTTTTCCTCATACGGTTCATTGTTACTTGAAATATTATCCTTTCCTTTAAGCAGTAAAAGCCCACCAAGTCTATTACGCTCTCTTTCAAAATACTCCTCATCATCATTAAACAATGCCTTATTTTCCACGTTTTCAGACAATATATGTTCTATATGAAAACCATTTCTTGCACCCGTATTCTGAACTAAGTCATAAAGATTATGCTTCATTTGCATATTGGTATTGTCAGCAATAAATTGCTCAATACGAGCAAAAAAGTAACGTTTAAATCGCTTTTCTAAATCAATACCAACGTCTTTGAAGAAACTATAAGTTATCGGCTCATTGACTGCTGACCCTCTTGACTCTGACAGGTAACGCAATAGTGTTTGATCAAAAATCTCTTTAATTTCATTAACAGATTTTTCTCTTATATCAGAACTTAGTTTATATATCTCTGCTGCAAAATAATTACTATTATAGCTCCTCTGTAATTGGAGTAAACAAAAGAGTCTATCAACTTGCTTACTAATCAAATAAATCTTTTCATTTTCCTCAGGATCATTTAATTTGCAAGCACTTATTATCAGCAAGAACTGAGTATCCATTTCCGTCAAGCTATTAAAAAACACATAAGGTTGATCCTTATTAAATGTCTTGTATAGACTGAGTGTTCTGCTGTACAAATTAGTAAAATAAACAAATTCATGTTGCAAAAATGCTTTAACTCTTTTCGGGTTATGTTTAAGCCCTAAATAAATACTGTACTCATCCTCAAACATTACCCGATGGTAATCTTTGTCAAATTTTACTGCAGTTGTTCTTGAGTCTGCAAGCTTTGATTTGAGGTAGTAAATAAAAAATTGGTCAATCTCATCATCTTTGAAGCTGTTGACCTTACCAATTTGAGCTTCCCATAGTTCATTTAATTTTAGAGCATCTAGTTCATCTTTATCAATCTGACCAAGTAACTTCCCCTTTAGAATCTCATAAGGCTTCAACTTAACACCTCTATCATTAATCACTTCAAAAACCATAGGTACCTCATTCGTTTCAACATTTAGATTAATTAGTACTAATCTATTTAAAAAGTAAAAGGCAAAGCTCTCAAAATGATGTAGGTTCTTCAATTCACTATCTAGCCACTTATCAATCACGATGTAATTGCTAACCATGTTTTTAGCCGTGATTCCTGAACTCGTATCTATTTTATTAAATGGCTCACCTTCTAGCAACCCTTTTAAAGCAGCTTTGTGACCCTCATGATTCATCCAAAACTCTTCAGTATAACCCGATGAAGAAATGATTTTATTCTTTATCCAGTTTACGAGTTTACTCTCAAACCTCACGGACAAATGATGCAACTTTATTAATATCAGTGTGAGCGTTGTAAGACGCTGCTGACCATCTACAATAAACAATTTCCCATCAATAACATTCGTCACATAGGTATTCAAGTAGTACCATGAATACTTACTTATCAATTGATCTAACGGTATATCAGAGTCTTTAAATTTTACGTATTCTTCATTAAACTTGTAAAACACGTCATCAAGCAACCGCTTGACAGGTATATCATTCCACTTGTACTGTCTTTGATAAAAATCAATATAGTATCGTGTATTAGAAAATACCCGATCAATGTTCTGTTTATCTGGTGAAATATCCATATTAAGCTTTTGGTTTCTTTGTTTTAGTTTTCTTCATTGGTTGTGCAGCTGCACGTTCTGCTTTGATGCGTTCCAACAATACACTTGCAGGTTCGTCATTGGGGTCTTGAGGCACTAACTTGCCCTCAAATGCTCTCTTCAAAATACTTTGTCTTAGTGCTTCAGCTTGTTGCAAACCTTGCTCAATGCTTTCTTCTATTTTGTCGCAGACAGAGAGGCGGGATTCTATTTCTTGAACGATTAATTCCTGTTCATTTATAGAAGGTAATAAAATTTCTATTTCTTTAAAATCTTTAATTCCTACAAGGTTTGGCATTGCTGTTCCTTGAGATTGTTCAAATATTTTTCTTTGAAAATACTCTGACCTAAAGTGATGTATGAAGTATTTATTTGAAATAACTTCCTTGCGTAATCTGATTCTTAATAAAGCTTGATTAATGACTCCTTGCTGTGCATCAATTGGTATTTCTACAATTCTACCTAAAGTTACACCTGAGCAACTTACCAATAAATCCCCAGGTAGAACCTCAAAATTCTTTAGTTCAGTAAATTTTGTTTCACTTATAAAATATCTGCCTCTGTAGGGATCATTATTGATTGCATTGCCTTGCTCATAAACCTTAAAACCATTTTCTACAAAAAACTCTTTTTTAATTGCGCTACCAAATGGACCTCTTCTCAATCCTGTTTTGTCTAATGTTATTGATCCAAGAGAACTCTTTTCCCACCCCTCAGGCAATTCTCCGTCTTTTACATCAGGGTTAGTAAGTTTACCTTCAAAGGCATACTTTAGTACTGCTTGTCTGTATACTTTGAGTTGCTGCTGTGCTGTTTTGAGGGATTCAATGCCTTTGTCTAACACACTGAAAAGCTCTTCTATCTTGGCAACGATGCGGTGTTGTTCTGCAATTGGGGGGAGAGGAAAAGGTATTTCAGAAAGTTTTGCTCTTGAGATTCTTTTTCTGGTTGTTCCACTCTGCAAACTTTCAATAGCACGTCTGAAATAGCCGTTGTTAATGGATAACTCTATAAACCTAGAATCAATCCCAGTGTTTCCAGTTCTGATAATTGCCACATCAACTGCTGTTACATATTTCCCCTCATTTGATAGAGGGAAAACACTCGCTCTTCCAATAGGGTCAGGCATACGTGCAACAAGTACATCGCCATATTTTAAAAAAGTACACCTAATCCTGAGCGCCGTTTCTAGGTTTAAGTATCTATCAGATTTGTTTCTGAAAAATCCATCTCCTATGTCTGCAAGTTGAATCAATCTTACTTCTCCATTTGGATCTTGGTCCTTGCTTTCAATCCAATCTCCATCACAAAAAAGTCCATTCAGCCCTATAATGTCCGCTATTGTTGTTAGCTCCCAAGAGTTTGGCAAATGGGTATTATTCAAATCTATCATGCTACTAACACCTCATTAAGTTCTTCAATAATGTTTACCATCTCGGTACCAAAGAGCTGATTTAACTTCCCTCGACCACCCAAAGAATCAAAAGGAGTATAATCCAAATCATCTATCTCCAAATGAACACTGGTTGCAATGTGATCTTTCATCATGTGTAACCACTCCATCTGTTCTTTAGAAAACTTAAACATAGCACCTTGCTGCTTCTTCCATACCCAGTCAGCGAAGTTCTTGTCCACCGTCTTGTCAAAAGGCGTTAAGTCATTATCTATCCCAGCTACTTTTCTAATCAATGAAACCAACGCAATCAGCTCGTTCTTGGGTTTCCCTGAAGAACCTTCCAGCTGTTCGTATGCCGACCAAACCTTTTGTGGGGCAAGCGTAGGTTTGTTTCTCACAATGTACTCACTCAAGTCCTTTATCATCTTATAGGTAACTTCCCTTCTGCGATAGGGCTGTCCGTAAAAAATCTGCAATGCGGTAATCTCATCTTTGTGTTCATCTATCCAAATTTTAAAGTCCAAGATTAACTGTTCTGCTTCTGCTACTTGGTCTTTTACCCATCCGCTCTTGGTTATAGAATCCATATTTACCGTATCGATAATCTGGTCGTATTTCTTTCGGACATCAATGATAAACTCCCTTAGTTCAGGATTATTAAACACCTCCACCGCATGCTCTAAAATTACGTTGTGTTGTTCCCTTACGAGTTCTTCTATCATCAGCGGAGAAGCGTCTGCATTCTCTGATTTTACAATCGTCTCAATACTTTCCAACGTATCAGGGTCGTATGCGTACAAGAGTCCCCTCACTACATCAGAAATCCTTTTACCTTCTGCTTTCTCAGCAAAAGTTTCTTTCTCGTAATTATTGATTTGCTTTTCTAATCTCAGAAGTCTGTTGGCAAGAGTTGATAGGATTTCTTCGCTTCTGTCACCCACTGCAACTCGCTCTAGCACTTCCTTCAAAGAAACAGAAGGTGCTTTTTCTAAGGGTCTGCTATCTGTTTTTAACGATTGCTCAACCCCAATGGCATCGATAATGATAAAATGGTCTTTGGTAGTTTTGATGGTTTGCGAGGTCATCTTCATCTCTTCTAACGAACACGTTCTGGTTCCTCTACCTTTCATTTGCTCGTAGTAACTTCGGCTCTTTACGTCCCTCATAAACAAAAGAACCTCCAGAGGCCTGATATCCGTACCTGTTGCAATCATGTCGACGGTTACAGCAATACGCGGGTAATAATCGTTTCTAAAGTTAGATAGTATCGACTTGGGATTTTCTGAGCTTTGATAGGTAATCTTCTTACAGAAGTCGTTACGTTCGTTAAAAACATCCCTCACAATCTCAATGATATCTTCAGCGTGACTGTCTGTTTTAGCAAAGATGAGCATTTTGGGTACTTCAAACTCTCCATTAGCATCATGCCTATCAGGAAACATGCTTGGCAAACTCCTTTTTACTTCCTCGATGATGTTTCTGATGGTACTAGGATTCACTACATCTCTATCGAGTTGTTTTCCCGAATACTCAACATCTTCATCCACGGCTTCCCAAAACTTACGTCTAGTTAGTCTTTCTCTTTTATCAACCATCTCTCCAAGTTTAATCTTGGATCCCTCTTGGGTAATTTTAGTTTCTATGGAGTACACGTTGTAGGGAACAAGCACTCCATCGACAACTGCTTTCTCATAACCGTAATCGGATACGATATTCTGATTAAAGTAACCAAAGGTTCTGTTGTCTGGAGTTGCAGTTAATCCCACTTGAAATGCATCGAAGTAGTCGAGCACTTGTTTCCACAGATTATATATACTTCTGTGACACTCGTCAATTACGATGTAATCAAAGAACTCTATGGGGAGTTTCTCGCTATAAACTACAGGTAATGCTTCTTTAGCATAGGATCTTTGTTCGTTGGGATTTTCTTCTTCGGCACTTTCGTCGAGTTCTGTTCCTTTTAGAATGCTATAAAGTCTTTGTATCGTAGATATGTAAACTTGGCTATCAGCGGGGATGAAGGAACTTGTTAAGCGACTCACCCCGTAAAGCTCTGGAAATAACCTGTTATCGTCTTGGGGTTGGTATTTCCTAAACTCACCTTCTGCTTGCTCTCCAAGGTTCTTAGTATCAACTAGGAATAACACCCTTTCTGCTTTGATATGCTTAAGTAAACGATAAACTGAAGTAATTGCGGTAAAGGTTTTTCCCGATCCCGTGGCCATCTGTACCAAAGATTTGGGCTTGGCATTTTTAAAGGATGTTTCAAGGTTATTGATGGCATCTACTTGACAATCGCGCAACCCAGTAACATCCAAAGCAGGAAAGTCACTAAACATTCTATGCCTTATCGAAGGGCCTTTTCTGAGCCATTTTGCAAACGTCTCGGGTCGGTGGAATGTGAAGACCTCACGGTATCTGGGTTTAGGATCTCTTGTATCTGTGAATCGTGTTATTTGTCCTGTACTTAGATAGAGAAACGGGAGGGGTTCATTGTTGATAAACTTTAACTTAGCTTGAGAATACTCTTCCACTTGACTTTCGTGAGCGGAAAGCCTACCTCCTTCTTCGATTCTTTTTGCTTCTATTATTCCTACTGGGGCTCTATTTACGAAAAGTACATAATCTGCAGGACCAATATCCGTAGAGTATTCTTTTACTGCAACGCCTAGCGAAACGGAAAGGTTGATGTTTCTTTTGTCTTGAATTACCCAACCACAACTAATTAGTTGTTTGTCGATGTGATCTCTCGCTATTTGCTCAGGATTCTGGTTGGTCATGTTTTACAAATTTAACTTTTCACTTTAACAAATGCCCATGTCATTTATTGAATGGCAAACTTCCGATTACAGAAATCAAATTTTGACCCTATATGGCTGATTATTTATTCACAATTAACTATTAGTAACTTTGCAGCAACAGGTACGAAACATCAGTGATTCTTGTAAAATATTTCGTTTAATAACTCAATATTAGAAATTATTTCCAAAATATCATTAATCGCCTTGTAACTTAATTCAACACCAATAAAATCGCTTAATTTTTATATAATTTCCACTAGAAATTCTGATCTGAAATGCACGAAGAATGAAGTAATTAAAAATTGTCAATTCTGAATATCATTTTCTTAGTCCAGGTGATTTCATCTTCAAGTTCTTGATTGAAGTTTTGAAATTCCTTGATTTCATTTCTATCTCGGATTTCAGTTAATGATGTAACATAATTTTGAAATGACTTTTTAGCCTCTAACTTATTTTGCAACCTTAGGAAACTAATGCCTTCCTCTTTATGTATTAATATGTATGGCGTAATGTTAAGTCCTTTTGCTATTTTCAACAACTCTATCACTTTTTCATTTGATTCCTTGTTATTCGAAATTCGGCGAAGAACAATAGCTTTAACGATATAATCTGATTCTGTTCCAATGCCGTTAATAATATTCCTTTCGGCCAATTCAAAAGCAGTTGTATAATTGGCAAAAGAAAATAATTGAATCCAAGCATTATAGGAATTAACCAAAGAAACTTTCTTAAAAAAATGATTTTGTGTAAATGAATCAATTCCAACCTTAATACCGCCCAATAGTTCAATTCTGCTATCAACAGATGGGTGCGTTCCTGTTGAGGTTAGAGCTACATAGTTACCTGTTTTAATAGAATAATTTTTTATCCGCATTAAGGCGATGGATAAGCTCGATGTATTATAACCTAGTGTATTTAATATTTCTTTCGCAGCAATATCTGCCTCCATTTCTTGCGCCTGACTATATTTAATTCCCAATCTTTCAATTACTTCATCGGAAATAGCTGATGCAAGTATTGCTGTCGATGCTGTCAACATTCCAGGAAAATAATTTCTATTATTCACGCTTAATCCTACATCAATACCCGCAGCAACTACAGTAGCAACTGAAGACCAAAACACTGCTCTATTTTTTCGGTCAATTTGCTTATTGTAGTTGATAAGATGATGATCGGATATAAAATGAGCAATTTCATGAGCTAATATTCCCACTAATTCATCTTCAGTCTGTATTGTGGACAGTAAACCGGTAGAAACTAATATGCAACCATTTGGTAAAGTGAAAGCATTTGGATCATTATCTTTAATGATTTTGATATTCAGATTAATAGATCTATTATCTTTTAAAAACCCAGAATAAATTTTATTCGCGAGAATAAATAAATAATCTTCTAGGTAATCATCGTCGAAAAAACGTTGATTTTTATTTAACGTGTTGACATATTCAATGGATTCAGTATTTAACTCATTTCTAAGATCATATTGATAACCTTTCAACAACATATTATAGTATGTCTCATTCAATAATAATCTTTTTAACCAAACTTTATCGGAATTATTGATATTTTTAAATTCGAATAAATATAATTTTTTAGGGTCAATTTTTATTTCCGAACCATTTGATTTAATTGCATTAATTTTTATTTCCTCATATCCATCTATCACTTCAATGTTAATGTTTCTAAGAAATAAGCTATCATTCATTTGTATTGCTGAATTAACTCTTTCTTTAGCGATAACCTTCAGAGGTTCCTTGAAGGGAATATTTTTTTGAGCAAAAAGAGAAGCGCAAATCAAATTTGCGATGAATATAACAATCGTTCTCATGGTTTAAAAAGTTTATTGATTAATCTCAATGGTTTATCTTGTTTCTCAAAATTACAATTTTTACAATGTCTACGGTATTTTAGAAGTAAATACTCTGCTTTTAAAATATCATTTCACTAAATCCTCGTTGATCTGTTAGAAATTTTTTATAAACAAACGGATCTAACAAATGAATGAAATGTTTTTCATCTTATATAAAATCCCACAAGGTCGCTCAACTGCGACCTTGTGGGTGTCCCCACCAAAAAAGAAAACTGAATAAATTTTTCGGAAAATTTCTGTGACGATTCTTCCGCAAGCATGACTAGTTGAAAAATTGATTGATTAGATTACTGATCATCGAGGGATTTGTCAAAATTTCATTGAAATCAGGCATGTCGCAGGGTTCGGTGGGGTCATCGGGGTTTCTGAAGTGCAAACGAGCGGCGTTGTAATTGGATACGGGAGTTTGAAGTTTGGAGTAACTGCGGGAAACGCGGTGAAGGCAATCAGGGTGAAAAAGGTTCTTTCTGACAGACTGCGCGAAGTGGTTGTTGGATGTCTCGATTTCATTGTGAGTGGCGGAAACTCCCATCGCTTGAGCTTCGGCAGTTTCGGAAATGAACATGTCAGTGTGGAAGCCTGAAAGTCCGTGGGCATCGAAGAAAGCCTTGGCGAAACACCAGATACCAACGAGTTCCTTTTGTTTGAGATAGGGAACGAAGGAGGCATCGATCACGGGTTTGAAATAATGCAACAATCCGTGGTGATAGCCGTGTCCCAACATAACAATGCGATCGTGTTCTTGAATCATTGCCTTGAGCGAATGGCTGTCAAAGTTGCTGTGAAATTGGGTGAATCCCCTACCCTCGTAAATGACTTTAAGGAAATCGGTGGTGGGGTCTTCGGGATGAATGATGAGTGTTTTTTTCATGGATTTACTATTTATTTACTTACCTCACCCCTATAAGGGTGAGTAAATAAATAGTTAAATACCTATATTTGTGGAGTCATCAAGAGGCCTGTGGGTCACCAACCGAGCTAACGTCCAGCTGCGGTGGTAAAATGATGAGGGCATCGAGCCAAAAACAAAGGAACCATGAGTAGACCTATTATAATCACCAATGAAAACCACGGCGGAAGTCGTAGTTCAAACCTGTCGCACTTCTATTTACACAGGGAGGGAGACCAAGACCGCATCAGAGAATTTTATCAATCCTACAAGGAATTGAGCAAGCAAGAGTTGATTGACAAGTACAATCAGGGCTACCGACTTGGATTTGTGGGCGTTCATGCTCAGGCATTATCGATGATTGCCCTGCATTTCTGCTTTTTAAAGTCCTTCGGAAAATCTGCATTCACCTTCGAAGCCAACACCATTTTGGAGTTTACAGGGGAGATTGAGAATCTGGAGAGCTTCGAACGAAATCTCTGAATATGGTATGTTTTTAGAGATATAAATCCCCAATTATTAGGTATAATTGGGGATTTGACCGCGTTATTCTACCTTTGACCGCATGTCGAACTGGGATGAATCAACCAATAAATTAACCAAAACCTTTGAATTCAAAAGTTTTGAAGAGGCCATGCATTTCATAATCAGAGCCAGTGAGCAAATCAGCAAATTGAATCACCACCCGGAGTGGACCAACGTATACAATAAGGTGATGGTCAAATTAAGCACCCATGATGCGGGGAATATTGTTACAGAAAAGGATTGGGAGTTGGCGAGGGTGTTGGATGGGATATTTGTTGATATGTTTCAAAACTATTGATTGGGTTTAAAATGTTAAATCAGTAATTTCACTTCCCTTTTTTTAATTCTATGAACGATATCATTTGTCCCAATTGTAAAACGGCTTTCAAAGTTGATGAGGCTGGGTTTGCGGCGATTTTGAAGCAGGTGCGCGACCAACAGTTTAACAGCGAGCTTCAGACTCGAATGGCCATGGCTCAGAAGGAAAAAGAGCAAGAGCTCAAGTTGAGTGAGGCAAACTTGAAACAGGCTTTGCAAACTCATATCCAAAAGAAAGATCAAGAATTGGCCGACATGAAGGCAAAATTGGCTGCGGCGGATTTGGAAAAACAGTTGAGCATCAATCAGGCGGTTCAAAAGGTATTGGATGAAAAAAATGCGTTACAAAACGAGTTAAAGTCCAAAGAAATGGAAAAAACCTTGGCTGAGAACGCGCTGAAAGAAAAGTTTCAACTGGAATTGAAAACCAAAGACGAGATGATTCGCATGAAGGATGAGGAGATTGAGTTGCGCAAGGACATGAAGTTGAAAATGTCGACCAAAATGGTGGGCGAATCTTTGGAGCAATTTTGCGAGAACGAGTTCAACAAATTGAGGGCAACGGCGTTTCAAAATGCGTATTTCGAGAAGGACAATGATTCGAAGAGTGGCAGCAAGGGCGATTTTATTTACCGAGAGTCGGATGCGGCTGGAAATGAGATTATATCCATCATGTTTGAGATGAAAAATGAGAACGACGGCACTACCACTAAAAAGCGGAACGAGGATTTCTTTAAGGAATTAGATAAAGACCGCAACGAGAAGAAGTGTGAATATGCGGTGTTGGTGAGCATGTTGGAGGCAGACAATGACCTTTACAATGCTGGGATTGTGGATGTATCGTATAGGTTTGATAAAATGTATGTGGTGCGACCGCAGTTCTTTATACCCATCATTACGTTGTTGAGAAATGCGGCCATGAATACCTTGAAATATAAGGCGGAGTTAGCTGCGGTGAGGAATCAGAACATAGATATTACCAACTTTGAAGAGAAGATCAACAATTTCAAAGATGGATTTGCCCGAAACTACCAGTTGGCCAGTCAAAAATTCAAAACGGCCATTGACGAGATCGATAAGACCATTTTGCATTTGCAGAAAACGAAGGAAGCGTTATTATCATCTGAGAATAATTTGAGATTGGCTAACAACAAAGCCGATGAATTGACCATCAAAAAATTGACGCATAACAATCCTACGATGAGACAGAAATTCGAGGACTTGAATGGTGGAAAAGGCCTTGATTCGGGCGAAAAAGATGATTTCAGCGAGGATGAAGATTAAGCAAATTCAAGGTTGCCTGTCCAGTTGAGAGAGCCTTTGAAGGAGTGCGTTTTAGTTAATTATATATTTTCAAAGTTTCATTGAGTGAATTCAATTGATCTGAAAGAGTTTGCATTCGTTTTTGAATTTCTTGTATGATGCTCACTTGATTTTGGATTTGCATTCTTTTTTCCTCAGCTGTTCTTAAGAAATGAAATTCGGAAATATCTTTTAGTTTCACTTTCTCATAAACCAATTGCTGTTGCAAGTCCATAAATTCCTTACTTACGCTGTCCTTTTTTCTTTGTATTTCTTGTTGGGTTAGTTCATTTAGTTTAGCTCGAAGAATAACTGCTTCTTCCTCCAATTCTCTCAATTTAGAGGCATCAGCGCGCAGCTTTGTTGATGCGTTGATCTGGCTGAGTATTTGATCATTTTTCGTTTTAATTTGACTTTTTAAAGTACTGTTCTCATAAAACAAGATTATAACCAAGACTGCGAAAGCAATGGTAAACATTTTATGGAGGGTATCCCAATTTTTCTTTGGGTTTTCTGGTTCATCGTGATTGTTGAATTGGTTCATATTCAATAAAGTAAATTCAAATTCCTCAAATATACTGAGGCCAATTTATATCAACAAGTTAACCTTGATTCGTTTAATGAATAACTACGAACGTCACCCCCCTTCATTCTAAACCACGTATCTTTGCGGCATGATACGCATTGGAAGGAAAACTACGCTCAAATTAAATAGACAAACTGATAATGGGTGGTACCTCATCGATGCCCTCGAAAACGAAGTCCTACTTCCCAATAAATACTGTCCCGATAGAGCTTTTAAGGGACAAGAACTCGAGGTTTTTATCTACTTAGATGGCAAAGAAAGACCGGTCGCTACCACTATTGAACCCCTCGTTTCTTTGTACGGATTCGGATATTTGGAAGTAGTTTCATCTACTCGACTCGGAGCTTTTATGGATATGGGACTTGAAAAACATTTATTTGTCCCCTATAAAGAGATGCACGAACGACTTCAAGAGGGTGAAAAAGCCGTGATTTTCATGTTCCTCGATTCATTGACTGATCGATTGGTTGGATCGGCCCGAGTGACCAAGTGGTTGGATAGAGAACATGTGGAATTAAATAAAGGACAAAAAGTTAGGATTCTTTGTTTCGATGAAAACGAGGTTGGATTTAAAGTTGTAATTGACCAAAAATACCAGGGAATTGTTTACAAGAATGAAGCTTTCTCCAGATTGGCTATTGGCGAAGAAACCGAAGGATTTGTGCGTATGATTCGCGATGGTGGATTGGTGGATATTTCATTGACTTTGCCGGGAAGAGGCAAGTTAAGATCCGTAAGCGAAGACTTGTTGGATAGATTGAAGTCGGCAGGTGGCTTTTTACCCTATCATGATAAAACTCCGTCTGATGTTATTCAAACGGAGTTAAATATGAGTAAAAAGGCATTTAAGGAAGCGGTTGGAAGTTTGTATAAGTCGCGCAAAATCTATCTAAATGATGGCGGTATTCGACTGATTTAGTAGTAATTATCGATATTTTTTGATATTTTTGTAATACTTTTTTCTATTCTTCGTATCACAATGCTATCACAAAAACGTTTTTTGCTTGCAATTTTGACTTTGGCCGTAGGTTCACTTTATGGTCAAACCACCAGATATGTAACTACTCATTCAGAACTTGCTACCGCTATAACAAACTCATCTAGCAGCGTTATCGATATTATTGAAATTCAGAATAATATTACCATAACCTCTTCACTTTCAATAAGTAAGTCTATAACTATCAAGGGAAAAGGAAATACCTTAACCGTTCCTGTTACGGGTGTTTCTGATGAGGGAGTAAACAACACAAGTCCTTCCACACATAATATGTTTACTACTAGTGGCTCGTCTGTGACCATTACCTTTGAAAACCTTACTCTTAAAGGCGGAGATTACAGCAGCGGTGGTGCATGTATCAGGAATTCTGCCAATAAGTTGGTATTAAATTCAGTAACTATTTCCAATGGCAGGGCTTCTGGGTTTTCGGGAGGCGGAGGACTAAGAAATACTGGCTCCATTTATATGACTAATTGCCAGTTGATTCGAAATTCAGCAGGATACGGTGGTGGATTTTTGAATTCGGGGACCATGTATATAGAGAAGACTACCTTCTCAGATAACCGCTCTGAATCATCCAATGGCGGTGGCGGAGGTTGTGAAAACCAAGGTACTTTGTACATGAATAATTGTACCTTCTCAAATAACAAAAGCACAGAAATTGGAGGCGGTATCAATAATTATGGTGGGACATTATATCTTCTAAATTCAACATTCACTGGAAATGTTGCATATGGTGATTTCGGCGGTGGGGCAGTAGGTGTAAATGGAGGTAATTCGAATTTAATCAACTGCATTTTTGCCTACAATTACAGAAGATCTGCATCAAATTCAGGTACTACTTCATCTCCCACAGCATATTCATTAGATGATTTTGCTGGATATTTCACCAATTCCAATGCGTATTACTGTATTTACCATGCTAGCAACAACCTTATTTCTAGTTCATCCATTGGAAACATCCAATACGGAGGCTCTGCTGACGGTTCAAATAACACCATTTTTGCGGGTGGCGTCTACACCAAAATTACCGATGGAACGGGAACTGAAATTGGAACAGCTAAAGTCTTTCAACCCCACTTGGTTTCAAATGCGACCAAAACAGCTACGCTGAAGTTGAGTAGTTATCCCAATCAAACGTCCAACAAAGGTACCGAAACCGGATATTCTAGCAACAACGGAAGTCCAATTGTTGGATATTACAACAAAACCACATCAAGCTGGGTTACGCTTGTGGGCAGCAATGCAAACAACTATAAAGTTACCACTGATCAATTAGGTACAACTCGAGGCAGTGACCCTACCCGTGGATCTGTAGAATCAGAAATAAACACTGTGTATATGCTAAAGGTGTTAAAAAGCACCAACGGAACTACCACAGGTGGTTCACTTTATGGAGATGTTTACGAAAGTGGCACACAGATCACCCTTACCGCCTCTCCTAATACCGGTTATCAGTTCGATTATTGGAAAAATACCAGCACTGGCAATAGCGTTTCTACAAGCAATCCTTACACGTTGACGTTGAATGCTGACTTAACTTTAGAACCTGTATTCAAAGTTGCTGCGACTACCTATACCGTGACCTATTTCAGCAACGGTGCCACATCCGGTACTGCTCCGTCCCCACAGTCGTTCACCTCTGGATCTATTACATTATCCAACCAAAATACTTTGGTAAAAGATGAGTATTATTTCAACGGTTGGAATACCACACCTTCAGGCTCAGGAACCAATTATGCTGCCGGGGCTACCTATTCTACTACGGCTAACTTAACCTTGTACGCAAAATGGACACCATACATTAAGTATTACATTAAATCAGGCAGCACCACGGCACTTACAAGTACTTCGAACTGGACAGGAAATCCTGATGGAACAGGGGGAAATCCAAGTAATTTCGCCTCAGACAAAATATTTATATTAGATAATACTGCTGGAAGTACCACGTTCTCAACAGGAGCTAGTTGGAGTGTTGATGGTGCTTTGCAAATCCCCGTAGGTAAGACATTGACCATTTCTTCGGGAACTACTATGACCTTGAGCGGTGACGTCATTAACTCAGGCACAATCACTGGCGCCTCAGGTTCAACGCTTATTTTAGATGGAACTACGGCTCAATATTTGGGCGGAACCAAAAATTTGCAAGCATTTGAAATTGATAATTCCGAAGGTGTAACCTTACAAGGCGCAACCAATGTTTTTGGCTCTCTTACATTAACTGATGGTGTTTTGACTACCGGGGGACATTTAACTCTGAAAAGTAACTCATCGGGAACGGCCATTGTCAATCCTGTAGGTTCAACAGCGTCTGTATCCGGAAATGTAACCACAGAACAATATGTACCGGCAAAACGTGCTTACCGCTTTATAAGTCCCACGGTAACAACCACCACCTCCATTTACGCTAACTGGCAAGAATCAGGCAGTTCAGTTGCTGGATTTGGAACTCATATTGCAGGTTCAACAACCGGTGCCAATGGATTTGACCAAACCTTAACTGGAAACGCTTCCTTGTTTACTTTTAATAATTCGAATCAAACTTGGTCAGGCATTGCCAATACCAACAGCACTACATTAACTGCAGGAACACCTTATCGTTTGATGGTTCGAGGAGATAGAACCGTAAGTTTGGCAACCAATACCCCTACTCCTACTAACACGGTAATTCGTGCAACAGGCACTCTGTTTACTGGTTCAAAAACGGTTACCGATTTCAATACCACCAACGGAAATACCAATTTTGTGGGTAATCCTTACCAAGCACCTGTTGACATGGGAACGGTTCTGAATAATTCTACGAATTTATCAAAAACTACCCTTTACATTTGGGATCCTAAATTGTCTACTAGAGGCGGGTATACCACTGTTGATATTAGCAACAATACCGCAACAGGTGGATCGGCGGCTCGTAAGTTTTTACAACCCGGACAAGGATGTTTTATTGTAAGCAGCGGCGGAAGCGCCTCATTGACCTTTACTGAAGCAAGCAAATCTACTACCTTAACTAGTACTTGGAGAGTTACTCCTCCTATGGGTATGTACGATGTTTTGTTGTATCAATCTGATTCCTTGAATGCCAAGGCCATGCCTGCTGATGGTGTTTTGATTTATTTTGATACCATTTTCTCAAATGATGTTAAAGACGAAGATGCCACCAAATTCAAGAACTTGGATGAAAATATGGGCATTGCAAATCAAGGCAAGTTGCTATCAATTGAAAAGCGCAACATACCTCAAAACGGCGATAGCATTCATTTGAACATTACACAATACAGAGACTCAAAATATACGTTTGTTGTGAGCCATACCGGTGATTTGAACATTGAAGGATATATCTTGGATAAATACCTAAATTCATTGACACCTTTAAATAACAACGGAAAAACGGAACATTCATTCACTGTTACAACGGGTACTGAAACCGCTAATGCAGATCGCTTTAGTCTGGTATTCTTGAATTCAAGCAGTTGTTTTGATTTGTCTCGTGGAAATTGTCAAATCAGTCCCAACCCTATTATTGGTGGAAATCAAGTTAAAATAAGCTTGAACGGCGCAAATAATTCAACGGTTGAATTTGAATTGTATTCTGTTACCGGTAGCTTGATATTTAAAGGCTCTCAGAAAGCCAATGAAGGTGAAATATCTGTTCAAATGCCAGAATTACCAGCGGGGGTTTACTCTTTAAGAGCAACAGCGAACGGAAAACAATTTTCTCAGATTTTACAGGTTAGATAACCCGCTAGTCTTCGGGTTGTTCTAGGTTTTTCAAAATTTGATCAACGTCTTGTTCGGTTTGGAATAGTTTCGCTTTGCAAACCTCTATGAGTTCGCTGGCGCGCTTGACTTTGTGAGAAATCTCATCTATTCCTATTTCACCGGCTTCAATTTCTGAAACAATCTCTTGAAGTTCGTTGTATGCGTCTTGATAGGTCATATTAATCGTTTGATGTATTATTTACTGTTGATGTGATTTTTCCCTCAGATAACCAAGTAGTAATTTCCTCACCTTCTTTAACTTGTGCAGCTGATTTCAGAGGTTTTCCGTTGTGGAGGGTTAATGAATATCCTCGTTCTAATAGTCTTTTGGGGTCAAGCAACTCCAGGTTCTTTTGCATCCACTCCAACTTCTGGGTTTCTTGGGAGCGTTGTCTGCTCCAGAATGTTTTGAGGTTTATTTTTAGTGTTTCGAGAGACTCTTTTTCTCGGGATATTCTTCTGGGAATGTTCTTTTGTACCGACTCAACCCACCTATTTAAGCGGGTATGTTGCTGATTCAAATTCATGCGGGTATTCGCCCGTAAAAGTCCAGCAGATGTTGAAAGAGACAATTTCTGAGCGTCCAAAAGTCCAAAAGCAGAACCAACCATAGATTGAGAAAGATGCTCAATTTCGCGTTCAAATCCCTCCATTTTTTTCAATAGAAAATCCGCTAAATCAGTGGGTGTGATTCCTGAATAATGGCTGACCATCTCAACGACTGTCAGATTGGTTGAATGCCCAATTCCTGAAAGAACCGGCAGGGGAAATTTGGCCACTTTTTGGGCTAAGTTGATGTGGTTATAGCAGGTTAGTCCAACATCACCACCCCCGCCGCGAATGATGGCCACTGCGTCGAAATTCCCAAGTTGCTTTTCAATTTGCTCCATGGCCATTTCAATACTTTCTACGGCTCTATCTCCTTGCATGGTTGCAGGAAACACCTTGATGAAAAAATGGTATTTGTGGGTGTTGCGGGTCAGAACGTTGTAAAAGTCTGAATATCCTTGGCTGCTTTCAATGCTAATTACAGCCAATCTGTTGGGAACTAGAGGAAGCGATTTGTACTTATTTAGATCAAATAGTTTCTGATCTTTGAGCCACTGTATGTTTTGAATTTTCTCTTTTTCGAGTTCGCCTAAGACAAAGGATGAATCAATATCTAAAATCTGAAGGCTCAACCCGTATAATTCATGAAACGTGATTCTGACCTTGATGAGTGCTGTGATTCCTTCGCGCAGAGGCTCTTTGATTTTACTTCGGAAGTCTTGGTCTATTCGTTCAAAATCGCTGCGCCAAAGGGTAGCACGCATTTCTGCAACCAACTTTCCATTGACCTTCTCTACCAATTCCGGATATGCATGTCCGGAATGTTTTTGGATGCCTAATTTGTTGATTTCGGCCTTGATCCAAAATTCAGACTTAAATACTTCTTGCACCACCGACTTGATTCGGGTGGTGACTTCAGAAAGTGTGAAGAACTTAGGACTAGACACAGTGCAAACTTAACTTAAATTTGCTTTGTGGAATCCATTTCGGTGGCAGATATTGCTCTTGATATTGTTGAAAATACGCGAAGAAACGTGTTTTTAACGGGGGAAGCGGGCACAGGCAAAACTACGTTTTTGCGAAATTTTCTAAAAAACACCGAAAAAAAATGCGTCGTGGTGGCTCCTACTGGAGTAGCGGCCATCAATGCCGGAGGTAGTACCATACATTCAATGTTTGGTTTGCCCACCAGAATGTTTTTGCCCACCGTTGAAACTGTTGACCCCAATATGGCTCAGAACATCCCCATGTTGCACAGTCATTTCCACTACCCTCGTCCCAAATTAGATATTTTCAAGAATTTAGACCTTCTGATCATAGATGAAATCAGTATGGTTCGTTGTGATCTTTTTGATGCCATTGATGAGTCGCTCAGATTTAGCCGCAGAAGTCATCAGGCCTTCGGTGGTGTTCAAATTTTGATGATTGGTGACTTATTTCAGTTACCGCCAGTAGTTCGTCCTTTTGAAAAAGAATTATTAGACGTTTATTACAAATCAGAATTCTTTTTTGATTCCCGGGTGTATGATGAATTGGGAGTGCTGCAGTTAAAACTGAATAAAGTTTACAGGCAATCTGATAAATCATTTGTAGGACTGCTCAACAACATCCGAAATGCCACATTGGAGCAGGGGGACTTTGAAACCCTTCAAGAACGCTACCAACCTGATTTCGAACCCGATGAAGACGGATTTGTCACACTTTGTTCGCACAACGCTACCGCAGACAGCATAAATAAAACCAAATTAGAGAATTTACAAGCCGAAGAATACCGCTTCAATGCTGACATTCGCGGTGACTTTTTTGAAAGTCAATATCCTATAGATCCCTTATTAAAAGTCAAAGTGGGGGCGCAAGTCATGTTTGTAAAAAACGACGTGTCTGGCGATAAGCGTTACTATAACGGGAAAATTGGCATCGTTACAGAAGTTCAAGACGATAAAATCTTTGTTGAAGACCCGGTTAAAGGAACCCTGATAGAGGTGGTTAGAGAAACTTGGCAAAACCTTAAATATCAATACGATCTTGCAAAAGATTCAGTCTCACAGGAGGAAGTGGGCACTTTTAAGCAGTTTCCGTTAAAACTAGCTTGGGCCATCACCATTCATAAAAGCCAAGGACTGACCCTAGAGAAAGTCATCATTGATGCTGAACGTTCTTTCGCACCAGGGCAAGTTTATGTAGCGCTGAGCCGTGCAGTAAATCTGTACAATTTGTATCTAAAATCGGGAATTACAGGCAGAAATATATTCTTGGATCCTCGAATTGTTGAGTACTCCCAGAACAATGCTCCGGTAGATGAACTTCCCGAAATCCTCGAAAAAGAAAAACGCATCCACGGAAAAGAAAAATTACTCAACCGATTCGAATTTGAAGTCCTTCGAGACAAAACAGCGGGCTGGTATTCTAAATTGGCACGCAGGAACGAGGGGAAAGTTCCGACCGATATCTCTGATTATTATGAAAAGTGTTTGAGAAAATCACATGAGCTGGAATTGGTCATGATGAAATTCAGAAGGCAATTGCAAGATATTTTCAGAGAAAACGAAGATAACGAAGAGGCTTTACACGATGAATTGTTAGACCGTGGTGGAAAAGCGATTGGATACAGCCTTCAGCAGTTATCGCAACATATGCTGATTCCGGGAATCAAACTTTTGGAAGCCTACAAAGCAAAATCGAAAACAAAAAAATGGCAAACAGCCTTGCAAGAGTTGATTGATCTGCAATTGGGTAAACACGATCAACTTAAAAACATCCATTACAGAAACATCCCCCTACATCCTGAAAAAGTTAGTCCGCCCATCATTCAGCCATGAATAACAAGTCAATAATCACTTTCGTCGTTCTTGGAATGTCAGTGTCTAATGTTTTTTCTCAAAAGAACTTGTATATCTCTCGGGCACAAACAATCCTACTGGAGAAAAAGCTAGAAGAAACGTCTGGGTTGTGCATTACCAGTGAGGGACTTTGGAGCATTAACGATAGCCACAATCCAAACGAAGTTCATTTGCTACTCAAAGATAGCGTTGACTCTCAGATTGAATCCAACAAATGTTATTTTTGGGGAGGACAGCCCGAAATAAAGAGTGTACGATTTCCCATTCCTGTTCAAAATAACGATTGGGAAGCCATTGAAACCGATGGAAAACACCTTTTCATTGGAGATTTTGGAAACAACGCTGGCGCGAGAAAAGACTTGAGAATTATAGAATTAAAGCGTGTTGACACGGGCCTACAAGTAGTAAAAATTCACCGTTTCAAATACGAAAACCAATCAAATTTTGAACGCAGAAAGCTCCACAACTTTGACTGTGAAGCCTTCAGAATTACCGATTCTAGTTTTCAGCTGTTTACAAAGAACTGGAAAAACTTGCGTTGTAATATTTATGAATTCAAAATTCCTTCGGGCAGTGATACTTCTGTTCAAGTGGCTAGAAAAATTGCCTCGTTCAACCCCAAATTTTTAGTTACTGACGTTAGTTATCAAAACGATGGACTCTTTTTCTGCGGTTATTCACCCTCAGGAAATCAATTTATTGGATACCTTAGAGATAAAACGTTCAATCACTTTTGGCGCGTAAAATTGCCTTACAAACCTGCACAATTCGAAGCCATTCAAGCAACGGAAAAAGGCCTGTTTTTAAGTACCGAGAGCAGGAAAACCATGCCCGCTACCCTATTTTACATGCCTTTTATCTTCGTCTTTTAAACTACAACTTGAAGCCAATTCCGCCTGATGCGTGGTTGGGCTTGATGTCTGTAGTGAATTCAGCAACGTCTTCAAAGGTCAAAGTTTCAACATCGTTTTCTTTACGATCAACTGTATCTGTGCTTGCCAATCTTAAGTGTTGATTTCGGATAGATTCTTCAATCACTCTACGCACCGCACGCCCATTACCGAAGTATTTGTCGCGGGTTTTGTACATAAAGTCAATGTATTTCATCAAATGATCAGCCGCTTTAGGTTCCGGAATGATGTTTTGATCTTTGAGTTGATTCATGGCAATCACATATAGGTCTTCCGCTGTGAAATCTTCGAAGTGGAATATTCGATCAAATCGGGACTTAAGTCCAGGATTACTTTCCATGAAACGCTCCATATTTTGAGAATAACCCGCTGCTATGACAATAAACTCTCCTCGTTGGTCTTCCATTCTCTTGAGGATGGTTTCAACTGCTTCACGACCATAGTCACTTGATCCACCATCAGTTAAACTATATGCCTCATCAATAAACAATACTCCACCCATTGATTTATTGATCATATCGGTGGTTTTGATGGCAGTTTGTCCAACATAACCACCCACCAAACTTTGCCTGTCGCATTCAACCAAATGTCCGCGTTCCAAAATGCCCAGAGCTTTAAAAATTTGAGCCAAGATTCTAGCAACGGTGGTTTTACCGGTACCTGGGTTCCCTGTAAACACAGAGTGTAAGGAGAAGGTTCTACGAACGTCTTTTCCAAGGCTCTTGTAGAACCTTACCAATTTGACTAGTTCTTCAATTTCTTGTTTCACCACACCCAATCCAATCATGCCCTTCAGTTTATTGAGGCTTTCTTTTAGAAGTTCCTCATCAATGGGGATTTCGGGTAAAATGCGTTGTTTTTGAGCAAAGATCTTCTCGAAATCAGCTTTTTCAAGGGTTGAAAGCGTTTGATTGTCAAAATTTTCGGGATGTTCAGACTTCATGATTCTGAGTCCCAAATTGATCTTAGCTTCATCGAGCATGGAATTGACTAAGCGGGCATTTCCGAAGAATCTATCTCTGTCTCTGTAGCTGTCAATTAAGAACTTACTCAGTGCTTCTTTCGCGGTTTCAGAGAAGCTCACTCCCCTTTTTTGGGACGCAAACTCGGCAATCTGAACCAATTCCTGTGGAGTATAATCTGGAAAGTCATACTGAACCACAAAACGACTCTTCAAACCTGGATTGCTCTGTAAAAACACTTCCATTTCTGAAGGATAACCCGCCACAATGATGGCTATATCATCTGCATCTGACAGTTCTTTGAGCAACACTTCAATGGCTTCTTTCCCAAAATCTTTGCTGTCATCGTCAGCGCGAGCCAAACTATAGGCTTCATCAATAAATAAAATACCGTCCTTCGCTCTTTTAATGGCTTCTTTTGTTTTTGGGGATGTTTGCCCAATATATTCAGCTACCAGATCACCTCTATCTACCTCGTGAACATGTCCTTTTTTAAGAAGTCCTAATTCTTTATAAATCTGCCCTAGAAGTCGAGCTACCGTAGTTTTACCAGTACCCGGATTTCCCTTGAAAACAGCATGTAAATTGATGCGATCTGTTTCTTCAAATCCTTTTTCTTTTCTTAGGGACACGAACCGCAAATAGTCTGAGTACTCTCTAATTTTTTGTTTGATGGGTGTAAGTCCAATAAGCCCATCGAGCTCCTTCATGACCAATTCGAAGCTTTCTTTCGGATCTTTCAATGGTTCAGCTAATTCCCTTCCTTCAGTATCTTGAAGTGATTGAAACTCCTGATAAAAAGCATGTTGGGGAAATGGACTAAAATCAGATTCATCGGCTTCCACAAAATCGTCGCCTATTTCGAATGGTATGTGGGCCATCATCTCGCTCATGAAAATGATTTCAATGAAGTACTTTCCGCGTCCCCAAGAACCAAGGGTATCACTACCATATCCAACAGAAATATTGATGATATCTTGATCAGGTTCAATGAAAAAGATCTTATTCACTCTACCTTTCAGATATCCGGAGTTGGTTCTGAAATTCACAATGAGTTCAATGGGAAGCTGCGAATGTCTGCGGGTCAAATTCTCAGCACTGATTTCAGCCCAGATATATTTGGTATGAAAGGCATTGAATATTTTGTAGTACTTTTTCTCATTGGCACTGAACTGATCAGAGCTGCCTTCAAATAATTTTACGGTCTCGAGTTTGAAATAAGGATTTCTTCCTGGTTTAACAACTCCAATATTCTCAACATAGAATGATTTCGAGGCAATTTTATCATCACCTACATAAGCTTCCCAGCGGTAAATACCTGCTTTCCAATAGGTTCCTGGCATTTTAACACCCCAACCCTCTCTAATGTAAGATACATTTTCTTCTTTGGGAACAAACCTATCACATGGAATGTTGCAAATTTCACTGTTCTTTTCGTCAAAGCACTTGAGGTGCATTTTGAAGGTCCAATCTTCCTCGTCGTATTTCTTATTAAAGATACTTACCTCACAATAAACGAAAGTTAGTTCGTCTTGTTCAAATACGCTTCTGTATTTTTTGGTATTATCAGCCAACCATTCTGTTGAGCTGTAAGTTTTGATGTCTCTTAGTTTATAAAAAGATGTATTCATTTTTATGTTTGAATTATAAGGTGTAAGAAATTCCAGTAGATAGTCCTACCGAATTAAATCCAACGCCCAAGTTAACCAAATAGCCCAATTTCCTAACGGGTTTTATGTTTAAGGTATGTTTAAATCCGATTAAATTCAATTGAAAACCCTGATTGGCAGTGCTCACATTGTAGGTTGGAATATTATCTCCCGAACCCTTTGTAACATTGGTTTGAATATTGACATTTGATACTCCTACTAGAAATCCGGAATACAAAGCAAAGGTTGATTTTCTTCTGGCTCTTTTCAACCAGAAATAATCGAACGAACCCATGAAACTATTGAGTTTAACGCTGTAATTATATTCGGTTATATCATCTGGATTTTGAATGCCAGGATAAGGTAATGTTGGTGTTCGCACCGAAGAAACGCAGTAAGCCAATCCAATAGCAATCTTATCTTTAACATGAAACTGATATCCCAAGATGGAGGGTGAATTGATGATCATTTGCATGTTTCCCGTGCCAATTGTGGGATAATCGTATTTCAATTGTTCTTCAAGTTGATTAGCGATTTGCTGTTGCACGAAATCTCCACCGCCTTGGTAATAAAATGAAATGCTTCCATTTTGGAAAAAATCAATTTTAGGAGAAGATTTAGGACTTGCTGGAGGAGTCTTTGCTGATTGATTTTGGTTGTTGTTGTTGGAATCTAATTGTGCAGAAACGATGTTTGTTAAAAAGCAAACTGCACTGAGCAATATTTGAGTTTTCATTAGAGATGAATTGGGTGGTAAATTACAATTTTTTAAGTTGCAAAAGATTGGGTGACGAAAAAATGATTTTGTGAAATTTTGTTTGAAATTGAATTTGAAAACATTATCTTTGCACTCCGTTTCAGGAAAGACCTCGTAGCTCAGCTGGATAGAGCAACTGCCTTCTAAGCAGTAGGTCACAGGTTCGAATCCTGTCGGGGTCGCTTCAGATAGCGGAACGGGGAGTAGCGCAGGCCGGTAGCGCACCTGGTTTGGGACCAGGGGGTCGCAGGTTCGAATCCTGTCTCCCCGACTTTTAAGAAACGAAAAAAGGCGGTTTTTTGACCGCCTTTTTTATTCCGTATGGTTGATTAACTTAAAGGCTCGCTAAAGTTTCGTCAATTTTCTCGAAGCTAGGCAATTCACCTGCGTTTTCAAGAACTTCAGCGTGTCTAACAACTCCGTCTTTATCAATAACAAATGCAGCTCTTTTTGATACTCCTTTAAGTCCTAAGATCCAATCTTCATAAATGGAACCATAACTTCTACTTACTTCTTTATTGAAATCAGATAGCAATGTAAAATTCAATTTTTGGTCTTCTTTGAATTTCGCCAATGTAAATGGCAAGTCTACAGAAATGGCTAGCACCTCTGCATTTTCATTGCTGTAAAGATGAATAGCGTCTCTCACTGTGCACAATTGTGTGGTACAAACACCGGTAAAAGCAGCGGGGAAAAAGTGTAAAATAACATTTTTACCTGCGAAATCGCTGAGTTTTACTTCTTTAGTTTCTGAACTAATTAGCGTAAAATCTGGGGCTTTATCTCCTATATTGATTGACATGATGCAAAAGTAACAACGATTTGTGATAAATGTTCTTATTCTTGGATGTCGGGTGTCGGGTGTCGGGTGTCGGGTGTCGGCCGAAAGCTGATGATTGTTTGCTGTCACACAATTGTCATTTTGAGTCAAGGTATTAGAAATTCAACATTTTACATTAATCCTTTGGTAAATTTGGCGCGTCTATATGTATATGATTGGTGTGAATAGCAAAAGGGTCTTTTTAATTTTTTATCTTACCCTACTTTATTTTGTTGAATCTTGGTCTCAGGGAGTGTGCTATCAATACATCCAAAGGAAATATATTAGGTATCAAGAAAGCGCTGCTACCACAGTACTTTCTTCCATGAACAACCAAGCTATCAGTAACAACGGGAAATATATTTACACTGTAGGAAATGGCACTGTGAGAAATGCAAATAATACCGACAATTGGTTGATGCAATACAATGATACCGGAAAGTTTATACGAGCCATAAAATTTGGGAAAACGGGCGCCAATAATAACGAAACGACAAACGATGTTCAAACATTGAGTTCAGGTTCTGTGATTATATGCGGTAGCACAAGAGAATCGAGTTTAGGAACCACTAATTTGGGTTTTATTTCATTTATTGATGCCACTGGTAAACTCAGATGGACAAGACGAACACCATCATCAAATAGAAATAATGCCAGTGATGAGTACAATACCATTTATAAACAGAACGATAATTCATTCTTAGTAGTTGGAAATGGGTCCCAAAGAACTGGAAAACAATGTATTATCGCTACATTGATTGATAGTTCAGGTAATACCAGTTGGACAACTCACATTGACCTAAATAACAACTCACACGATGCATTCGGAGCTGTTAGAATTGGAAACGAGTGGGCCATAACTGGTTGGGCACAGAGTACGCAAACTTATCCATTTGTGCTGTTCTTGAACAACTCAGGTTGGGTCAATAGAGCCTACAAAGGCAACTCAAATGGTCAAAATACATTTGGACGCAGTGTACTAAGTAGTCATGGCATTATATATACCATTGGTACTACTGGTACAGGCTTAACAGCACAAACTCTGGTTACGGCCTTTGATAAAAACGGCAACATAAGATGGTCAAGATCAATTGGCGCAAATAATAATCAAGAAGGCGGTCAAAATATAATATTAGAAGGCAGTACTTTATGGGTTACTTCCAGAAGCCAACCATTTGGTAGCAATAGAACTCTAATCTATCAACTTGATACAGCTACTGGAACTACCATAACAAACCCCAAAATATTGTCTAACGGAAATATCAACTTTACCAATAATGATTATGCCAGAACCTTTGAGCCTTTAGCAAAAGGAGGGATTTCTGTAATTGGCTTGGATAATGCCGCCGGCATTCACGGTAATTTCATGATCAATTCTACTTGTCAAACAAATTGCGGTACAGCCACTGCAACTTTAAATAATACAGCAGCGAATTGGACCTGGACAAATTCAACAAGCACGTTTTTAGATTTGGGTAATTTGACTGCAGTGACTTTTGATACATTATCCTTTGGCATTGCTGTAACTGTCAACTGTAAACAAGATTGTCCTAAACCCATAAAGGCAACAATATCCCCTTTGTTGATTTGTCCTGGAAATACATTTGTGAACATTGCCGCTGGACAACCCCTTGGAGAATCGTATTTGTGGAGCGATGGAAATAATAACTCCGCTAGGAGTTTTTTCAATGACGGTACGTATTATTTGACCACCTCAAATCCCTGCGGAAGTAGAGAAGATACAGTAGTAGTTGTAAAAACTGGAGCTCCTGTAAAACCCTCAAATTTAAAAGATACCACGTTTTGTACCACCAACTTTAGTTTTGGAATAGATGTTACTCAAATTGGAAGCCGATATGTTTGGGATAACGGGAGTACTCTTCCCACTAGAACATTCACGAAAGCCGGAGTTTATTGGCTTGATACCCGAAATGCTTGCGGAAGTAGAGTTGATTCTGTGAGATTCAAAGTGATTCCCCCTCCAGTTTCACCCATGCTTCCAGATACAAATATTTGCTTTGCACAATCAGTGACATTAAACTTCCCTAAAGTTTCTACAAGCAAATATGAATGGTCAGATTTTGACACCATGGTCCCCAAAGATATTTTCCAATCTGGAATCTGGAGATTGAGAATATACAATGCATGTGGGGAAACATTTGACACCATAGAGATTACTACTAAATATGCACCTTTCAGTACTCTTGCAAAGGATACAATTTTCTGTAGTAGTAATTTCGTTTGGGATGTTAATTGGTCTCAATGGGATGCAGATTTCTATGTTTGGGAGAATTTCACCACTACCCCGCAAAGACAACTGATTTATCCAGGAAAATATTGGTTCACGGCAGGAAATAGATGTGGCATCACTACCGATACCTTTAACATATATGTCGATACATTACCCGTAAAACGCTTGGTAACAGATGTGTATTTTTGTTCAGGTGAAACTTATGTTATCAATGGAGAACAATACAATAGTCCACGCACCAAATACCGTTGGAGTAACGGTTTGAAAATTCCAAATATTGGTGTAGCACAATCTGGTACTTATACGTTAGAAACTTCCAATGCATGCGGAGTCAGAATGGATACCGTGAGGGCATATGCTGTGAGATGTGATTGTAAGATGTGGATACCTGATGCCTTTACGCCCTTTGGTAGTCCTGGTGTAAATCAAGAAGTATTACCCATGTTTGTAGATGATTGGGGAAATACCTGTGGCGTTAAGGAAGGAAGTTGGAGTATTTATAACAGATGGGGTGAATGCGTGTTTAAAGATCAACCACTCTCTGTGGCTTGGAATGGTATGTATAACAACAATATTTTACCTACTGGTATTTATGTTTACCTCATCAAAGCTACTTTTGATTCTAGCGTTACAGGATTTAGAAATTTCAATGCAAAAGGAACCATATTATTATTAGACGCAAAAGACTAATCTCAATACAACAACTATGAAAAAACAATACCTATTTCTGTCGGCCATTTTGTTTTTGCTGTCAGAATTTCCATCAGTTCACGCACAAACAGTAACCGGGCAAGGTTTCGAAGGTGCCACTTTCCCACCCGCAGGGTGGTCTACTATCGGAAATGTCGGCTTTGGTGCTGGTTGGTCAAGACGTACAACCGCAAATGCTGGAACGACACCAACTGTTGCACCGCAAGCAGGTGCTGCAATGGCTCGATTTACATGCAGAAACGTTGCTGCAGGTACCACTCAAACATTGGTATCGCCAGTTATCGATTTAAGTAAACGTGGATCCACCAATAGCTATGTTTCATTTTATATGTTCAGAGACACTGTATATACAACTGATGATTCTTTGACATTTTTATTTAATACAACTCGCAGTTTAACTGGTGCGACACGAATTCAGGGAATCAAACGTTTTGCAAGAGCAAATTACCCTGACTCAGGTGCACATGGCTGGTACAAATACTCTTTTGCTGTTCCCTCAAGTTTCAAAGGAAGTACAAATTATTTCATGATTCAAGGAACTGCTCGTGGAGCGGCAAGTGCTGGAAATATCTTCATTGATAGTGTTACTTGGGATGCCTATCCAACCTTCTGCGAAGGTAAGCCTGATGCAGGAACGGTTACATCAAGTACTTACTATATATGCGGAAATTCAGGACCTGCAACTGTTACATTGAGTAATTATACAAGTACTACAGGTATCACTTTATCATGGCAATTGTCTACTGATTCTCAAACTTTCAATACCAATGCTTGGACTGCAGCTGTGAATACAGGAAACTTTGGAGCTGCAATTGGAACTTACCGTTATATAAGAGCCATTGTAACTTGTAATGAATCAGGAGAATCAGATACATCCAATTGCATTAAAATTTGGATAGACAACACCGCAACTCCTCCAACTGTAACAGTGACTCCGAATGGAGGTGTTTTGTGTTCTGGCTCTACCACTCCATTGAAAATTGTTGCGAATGGTGCTACCACCTATACTTGGACGCCTGCAACTGGTTTAAGTGCCGAAACTGGAGATACCATTTATGCCCTTCCTACGACTACTACTGCTTATACGGTGAGTGGATTGGACGACAAAGGTTGCACGGGGACTAGAAACTTTTTTGTACAGATCCAAAATGGCCCGAATGTAACAATTACTGCGACTGATACAATGGTATGTGACGGAGATTCAACGCAATTAACTGCAAATGCGTTTGGCGGTGGTTTGACCTATTCTTGGAGTACAGGTGCAACGAATAGAACAACTTGGGCAAAAGCGGTAGGTGAAAAAACAACATATACTGTTTCTGTTAAAAATGGTGCAGGTTGTGAAACAATAAAAACACAAAATATATATGGAGTATTGCAACCCCAAGCCGCTTATTCTTATAAAATTGTAAAAGATAGAACCGTTGAATTCAAATTTGAAGGTACAAATACGGCTGATGTTTATTGGAATTTCAGCGACGGAAATGAAAGTTTTCAGCAAAACACCACTTATACCTTCAGTGCAGATGGTACTTACAAGGTAATGTTAGTGGCAAATAACCCTCCATGCGGAAGTGATACTATTTATTTTGATGTTACAGTTGCACAAAGCAATAGTTCAATTAAATCTCTTCTTGGTTTGAATGGATTATCTATTTCACCAAATCCTTCAACAGATATTTTCAATGTTAAATTCAATGGTTTTGAATCAAAATTAACAATAACTATTTATGACTTAAATGGTAGACTAATTTCGAATAAACTATTTACAAATATCCAAGGCAACTCGGGTATGGCCATTAATTTAAATCAAGTCCCTGAAGGAATTTATTTTATGAAATTATCGACTGATAGAGGGGAAGATATCAAAAAAATCCAAGTTCTGCGATAATTACATGACTCAAATATATTAAACTCTAGTTGATAAATAGAAATAGCTTTTAGTTCATAAAAAAGGGAGCCTAATTGGCTCCCTTTTTTTATGTGTAAAAGAATCGTATAAAAACTTATTGTTTTTTTTACAATAATATTAACTAAGTGATTAATATTGTAATAACATAAATAAATTATGATGAAAAAAATTACTATTCAATCAATCATTCGCAACAGTTTTATTGCTGCAGGTTTCCTGTCAATGACTGTTGCAAGTGCACAATTTGCAGGGGACTGGAAATTGGCACCAAAAGACAGATCCTTTGAAGTAGGACCTGCCAAAGGCGATTACAGCTGGTGGGGTGTTCCTCTTTCTGAGGTAACTGGAGTTAGAGCTTGCCAATTCGACGACATTTACAATTTCGGGGCTGACGGTTCCTTTAAAAATGTACTGGGCACGGAAACTTACTTAGAAGCTTGGCAATCTGGTAATGGCTGCGGCGCACCGGTTGCTCCGCATGACGGTTCTTCTGCAGGCAAATGGATGTATGATGCAACTGCACAAACCTTGACCATTGTAGGTAAAGGTTCATACATGGGACTTGCCAAAGTTTACAACGGGGGTGAATTAACCGCTCCAGCAAATGCTAAAGACACCATTGTTTATGATGTACTGTCAATGACATCTTCTGCATTGTCATTGGGATGTTCAATTGGTGGTGGATATTGGAAATTTGATTTCGTAAAAGAAATGCCTGCTTTGAACCCAGAAGGTAGCTGGAGCTTTGCCAATAAAGCGGGTTGCTTCAAAGTGGGACCTGCAAAAGGCGACTACAGCTGGTGGGGATTGCCTGTTGGTGATTTAACCGCTCGCGCATGTCAATTAGATGACCGTTTTGTTTTCAATGCAGATGGTTCATTTGAGAATATCATGGATGGCAGTACTTGGTTAGAAAACTGGCAAGGTAAAGATGGTTGTGGGACTCCTGTTGCTCCTCACGATGGTACTTCTAAAGGAAAATGGGTTGCTGATAAAAACAACGGTACCATCACCATCATCGGTAAAGGTTCTTTCTTAGGACTAGCTAAAGTTTATAATGGTGGAGAATTAACCAAACCAGTAGATGCAAAAGATACCATCATATATCCAGCCGTGATTAAAGGTGATACTATGGTTGTAGAAATCGCTATTGCTAACGGTGCACATTGGTATTATGAATTTGTGAGAAGTTCTGCTCCAATTGGTAGCGTTGCTACATTCAATACTGGTATGAAGGTTTATCCTAACCCAACCAACGGTATGATTTCTTTCGAATTTGACCGTGCTAGCACTGTTCAAAACGCAGTAATCTACAACACTGTAGGAATGCGTGTAATGGAAGTTGCTAACACTAATAACGTTAATGTGGCTTCATTGCCTGTTGGAACTTATTTTGTGAATGTAACTACAGCGAATGGCGTATTTACTTCACGTTTCATCAAGCAATAATCTTTCATAGAAAATTTCACTAGGTACAAAAAGGGCTGCCCGCGGGCAGCCCTTTTTGTTTGTTTACACTTGCAAATATCAACGAATGTCAAGTGTTAACTTCTCATCGGTTGCACAACCTTCGCATCCAACAGAGAAGGTAAATTCACCACCTTCAAATTGACGCTTTAAATCTGCTCCAATAAACGTTAAATCACTTTTGCTGAAAGGTACTTCAACTAAAACAGATTCGTTCTTCTTGATCAGTACCTTCTTGAACCCAACCAACTTCTTCACCGATGGAGTTACAGATGCAAAAAGATCACTCGAATAGATTTGCACCACCTCTTTTGCATCGTAATTGCCCGAATTTCTGACGGTAACACGCGCAGAAAACAGGGAATCGCCATTACGGACAATTTCAAAGTTATTGTAATCAAAATTTGTATAGCTCATGCCCCATCCAAAGTCAAACAAGGGCTGATAGGCATTTTTTCCAAAATTGACATCGTTGTTTTCGGTGTGTTTACGGTCGTAGTGCACCATATCCCCCGAAAAACGGGGATATGTAAAAGGTAGTTTTCCGCTGGGGACTTGCTTACCGTATATAACATCTGCAATGGCGCGTCCGCCTTCATCCCCCGGCAAATATGCATGCAGCACAGCATCGAACAGACCCACCAAAGAGGTGATGATGCGTGGTCGATTTAAAGTGAGTACCAATATCGCCTTACCGCCGCGGCTCTTCCAATCTTGGATGAATTTTAAATCACTTTCTGGAAGGTTTGTAGCGAGATCATTTATATTTCCTGGGACTTCTGTGCCGGGTTTTTCACCCAAGCAATAAATCAACACTGCAGAACTTGATAAAACATGATCGTATTTCCGCAATGCCTCTTCAATAGTTATCTTACCCTTGGTTCTGTATCCATTATTGATGCCCTGCCAACTGTGGGTCCATGAACCGTTCAACAAATCCATGTTAGAGGCAGCATCACCCATGATGATGGGGTGAACAGACCCCGCATTTAGAGGAAGGAGATTTCCCGAATTCTTGAGCAAAGTGATACTTTCAACGGCGGCTTGATAACTGACTTCTGCAAACTCTGGTGTACCGATGGGTAAAACGGGAATTTGAGGGAATTCACCCACCAAGCCGAGTTCATATTTCAATTTCAATATGCGATATACCGCCTCGTCTATTCTCGACATAGGAACACTACCCTCTTCCACCAGCTCCATCAATAAATCATTGAATTGAAAATCGGAAGGTGTCATGCTCATATCTATCCCCGCATTTATGGCCAATTTTACTGCTTCTTTTAGCGTTGGAGCCACTTTGTGTGTGGTGTGAAGCTTGTAGATGTCTTCCCAATCTGTTACTGCTACCCCCGTAAACTTCAATTCGTCGCGCAATAAACCAGTCAAGATATTCTTATTGATATGAACAGGAATTCCGTTTAGTTCGCCAGAGTTGATCATGACGGTTTTTGCTCCCGATTGGATGGCGGTTTCAAAGGTTGGAAGGTAATATTCGCGCAACGTTCTTTCATCAATCCAAGCTGGGGTGCGGTCTTTTCCGCTTAAGGGATAGCTATATCCAAGGAAATGCTTCATGCACGCAGCCACTGATGTATTGATTCCGTTGTTTTGATATCCTTCAATAGCACTTTTGGTCATGGTTTTTGCCAAATGAACATCTTCACCGTATGTTTCAAAGAAACGAGACCACAAAGGCTGTCTACCAAGGTCTAATACCGGTGAAAAGTTCCAAGGAATACCCGAAGCCCTAACTTCTTGAGCGGTGATTTGAGCGGCTTTTTTCACCAAATCAGGATTCCAAGTGGCTGCCTGTCCTATTTGTTGCGGAAACAAGGTCGCCCCCATGGTGTAATTTGCCCCGTGAATGGCATCAATACCATACACCACATACACACCGTTATTACCAGAATTGAAAGAAGCTTTTTGAATTTCGTTAATGATGGAATGCCAACGTTGGAGCGACATGGTTCCTGAGCCACATCCCACATTCAATACAGAACCAACCTTATACTTATTAAATGCTACTGCCAACTTTGCAGAATCTAAAACTTGAGGTTGTTGTAGGGCACAAATATCTCCTTTGGCGATGAGTCCCAAATCAATTTGAGTCATTTGACCCACCTTTTCGGTCAATGACATTTTGCTTAATTTAGACTTGATTTTTTGATCTAAAGTCAATCCTGATTCAGCACCGTATCGCAAACCAAGTAATTTCAATCCTTTTTGAATATCAATATGATTATTAAAATGCTTCCAAAAAAGTCCGGTACGGTAGTTTTCCATCATCACCACAATAGGACCTTGATCTATGGCTAGATACCAGGGCTTAGACCAATTTTTGTGTTCTGAGAATGCATCAATGAACCCGTACTTTTTGAGATAATTGGGTTTATTAATATACCAATTCGATAAGCATTTCACTGATAGTTCAGGTGTATAAGGGAAAGAAGAAAGGGCCGCGGTTGGTGATATTACCCCTTCATCACGCGATGAATCTGGTGCATGTCCCGAATAAAAATTCACTGAATAACTGGCTGTAAGTCCCCAAGAACTGTCGCCGTATCCTTTGTAATTCAATGGATTGTTTACGCACCACTGATAATTATTCAGAGTTTGATGGATGTTTTCTTTGCCGTAATCCGCATATTGATCATGCAATCCCATTGGATTTAAGGCTACGAAAGAATAATGTGCCCAAAACAAGGGGCCACCATTTTGCAAATCACCTTGGTGTCTGAGTTGAAGAGGAAAATAAGCCTGTTTTTGCCTAGACGAAATTTCGTTGATTCCTGTCACAGACCCATTTGACTGAGCCTGTGCCCAACCTTTATGATACACACTTGCCTTGATTGGGTGTGTAGGAGATGAAGCTGCCAATATGTACATGATTAAACACTCATTATACCCCTTCACTGCAAAGTTCATGGACCAACCGTGGTTTGGACTCCAATGCCAATAAAGAACGTCTTCTCCTTTGGTGTACCAATCAAATTCCATTTCTCTCCAAAGTTTGGTAATGCGCTTATTGATTTTGCTAATTCGAGAGTTCTTGGGGATGCTTCCATTTTTAAATCCCTCAGCAAAAATCTGCTGAACCGAGAGTAATCCTTGCATTAAGAAACTACTTTCCACCAAGTCTCCTCCGTCGTCTTTGGGACTGAAAGGCTTGACTTTTCCTGTATTTCCATCGAGCCAATGCGGCCAGGCACCATGGAAGCGATCGCATTTTTCAAGGAAGGTTAAATTGCGTTCATATCGGGCCAGTAATTGATCAAGAGTGATCCATCCTCTTTTGTAGCCCACCATAATGGCCATCATGCCAAAACCTGAACCGCCAGTGGTGATGATATGTTCGTCTTTGTCTGGGTAATCACCATCGAGGTGAATTCGTTCACGGGCCAAGCCTGAATTAGGCTCTGCCCCATCCCAAAAGTATTGGAAAGTTCGGTACTGAACGGTATCAAAAATTCTTTTTTCGGACTCCGAAAAATCAGAATATGAAGTGTACTTTTGAATTGGAACATTTTGGGCTGTCAGCCCAGAATAGGTTCCTACAAAGCTCAAAAACAGAATGATGATTGAATTGTACCTCATGCGCAGGCAAGTTACTGTATATTTTACAAAAAGTAAAAACCTAGGAATGTACTTTTTACAAAACTACGTGATGTTTAAGTTATTAAGAAAAATCAATTTAACTCTATTGACCTTGGTTCTTGGGACTTTGAGCATCAGCTCAAAAACAATCACCGCTCAAAGTCAAATAGGTAATTACCTAATCAATCAAAAACTGACTGCCAAAGAATGGATGCTAGAAACGCGAGATTACACCCTGAAAATCAGGACAGCTAAGGCAGGAACTTTGGCTTTTGAATATCAAAAAAACAATACTAGACACCATTCTTATGGACTGGCCGAATCGTATGAGAAAACAATTAATGGCGCTCAAGTAAACGATACATTTTCAAAATCACTTGTCATTCAAGGTAACAATGGCTTGGTTACTTATTCAAGTACATATAAAAATTCAACAATTCAGATTCAGAAAAATCCGTTCTCATTTAAGATCATTGATAACAGAAAGTCATCACCTTTTCCCATTTTAGAAGACCATACCAGCGATCCTGTCATTCAAAGTCCAGGAAAGTGGGTGAAAAATTTCAAGTTGGCCAATCAGGAGATTTTTCTGGGATTGGGCGAAAAAACCGGTGGTTTAAATCGAGCAGGGAACTCATATACCCTGTGGAATTCAGACAATCCGGGTTACACCGGCAACACTGACCCATTGTATCAATCCATTGCCTTTTACTATGGTGCTCACGATGGGCACACTTATGGAATTTTATTGGATCATTCGCAAAAGAGCAAGTTCAATTTTGGAGCGGCGCAAGATTTCACAAGTATTGAAGTTAACGATGATCATTTGGTATTCTTTTTTATTCCGGGGGATAATCTCTCTGAAATATCCTCCAAATACCGTCAATTAACAGGTTGCACTCCCCTGCCTCCCATGTGGAGCTTGGGCTACCATCAATCGAGATGGAGTTACCGATCTAAAGAACAAATTGAACATGTGATAGAAGGTTTCAAAACACACAAGCTACCCTTAGATGCCATACATTTTGACATCCATTATATGGATCAAAACCGGGCTTTCACCTTTGACACAATCAAATATGGCAATCCTAAGTCTTTGATTCAATCGATTCAGAAAAAAGGCATCCATCCGGTGTGCATCATCGATCCGGGCATTCAAGTGAATAGCGATTATTCGGTACATGAATCTGGTTTGAAGAACAATGTTTACGTGAAATACCCTTCGGGTAGACTCTACGAAGCCAGTGTTTGGCCAGGATTCTGCCATTTCCCTGATTTTTCGAACCCATCTACACGCACTTGGTGGGGAGATCAAATGAAGTACTATACCAGCATGGGTTTGGATGGATTTTGGAACGACATGAACGAGCCCGCAGCTTGGGGAAAAGATGTTCCTGAGTACTTGGTAACGAATCGAGAAGGATTAATGGGCAGCATGATTGATTGCAGGAACGCCTACGGAAGTTTGATGGCCCTTTCTACCAGATTCGCGGCTGAACAGCAGCTTCAGAAGCGTGTTTTCAATTTAACGCGTGCTGGCATGACGGGTATTCAACGCTATTCTGCGGTTTGGACGGGTGATAATGTTTCTTCAGACGAACACTTGATGTTGAGCATTAAACTTTTGACCTCTTTGAGTATTTCAGGGGTGGATTTTGTAGGTGCAGACATTGGCGGCTTTATGGGCAATGCTTCACCCCAATTGTTCACCCGTTGGATGACCGTCGGCGCATTTACTCCTTTTTTCAGGGGACATAAAATGTCGGATGAGGCCATGGCAGAGCCTTGGCTATACGGTGAAAAAAACACTGATGTGATTAGGCATTACATGAAGTTGAGATACCGTCTTCTTCCCTATCTATACAGCAGTTTACATGACAGCCTCACTCCCATCATGCGACCCATGATCTTCGAAAACACCTGGTTCAATCAAGAAATGATTGGCGGACGTTTTGAGCATCAATACTACTTTGGAAAATCTTTCTTGATCGCTCCAATTGACAGTAAAACCGAGGTTGCGGAGATATTGTTCCCAGAAATCAATGCCAGCTGGTACAGCCTCGCCCACGATGAAATATACCATTCTGGTCACTCAATTCTTGTAAAGGCACCACTGCATCAATTACCCGTTTTTGTGAAAGAAGGAAGTGTATTTCCAGAAAATGCCGCTCAACAAATAGTCAATACCGAATCAAATTCTGATACCATCAACATTCATATTTATGCCACTATCAATGAAGGAAATTCTTATTTTGGAAACCTATACTTTGACGATGGCATCAGCAAGAACAGCAGCTTTTGTAATTACCAAGTAATGAACGAAAAGGGTAAAATACAATTCATCAAATCAGGATCTCGAGAATTTCCTCACAAGAGAGTACAATTGATTTTTCATGGATTCATGGATAAGCAGGTAAAACTTAACGGCAAACCCTTGAAATTTGAACCCGAGTTTCATACGCATTTCGGATTTGACGGATTCATCTACCAAGCAGAAGTTTACACCAAGCTAGCGCAGCCCATGTTCAAACACACGGTTACAGTAAAAGATTTGAGTGAAATTACCTTAGAATTCGGGAGTAATCGTCCGTCCAAGAGATAGACTTTGAATATCTATTTCCAAAGACTGAGTTGTTTGTGAACTTCCTCCTGCTGAAAATTTGAATTTTCCAGGTTCGAAGAACCACTCACCCTTATCGTTGTAATATCCTAATTGATCGCGAGTTACCTGGATTTGCACTTCTTTGGCTTCACCCGCCTTTAACCACACCTTTTCAAAACCCACCAATTGCTTAACGGGTCGGGTGAAAGTAGCTTCAACATCGCTCATATAAAATTGTACCACTTCGTAACCATCGTTGTTCGAAGTATTTTTCACAGTAACGGTCAATTTAACCCCATTCGAACGATAAACATTCAAATTTGAATACTCAAACGTTGAATAACTAAGTCCGTATCCAAATGGAAACAAGGGTTGATTGGATACATCTAAGTACTTCGACGTGTATTTTTGGTTGTTATCGAAAGGTCTACCTGTAGTGCGTGAATTGTAGTATATTGGAATTTGTCCTTCGTTTCTAGGGAAGCTCATAGTGATTTTACCCGATGGATTATTTTTACCATATAGGGTATTTACAATGGCTTTACCGCCTTGTGTACCTGGGAACCAGCACTCCAATACGGCAGCGCAATAAGGCAATACATCGGTTAAAACTAAGGGACGACCATTCATCAATACCAACACAATGGGCTTACCCAATTTGTGTAGGCTTTTAATCATTTCCACTTGATGTTCTGGCAAATGAATATTAGACCTAGATGCTGCTTCGCCACTCATTCCAAAGGTCTCTCCCACAGCCACCACAATTACATCTGACTTTTTCGAAACTGAAATTGCACCTTTCAACAACGTTTTAGCATCTTTTGGCGCATCTATTTGTCCGTCGTGGGGATTCAACTTCGCAATTAAATCGGCATCTTCCAATAAATTACAGCCTTCGGCGTATTTGATGTTTGCTAGATTAACGGTTGCTCCGCTTGAATTCAAAGCGTCTCCTGAAGTAAGCGCATCCCAAATGCTGATGGATTTTTTCCAATCTCCGGCACCGCTCCAATTTCCAATCAAGTCGCGTTTGCGCTTGATGTGAGGACCCACAAATGCCACTTTGGCATCTGATTTCAATGGGAGAATGTTACCATCGTTTTTGAGCAACACATACGATTCTTCGGCTGCTTTCAAGGCAGCATCAAGATGCTCGGTTGACAACATTTTGGATTGTTTTGCTTCATCAAGTCCCCTGTAAGGATCAGAAAACAAACCCAATCTATATTTTGCAATCAAAATATTCTTGCAGGCACGGTCAACGTACTGCACAAATTCAGGTTTCTCGTTGCAAATATTTTTTAGATGAAGCAAGTACAACTCGCCAACCATGTCCATCTCGGCACCAGCCTTTATGGAGCGACCCGCTATCGTTTTGGGTGAACCCATTCCATGATTTTCCAGCTCGTTGATAGCAGTGTAATCAGTAACCACCATGCCGTCGAATCCCCATCTCTTGCGCAGAATTCCTTGAATCAAGTCCTCATTGCACGTAGCAGGCATGCCGTTGATGTCGTTGAAAGAGGTCATCACCGTACCCACACCGGCATTGATTGCTGCCTCGTAAGGGGGTAAATAATCGTTGAACATTTTGTAAGTGCTCATATCAACGGTATTGTAATCTCTTCCGGCTTCGGCGCCACCGTAAAGGGCAAAGTGCTTTACACACGCCATAATTTTATCATTATTGGTGTAAAGTCCATTCAAACTATAGCCTTGATATCCCCAAACCATTGCTTTGGCAATACTAGAACCCAATAGAGGGTCTTCGCCAGCGCCTTCCGAAACACGTCCCCATCGAGGGTCGCGTGCAATGTCAACCATGGGAGAAAACGTCCAATTCAAACCATCGGCAGATGCTTCAGCGGCAGCAACCGATGCTGATTTTTCTACCAATTTCAAGTTCCAAGTGGCTGATAGTCCCAAAGGAATGGGAAAAATGGTTCTATGTCCGTGAATGACATCGTATCCCAAAAGAAGAGGAATTCCTAAACGGGTATTTTTGATGGCTTTTTCCTGAAGTTTTCTGACGGCCACAGGAGTAAAGGTATTGAACACCCCTCCTACTTCGCCTCGCTCAATTTTAGCTTCAACATCTTTGCTTAAAACCGGACCGGTCACATCAAATCCCACCGAAGGAAGATTCAATTGCCCAATTTTCTCATCTAAGGTCATTTTTGACATTAGACTATCTACAAATTGATTTGCTTTTGCATCAAAAGATTGTGCTTCGCCAACATTCAAAAATGACCATGCGGCTAACGCCAAAAACCCGTATTTGAAATTCATTTTTATAATTAATTTAAGTAAGGGGCCTGAAAGCCCAATTTTTTCATTCCAGTTATAACCTCTGGAACCGCCGTAAAGTTTTTCCAAAGGAGTCCAGATCTGTAATTTTCCATCATCACAATAATTGGACCTTGATCAATGGCCAAGAAACTATTTGCCGCCCAACAGTCGCCCACAGAGAATGCATCTACAAATCCATATTCCTTCCAAATGAGGTCACCCAGTTGGTAATAAAAGAACTCTAACGCTTTAGTAGATTCTTCAGGGGTATATGGAAAAGAACTCAGTGCTGCAGTTGGCGTTATCACTCCACGGTCATTCGTGGGTGAACTCGCCGTATAAGAATTGGGAATATCGCTAGCGGTTAGTCCCCAGCAAGAATCACTGTATCCCGCTTGATTCTTAGGATTGTTCTTACAATACAAATAATTGATTTTAGAATGATTCACATTCTGCTCCCAATAATTGGCGTATTGATCTGATAGTCCGTTTGGATCTATCCCTAAAAACGAATAATGTGCGAAGAAGAGAGGCCCTCCATAATCTTCTCCAAGGGGTAACTTCACCCCATAGAATGAGCGACCGTTTTTCATGCCTCCATTTCTTGCCCATCCATTATGATAAACATTGGCAGACACTGGATGTGTGGGTGAACTTGCCGCTAAAACGTGGGTAATCAAGCATTCATTCCAACCCCTGATTTGCATGTTCATGACAAATCCTTTGTTGGGACTCCAATGCCAGTATAAATTGGACTCACCGTTTTTGGTGAACCAATACCAATCCACCCGATGCCAAATAGAGTCAATGGTTTCTCTGAGTTTGGTTTCTTCGGGGGACGATTGATCGAAATAATTACGTGCGGTGAGCAAGCCTTGAATGAGGTAAGAAGTCTCAACCAAGTCTGCACCGTCATCGTTTGTTGAAAAAGCGATGGTTTTTCCGGTAGAACCGCTCAACCAATGAGGATAAGCCCCATGAAATTGATCTGCTTTTGTCCAAAGGAAATCAGCCATTTTATTCAGGTGAGTTACTACCTGATTACGGGTTAAATAGTTGCGATCTGCGGCTGCAACCAATGCCATAATTCCAAAACCGGTACCTCCAGAGGTTACTAGATCTCCGGAAGAATTTCTTTCGCGAGCCATTCCGCTTACAGGGTGTGCAAAATCCCAAAAGTAGCGAAGTGTTTTTCTTTGAACAGAGTCTAACAAGTCTTCTTTAGAAATTCTGGTAAACTTAGGAGATTTATTATACGTAGTGCGTATTTGGATGGTCAGGTGTTTATCTAATGCAACTCCTGCTCTAGATTTAACGGTTACCGGAATGGGTAAGGTGTATTTTGCAAAAAAACGCAAGGGCGATTTAGGTCTTAAGACCATGGTTGAATCTCCTTGAATAAAAGATACATTTTGTTCAACGCTGCTCACTCCATTGAACATCAATTTGATGTTCTCTTTAGCGGAGTTAGTGTCTAATGGTTGTGAAAACGAGATTTTTACTTCTGGGTTAACAGAAGCATTTTTCTTGACCAAATAAATCGCTGAACCATCCCAAGTAATGCTTTGCATCTGAATGGGATACTTAGGTTCCGGCTGTTTGATGGGCTCTTTTCCACAAGATGCAATTATCACCAAAGAAAACAATCCCATACAAAAAAAGAATACTGCCCCAAAACGAGGCAGTATTCTAAATTGATGATTAAGCAAATTATTTACCTGCTTTTTCAAGATCATACAAAGATTTAACATCAGCAGCTGCCAACGCTTTATCGTAAATACGGAATTCATCCAAGCCGCCATCGAAATGCTTCATCCATCCATCAGGAGTACCGCCTGGTAGATTTTGCTTGTAGCAACCGAAAACGAAACGAGTAGCGTTTTTAAACTTCAATGGACCCAATGGAGCACCACCGTTTGTTGGATCATCACCGAAACGGTTAGTCACACCTTCTGGCATAGTCAATAATTTGCCATCTACATAAAATGCTGCTTTTGAAGATACTGCATCGTAAGAAATAGCAACATGGTGCCAGTTACCGTCGCCAATAGTCAAACGGTTTGCACCGCCAAGATCCATCCACTGCTCTTTCCAAGCTGGAGCATCCCATTTGTTCACATTGAATTTGATACGAACTGAATCACCAGCAGCACCAGATTCTTGCAAAACAAAAAAGTTACCAATCCAGTTAGAATCGTTCAACAATTGGAACCAAGACTCAGCACCATCAACGTGGTTTGTAGTTTTAATCCAAGTAGACATTGTAACAGACTGAATACCAGTTACAGCAGTGCCTACGTTGGTAAATAAAGCGTAACCATCAGCAGAACCCATGTAGGCTTTACCTTTAGCACCATCAACAAATGTTACATTGTTCGTAGTACCACTTGTAATGTTACCTTTTGCATCTTCAACACTGTTTTCGAAAGAAAACTTAGCAACTAAGTTAGAAGCAGCAATCTGGTCAGAAGAGGTGTAACCTGTGTTTCCGTTACCATTGTCATCTGGTTCGTCTCCGCAAGATGCGAAGTTTAGGGCCAATGCGCTTACCAAAGCCATTGATCCGATTGAGAATAAATTGTGTTTTTTCATATATCCAAATTGTTAAATTGGTTAATATCCAGGGTTTTGAATGAGTTTACCTTCTCCTAAATCAATTTGTCTTTGCGGAATCGGGAACAATTCATGTTTACCGTCTACGAATGGTTTTCCATGTGCTCTCATTACTTCGCCAATTCTTCCTTGTCTGCGAAGATCAAAGGTTCTATCGTGCTCAAAGGCCAATTCTACTCTGCGTTCTTTCCAGATAGCTTCTCTTACCGCTGACTGGTCTGAAGATGTAAAGTCTGACAGCCCCGCTCTTTTTCTAACTATATTCAAATAATCACAAGCCTTTGAGGCATTTCCCAGCTCATTTTCAGCTTCAGCCGCCATCAACAATATTTCGGCATACCTGATTACTCTTAAATTTTTAGTGGTTTCATTATCGCCTTTACCCCACGATTCGGCAATTCTACTCACATAAGCTTTATAATTATAGTATTTATTGGGGTGTTTAGGATCTGTTTCCCATCCGTCCCATAAAGTTTGTCCAGATGTCATAATGGTTGCATCTTTTCTCACATCACCGGGCTCATAGGCATTGACCAAATCTAGAGTTGGTGTATTGAATCCCCAACCTAATCCTCTTGCTCCAGATCGCGGAGCTTGAACCACGAAGTATCCAATGATTCCTTTTTGGGGATCAGTACCCTTGCAGTTTACTTCCCAAATTGATTCTTTAGAAAATTCGCCAATTTCTCTCCAAATATGGCTATAATCAGCCATCAATTCATAACGTCCAGAATTAATCAAATCTTCGCAAAAAGCCAAAGTAGACGACCAATTCTTTCTATATAAAGCTGATTTTGCTAAAAATGCACGTGCGGCATCGCTGGTTCCTCTACCTAAATCAACCAATTGCGTACTAGGAAGTGACAATGCTGCTTGAAAATCTGACTCAATCAAATCCCAAATTTCATCAGCACTAGCTCTAACGTAGGTATTGCTAATTTCTTCTTCTGTTACAGGAACTTTATCAATCTTGGGAACACCACCAAAACTACGCACCAAATTGAAGTAGAAATAACCCCTCAAATAACGAGCTTCGGCAATCCATCTGTCCTTTTCGGCAGTGGGTAAATCCAATTTTCCGATATATTCAATGGCCTTATTTGCACGAGCAATTCCTTCGTAGTTGGAATTCCAGACTTCCCCAAAAGAAATAGAGGTGGGCGAGAAAAAATACCCATCTAATTGATCTTTATCTGCGCCTGTATCGCCAGGATCGCTTCCTTTATCGCTGTTATCAGATGCTATTTCAGTCATCCCCATCCAAGAGAAACTATGTGTCTCCCAGGCGTAGAGCTTGTTGTAAATGGCATTGACCATCTCACGTGCTGCCTGATTGGTAGTCGAAAAATAATCATTGACTGTTTGAACCCTTGGTGGCTCATCTAAAAAGTTCTTTTTACAACTCACCGAAGTCAGCGCCAAAACAGATGCAAACGATGCGAATTTTATGGTTGATTTCATGTTGTTATCTTTAAAATTGAATTTGTAAACCGGTTAAAACGGTTCGTGACGTTGGATAAATATTGAGTTCAATTCCAGCCTCTGGCGGAGCACCTGGCAATTCAGCAGTAAATCCGCTGTAAGCTTTCAATGTAAATAGGTTTTGACCAGTAATATAAAATCTCACTGATTTGGCTCCCCATTTGGTCTTCAATGCTTCGTTAGCTGTATATCCCAATGAGAAGTTGTTCAGTCTCAAATAACTACCGCTCTCTACATAATAATCGCTGGGTTTAGGTACCCCGTTATACGCCCGTGGAACGGTATTAGATGGTTTTTCGAGCGTCCAACGATTTTGAGCTACAGCATATTCTACATTGTAACTTCCGCCGTATCTCACCGTCTTCTTGCCGTTGAATACCTTATTCCCGATATTACTGAAAAAGTCAATGTTTAAATCCCAATTTTTCCAAGAAAATTGGCTGTTCCATCCCAAATAAACTATAGGCTGATGCGAACCCACATACACACGATCTAAGTCGGTTATTTGTCCGTCGCCATTTTTATCTACCAATTTAAAATCACCGGGTTGGGTTCCAAAAAGATGCGGAGCCGCATTCACTTCGTCTTTATTTTGGAAGATTCCATCGGTTTCATACACCCAAAACACTCCAATGGGTTGACCAGCAGCAACTCTGGTTGCAAACTCACCATTGTTCAAGCTTCCGTAGTTTGTTGGTCTTCCCAAGCCTAGATTTTCCACTCTATTTCTGTTGAATGTAGCCGTTAGATTGGTGCTCCATTTCAATGCTTTGTTTTCTTTGGACCTGTACCCAATAGTCACCTCTACCCCTGTATTCGATATATCAGCAGCGTTGGTCAACATGCTGTTGTTGTTGTCACCAAGTCCGGCAGATAAAGGAACGTTAAATAATGCGCCATTGGTTAGTTTGTAATAATAATCAATGGTACCGGTTACACGTCCTCGGAAAAGTTCATAATCAACCCCAAAATCGTATTCAGTAGTTACTTCCCACTTCAAATTGGGATCTTTAATTTCGGCGATGGTAGAACCATTTTGAAGGTCCCCATTGCCAAAAACGGCGTTCAATCCGGTAGAAAGCAAGGTAACAAACTCAGCTGGTTCAATTCGGTCATTTCCAACTTTACCCCAAGAAGCCCTCAATTTCAAGTAATTCAGATTTGCCGACTTTCTCAAAAACGATTCTTTGGTAAGCTCCCAACCCAATCCCAAAGATGGAAAATTGCCCCAACGATTTTGAACGGGAAACTTCGATGAACCGTCTCTTCTCATAGATCCAGACAAAAAGAACTTATCTGCAAACGTGTAATTGACTTTTGCTAAAAAACTCTCTCTTCTGCCATAATCAGATACCGGTCTCTGATACAATATATTTCCTTGGATGGTTGATGTACCAGTATTGATATATCGGTATTGAGGCGCTGATGGAACGCCATCTCGCGAAATAGCATACATCTCACCGTCGTATCTTTCTCTGGTATGTCCCGCTAAAAACTTAAACTTATGGTCTTTATTGATGTCTTTATCATAAAACGCCAAGTTGTTCCATACCCAGCGATAACCGGTATTATTGCTCATAGTCAACGTGGTAGTGTCATACCGTTGCGTAGCACTCACACGATAACGGGTTTGGTAATTTTGTCCGTTATTATCGTAAATATCCGTTCCATAACTAGATGACAATGTCACTCCTTTTGCGGGCTTTAGTTCAGCAAAAACGTTACCCATCATTCTATAGCCAAATGATTGGTCATCGGTATAATCAAGGGTGGCCAAAGGGTTACCTACGTTATTCACGTCTGTGTAACCATAAACACCGGGTGAAATGACAGCATCATACAACGGAGCTGCGTTGTAGGCTTGAGTAAACACGCTGAAAGGCTTGTTATTTGACTTATAATTGCTTATATTCAACGTATTACCGACTTTTAACTTTTTACCAATGTAATAATCGTTGTTGCTTCTAATGGTTAAGCGTTCGTAATCATTTCCTTTGAGGATTCCTTCTTCTTTCAAGTAATTCACCGAAAAGAAGGAGGCATTTTTTTCACCGCCTCCGGAAATTGCAATAGAGTGATTGTGTTGCAATCCAACGCGTGTAATTGCATCCATCCAATCTGTTTTCCCTGTAATTTGGTCTTGCGTAATAGCAAAAGTACCGGCTGCGTCATTGGAATAATCTGCATATACATTTGGACCCGCCATTGTTACCTTATTTGTGAGGGTTTTAAATCCAAAAAATCCATCGTAACTAACCGAAGAAGTACCTCTTTTACCGGCTTTGGTGGTGATCAATATCACCCCATTAGCAGCTCTAACTCCATAAATAGCAGTTGAAGATGCATCTTTCAGAACGTCTACAGAAAGAATATCTGAAGTTGCAATATTTCTAATATCATCAGTGATAATCCCATCAACCACATACAAGGGTTCTGCACCTCCAATTACTGAACCTGTTCCTCTGATTCTGACAGTTGGTGCTGAGCCAGGAGCACCAAAATTGGTAATTTGCACACCTGCAAGTTTTCCTTGGATGGCTTGTGTGGCAGTAAGTACTGGTTGTTTCACTAAATCGGCACCTTTTACACTACCAACTGCGCCGGTAAGTTCTTTTTTGGTAGATTTAGTGTAACCAACCACAACAACTTCATCAATTCCTTCGGCAGAAGAATCAATCTGAGTTGCTTGGGAAAATGCTTGAGCTGAGGTGAAAAATGCCGCAGCAATAAGCGATTGCTTCCAATTCAATTGCATCATATTTAAAATAACTGTAACCGTATTTTGGTTAAATTGTTATTTATGCAATTTATATAATTGTTAATAATACAACAAGGCTTTTTTTGATATATAGATTGAATCTAAATATTTATTTTACAAATCGAAATCGTACCCTGAATTTTGGAGTTTGTAATATTGCTCTGAATTGTACTTGTAAAGCTTTGCAGGCCTGTGTGTTACTGCATTTTGCTTCATGCCAGTTTCTGCGATAAAGTCCATAGACAAGATTTTCTTTCTAAAATTTCGAACGTCCAATTCCCTGTCTAAGATACTCTCGTATAATCTTTGTAATTCAGTCAGCGTGAAGTATTCAGATAGAAGCTCAAACCCGATGGGCTGCTTTCTGATTCTTTGTCTTAGATTTTCTTTTGCGTATTCAATGATTTCATTGTGGTCAAATGGAAGATCTGGTATTTCATTTACCGGAAACCACTCTGCTTGCTCGGCCCAAGCTTGAGCTGAGACCATGTACTTCTCAATTCTAATTAAGGCAAAATAAGCCACCGTGAATACACGTCCGTATGGATGTCGGTCTACTCTACCAAAAGTTCGGATTTGATCCATAAAAATCTCTTGTAGTCCGGTAAGATTTTGCAGAACGGCATTGGCAGATGTATTCAAATCAACATCCAACTGAATCAAATCACCTGGAAGCGCCCAACAATTGCGGTAAGGTTCAGCACCTCTGTAAATCAGAAGTACTTTTAAACCGGACTGATCGAACCCAAAAACCACATTATCAACAGATACAGCGGCTTTAAAATACGATTCGATGTTGTTCTGCATACAATTACAAAGTTTTGTACAGCAAATATGAGGCGAAGCCCACGATTTTCAAAATTATTACTAGATGAATTTCTGAATAGACGAAGAATAAATTGTAATTTTGTAGGTTCATTCACCTTGACAAACGCATATACATTTTTCGATTTATTTCCTTTTCATAATCATGATTGGTGGTGGCTGATTGCCGCAATCATTCCTGTTTTGATTGGATGGTTTTACTATTTCTATTACTATGTATCGGTAAAACAAACGGAAGAGCCAAATTCTTCCTCATACCCTCCCATTTCGGTGGTAATCTGTGCAAGAAACGCCGCCTTAATCTTGGAACGCAATCTACCGTTGTGGCTGGAACAAGATTATCCCCAATTTGAAATTGTAGTTGTAGACGATTGCAGCGGTGATGAAACTGCCTATCTTTTAGTTAAAACAGCTGAAAGAGAACCGTTATTGAAGTATGTATTACTTGATCCTTTGGTCATTAAAAATCAAAGTAAAAAATTGGCTCTCAGTTTGGGAATAAAGAAAGCCCAATACGAGCATTTGTTGTTAACTGATTCAGATTGTGTGCCTAGTTCCAATCAATGGATCAAACACATGTCTTCACAATTCTCCAAAAACACCTCTTTGGTCTTGGGCGTATCACCTGTTTCTAGCAATTCAACTACCTTCTTGGAGAGAATGGTGCAGTATGAAAATCTCATGACCGCAATGAATTACCTAGGTATGAGCTTCAAAGGGGCGCCCTATATGGGTGTTGGTAGGAATTTGGCCTACACCAAAACCCTTTACAACAGTGTTGGAGGATTTTCAGCGCATCACCACATTCCCGCAGGCGATGATGATTTGTTTGTTCAAAGTGTTGCAACTGCTGACAATACTAAAGTTGTCATTCACCCTGAAGCCTACTGTCCCACATCAGGCCCACAAAACTTCAAACATTATTGGAGACAGAAAATGCGCCACCTTTTTGTTGGCAAATTCTATAATAGCGCTGTAAAATTCAGATTGGGGCTATTCTCTATTTCTCAACTTTTATTTTGGATTATTTCACTTATTTGGATTTTCGCCGGGAGTTCATTCTTTTACCCAACCCTACTGATCCTCATAAAATTAACTCCCGAATGGATCATCTTTGCCCAAAAAGGAAAGCTTCTAAACATGAAAAAAGCGAATGCACTATACCCAGTTTTGAATCTGATACAATCGTTTTGGTACATTATTCTTGGCACGAGCGCCTTCTTTAAAAAGAAAATCATATGGTAGATCATTCAATCATTGAACATTACTTCAAAGATTTCACTGACAAACAATTGGAGCAATTCGCCTTCATGTTTGAATTATACGAAACTGAAAATGCCAAAGTAAATGTCATTTCTAGAAAAGACATGGATAATTTTTACATTCACCATGTTCTACACAGTTTGGCCTTGGTGAAATTCGGAGACTTTAGCGATGCTCAATCGGTTGTTGACATTGGCACCGGCGGCGGATTTCCCGGAATTCCGCTGGCCATAGTTTTTCCAGAAATTGAATTCTTCTTGGTAGATTCTATTGGAAAGAAAATACGTGTGGTTCAATCTATCGCCAATGATCTTGGACTTACTAATGTAACGGCAACAAATGCACGTGTAGAATCACTACCGAACAAATTTGACATGGCAGTTGCCAGAGCAGTTGCCCCATCCATTGAATTATACCGCTGGATGTCCAAAAACTGGAAACGACAACCCCATTTTTCCTTATTAAAAGGGGGCAATTTGGGTGACGAATTGAATGATCTGATTCAAGAAAACAGCAAGTTAGAAATCAAAGTTGAATCTATTGCCTCTTTTTATTCTGAGCCATTCTTTGAAACGAAGAAGGTGGTGAATATTGGGTAGTGACGGTGATCGGTGATCAGCCATCAGCGGTCAGCAGTCAGCGGTAAACGGTGATCAGCCATCAGCGGTCAGCGGTCAGCAGCCAACTTTCCCCTCTATACTCTCCCCTATAAACTCTAAACTCGTTGCAATCAGTTTAACAAGGTTGAAGCCGCTTCCAAAACCTGATCAATTCCTGCAGCATTTTTACCGCCTGCAGTTGCAAAGAAAGGCTGTCCGCCGCCGCCGCCTTGAATGAATTTACCCCAATCGCGAACCCATTGTGAAGCGTTCCAACCCTCTGATTGAACTAAGTTTTCGTCAATGTATACAGTTATTCCGGGCTTGGAATCAATTTCATATACCAACACAGTCACCAAATTGGAGTGCTCCTGCTTGAGTTGGAAACACAATTGTTTTGCCGCTTCGGCGTTTGGAAGGTCTACCTTTTCAGCAATGTATGAACACTTGCCCTGTTGGATTCTACCTTTTAAGAAATCTTTAACTTGAGCCACTTGCTGAAGTTGGAATTTTTCAAGTTCCGCTCTAAGCTTCACATTTTCATCCAATAGCTTTTCAACCGATTCTATTACATTTTTTGAACCATTCAAAATGCCCGATAAAGCATCTAACTGGGCGATTTTTTCGTTGTAAAACTCCCACGCTTTTTCGTTGGTGACAGCCTCAATACGTCTGATTCCTGCGCTTACAGATCCCTCGGAAAGAAGCTTAAATAAGCCAATTTCACCCGTATTTTTCACGTGGGTACCGCCGCAAAGTTCTATGGAATATTGTCGATCAAATTCAATGGCGCGTACAAATTCACCGTATTTCTCTCCAAACAAAGCCATCGCTCCCATGTTCTTCGCTTGTTCTATAGGCAAATTGCGATATTCTTTTAATGTGATATTCTCTCTGATTTTTTGATTAACGCGTACTTCTACTTTTTGTAGTTCATCGTCAGACATTTTGCCGAAATGACTAAAGTCAAAACGCAAAGCTTTGTCGTTCACCAAACTACCCTTTTGAGCAACATGTTCGCCCAAAACTTCACGTAAAGCACTGTGCATCAAATGCGTAGCACTGTGATTGGATGAAATTAACAATCTACTGTGAGCATCAACTTCTGCTGTAAATAACTGATTAGAATTCTTGATTACCGACTCGGTGATACAAATATGCAGTTTATTTTCTTTTTGGGTGTCAATGATTTCAATGCGCTCTCCATCGTCACCTATCAACCAACCACAATCACCAACCTGTCCGCCGCTTTCTGCATAAAAAGGTGAATCACCCAACACAATTTGGGTCAGTGATTTGCCCTTTACGGAAACGGAACGGTATCTAGATATATCGGTTTTTACTGAGGTTTGGTCGTATCCACAAAATGTTTCTTCCGAATTTTCGTTCACAACCACCCAATCTCCCAATTCTTTTTTGGCATCAGCCTTTGAACGATTCTTTTGCTCCTGAAGTGCCGACTCAAATCCAGCGTGATCTAAAGTCAATCCGTTTTCACGAGCAATCACATCGGTAAGGTCTATGGGAAATCCGAAGGTATCGTACAGTTCGAAGGCAACAGATCCGGCAATATTTTTACCTGGATTCTCTGAAAAATAATGGTTCAAACGCTGTATACCGGTGCTGAGAGTGCGGAAAAACGAGTTTTCTTCCTCTTTGATGACACGAGCAATAAAATCTTTCTGTTGAATAATTTCGGTGAATGAATCTTTGAAATAATCAGCCAATTCAGCCACCAATTCATGCATAAATGCCGATTCAAACCCAAGGTAACTGTAACCATATCTTACGGCTCTGCGAAGAATTCTGCGTACCACATATCCTGCACCTGCATTGGACGGAATTTGTCCATCAGCAATGACCATCGTTACCGCTCTTATGTGATCGGCAATCACGCGAAATGCAATGTCTTGCGCTTCATTTTCACCGTATTTTTTACCTGAAAGGGATTCGGTTTTAAGGATGATGTATTGAAAAATGTCTGTATCGTAATTCGATTTTTTATTCTGAATCACTCTCACTAAGCGCTCAAATCCCATTCCCGTATCCACGTGTTTTGCTGGAAGATTAATCAAAGATCCATCGGCTTTACGATTGAATTCCATGAACACATTGTTCCAAATTTCAATCACTTCGGGGTGGTCATTGTTCACCAAAGTAGCTCCGCTGAGCTGTTGTCTTTCTTCATCTGACCTAAGGTCAAAGTGAATCTCGGTGCAAGGCCCACACGGACCAGTATCACCCATTTCCCAGAAGTTATCCTTTTTATTACCTTTCAGAATTCTTTCGGGGGATATTACTTCGGCCCAAATATCAAAAGCTTCCTGATCGAACGGAATGTTAGAGGCCTCATCACCTTCAAAAACGGTTACATACAATCGGTCTTTGTTGAGTTTGTATACATCGGTTAGAAGTTCCCAAGCCCACAAAATAGCATCGCGTTTAAAATAATCACCGAAGCTCCAGTTACCCAACATTTCGAATAAAGTATGGTGGTAATGATCGTGTCCCACTTCCTCTAAATCATTGTGTTTTCCGCTCACACGCAGGCATTTCTGACTATTTGCTACACGGGTATCGGTGGCATTGGCATTCCCAAGAAAAAAGTCTTTGAATTGGTTCATCCCGGCGTTGGTGAACATCAACGTGGGGTCACCTTTTACTACAACAGGAGCTGAAGGAACAATTTTATGTCCTTTAGAAGCAAAAAAATCAAGGAATTGCTTTTTGATTTCGAGGGAATTTTGGCTCATTTTAGTGCTAATTTTACTGGCGCGAAGGCCTGAATTTTGGCGCAAAGATACAAAGAAAAAGGCCACACTTTCGTGCGGCCCATCTCCTCTCTTATAAAATAACTGGTTTAGTTGGTTGCAGTTAATTTGGGTGCAGCAGCTTTGATTTCATCGCTAGAACCGTCAGCGAACTTCTCAAAATTCTTATTGAAAAGTTCTGCCAATTTCTGACACTGTGCATCGTAAGCATTAGCATCAGACCAAGTATTTCTAGGATTCAACAACTCAGTGGGTACATTTTCACAAACCGTTGGCATCAACATTCCAAATACGGGATGCTCAATGAACTCACCGTTCAATTTGCCTTCCAACGCCGCAGTGATCATGGCACGAGTGTAACTTAATTTCATTCTATTGCCCACGCCATAAGGTCCGCCGGTCCAGCCAGTATTAACCAACCAAACGTTCACCTCAGGATTTTCATTCAGTTTTTTACCCAACATTTCTGCGTATTTCGCAGGGTGTAACGGCAAGAATGCCTGTCCAAAACAAGCAGAGAAAGTAGCTTGAGGCTCGGTAACACCCGCTTCTGTACCAGCGACTTTCGCAGTATATCCACTGATAAAGTGATACATTGCTTGAGCAGAGGTTAATTTAGAAATGGGGGGCAACACGCCAAAAGCATCTGCCGTCAAGAAGAAAATATTTTTGGGCGCATCTCCAATAGACGGAACCGCAATATTGTCAATGTAATCTATAGGATAAGCAACACGGGTATTTTCAGTAACTGAAATATTATCAAAATCAACTTGATTGGTTCCCTCGAAAAAGCGAACATTTTCAACCAAGGCACCGTGTTTGATGGCATTCCAAATTTGAGGTTCTTTTTCTTCGGTCAAATTCACACATTTTGCGTAACAACCGCCTTCGAAATTGAATACGGTTTTTTCAGACCAACCGTGCTCGTCATCTCCAATCAATTTTCTTTGGGGATCTGCAGACAAGGTAGTTTTACCTGTACCGCTCAATCCGAAGAAAATAGCCGTATCGCCGTCTTTACCAATATTGGCTGAACAGTGCATGCTCAACACTCCTCTTTCCTGAGGAAGAATGTAATTTAATACACCAAAAATTCCTTTTTTGATTTCACCTGTGTAACCACTTCCGCCAATCAAGATGATTTTACGCTTCATGCTTACAATGGTAAAATTAGACTGGCGAACGCCGTCAACTGCTGGGTCAGCTTTAAATGAAGGGGCCGCAACAATCACCCATTCAGTAGGCTGAGTGGCAATTTCAGTAGCAGATGGACGCAAAAACAGGTGCTTTGCAAATAGATTTTGGTAAGCACTTTCAGTGATTACTTGGATATTCAAACGGTACTCAGGATCTGCGCAAGCATAGGCGTGGCGAATGAATACTTCTTTAGATTCCAAATGATTGGTTACCTTGTTCAACAAACCATCGAAGTGTTCTTCAGAAACAGGCTGATTCACAGGACCCCACCATGCGGTGTTTTCTGTTACTGAATCTTTTACCATGAATTTGTCTTTTGGACTTCTTCCGGTAAATTCACCCGTATCAGCGGCCAAAGCATCTTGGTCGGTCAATTGTCCTTCGTTGCGCTCTAGCGCTTTTTGCACGAGTTCGTCGGTAGTTAAGTTTTCAAATACCTGACTCGCATTGCTTCGAATGGCTGAAATCAGCTGTTCATTGGTTATCATAGAAAATTTACACTATTTTTGGTAGCGCAAAAATACCCATAAAAATCAGGGGTTGAGCCTAATCCTTCAACAAATGCCTAAAATGAATTACTCACAATTAAATTCAATTTTTTTTGCACTTAAACAATATACAACCAATTGAAAAACAAATACATAACCTTAAACAATAAATACAAAAGTGTTTACATGACACTTTTAATATTGTGCATTAGTTTTTTCCCTTTCAAAAACAAAGATACCCTTCAAGCCCAAAACATAAACAACAACATTCCCTTACAAGTAGGTATCTACACGGCTAATGCAGGTTGGTATTTTGTCAATCACCAATGGGAAAAGAACCTTCATCCAAATCCACAAACGTGGACCGTTCCAGTAATTGACAAGCTAGCAATATATAATTATAACTCTTCAGCTGTTGTCGCCTCAGACGCCAGCATTGGTGCAACACTGTTGCTTAGCGGACTTCAATGCATTGATGGAAACAATATTGATTGGCAACACGCCAATTTATTGGCTCAAAATTTGTTTATCACCGCTAATCTCACTCAAAGTGTGAAGCTCGGCTTCCAAAGAAACAGACCCTACACTCAAGGTGCAGGTGGCATCTCAAAAGGCAATGACGACTTTTATTCCTTTTTCTCCGGACATAGTTCCGTATCAGCGGCCGCGGCAACTACAGGTCTTTGGGTAGCCTATCACACCCCAAGTTCCCCAGCACAAAAAACAATGGCATGGACAGCTGCCGGACTATCTTTAACTACAGGAGTTCTTAGAATTGCCGCAGGGAAACACTATCCCAGCGATGTGCTCGTAGGTTGGATTGTGGGTTCAGGTGTGGCCCTGTTAAACGGTGTTATTTTTTCAGCTTCTCGCTGAATAATTTCTTAAACTTCTCCACCTTCTCGCCTACCACAAAAGTGCAATAAGGATTGTCTGGATTGTTTGCAAAATAATCTTGGTGGTAATCTTCGGCATCAGAAAAATCCTTCAGGGGCACAATTTCAGTGACAATTTTACCTGTCCACAATCCAGATTCTTCCACCGCTGACTTGCTCGCTTCAGCGATCAACTTTTGACTGTCTGTTGTGTAATAAATACCGCTTCTGTATTGGGTTCCAACATCGTTTCCTTGCCTATTTAACGTTGTGGGATCATGAATTCTCCAAAATACCGTGAGTATCTCTTCAAAACTGGTTTCTTGGGTATTGAAAACCAATTTAACCACTTCTACACATTGGGTTCTTCCGGTGCAAACCTCTCTGTAGGTAGGCTTTTTTACCAACCCGTTGGAATATCCGCAACTGATAGAAACAATGCCTTTCATGTTTTTGTAAACCGCGTCTAAACACCAAAAACACCCTCCGCCTAAAACGCAGGTATCTAGATTTTCAGATTGAATATGTTCCATTTGATTTGTTTTAATTTTTGAGTTTTGCGAATTGACGGTAGCAGTACAAGCGGTCAAAATGGCCGCTAATAATAGTGAAAATATTGAATTAGCCCTTGGTTTTATAGCCTTTTGACTGTAAAAAGACCTTGATTTTGTCAGCAACGTCTCCTTGAATGAGAATGTCTCCTTCTTTGGAGCTTCCGCCCACACCGCAATGATTTTTGAGTTGTTTTTCAAGTTCTTTTAAGTCCTCCTTGCTTCCTATGAATTCCTTTATCACCACCGTTGGCTTTCCGTTTCTGACTTCCCTTCTGACATACAATTTTTGTTTTTCCGGGGGAAGTGTTTCTGTTTCGGGTTCCTGATGGAGTTGTTTTAAATAATCTGAGTTTGTAGAGTAAACGATTCCCGTCTTGTTTTTGTTTTTATTGCTCATACATTCAATCGTTATTTTCTATGAATCACACCGGCCTGAGGTTGAGCTTGAGGCATTATAATCAAATCGTTGATATTGACGTGAGGCTTTCTGGTGCAGCAATAATGAACTGCGTCCGCAATATCTTCAGCCACTAAATTCTCAAATCCCTGATAAACGGTCTTCGCCCGTTCTTCATCACCTTCAAAACGCACTACACTGAACTCTGTTTCAACTGCACCTGGATGTATACCCGAAACTCTAATGCCAAAAGGCGATAATTCGATGCGCATCGCCTTATTCAAAGCATCCACTGCATGTTTGGTTGCACAATAAACATTGCCGTTGGTGTATACTTCTTTTCCTGCGATTGAACCTATATTGACAATATGTCCTAATTGTCTCTCCTTCATCCCTCTCGAAACTTCCCTTGACATGTACAACAATCCTTTGACATTGGTATCTATCATGGTATTCCAATGATCAATATTTCCGTCGTAAAACTGCGATAAACCCAATGCCAATCCTGCATTATTTACAAGAACATCAATATTCTTCCAATCGTCGGGCAGCGATTGTAACGCTTGAACTACTTGATTATTGTCTCTCACATCGAAATTCAAGGTCATTACATCGTTTTCTCCAAACTGAGCTTGGAACTCCAACAGGCGTTCCTGTCTTCTGCCTGTGACAATGACTTTGTATCCATCTGAAAGAAAACGTTCAGCACATGCTTTACCAATACCAGAGGTTCCGCCCGTTATTAATGCAATTTTTTTCATATCATTTTTTCTTCGCTGTAATAATCATATTTGGGGTAATAACTATATTTCTTGTACTTCTACCTGTGGCGAAAATCATCAACTTAAACCACAATTTATAATGCAAATACAAGACTTTCCTCAATAACTCCTTTAATGGATTTTGAACTGAAACATCTGACGCATGCACACTGGCCGATTCAAATCCGCATGCCAGCATCACCTGCTGTGCCGATGAAGCATTCAAGTAATTTTCATGGGTAAAATCACCATTGGCAAACACCGATGCAAACAAAGAATCAAGGTTTGGCGTTCTAAAAATCGCCCTTCCATTGGAAGCTAATTTATCTTGAATGAGTTTCAACAAATCAACCAATTCGTCTTTAGTGAAATGTTCAATTATGTCTGTACCGACAATGACATCAAATTTTCCGGAATACGATCTGAGGAATTCAATGGCATCTCCTTCTTGCACTTCGCTCACTCCCATTTGATGAGCCACCTTGACTTGTTCTTGACTGAGGTCTAGTCCCTTTAAATTTACATAACCCTTTTCTTTAAGTAAATGAATTAAACTTCCTGATCCACAACCCAAATCATAAATAGATGCATCCTTTTTAACTCCTTCAAAATGGGGTAGGATTTCCCGTTGAAATCTCCACTTTTCGCGATTAAACAAGGTAGTTGCATCTGTCAAAGAAGCCCTACCGCTTTGGGTGGAATGGTAATTTGAATAAAGCGTTTCCCGGTAATTGGTACTCATGAATATTCAAATTTATCGATTCATTACCGGAATATCTACCGAAGCCATGATAGATGTGCAAGTAGCAACCAACACTTTACTTCCGTCTTCACGGAGATCAAAAACCTGTCCTTCACAGAAAATCAGAAATTTACCTGCCTTTACTACACGTCCTACTCCAAGTACTTTTGAAGAGGTACTGGGATTCAAATAGCTCACTTTTAGGTCAGCGGTAACCACATTCTTTTCTTCGTTGACCGTGGTGTAAGCCGCAATTCCTGTCACTACATCGCACAATGTTGCAGTTACTCCGCCGTGCATAAAGCCATTTTGTTGAAGATGATGCGTCTCAATATCCAAACTCATTTCGGCATATCCGTCATCAACATCCTCAAGAATCAATCCCATGTGAGCGATGAAATGATTGTTTTTTAATCGTTCGGTTAAAAACGACTTCATGCTTTCCTTGTCTAATCTCATAAATCTTATTTAATGGGGTTATACCCTGATAATCTTAAAATTTTGGTTGCATCGGTTGTTTTAAAGAGCTCATCCCAGCTACAACCGGTTTCATCGATGTATTTCGATACAATTTTATATCCAACAAAATTACCGATGAGCGGAGGACATCCCTGAGGAATTCCAGCTCCAAAGGTTTGATCGCCGTATACAAAGTATCTTCTGTAGAGGTTAAAATCAGTGCTATAGAGGGCTTTTTGATCCAAAATCAACCTCCACATTTGCCCTTGATCTCGTTCCATCATCGCCCATTCATCTGCAGAGTAACCCAGATCTAAATTGGGATCGTCTCTATCTGAAATATGCATGAGCAGCGCCCAAATTTTTCCCTCAAAAACGGCCTGTGATAGCATGTTATTTATTTTATGTTCTGCTTCAAACCTCGACTTCAAATAATTCCAAATCAATAAGGTAGGAATCTGATTGGGATCATTGTATCGCATGTAAAAAGAAGGAACGTCAAGAGCCTTGTACAGCGCAAAAGTATCGTTCATGAACATTTCCTTGCTGTAACCCAACAAGGTCTTACCTTTAAACGTATCTACAAACGTATTGTAATTGCTGAATTGTGAAAAATAGCCATAAAGCACTGGATCTGGAACATTGGACAATTCCGATTGAAGCCCAGCCCATTGGTTATTAAATGAATTTTTCCAATCTGAATTCAAGCTATCGTGCTTTTGCACTGCAGCAAAAACTGGCCTATTTACTTGCAACCAATAGTTGAACATATTAGCTATCATAGAGTCAGGATATCGCGAATATTTGGAATAGTCCATTATTTCGGAAAACCATACATCAAAAAATCGACCATGCTTGTATTTAATTCTTTTTAAATCAGACACTTGCAATGGCTTTTTAGATAATTCATTTAACTCATCTACAAAGTCAATTTGCATAATTTGTTTAGACTTAACACTGGGTTCCCCACATCCGTTCAAAACTACAAGGCCCGTGATTCCGATCCAGAAGAATACTTTATTGAAAATGTTGTTTTTTTGCATGCAATAATCAATTAACGAATAATGAAAAAATTTGGTTTGTCGGCATTGGCAGTTTTGGCTTTGATGGCTCAATCTGAGGTTCAAGCACAAGGAACAGATAACGCGTTCTCATTGGGTTTCAAAATTAGTCCAAATTTCTCCTGGTTGAAAGTCCAGGACGGCGCAATTGAAAATGAAAATATGGGATTGGGGTTTTCCTACGGTTTGACGGGCGATTACAAATTGGGAAACACGGGTAATTACTGGGCTACAGCTGACCTAATGGTAACTACGGCGCCTGTTAGTGTTCTTCACACTGGAGATAAATTAATTCGCTCCAGCGACACGGGCGATATTTCTTACACCGGTGTGGTGTTAGATTACAAAGCACAATATTTGCAGATCCCATTGGGACTAAAATTCAAAACCGCAGAAATGAATGGTTTGATATTTACGTTTAACGTAGGTATTGCTCCATCGTTTTTAATCAATAAAAAACTTACAACTAAAACAGATCCTGATTTATACGATCAGTACAACTTCAAATCTCACGATCCCAACAGTTCTGATCAAACCGCAACTTTGTTAGAATTTGACGGTGGTAAAAATAAAGACAGCCGTTATTCTATGACCGATAACATATCTAGCGCTCGTATGAGCATGGTATTAGGTGCTGGCATTGAATATCCAATATCTGGAAACTTCCGCATGACTGCCGGCGTAAAATTTGATAACGGCATTGGCGATTTCTTGAAAGACAATCTCTATAGTGCAAGACATAACTTCCTTTCCATCCAATTGGGATTGATGTTCTAATGAGCTCAGGATCATTGAAAATCTGCGTTCCGCAACTGAACTTTACCATCGGCGATTTTGAAGGCAATACCTCAAAGATCGCCGATGCCATTTATACGGCTAAACAACAACACGTTGATTTAGTTGTCTTTTCGGAAATGACCGTCTGCGGATACCTCCCAGATGACCTGCTTGACTACCCACACTTTATTGAACGCTGCGAACAAAGCCTTGAAGTTGTGGCACAGAGTTGCCAAGGTATTGCCGCATTAGTGGGCGGTGTTATGCGAAATCCAGGAAAAGGCCGATTGCTTCAAAACGTCATGTGCTTCATGCAAAACGGCAAAATTGAACACGTTATTGCAAAAACTCTTTTGCCTACTTATGATGTGTTTGCTGAAGAACGGTATTTCGAAAGCGCAAAATCTCAAGATCCATTTGATTTCAAAGGAGTGAAAATTGGCGTTGCCATCTGCGAAGACCTTTGGGATCTTTACAATGACTTTGAATATACCATATCCCCCGGAAAAGAACTCAAAGAAAAAGGGGCAGAACTCATCATTAATCCATCTGCATCGCCTTTTAACATTGGAAAGAATTCACACAGAAATAGGGTTTTTGTTGGACAAGTAAGCAGATTTAACCTGCCCGTTCTGTATGTAAATCAAGTAGGTATTCATACTGAAGTTCTGTTTGACGGTAGTAGCAGAGCGGTTAATCCTAACGGAGAAGTTGCCATGCAGTTGCCTGAATTCAAAGAAGCTACGGTCATTGTTGAGTTCGAAAATGGAAAATTCAAAGACTCTTCCACCGTATTAACCGTGGGGGATGATAGTGTTGACCTCATGTACAGAGCTTTGGTTTTTGGAGTGAAAGATTATTTCCAAAAAATGGGCTTCAAACAAGCCATTTTAGGTTCATCTGGTGGAATGGATTCTGCCTTAGTTCAGACTATCTGCTCAGACGCTCTTGGTCCTGAAAATGTCACCGCCATATTGATGCCGTCAAAATATTCATCTGATGGTTCTGTAAGCGATGCTGAACAATTAAGCAAAAACTTGGGTAATCCGTACCATATACTTCCTATTACCGAGGTTCACCAAGCCTATGAAAGCACCTTGTCTCACGTTTTTGAAGGGACATCCATGGGTATCGCCGAAGAAAACATTCAAGCAAGATCACGTGCCGTTATTCTTATGGCTATGAGCAACAAATTTGGAAAAATCCTCGTGAACACGAGCAACAAAAGTGAACTCGCTGTTGGGTATAGCACGCTATACGGTGACCTGTGTGGAAGTATATCTGTCATTGGCGATGTATATAAGACCCAAGTCTATGCCATAGCTGAATACCTCAACAAGGAAAGAGAAAGAATTCCATCAAACATATTGACGAAAGAGCCTAGCGCCGAACTCAGGCCAGACCAAAAAGATTCAGATAGCCTTCCCATTTATCCTATTTTAGACGGTATCCTTCGCTTATACATCGAAGAGCGTAAAGGCAAAGATGAAATTATTTTGGAGGGGTATGATGCCTCAACCGTAAGTAGAATCATCAATTTGGTCAATGCCAACGAATACAAAAGATACCAAGCTCCACCCATCATTCGAGTGAGCAGCAAGGCCTTCGGAAAAGGTCGTATCATGCCCTTAGTGGCAAAATATTCGTAAATGAATGAAACACTATCCGCCGGCATTTTATAGACTGTGTGCCGCAGCCCTGCTGTTTTTTCTGTCATTCAACTTGGTCATTCCAGAGCTATCTTCTATGCTCAAAGATCTGAATGCACACGAATACCTAGGCTGGATCATCCCTGCTTTCTCTATCAGCGCATTGATTGCTCGTCCATTAAGCGGTTGGCTGACCGATAATATAGGTAGAAGATCTACCATGATTTTGGGTGCGGTATTCTGCATCATTGCCGGACTTTTTTATCCCTTGATTGGCAGCATCACCGCCTTTTTATTGGTCAGAGCTGTTCACGGCTTCTCCACGGGCTTCACTCCTACCGGCTTCACCACCTATACTGCTGACATCATACCTGAATCGCACAGAGGTCGCGCTATGGGTTGGCTAGGTATGTTCAACAACGCTGGTTCTAGCTTAGGATATGGCCTAGGTGCCATCATTGCCCTTCATTTTGGACGAAATCAAATGTTTTGGTTCAGTTCACTCTTAGGCATAGCCGCATTGATCATATTCTGGACCCTTCCTGAAACTGTTCAATCAAGCAGCAAAAGGAAATTTGAATTCAAAGCCAGCAGCCTCCTTTATTTACCGGCTTGGAAATCTTCTTTGCTAATGTTGCTGGTTTGCATATCTCTTGGATCAATTTTAACCATCATGCCCGATTACACCACCTCTTTAGGTTTTAAAAACAAAGGGGTGTTTTTAACCGTGTACATTGCATTTTCCTTATTGGTAAGGTTGCTTTCAGGTAAAATCAGTGACTCTCTCGGTAGACCCTATTCCACTGCTATTGGTGCCGTTTTCCAGATCATTTCCATGCTTTTCTTGCTTTTTCCCGTATTTAGTGTTGGATATTCTTTCTACCTGAGCGCTGCGTTCTACGGCATCGGACAAGGATTCAACGCACCTAGCCTTTTCGCTTGGGCCAGCGATGTTGCCACTCCCGAAAACAGAGGTAAAGCATTATCCACAATTTTCATTGCGTTAGAGACCGGTGTAATCATTGGCGGATTGATGGCCGGCAAAATCATCACCCAATGGAAACTTAGTTACGATTGGGTATTTGGAATGAACCTAGCCACCTTTGTTTTGAGCTTGCTCTTTAGTTTGATTTTTATCGCTAAAATCAGATCCAATCAACGGTAGTTGAAATTATCTAACAACCAAAATACGTCTCTCAACCATTTATCATACACATTGTAAGACCCATGGATGTGTCGTACAAACTCTTTTTCGTTCTTAGGATATCTCTTGAATTTTCGGTAAAACGACCCTTCCATATAGTCCATGTAATACTGAAAATCAACCATACTCTCGTACCAATTCTCGTAAACGCTGTAATAACTGTATCCCCTTCTAATGGCTGTGGTTTTTCTTTTCTGGGGATATCTCATCCCAACCAAATTGTAATATTTCAAAGCATAGACAGAAGCTTGTCCGTCGCTCCCACTTTCCTCTATCTTTAATACAGTAAACAGTTTAGCCCACTTTCCGAGAGCCAACTTGGCCACGGTATGTATTTGACTTACTTTGGGAATTTCATAGAGGGGTAATTCCAGACTATCGGCATATAAAAATGAATCCGTAACCACTACTGGGTTGATTTCTTTGGGTAATCCATGAGGACGTTGAAGCTCAGGATTAAACTTAAGGGTGGCAAAACATAAAACAGCGGCCGCAAAAAAGAGAACGATATTTCTGAAATTCTGTATCATTAATATCTCGTGACGACTGCACCAATTTGTTTAGCCAGCTCTAATTTTTTAGTGTTCAAATAGATAATAAATTCCAAAACATCTTCGGGGTTTTCTTCAGGGTCATTGAGTCTTTTTTGTTCCTCAATGATGAGTTCTTCAATTTTGGTGCGTCTGAGATGCAAGAAGACGTCTATTATCTCTTGCATAAAGTTCTCCTCTTGTTGCTTTACATAAATCAAGTTGCTTTCAAAAGCACCAGACAACTTGTTATCTTCACTAAAAATCTCTGCTGCAAACGAAACGATCTTTGAATCTGTGTTCCGAGTAAAGAACTCCGCAGGTAGCCAATTTTTGCCATCGTAGTGCTCTCGAATGTGATTGATAATATATCGAGGTTCTTCGTGTTTAAACTGAAATAATTCCTCTTTAGAATACTCGTCTAATATAAAATCGGCCACATTTTTCCCTTCCGAAAATGGCTTTCCCCCGTACAATAGAAGCAATCTAAGAAGGGCCTTTTCTTGATAAAGATCAGTGAGTTGCGCAGTTCTTAATACTTCATTCGCAGGTTGAATGTGGTTGATGATTTGAGTTACCTCATCAAGTAGTTGCTTTTGTTCATGCTGTTGTACCTTCCTGAGCTCTTTCCCTAGCTCCGTATAAATGAGATCACTGCTGATATCAAAAATATGCTCAAGTTCTTTAATGAGTACGTCTCTTTTCAGTGGATCGCCTATCAGCGATACCGACTCAATAATGTCTCGGATGGCATCTGATTTTTTCAAGGGATCATTCTGAGTTCCCTCTAACAAAAGTTTTGCTTTAAACGTAATGAAGTTCTGTTCGTTTTGGTCTAAATAACTTTTAAATCCTTCAGGACCCAACTTTTTACAATAGGAATCAGGGTCTTCCCCTTCTGGCATAGGCACTACGCGAACATTCAGTCCTCCTTCAAGAAGCAAATTAATGCCTCGCATAGAGGCCTTCATACCTGCAGTATCTCCATCATAAATGATGGTGGTATTGTCGGTAAAACGCTTAATTAACTTGATTTGTCCGGGTGTTAGCGCGGTACCGCTGCTAGCCACTGCATTGGTAATTCCCGATTGATGCAAGGTCATCACGTCTGTGTAACCTTCCATCAAATACGCTTTATCTTCCTTTCTGATGGTTCCCTTTGCTTGAAAAAGCGCAAATAAGAAATCACTTTTCTTGTAAAGTAAGGTTTCCGGCGAATTCACATATTTGGGGGCCTTATCAACCTTACCCATGATTCGGCCGGCAAACCCCACCACTTTCCCAGTAACACCCAGTAAGGGGAAAATTACTCTGTTTCTAAATAAATCGTAATAACTTCCGTCTTTATCTCGCTGCTTAATCAATCCAGCACTCAGAAGAAACTCTTCGCTGTAACCTAGTTTTTTAGCCTTTTGATAAAAATCGTCCCATCCAGACGGTGAGAAACCCAAATTCCAATATTTTATGGTTTCTGGAGTGTAACCTCGTTCCCTGAAATAGGGCATTGCAACGGTTTTTCCTTCTTCTGAGTGATGCAATTGCTCTTGAAAAAATTCCAGTGCGAAGTCATTGGCAGCCTGCAGGTTTTCCTTTTCTCTTTGGGACTGCATTTCGGCATCTTTGTTTTCGGAATTGGTTTCCACCAAATCGATGCCGTATCTCTTTGCCAATTGTCTTGCTGCTTCGGTAAAGGTAAGATTGTCAATATCCATCATAAACTGAATGGAATTCCCTCCTTTCTGACAACCAAAGCACTTGTAAATCCCCATATTGGGGGTCACTACGAAGCTAGGCGTTTTCTCATCATGAAACGGACAATTGCCTTTGTATCGAGATCCGGCCCGCTTCAACTTTACATAATCACCTACCACGTCTTCAATGACGGCAACTTGAAGTAAATGATCTACAGAATTCGGACTAATCATGATGAAGAACATCAAATTTAAGGTTAATTTGCATATCGAACCAACTCAGAACATCCACATGTTAGAGAAAATCAAAAACCGAGCACAGGAACTTTTACCTCGATTAATAGAAATACGCCGCGACCTGCATACACATCCGGAACTTTCATTTGAAGAATTTGAAACTCAGAAAAAAGTGGAAAATTACCTTCAAAACGAACTTGGATTAAAAACTGAACGAATTGCCAATACGGGTGTAGTTGCTCTCATTGAAGGTAAAAATCCCTCGAAACGCGTCATTGGATTGCGCGCAGACATGGATGCTTTGCCCATTGTGGAAGTCAACGACGGACGTCCCTACCGAAGCCAAAACGAAGGCGTCATGCATGCCTGCGGTCACGATGCCCACACAACCTGTTTATTGGGAGCAGCAACCATTCTGAACGAAATGCGCGAATCATTCGAAGGCACGGTAAAACTGATTTTTCAACCCGGCGAAGAGAAAATCCCTGGTGGCGCCAGCCTCATGATCAAAGATGGTGTGCTCGAAAATCCCAAAGTAGACATCATGATTGGTCAACACGTAATGCCGTTTTTAGAAACCGGTCAAGCGGGCTTCAGAAAAGGTCTTTACATGGCCAGCGCCGATGAACTTTACATCACGGTTAAAGGTAAAGGCGGACACGGCGCTTTACCTCATTTGGCCGTTGATCCCATTTTAATTGCTTCTCACATGATTGTGGCCTTGCAACAAGTGGTTTCAAGAATTGCACGTCCCACCATACCCAGCGTTCTAACCTTCGGAAAAATTACCGGCATGGGCGCAACCAACGTCATTCCAAGCGAGGTAAAAATTGAAGGAACTTTCCGTACTTTGGATGAAGCTTGGCGTGATGAGGCTCACAAACGCATGATTGAAATTGCCAAAGGCATTGTAGAAGGAATGGGTGGTGAACTTGATTTTCAAATTGCCCGGGGATATCCATTCTTAAAAAATGACGAGTCTATCACCGAAAACTGCATGCTTGCAGCAAAAGAATATCTTGGTGAATCTCAAGTAAAAGAGTTAGATATTTGGATGGCCGCCGAAGACTTTTCCTACTTCTCTCAAGCAGTACCCTCTGTTTTTTACCGATTGGGAACAAGGAACGAGGAAAAAGGAACCACATTCAGTGTACATCACCCATCCTTTGATCTAGATGAGGCAGCCTTAGCGAACGGCGCCGGAATGATGGCGTACCTTGTTTTTGGGGTTTAGTCTTTGGTCTTTGGTGATCGGTGATCAGCCATCAGCCATCAGCCGTCAGCCATCAGCTATCAGCGGCAGCTCTAGCTGCCAAGCAGCGACGAAGGCGCTAAGTCCTAGCGCAGCGTAAGTCCTAGCGCAGCGTGAGTCCTAGCGCAGCGTGAGTCCTAGCGTAGCGTGAGTCCTAGCGCAGCGTAAGTCCTAGCGCAGCGTGAGTCCTAGCGCAGCGTGAGTCCTAGCGTAGCGTGAGTCCTAGCGCAGCGTGAGTCCTAGCGCAGCGTGAGTCCTAGCGCAGCG
>CAZGQS010000003.1:0-5971 GCA_964527775.1 uncultured Rhizobium sp. | reverse complement strand
AGCGTGAGTCCTAGCGTAGCGTGAGTCCTAGCGCAGCGTGAGTCCTAGCGCAGCGTGAGTCCTAGCGTAGCGTGAATCCTAGCGCAGCGTGAGTCCTAGCGTAGCGTTAGTCCTAGCGTAGCATGAGTCCTAGCGCAGCGTGAGTCCTAGCGCAGCCGTCAATCTCACGCACCAATCACACTGCACAGCTGCTCAACAGCGGCATCCCAAATGGAAGCCGACATTTCAGCTTCGTCAGGGTAAACCATTTCAGTGATGACGAGTTCTATATCACCCGTAATTTCATCTTGAGAAATTTTGAACTCAAGGAAATCGCCAGGCGAACCGATTAAATCAAATTTTACCAATTTTCCGGGAATGTTTTTGGTGAGTTCGGCATTGTATTCCGTGCCATCGTCCCAAGAAAACTTAAAAGAAGCGCCACCTTGAACGTCAACATGATCTGCAAACCAACTTTGCAAGCCTGATGGAGAAGAAATGTACTGGTAAAGAATTTGAGGCGATGATCTCAGAGAGTATTCAAGCTCTAATCTAGATTTTTTTTCGATGACTTTTTTTGACATAAGAGGCCTCCTTTTTTGCAAACAAAACAAAATCATTGACTTTTCAAAATTAATTCGACTTAACTTCTCATGTATATTTGTGAATTGACATGTCTGCCCGAAACTATTTCATCGTTGTTGCCCTAATTACGGCTCCTTTAGCACTTTGGGCAGGATTTTTTGGTTTTGATGAAACCACTAAATATTTATTGAAATTTCACAATTCTTGGCTCGATACAATTTTTTCTCGAATCACACTTTGGGGAGAATGGCCAATGGTTGTAGTTACATTATTCTTTTCTGCACTGCTTTTTCGATGGAAGTCCTGGCCTTTCTTTCTGGCTTTTGCAGCTGAAGGACTCATTACTCAAGGACTAAAACTTTGGTTCAATTTGCCTAGACCATCGGTCAAATTCCCAGAACTCATGCGTCATATTGATGGGGTTAAATTGGTACAATGGAAAGCTTTTCCTAGCGGACATACGGCCGCAGCATTCTTCGGAACAGGCATCATCATATACATTTTAGATAAATTAGAAACCCCAAAATCACTATCAATCACCATTATTTTCCTTGCATTTTTGGTGGGATACAGTCGAATATATCTCGGACAACACTCTGTAGAAGATGTTTTATCTGGGGCTTTTTTAGGTTCTCTACTTTCCTTCGTATTTTTGTTTTACTTTGACCGTTCAAATGCGGCTAAATTGGCATGAAAAGACTTCCTGTACACTTGCTTTTGACCGCGGTCACTTTGATTTTTACCTTATCAGGGTTGAATTTAACCGCCCTTTTTGATTGGGACGAACTCATTTTCGCCGAATCGGCAAGAGAGATGGTAGTTTCAAACAATTGGCTCTACAATCAAATTGGCTACGAACCATTTTGGGAAAAGCCTCCGCTTTTCATTTGGTTACAAGCCCTTTCTTATTCTATATTCGGACAATTACAAGCATGGGTTTTTAAGATTCCCAACGTCTTGGCCGCGGTATTTGTGGTGAATTTCGCCTATCATTTCGGAGATAAAATGGGCAAACGAATGCTGGGTGCATTTTGGTCCCTGTCACTGCTTTTAACCTTCATCCCTTTTATTTATTGGCGTTCGGGCTTGATAGATCCAATATTTAACCTCTTCATTGTCATGGCTTTATACCAATGGCACAACATTATGCAAGCCTACCTCAAGGAAGAACGCACCCCGTTGTATTATCTTCTTTTGGGTGTTTTCCTAGGACTCGCATTCCTAACCAAAGGACCAGTAGGGATATTGATTACGGGATTGGTCATTCTCATTGTAACCATTCATAACGGGAAATGGCACTTGATTTTCACCCCTCAAATTTTATTGTCTTTCTTGGGATTATCACTCATACTGTCCATTTGGGTATTGCCTCTTTTGCAATCAAACGGTTCTGAATTCTTTGTGAAATTCTTCCAATATCAAGTTGATCTCATGCAGGGTCAGTATTTTGAATGGCACAATCAGCCATGGTATTACCATGTTGTTGTGTTATTTTTCCTTGCCTTCCCAGCCTCTGTTCTTGGTTTGCCTCACCTTTTCAAAAATCGCATTATGGATAGAAACGTAGAAGATTGGCATTCCATCATGCGCGTTCTATTTTGGGTTGTATTGATTTTCTTTAGCATTGTATCTACAAAGCTCATTCATTACAGTTCATTGTGTTGGTGGCCACTTACCTATTTTGGGGCTTATCAAGTGTATGTGGTACACACCAATCGCTGGAAATTCCCTTACGCATTGAATTTGGGCGTATTCTTATCCGGATTGGGCATTGCCTTAATTCTATGGGCATTGCCGTTAGCGGTGACATACAAGCCCTTCATTTCCTCTTTAAATTTAAAACTTGACCCTTTTACTTCAAGTATACTCAATGACGCTCCTACTTGGAATTGGACCGCGTTCATTCCAGCATCGCTGTTCACCGTCTGGTGGTTGTATTGGATGTTACTTTCCCTTTTTAAAAAATCCCCCTCTCCTGCCTATTTATTTGTTATAAGTGGACTTACATCATTAATGGCGAGTATTACCTTACTTCCTGTCGCTGCAGATACTTTACAGGGAAATCTCAACAGGATGATCAAATCTGAAGTTTCGAAAGGTCATTTTCTTGAAACTTGGTACTTCAAAACTCACGCGCTCTATTTTTATGGTCGTTTCACTCCCGATGATTTCAAAAGGCTCAATCCCGAATGGCCAGCCCCTAAAAACGAATGGTATCCCAAACAATCCAACAGAAGATCTCATGCTCAAAATCCATCCAAAAATGGAAATGATATCAGAGTAATCACGCGCTGTGATAGGGTAGCAGACTATTTCTTTGCGGAAAAATTCACCCCGGAAAAACAGCTTTCTGGATACATCCTTTGGAAACCAAAAACCAAGCGTTAACAAACTCTTATCGTTAAAAATTTGCTTTTTTAGGTTTCCCCGCCTACTTTTGACTATCTCCGTATGAAGTTTGATAGTGTAAGTTTAGTAGTTTCTGATTGGGAATACGGAGCAGCAACGGCCGGTACCTCTAAAGGTCCCGAAACCCTCATTGAAGTCTGTTCAAATTCCCAAATGTCCTTTTTCACCCAATTACCAAGGGTAACAATTTCTCAAAATTTAGATGATTGGGACGTTAACACCATTCAATTGCCATATTTAAAACGAGGAGTTCCATTGCTAAACCATATGCGAAAACTATCTGACACGATAGAATCTATTCGTAAAGACAATAATAACATTATCTTATTGAGTGGTGACCACAGCAATGCCGTAGGTGGAATTGCCGGATTTTGCAGAAATATCAATCCTCAACGCGCTGGTGTAGTTTGGATAGACGCTCATTTAGATCTTCATTCCCCTTATACTTCACCTAGCGGAAATGTACATGGTATGGCATTAAATACGGCCCTTAAATCTGATAACATCATCAATAAAGAGCATGACATTGACCAGAATTGTATTTCATTGTGGAACGAGATCAAATCTCTTAAAAACAACGACTGTATTCCCGCTTCAAACATCGTTTTCATTGGGATTAGAAGTTTCGAAGATCAAGAATTAGCACTTGTCACCGACGAAAATATCAAAGTAATCTACGCCCACGAAATTCACGAAAAAGGCATTGAATGGGCTATCACTGAAGCACAAAACCACCTTCAAGATAAAATTGACCACCTATATGTCTCTTTCGATGTAGATTCACTAGATCCCGAAATCTCTAGAGGCACAGGAACCCCTGTTGAAAACGGATTACATAAAGATCAAGCCATAAAGCTCCTCACCCATTTCTATCACCTCCCCCAAACCGAAGTCCTCGAAATCACCGAAATCAACCCTTCCCTTGATACTGACAACAAAATGTGTAAGGCAGTATGTGAGATAATGGGATTGGTTATTGGTTGACGGCTTCGCCGGAGTATTTGTGACTGTAGGACTCACGCTTCGCTAGGACTTGCGCCTTCGGCGCTGCTTAGCGGCAGAGCCGCCGATGAGAGCTGACCGCTGATGGCTGATCACCGATCACCGAAAACCGAAAACCGTTCACCGATCACCGTGTCCCAACAAAAACTCAATTGTATCTACTCCATCAGCGTAGTCGGAAAGTAATGGACATTGAGCTGTTCCCAAGGGTAGAATATGGGCAATAGACGGTATGTTTGAAAGATTGGAAACCACGCATTGAATTAAATCTTGGTTCTGTAAAATTTCTTGAGATACCTCACCTATATCATCGTAATACGAATAATTCAGAATACCCACAGGTGAATGAATTTGAGTGCGTTCATTCATTAGAATGTAGCCAGCATCAATGTGCGGATCTAAATTCATCAAAAGCAATGCTTTATGGTAGTTGTAGTTATTGGCGTATTTGTTGTGAAACAGGGTATCAGCAAAGTGTTGCTCCCAAACGTCAAAAAGCGGCTTATATTCAAAACCACGGGGTAAAAACACCTTAGTTACATTCCTACAACCCAATCCGAAATGTTGAAAAACATCCAGTCCTAAATTAATGTAATCATTCTCATTGAGTTGATCCTGGGGACCTAAAACGGCTACGCTGTTTCGATTGTTTCTTAAAAGATGAGGTATGTGCCTGAAGTAATACTCGAAATATCGGGCAGAATTGTTATTACCCGTTGCGATTGCCGCATCAATTCCTTTGAGTTGCTCCACAATTTCAATGGCATTCCATATTGAGTTTTGTTCAAGCTGTAATGTCCAATCGGAAATTACCCATTTCATGAGTGTCTCATCGTCAGATGATGGCTTAAGCCACACGGTATAACCACATAAAACACCACATAAAACATCGTGAAGTCCCACCAACGGAATATTACCCGCAGCAATGATTCCTAATTTTTTATTGGCGTTTTCATTTACACTTTCGAAGTCATACGATTTCAGCCACTCGGAAGACGTGGGATCATTTAATGAATGTATCCATCCGTCCAAAGCAACCGTAATGTTTTTTTGAGTAAACCAAGGATTCTTGATTTCGGCAAACCGCAAAACATCTTCTTGTTGTGAGAGTTTTTCAATGGATTGCTTGAGGAGCTGAAGAATCTGATTTTCTCTTACCATTCTGCAAAGATACGACCGCTAAAATGTAACTTTGCGTAGTATGAACTCAAAATCGGGGTTATTTTTTGCGATTTTCGCAACTCTATCGGCAGCTGCATTTGGACAAAGCAAATGGTTTATAGCTGCTAACGCAGGCGCAGTTGTTTCTCGAACATCAACCGCCGATACCCTTGCTAATCCATTCACCACGCGCAACCGAGGAAGCGTATTTGGCTACCTACAAGGAACTTACGACTTAAGCAAAGCAAGCTCATTGAATTTTAAAGTGGGCTATTTAGGAACTGGTTTTAGACTCAATAACGACACCATGCCTGCCAATGGCATGATTAAGCAGCCCGTAAACATGTTGAGCACTTCGCTGGGTATATCTTTTAGACAGAGGTTCAGCACGGGTAGTTTCATCACTGAGAACTTCGGAATTGCTTTAAATCAACAACTTGGAGGGAGTTTGACAGATACCATTTACAACCAAACAAAAAACGCTCGTTACCGTATCATCAATGATAACTTGGTCAAGACTTTTCCTGCTTTTTACTTGGGATTTGGGATGGGTGGAAACACCGAAGAGGGCCATAGATACGAATTCACCGTTTCCTATCAGCAACCTTTTGCTACCGCACGCCAAATGCGCGTAGAATATGGAGAATTTTACAACCAGAACTTCCCATTAACCTTCCGAGGTGGAAATTTACAAGTAGGATTCACTTTCTACTTCAATTTCGGGGCATTGGAGAAGTCGCAGGATTATTTTTATTGAGATCGGTGATCGGTGATCAGCCATCAGCCATCGGCCATCGGCCGTCAGCCGTCAGCCGTCAGCCGTCAGCCGTCAGCC
>CAZGQS010000002.1:0-181185 GCA_964527775.1 uncultured Rhizobium sp. | reverse complement strand
TCAGTGAACAATACATATTGTATCTTAAACCAACCATTTCTAGTGTACTTATGACCAATACGAGGTGGTAAACCTTCATCATTGAACTTTAATTTCTCGTAGTAGTTATCGTAGCCATCACCCCAATCTATGAACCACTTATTGATGTAGTCACAAGACATAGGCGTTGCGCCCGTACAATTCTTCATAGCCCAACTGCATGGATCATGTAAGATTGAGCTATCATAGAATTCGATAGTAGTATTACAACTAGGAACTTCTAGATTCAAACCAAATTTCACATCCAAACGAGTCACAAACAAACGCTTAGTCATGGTATCCTTACAACCTGTTGAGTCGCCAGCTACATTTCTGAAGGTGTAAACACCAGAATCGTTCTTGTAATACAAATCACTACCTCCTCCCAACTGTATGTAAGGGTTATTAGTTGTACCTACTGACGTTCCTCCGTAAGGAGCTCCACCAAATATGGTCACTTTGTTAGTTGTATCGTCGTCTCCTTTATTCCAATCCCAACGCGTTCTTGGCTCCAAATTCTTACCGTAACGGTTAGCATCTTTCCAATAATCATACTGTGTCGGATTTTCTAGCGGATTTGGATTCCAATAGTAATTCCAATCCCACTGACCATTGTTCTGCGGATCTACGTTAAAGTAACGGTAATCAGGTGCAAATACCAAGCTCTCACCCTGATCTTGACAAACAATAGAATCTGTAAACTTATCTTGGATCATGGCGAAACCAACGATAATTGGTTGTCCCCAAATTGCTTCACACTTACCATTATTCGAAGTCATACTCAAACTCATGATGTGGAATCCTGAATGCTCAGGAACAAAACGGTAAGCTGCAATGTTCTTTTTAGTTGCAGGGTTCATCCATGAATCAATAGGAGTTATCACAGAATCCCTATGATGCAACACGAAAGTTGAATCTGGGTCTGGTACATAATAGTATCTGATATCCTTACCAAATCCAGTGGTATCGATACAACCGTAAGCACCTGTCTTAGGTTGCCCAATTACCCCTGTATCGTTCCAGATCATTTTGAAAATTTGGGCATCGGTCAGAGAGAACGGATCAAAGCCTCTATCTTCTAATTTCTTCTTGATGTTATCCCAAACTTTGGAAACATCAGCAGCAACAGTATATTTTCTAATCTCAGCAGTAAAAATAGTATCTGGACCGTCATACACTTTCGCTTGTCCATCATACCAATCATTAGAACAAGCACCTTGGTAGGGTCTTTCACGACCTCTAGTTTGTACAACATAGTTATAGATGTACTTCTTGTTCTTACCAGGTACATTTTTCTGGTAGTGGAAATAATCTTCTTGAATGAACGAGTTCCAACTTCTTGCGTAGTAAGGACCCGCATCACCTGTAGATAACATCCATCTCATAGATTTCAAGTCACGTGTATTGGTTTTGTTTGCTGCAATTTCACGCACAATAATCTCATCCCACTTACAAATCTTACGGAAACCGCTTGGCCCAGGAGTTGGCTTCACAATTTCAGAAGCAGGGTCAATCAATGGGAAACAAGCAAATTTGTCGTAGTAATGAGTATCTTGACACAATGGGCGTTTACCATTGTTACCGTTCCATTTGGTCCAAAGTGTAGCACCAGGAACTTTTTGAATTCCATTACCAACAATTATACCTACAGTTACGCACTGAGTCTTGGTATTACAAACTCCAGATGCTGGGTACTGCCATGAGAATCTACTTGGTACACTTCCACTTAAGTTGTAAGCAGTATTCCACCATGGCGCTGGCGGATTTAACGGACGACCACCTGGATTCAATCCAGCTAATGCAACCCAACCGTTAGGGTTACAGAAGGTATCGTAATTAATTTGAACTTCCGAGAATGAACAACCTGGTTTCAAATCACTCAATATAAACGTGACACCATATGTGGGATTAGCAGCGCCTAAACATTCTACCGCATCTTTGATCAATCCACTACCAACACCGCCTGCATTTGCGTGCAACAACGCTAATTGCTTAACAGCTTGACTTTCACATTTCAAAACATGACAAGTATCTTTATGGGTTAATTGAACGTTGTTACAAGCTGGTATGCGAGAATAATACAACTCACGGTAACGGTTGTAATTGATGAAATAATCAAACCCTGCTATACCATTGGGAATTCTTTTGAATGAATCGATGATATTCAATTTCTCTCCCTTAGCCCATCTGATTTTCATCAAATTTCTTGGCAGTGTGTCGCGTTTCAGATGAAGTGTAAATAAGAACTCGAAGCTATCTGTTTTACTTTTTACCAGAACATTTTGCTTCGGACTTAATAATGTATCCCTTGGGCCTACTATCATTTGTTCGGAACCTTTGGTACCCACATAAATGGTATCTTTTGCTCCCAAACGAACCTTGATAAAGTCTTCCATGTAACGCTCCGCTGGACCAAATACTTTTTTCTCCAACCTCCAGATAGGTTTTACTGAAGCGCCACTTGCATTATAAGAGAATGTGTCTTTTTCCCATCTTCCAATCCATTTTCCAGTATTCACATTGAAAAAGAATGTATCATTCCAATAAGGAGGAATAGCCATCAAAGAATCAAAATACACATAGAAAACAGAATCTGCAAAAACTGGTACCCGTTTACACAATCCATTGCTATCAATGAAAATCGCATCCTCCATGGGACTATTTTTGAAATCCGACAACATTACTAAATCCCATGAACGGTAGTAGTGGAAAGGAATAGAATCGTGAGAATAAGCACAGTTAACCGTAACATTCTTATTCTTCACTACGTCTGTAGTACATTTTGCACCATAGTTATCCCCAAAATCCCACAAACGCACTACGCAAGTCTTCTCACGCTTTAATGGATCATTACCTCCCCCTGGTGTTGCTCCTCCCGAAGGAACATAAACCGTAGAATCTCCTCTAGTATTTCTCTCCTTTCTTACTGGAGGCTGCCAAATTTGAATGGGCTTTTTGGTGGCATTGTTCCATTGGAACGTATGTCCTAATGCAGTAGTACCGTTCTTATAGAAGGTACTATCATCATCAGTATAGTCTTTATCATTATGGTAGAATGTAGAATAGTTTCTAAATCCTACAGTATCCATCACATCTTTTGGACACTGGTACACTTGCCAATCAGGTATACGATCACCCATGATGTCAATGGTAGAATTTGGACCTAAAATGATGATGGTATCATAAACTTCTCTATCACCACAAATAGGGTGTTTGTATTGTAACTTAACCAAGAATGGTCCAAGACCGGTAAAATCGTGACTAGGCGACCAAGTTCTATTGTTAAAGTTCTGAGGACCAGAATTTGGGTCTCCGAACGTCCACAACAAACCACTTGCTCCAGAGGGAACGATATTTGTTCTGAAATCGATGGTTGGCTCAGAAATACAGGTACTATCCTTGCTAGCTAATATAATTACATTCGATGCGAATACAGTAGCAGTTGCTGTCATCGTAAATGAATCTTTACAACCATCTTTGGTTCTAATAATTAATTTTGAGTTATAAACTCCTTGTCCAAAGAATGTTTTCTTTAAATCTGGGCCCCATGTTTTGGAAGTAATATTGGGATCAGCTTCCATCCATGTTGTTCCATCACCCCAGTACCACCAGATTGAATCAACTGCATTCACTCCAATTCTTGATACATTCTTCACTAAAGCCGTCACCGAATCACACTGAATGGGCTTATTACTTGTGAAGGCAGCACCAATCTTCTCACGCACAAATACTGCACCCACCAAATTCTGGGTATCGGTACAACCATTCTTATCAATGGCTTCTACAAACAAGTCAAAAGGTCCTCCGCGAACATCTTTGATTGAAAAGCAAATCTTATTCGGCAGAACAGATGGAGGGAAATCATAATCAAACAATTGTCCATCAGAAACCAAATATTGTGAGCGTATTACCGGAGACCCACTTGGTGTTTCAGTACTATCTATGAAACAAAACAAGTTGTTTTGAAAACACTGACTGTCCATCGTAACAATGCTCATCTTGATTTTTGGCTTCTCTTTGATCACCAAATTCACAGTGCTGGTACATTGCTGCCCATTAGACAAAGTGGTGATGTAAGTAGCCTTTGCATTACCTGCCTTAGCAAATGCAAACGTAGCATTCTGAGGACCATTGTTGGTAAAGTCTGTACCACCATCGTTAAATGTCCATTTGTGATTGCTACCTTGAGCACTTCCCAAGAAAGTAATTGGTGCACCTACGCACAAACTACCGTCAAAAGTAATGTTACAGGTCTGAGCGGTCAGTTGAAACGCTGAAAAAACCGACACCACGAACAGTGCCAGCCAGCCTTTCAGATTTGAGGAAAATCCTTTCATAATTGAACGTTTTTCTGCTAAAATGTCAAAAATAAACGATTTGCGCCGGAAACCCAAAGGCCAAGCATCGTTTGTTGCTGTATATTTCTTCATTTTCATATTTTTATCTTATTAAATTTAACACCCATTGGTCGCCTTCCAACATTTGAGTCTTAGTATTTTTCGTCTTCAAAATCACCCGGTAAGATCCAGGTGAACAGGGCATACCTAAATGATCTCCCGCCCACTTTCTATTCTTATCGGTAGTCCCAAAAACCTTCATCCCCGCTCTATTTAACACCACCAACTCAACAAACTCAGCCGTATTCAGTTCCACAAAAAAAGAATCATTAATGCCGTCACCATTGGGTGTAAATACATTGGGCTTAACATCATTATACGCATTCATTTGATCAGGCAAACCAAACGTTTGAACTTCCATTTCCTCTTCCTCTACCTCCACTTTTTTGACATTATTCCGACTTTCGTTATTTCTAAAGATTTGAATTGTAGGACCAGTTTCTTCCATCGGTGGCCTGTCCACTTCAATACTTTGATCTTCCGAAAGATCTGTCATTTCCTCTTTCTGAGCATCACCAAAACTATATTTTATCACATTTGTATGAGACTCAATAACCATTGAGTCAGTAATCTTTGGTGCACTTTCAATAACCTGAAGGGAAATTCCTTTTTCTTCTTTCTGTTTTTCGGGGGATGTTTTGACCGGTTTCTGTTCATCATTTCCCAACCAAATCACACCGCCAATGGAAAGTCCTACAACCGCAGCAATACCCGCCACTTTCAACCCTATGGCACTACTCCAAATAGCTGAAGCAGATTGACTCACAACATGTTGTGAAGCACCCGAAGCCAAATTACTTTGAACCGCTTCCATAATTCCGGTTGGAGCGGGAACCTCGGCATTTGCTAATTTCGACCGAAATAATTCATCAATATGTTCCATGCCGTTAGTCATTCTTCAATCGTTGTTGGAGCCATTTTCTGGCCTTAAAAAGTTGTGTTTTGCTTGTACTTTCAGAAATCCCCAAAGTATCTGCAATCTCCTGATGGGAGAATCCTTCAATTGCATACAAATTAAAAACCGTTCTATACCCAAGTGGAAGTTTGGACAATAAAAGAAGCAAATCATTTGCTTGAAGTTGATCAGCTGCAGTATTGAATTGAACTTCTACAGATTCATTAGCTTCTAAATCATCAAAAAGTTTCGATTTATCTTTTCTAATGGCATCAAGGCATTGATTTACTGTAATACGCTTCAACCATCCCTCAAAGGAGCCTTCAAACCTGAAATCAGGTAACTTTTGAAAAATGCGTATGAATGATTCTTGAAACATGTCTTTTGCCTGATCATCTGAGGAAGCGTACCGACAACAAATGGCAAATAGTTTGGCTGAAAACAATTGATAAAGCTGTGTTTGCGCCGATGATACTCCATCGATACATCTCTTGATCAGCTCTTGTTCTTGTTCCGTACTCAATGGCATTTGATGAGTTCATTTCCTCAAATTTCCCTTAAGATGCACATAAACTTCTCAAGGTTGTCTGAGGCTGATTAATTTTTTTTATCGAGCATTACTCTCGCTATTTTGAAGGTAGCATCAGTAAAAAGTGCCTTCATATGAGCATTTCGTTCCACTTCAAAAAGACATTGTTCTAAGACTTGAACCAATTTATCAATTTGATCTACCGTAAATTTTAGTTTTTTAAAGCTCTCCACGAACTCACCCTCCCTACCAGTCCATGTATTTAATTCGGGCACATGAGCTACTACTAAAACAGATCGCATTAAGGCCAATCCGTATGACAAAAACGCTTTAATCCCCTCTTTACCTAATGTAGCCAACTCATCGGTCCATGCATTTGCTTCAGCAGGTTTAACCCTGTAACACATACCCATCCAGTTTCTCCACATCTCAAAGTAAGGACTTTCAACTCCTTGCATCAAATCAATTGCCACTCTAAAATCACCATCTGCCATCAACGCAATTCGAGTTGATTGATCTTCACTCAATTGAAAATCAGCCAACAAATGATCTCTCAACTCCCCCATTTCTATAGGTGGAATTCTCACTGACTGAGTACGCGACAATATAGTCCCCAAAACCTTCTCAGAACTTTCTGCAACCAATAAGAAAAGGGTATTTACTGGAGGCTCTTCAATAATTTTTAACAAGGTATTCCCCACATCCCCCAGAAACTCTGGAAGCCACAAAATCAACACTTTATATTCTGACTCAAAAGCCATTAAAGACAAACTCTTGATAATGTCTCTGCATTCTGCAATGGGTATATTTCCTTGTTTTTTCTCAGCGCCAAGATCTTTCATCCAAGAATTGTAATCAATATACGGATTGGATAAAAACGATTTTCGCCAAGTCTCCAAATTTTCTGAAGCTATTTTACCTTTATCAGATGAAAATGGAAAACTAAAATGTAAATCAGGGTGGGTCAACGTTTCATACTTTCGGCATGAACTGCACTCCCCGCATGAATCATGATCTAATCTATTATTACAAGATATAAATTGGGCATAGGCAACAGCCAACGGCAAACCTCCATGTCCTGATTTCCCTAAAAACAATTGGGCGTGAGGAATTCTTCCAGCAATCACATTGCCTCTCAACTTATCTTTCAAAGTTCTGTGCCCTATGATTTGGGAAAACTTCAATGAATAAACTTATAGAAAGCGTTTGATTTCTTCTGCTATCTGATTTAATTCCTCTGGGGTCGGCTTCAATTTAGGACGAGTGAAGTTGATATCCCCCACTTCATTCAAAGGCACCAAATGAACATGGGCATGTGGCACCTCCAATCCAATAACTGCTACACCTACTCTTTTACAAGAAATTGCCTGTTTCACAGCATTAGCAACTGGTTGCGTAAATGCCCACAAAGCAGTTAACTCAGAAGGAGATAAGTCATAAATATAATCTACCTCCTTTTTGGGAATGCACAATACATGTCCCATGACCAAAGGCATAATATCTAAAAAGGCAAGATGATATTCATCTTCATAGATTTTATGACAGGGAATTTCACCTGAAACAATTTTTGAGAAGATGGTACTCATAATCGAGCCTTAAATGGAGATGTCTAAAACTTCTAATTTCACAATACCCGCAGGTACTTGAATTTCTACAATATCTCCTTTTGCCTTACCTAGTAGACCAGACCCAATAGCACTTTTTACAGAGATTTTATTCTCCTTCAAATTAGCTTCAGTTTCTGATACTAACTGATAGACAGCCTCTTTACCAACATTGTGATTCTTAACTTTTACTTTACATAAAATACTCACCTTATTCGTATTCAACTGTGAACTATCTATCACCCTTGCATTGGCAATTAAATGATCCATCTGAGCAATCTTATCTTCTAAGTGACCTTGAGCTTCTTTAGCAGCATCATATTCTGCGTTCTCTGACAAATCACCCTTATCTCTTGCTTCAGCGATAGCTTGAATAATTCTAGGACGCTCAACGTGCTTTAAATTGCTCAATTCAGCCTTTAAAGCCTCTAATCCTTCACGTGTAAAATATTGTACGTCACTCATAACAAATCTTTTAGTTCTATAGGTTTATTGAAAAAAAAAGTTGCACCAACAATCTCTGCTGATGCAACATATTCAAATATAATTAAAAATCTTAATCTTCCGATCCTAATCCAATACGAATTCCAAAAGAATGAACTCCATTAAACGGATTAGTTGCACGATAATTATAATCTAAAGAAACCACATTACCATCTTTACCATGCCAATCATAGCTTAAACCAGCAAAGGGACCGGTAAACGCTGAAGGACGAGTTTCTTCATTGAAAATACCTTCTTGATAGCAATACCCACCTCTCAACATGATCATATCTTTATATGCATATTCCAAGGAAACGGTCGTTTGATTGGTTGTAAAGGAGTGATTAGTAAAAGCAAAGCCTACGGTCAAACGATTATCATACAAACCTTGCACCTTATCTAAACGCAAATCATAAGAAGCCGCAATATTCAATAATGCAGGCAACTTAACTACGTCGGTTTTTACTTGCAACGTTTTCTCGAAAGTTCCATTTTGCAAAGTAGCTTTATAGCTCAAACCGTCTCCACTGTAGCTCATATCAGGGCCTATGTTTTTTACCGATACACCAAATTTGAAATCATTTCTTTTCAATTTCGATGCATTTGCAAACAAGGTGGTGGTATATTGAACTCCAGCATCCAAGGCCAAACCAGAAGCGCTAGCATCAGGAATTCCTTCAGTAACCATGCGTGCAGTAATACCAGCCGAAATGCTATTACTAAAGCTCTTTCCGTATGAAACACCAATATTGGTCATATTCACTCGGTAAGTACCTATTCCGCCGTAAGGATTATCTTCGGTTGTTATTTGGATGGGTTGTACACCAAACTGCATTACTTGAACCCCTAAAGTCCCTGCCGTTCCGTCTTCTCCCATTTTCACTGCAAAACCAAGGTTGTTAATGCCTATTCCAGAACCCATCAACCACTCTGTTCTTGCAAAAACCAGTTCTGTCTTGTTGGTCATACGATCCAAACCACCCACGTTCATGAACATAGCTTCTGAACCTCTAACTCCACCTGCACCAGACCAACCTAAACCACCAGAACGTGCCCAACCATTAATAGTCAATTGCATTGCTCCTGCTTGTCCTTGTCTTTCAGGGTTTCCAGCAAAAGCTGAAGTAGCCATCAATCCCAAACAAAGGGCAGAAAAACCAGACTTTATATGTGTTTTGTTAAATTTCATTTTTATCAATCTTAATCTTTAAAACTATTAATACGAATCCAAGTCAATGGCATGCATAATACCGTACCAACGAACTACTTTTTCACCTAAACGAGGCGCTTTAACGTGTATCAAATACAGACCGCTCGCAATAGGTACGTTATTCTGATTCTTCAAATCCCATTCAAAATAAGTACTCTCATCAGCTTTTTTAATCTTACGAATAGTATTACCCGCCATATCAAAAATAGTGATGGTGCACTCTGGAGGAAGATTGGTAATCTTCACACGTGAATCAATTGGACTGTTCTCGTATTTACTATAACCTCTGTAAGGGTTAGGTACAACGTTCACCATATCCAAATTCTTAGTTCCAATCTTATCTGAAACTTTTGGCGCTATTTCAGCACCATCGAATTCGTACATAGGACGGTCGTTGTTTCTGGTATCACCCGTATTAAAGGTAGTGTAAGCCTTTGAAACTCTTACATTAATAGTAACTTCTGTTGGAGGAATACCGTCTTTCATGGTAAAACCAGGTGCCAAATAAGTAGGAATTACCCAGTTTACTTGAGACAATAAACGAACCTTTTCAGTATTTACAGGGTTACCACCGGCGGTAGTAGACTGTAATCCTTTACGGAAACGATCAAAGTAAGTATCTTCTGGACCGTAATATCTTTCACCAATTACGTTACGAGTAATACCATGTCTACCCGCACCAAAAATATAAATGAAATGTTTACCACCTACTGCAGGATAATTACCATTGTCATTGTAAACCGTTGATGTTGGATTCCAGATCATATCACGGCCATTCTCTCCAGGCAAGTAACTATCTTCACCAAAACCAATATTTAAACGTTCGCCGGTCTCAAGGTTAATAGCATAACCAGGGAACCAACTCAAACCTTGACTTCCAGCTTCATCGGCAAAGTTTTGGTCTTTAGAAGTACCCCAACGCATATTGAACTTAGACATGTTGCCTTCAGTTCCGCTCTTAACCTCATCATCAGCCATCTCCATTACTACTGCACGAGTCCATTTTGACTTATCAGGAGTAATTACCAATTGGAAGCTATTCAACTCAGCCAATGGATTCTGCAACCAAGTAGTGTTTCCACTCCAAGCAAAACCATAAGTATTTTGACCGGTAGTAGCACTGTACTTTTCTCTAGCTGTAAGTCCATAAGGAGCAATTCTACCATTCCAAATACGCTCGTAGGCTTGCCCTGGATCTAAAGGATTTCCATCAGAAGCCAAGAAATCAGAAGTGTAGCCATTAAAAGTTGCACCTCTACCAGCATTACCCGAACGAATCCAGTTATTAAAACCTTGCGATGCATCATTATCAACAACAGCCGTTAACCACTGTTTGCCATTGTCAGCCCATTTTACATCCCAATTAATAAAAGAGTTGGTCGGATCTGCAGTTGCATTTTCCGCTGGATTATAAACTTGATTAATTTCAACACTCAAACCCCAATCAGCCAAGGTCTGTTTTGTCGCATTGTTCTTACCCGGGCGACCTTGAATAGTTTCAAAACGAATGCCAATAGTAGTATCTGAGAAGATAGTATCATTGCCATTTACACTATCTCTCTTGACTAAGAACCAACCGGTATTTCTAGTCATTGAATCACGCAAACCTGTATTGTTTGAAGGTGTACGCTCTTTCAATACCAATTCAAACTTAGCATTTGGCACTTTTAATGGGTCAATAACCTTAATATTCACAGGTCCTGCACCACCAACATACTTAGGCTTAGCAGAAAATCCAGTTCTCAATATATCTGAAACTGTTTCCTCAGTAAACTCCAAAGACATTCCACCATTTCCACGTCCACTGATTCTAGTCAAACTTGGACCTGAACCGTATGAACTTTGCAATTCAGTACCAAAGTTTTCTGGTTCTGTAGCATGAGGGGTGGCACGATATACTTTGATATTTCTTCTACCAGCAAGGAATTGGTTAGGATCAATTTGCAAGGTATCATCTGACAAAATTGCATAACTCAATACCATGTAATAGTAGTTTCTAAAGTCAATCAATGAGGTATTCGCGTTAGTCGCAAACAAATCATTCTTGATACTAAACGAGTGTTGTACACCTTTATCAGAACCATCCACTTTCTCAACTGGAACCATTTGTGATAACTTGGGATCGAATACCTTGTTGATGATTTGTCCTCGATTGTTCTTCATATCACACTGGAACAACAAACGTGCCTTATCAATATTATCTAAGTCACCGGTATTCACCGTTGCATCTTTCAACTGATAAACCAAATAACCTTCAAATTTATAGGTCAATTCTTTGTTGTTTGCATCCTTATATTTCTCAGTGTAGTTCTCAACTTTATCTGAATTGGTATTCAAAAATTTCAAAACCAATTCTTCGTGTAGCTCCTGAATCTCAATATCAGGTGCGTTAGGACCATCCAAAATTTTGAAATTGTTGTTAAACAACGTTTGTGCTTTATCTGATGCCAGTTTTAACAACTGCAACGAACCTGCAGCACCTTGACAAGGGGCACCAGCTCCACCACTCGTAGTTCTAGCCCATACAACGCCAACGGTGATTCTTTGAACCTGTCCTGGACGCAAAATAAATGGACCAGTAGATTGCAAGAAACGACGGTCAGCAGGACGGTTACCCGCGCTCTTCTCATCCCAACATTCACCGGGGAAATCTGGATCGGTTCCACCAGAGAACATATAATTTGTCTGACGAGTTCCACCAAAACCATTACCACCAAAAGTCACATTCTGTCCTTGCTTCCATTTACCTCTCAAGAAATTATAGAAACTATTAGGATTTCCTCTATCAGGGTTACCAGATACGGGATCTGAGTTGTTATTGTAGTACATAAAGTGACTCATTCCCATTTGGTTACCAGCAGTATCCGTTGGACCTTCGAAATAATCTACACCTATGGTTGGAGGATTTAAACCGTAGCCTAAAACTCCTTCATCATCATCGTCTCCATTGAAGCAATAACCCAATGATCTTCCTACGTCACAACCAACATAGTCATCTGCGTAGTTACCTAAATCGGCGTCTACCCATTGTCCCATGTAACAATCATTCACAGTGGTGAATCCACGGTTAATGATTTTAGTTGAATAAAAAGTCATATTATTTACCTCATCGTTGGTTGCGAAAGCAAACGCTGTGGTTTGACATTCTATACCAATAGGTTGACCGGTTGATTCAGAGTGAACGTTACCTTTATCGTTATAAACCCACCAGATAAACATATCAGGTTGTCTATCAACACCATTTTCAATTGCAGGTCTGCGCTCGTCCAATACGGGGTGTTCTCCATCAAAAGGATTGTAAACTCCGTCATTATTTACGACTTTATACGGCGCCAAATAATCAGACTCAGCTCCCAACTTAACGGAACGGTCGCTTCCACCGGGCCATTCTCTGATTCCAGCACTGATATTAGTATACTTTGAATTCTCAAAGTCTTCCAATTCATCACGAGTTACTTTCCACATACGGTCGTATGATTTACAACGCAATGGGTCAGTAGAAGCTGTGGTAGTATCTAATGGTCCTGGCCAAAAATCAGATCCAAACTGACGGTAAGTCATTGCTGCTAACTTTAAATTACCACCATTGTCTTTACCACCAATCCAAATAGCACCAGAAAATAAAGAGTGTTTTCTTACTGCGTTTGGATCGTTCACTTTTGGTACCTCGTATTTTGGATTGTTCAAATCCCACCACATATCTCCACCGTTCAACAATTTTGTACGAACGTTATTGATATCTAAGTCAGCCGACTGCGAAGCAGGCTCACACGTGTTCGCCAATGAACCGGCGCGTTTGCTCACTTTTAGTGTAGTGCGACCATTGATGTTTTCAATTGGTCTAGCCAACACCTGCGAAGCAATCGCAAATCCTAATGCTATAATTCCAAATTTTTTCATTTTCTAATTTCCCTTTCCAAATATTAATTCAAGCTAAAACGCACACCCAAACGAATGGTTCTTGGAGCATTCCAGTTACCCGTTTGAGAATTTAACAACAAACGATACAAATCAGTGTATGACTGAGCGTCAATTTGAGTTTTGATCAACAATTGCCCTTGAGGTGAAGTCAAGAATCCATCGTCGTTGGGTTGACCCGTGTAAGGGAACACACCCAAAACATTCCATGTGTTCAACACGTTGTTCACCCACAAGAATGCCGTAAATCTCAAAGGATTCTTCGCATCTCCGCGGTTCAACTGAAACGCTTTTGAAATGTTGATGTCAAAGTTATACTGCCAAGGCAATCTCGCACCAAACGGAACACCTTTGATCTGAGCACGGTCAACCGCTCCAATTTGCACCGGACGATTGGTTGGTGTGTAAGGACCACCGCTGTATGTATTTCCAATCAAGTTAAAGCTAGTAAACTTGAAGATCTCTTTTCCAAATACCACTGGGCCTTTATACAAATTCTTTTTGTTCAAGTCTCTTCCTCCGCCCCATTCCCAAGTGGCACTCACCTTCAAGTTATGACGAATGTCTAATTCACCCAAAGGAATGACGTTTCTTAAGTTTGGTTGATTACTCGCAATCAAAGTTGCTTGAGAACTAATATTAGAACCAGTACCATCAGCAAATTGCAACATGTAACTCGCTGACAAGCTCAAAGGTCCAATATCTCTGATACTGAAATTACCTCTGAAACCAGTGATGGTAGCGAAGTCAATGTTACGGTAAGTGATGTAGGTTACTGGATAACCTTGGTTGATTTGATACAAACCAAAATCGTTTCTGATTTCAGAATAAGAAGCACTCAACTCCAACCCTTTATCACCTTTGCGACCAAAGATTTGCTTGTATCCCACTTCATAGTCGGTCTTCAAACGAGAGTTCAAAGAACCGTTTGCTAAAGTAGAACCTTGTCTGAATCTCAAGTAGTAGATATCATCAATAGTAACGAAAGAGGCACCAGCGTTTGGACGTTGCGCCAAGATGTCATAACTCACATAGAATGTTTTCTTTCTAGGCTCTAGAGGGAAAGAAAACCAAATACGAGGCAATAAATTTACTGCTGGAGTATAGTCAACAAAAGTCTTGTCTGTTACCTCTTGCTTGTTGTAATCTACCAAGTAAGGCGCAATTCTACCGTTTGAAGTTTGGTTCGCCAATAATTCTGGATTCTTCAATTCAGAACCATCAGAATTGTACCAACGATCACCCTCTCTGTAACCAATGATTTTGGTTGGTGACTGCATGTCATTTACGTAAACATAAGCATCTTCAGAAATATTGGTCGGATGATCAATAGTCAAACCGTTGATGTTTGAAACCTCTGCAGCTGTTCTGATAGGATACAAACTGTAAGGATCTTTCAACACTATTTGGTTTGCATCGTAACGCTCCATACGAAGTCCCACACGGAAAATCAAATCCTTAAACTGGAATTGGTCTTGCAACCAAGCAGCAATGTAGATAGGTTGGAAAGCACCAATGGTTCTTCTGTCAGGATCATTCAAGAATTGGTTGATAGATGGCTTACCCCTTACAATATTTCCTAGGTGATCGTATCCAAAGTAGTTCACATATCCGTTACCGTTGTTTAACAACTCGTTGGCGTTGAAGTCTTTAATATCAAAGTCACCAGGCTTGTAACTATTCACATTGATGAATGTTTGCTCATTCACCAAATTACCATAAACATCTCTTCCGCCTTGAGAAATCAAACGATTTCTGAAAGATCGATCAAAATGAGATTGCTCTGCATAATTTACCAATCTGTTGTAACGCACTGTATCTGTGAAAACACCGTTTTCGTCGTAAGACAAAATAGGATTATTCACATCCAATTCTGTAATGTGCTTATTCATTAACTGCCCCATCAAAATCCATAAACCGTTTGCGTTTAAGCTGTAACCACGGTTGATGTTCTGCTCATAGTAAAATCCAGCCTGTAAATCGTGAGGAGTTCTTTCGCGTCCACCCACTGTTTTAGGCTTCACTTGCATTTGTCCTAAAGCAAACAAAGAATATTTCTCGGTAGAAGATTTACCCCATCCACCCACAGATGTACCAGGAGTTGCCCATAGAGAATATACGTTGTTTGGTTGGTAACCATTCAACAAACCTTGTCCCATTAATACTTGCAAAGGATTGGTCAAATTAAACCCACGATCTTGATAAAAATCAAACACGTTTTGAGTGTAGTTTGCACGAACTGGATTCAATTCACTTCTTCTAAATGTTAAAAGAGTATCTGTATAACCCACATGCTCCCAATAGTTTCTCAATTGAACGATATTTCCGTTTTGGTCTTGCACCACCCGTGGCTCTTTGTTTGGATTTTGCTGAGCATCATAATTTGAGTATGCAAAAAACTCTGTTGGGTAAGACTTAAATTCACCAATGTAACCATAATCAAAGAAGTTACGTCCGTGTTGTTGATGTTGGTTGGTAGACCAAGCATTTTGGTATTCAGCACGAATGGTGTAAAATGCGTTCTTGATGGTGCTTTCCTTGTTTACTTTAAATTCTTGTCTGAATTGTAAATATGAACGGAAGGTATGATTATCACTGGTTCCATTCTCATTGTAGTTCATGATGGCATTGGTAGCATTTCTACCACCACCATAAAAATAACTCGCAAAACCGGTTAAGTTAATGTATTTATTGGGGTTGAATTCCAACTTACCAATAAAGTTACCATTGTATTGTTGTGAGGTTGGACGAGCTGCCAACAAATCAAAATCAGATTCCTTTAAATAAGAAGCGGCATGAACGAAACCGTTTGGTGTGAAAACCAAAGGATTCTTCTCTATATCTGCCAACTTTTCCTCTTTTAATACATAAACCCCAGTTCTTGTTGGGCTAGGATCAGCATAATAACCTACGTTACCGTTCAATGTAAAGCCCAATTTTACTAAAGACTCTGTTTTACCCGAAAGGTTCTTTTTGCGCTGCACCCACAATGGACCAGACACAAAGCCTTCAACTGTGTTGTATCCATAAGGGTCCAAACCAGAAGAGGTTATTCCTTCGAAAATAGTAATGAACTTTTCAGTTGCACTTTTTGATGTGTAAGAGAACGCACCTCCTGTTAAGTCACCATACATGGCAGGGATACCGCCAATGTTCACAGACAATTGGTCAACTCCCAAGTTGGGAACGGCTCCTCCACCAATAACACGCATACCGTCAACGAATGTTCCGTTACCATCAGCACGTGTACCACGAACCGAAATACCTTGACGTGATTCAATGATTGCAGAGTTAGTAGCAGTCAATGCTCCAATACCACGACGACCACTATTAATCATGGCCTTACCCGAAACATTGGCCTCGTTCTTTTCTAACTGAATAACACTTCCTTTTGAACGTGTTACAATATTTACTACAGACATTGAGGTTGTCATTGAAACCTTCAACGGCTCATTCAAACCTCCAGTCAATTCAACATCTTTGAAAGTCTGTGTTGAGAAACCATTTTTTGAAATCTCCACTCTGTAAGATCCTGGATTCAATGTTTGGAAGATAGCATTACCATCGCTATCAGTGGTGTCTGATGCCTTCTCAATGTCGTTCAAGAACATTTTCACTTCCACCCCACTTAACGACTTTCCATCACCATCTTGCGTTTTTACACGGAAGTCAGCATAGTTTGTCTGCCCAAATGCGGTTGTGAAACCCATCAACAACACCGAAAACAATAACAATTTCAGTAGTTTATCCTTCATCATATCAATTAATTCAACTATTTGCATTACTCATGTTCAAAAAGTTACAACACTTTCACGGTTTAATCGGCAAGTTTATCGAAAAATCAAGGATTTATCAAGTTTATTTTGATGTACTTTTCTAGAATCGAAAAAATCAAAATCAAAAACTCGCTTTTAAAATATGTCAATTAAATATCAGTCAATATTTTAGACAACAGAACATGCGATATATTCTGATAGCTTTCTGCACTCCAACCAGCAACATGTGGCGAAAACATTACATTACAGTTTTTACTTAGTTGGTGAAAATACTGTGACAATTCATTGTCTGCCTTCAACGGTGGTTCTTGGGGGTATACATCCAACAATAAACCACCTACTTTACCCGTCTCTAAAAACCCGTATATTGATTGAATATCAAATACTTCACCTCTTGATGAATTGATTAAAATCACACCTTCTTTACATGCTAAAATAAACTGTTGATCAACCCAATTTCGGGTTAAATCAGTCAGAGGAACATGGAATGAAATGACATCTGCATGACGAATTAACTCTGATAATTCAGCCTCTCGAACATACTCATTTCCAAATCCCTGTTTGAACCGGTCGTAGGCCAAAACATTTACATCAAAACCTCGCAACTTTCTAGACAAAGCAAAACCCGTATGACCGTAACCTATAATACCTATCGTCTTGCCTTTCAACTCAAAACCACGGTGCCCTTCCCTATCCCATTTACCAGAAACTACCGAATTGTGCGACAAGATCAATTTGTGTCTAAAGGCTAGCAACATCCCTATCACATGCTCCGCAACAGAATCAGCATTTGCACCGGCTGCATGAAACAATTTGATGCCTCTTTCACTGGCTGATTTTTCATCGATATTATCTACTCCAGCACCCGCTCTACCAACCCATTTCAAACTAGAAACTTGTTTAAAAAATGATTCGCTTAAATGCAGCTTACTTCGTACAATCAAGCCATCCACTTTTAACTCTGCACAACGCGCGCAAACATCAGTACTAGAAATTTCAGGTTCGTAAAATACCTCATGTCCCGCAGCCGCAAGGCCACTTACCAACGATTCATAAACGTCATCGATGATAAGTACTCGAGCCATTATCTAAGATTTTTACGGTTTCGTACCCAATCAGATGACCCATTCGTAACTCCAGATCCAGATCCTGATCCTGACCCATTTGCAGAAGTTGAACCAGAATCCACAACCGAACCAGAAGTCAAAGCATCCCCCGAAAGAGAAAAACCTTTTCTATTTTCCCAGAAATAAGCGGCAGCCGAGGTTAAATCTAACAAACCTTCGTCCACTAAACTGGCTTCGGCATCGGGTTGAAAATAATTCTGAATGAAATGCGTATTAAAATCGCCCTCAATAAATTTGGGGTGATTCATCACGAATGTTCCAAACGGCAATGTAGTTTGAATTCCTGTAATGATATACTCTTCAATGGCGCGTTTCATGCGCTCAATAGCTTCTTGACGGGTGGGCGCCCAAACTACCAACTTAGACAACATATTATCATAATAAATGGGAATCTCCAAGTGGGGCTCCATACAGTCATCAATACGAATTCCGGGACCTGCGGGAATCACATACGTTTTCACCGTACCTATATTGGGTAAAAATTGTTGGTATGGATCTTCGGCACACACCCTCAATTCTAAAGAATGTCCGTTGATGGTCAAATCTTCTTGTTTGAAGGGCAATTTCTCGCCTTGAGCCACTTGAATTTGGAGCTTCACCAAATCCAAACCGGTGATCATTTCAGTAACCGGATGTTCCACTTGCAAGCGGGTGTTCATTTCTAGGAAATAAAATTCTTCGCCATCACCCAACAAAAATTCAACGGTGCCCGCACCTGAATAATTACACGCTTTTGCTACGTTTACAGCGGCATCGCCCATTTTATGACGCATTTTATCCGTCAACACGGCACTAGGTGCCTCTTCAACTAACTTTTGATGTCTCCTTTGGATGCTGCACTCTCTTTCAAATAAATGCACCACATTACCATGATTATCGGCTAATATTTGAAACTCAATGTGCCTTGGATTACCTACATATTTTTCAATAAATACACTGTCATCACCGAAGGCATTTCTCGCCTCATTCTGAGCGGTTACCAATGAAGATAAAAACTCACTTTCTTCGTGAACCACGCGCATTCCTTTTCCTCCACCTCCAGCAGAAGCTTTAATTAAGACCGGAAACCCAACCTTTATAGCCACTTGCAATGCCGCATCTACATCTTTAATGGCTTCGTTTATACCAGGAACCAAAGGAACGCCGTACTTCTCTACTGCTTGCTTAGAGGCAATTTTACTGCCCATCATTTCCATGGCCTCGGCCGTGGGCCCAATTAATATAAGTCCCTCTTCTTTCAATCTTCTAGCAAAAACAGCATTCTCCGATAAAAAACCATAACCAGGATGAACCGCTTGTGCGCCTGTTGATTTGCACAAATCAATGATGGTTTCCATTTTCAAATAGCTCTCGCTGCTGGGCCCTGCACCAATGCAATACGCTTCATCAGCAAAACGCACGTGCCTTGCCAATTGGTCTGCCTCACTGTAAACAGCCACTGTTTTAATACCCATTTCTTTGCAGGTACGCATCACTCTAAGAGCAATTTCGCCGCGATTCGCTATAAGAACTTTAGAAATCATAAAATATAGATTTACCTTCGCGAAGGTAATTAAGATGAAGAGTATTGCCAAGGTATATTCGCTGATTCGATTTGAGCTAAAGCTCGACGCGAAAAAACCCGGAGTCATTGCCTCCGCGATACTTCAATTGTTCATCACCGCACTTCTGAGCATGCTCAGCCAACCAAAAATCAATGCCTCCACTTGGAACACCCTATTTTGGATAACCCTTGTGCTTGGAAGCATCAATGCCGTCTCCAAAAACTTTACCCTTATTTCAAAAGGCCGTTGGCTATACTTAAACCAGCTTTCTTCGCCCCTTGAAATGCTATGGTCTAAAATCATTTACGGCTGGTTGAACATGATTTTCCTGACCACCGTAAACATGCTCATGTTTGCCTTTTTCATGGGTGTTCCCGTTGAACACGTTCTCCCTTATACCCTATTATTGATCTTGGTTACCGGGGGAATTTCGTCTGTTTTCACCTTCATCGGCGCCGTAGCTACCAAGGCAGAAGGCTCAGGATTTCTCGCACCCGTATTGAGTCTGCCCATTGTTCTACCCTTTTTACTTGTGGGCATTAAGGCCTCCTCAAAAGCCTTTAACCCCATTTTGGTCAGCTCGTTCAACACCGATACCTTACTAGTCTTTTCTCTTGACGTTCTGGTATTGGTATTGATTTCGGTATTGTTTACTTCCCTTTGGAAGGATTAGATTTTTTCTTAGAATCTGTACTAGCTGCTTTCTTCATCACCGGTTTTTCACCGTAACTGCACCACTGATACAAAACTTCTGCAGCAACATCCAATGTAGCATCAGATTTATAGCCTTTAAACCAAACCGTTCTTTGTGTGGTTTTGGTTGAGTCGCCCGAAACTTCAGCCAAATCTGCAGGCAGTGCATACAAAGTATCGCTCTTACCAACATATTTGTTGTCGCGGAAGGCTTTATCTTGCTTTTTCAATAACTCTTGTTGCTCCTTGTATGATGCCAAATCTAACTTATAAATAGTTGATTTTCTGGATTCGCCAATTTCTTTCGAACGCTTTTCAACCGCTTTGAAATAAGATTCTTTCGATACCATTTGCTTGCCTACCGCTGCAGCTAATTTATATCTTTGGGTTTCATAATTATCGTATTTAGCCGCCGGAATTTGATCAAAATCCAAGTGAAAATCCAACTCCTTCTCACCTCTTTCCACCAAATCATAAGGATCAGGCACTATTACATCTGGAATAACACCGTGCAATTGGGTAGTACCCCCATTTATCCTGTAAAACTTCTGGATAGTCACTTTAACTTCTCCAAATCCACGAGGGAAAACGGCCGTTTTCTCGCCCCTTAATGGTACCATGGTTTGAACTGTTCCTTTACCAAAGGTACTCTTGCTTCCAATAATCACAGCCCTTTTATAGTCTTGCAATGCTGCTGCCAAAATTTCTGACGCAGAAGCGCTGTAGGTATTCGTTAAAACCACCAAAGGGCCTTTATACTGTTGATTAGGATCTGGATCTTCGGCTTGTTGAATTCTTCCTTGAGGATCTTTCACTTGAACCACTGGACCATTTTTAACGAACAAACCGCTCATTTCAATGGCATCAGCCAAACTTCCACCTCCGTTGTTTCTCAGATCTAAAACTATACCGTCTACATTCAACTTTTTCAATTTTTCGATCTCATTGTGAACATCTCCAGCACAATTTCTGCCTCTTCCACGGGCAGCAAAATCAGCATAGAAACTGGGCAACTGTATCATACCAAACTTTTTAGATTGATATTCAAACACAAAACTGCGTGCGTAGCTTTCTTCTATCACTACTACATCTCTAATGATAGGGATGATTTTAATTTGTCCGTCTGGTTTTTTAACCGTCAATTTAACTACGGTACCTTTTTTACCTCTAATCAACTGAATGGCGTCATCTAACTTCATGTCAACCACATCAACAGCTTCTTCATCAGCTTGAGCTACCTTTAATATTAGGTCACCCGCCTTTAAATCACCTTGCTTATAACTCGCTGAACCTGGAACAATTCGCTCCACTTTAATATAGCCATCGCGCTCACTCAGGGTTGCTCCAATTCCCTCCAATTTTCCTGTCATAGAAATATCAAAGTTGTCTTTATCAGCAGGTGGGAAATAATTGGTATGCGGATCATAGATCTCGGCTAATGTGTTACCGTAAAAAGATATTTGATCGGCACGATCCATTTTTCTCCATCTCTTGAACCAATCTTTTACAAGCTTAACTGACTCATTTCGCGACTTTAACTCCAAAGTGTCAAAAGACTTAGATGAATCGTTCTCCATTTTTCTGTATAAACGATCTACCGTTTGAAAACGCGACCATTTAGACCATTTTTCTTTCAGTTCAGCATCCGTCTTTGACCAATTTTCCTCTTTCTCTTTAACTTCGTAACTTACCCTCTCTTGATAATTCAGCGGCTTAGACAAATCAGCAACCACCCATGGTTCAATTTGATCTAATCTCTTCATCATGACTGACCATACAGTATCAAAAAAATCAAATCTTCCGGCGGAAATTTGATCGTCAATAGATGTTTTGTATACTTCAAAACGTTTGATGTCTTGTACGGTAAAAAACTGCTTATCTCCATCCACTCTATCAAGTACATTCTGGTACATCAACAACGAAAACTTATCATCCATCTTACGAGGCTGATAATGTTGACTATTTAAAGTATAGACCAACCTCTTCAAAAGAGGTTCTTCGCCGTTAAAAGGTTTATTAGAACAAAAGCTGAGTACAACAATCGTCGCCGCAATGCTGCTCAATGAAATCCACTTTCTCATCATAAATTATTTCGCATCAAATCTTTGCAATCCCAAAGTATTTATTCCCTGATCAAAAATCAAATCAACAGGAATATTTGCAGTACTAAGTACTTGTAAATCTGTTTTCAAATCGGCTGGTACAGTACCTCTATCTGCCAACATTTTTTGTACTCCCGTTAAGTCACCATTACCTTGCAGCTGTAAAAGTTCTGAAGCCAATTTCTCAATTGCCAACTTCATGGCATTTACGTCAACTTCGTAACCCTTGTTTGACTTTTTCACGCATCCATTTCTCATGAGGGTATTGAAGGTGATCATGTTGGCTTTACCGTGTGCACTTGAAGCTCCAAACCTTACAGATCTGAAAACCGAAGCAACAAAAGTCACATAATAATCATCCAATTTTCCAGGCAACTCCCCTTTTTCAAATAGTTTGGTTACCATATACAATCCCAAAACATCGGCTTTACACTCTTCAATGGCTGAATAAGTGGCACCCAGTGCCTCTCTAACCGTTTTTTCGGGTTGATTCACCAAGTTCTTTACACCCAAACCGTGAGCGACTTCGTGGAACATCACGTTATTGAAAAACGCATCAAACTTGATGTTCTTCCGTTGATTTGCAACTATTAATTTCTCTGAAATAGGCACTACAATTTCCTCAAATTTGGCCTTCATGGTATTCTTTAATTGAGATCTACGAGTGCCAAAATATTGTTGTAAAACTTCATCATTAGGCAAGTTAACCGCAATGGTCTTACTTCCTGCATTGCAATCTCCACCGTAATATACCACATCAAATACTGCCAATGAACTCAATGGTTTAGAGGGTTTTTCTAACGGCGGATATCCAGGAACTTCAATAACATTTGGCCCTTGATTCATAATAACATCACCGTTCTCATTTCCAGATGCAGGATTGGCATTTTTGTCGTCTCCCAACAAAGGCTTGTAAGGAGCATCAACAGGTAAACCTGCTTGAAGTTCAGGTAAATATCCAATGAGTCTATCCAATCTTGCACCCCATTCGCGATCTCTCACCAATACGTAAGCCTCAAAAGAGGTCTTTGCACCAGCTAATTTATCTTCATAATTCTCAATAGGGCCAATAACAATATCCAAATGTGACTTCAAAGCCAACCACTCAGCGTCTGATCTAATATAATCATTGGTCATCACCGCTTGTGCACGTCCCTTCAAATAAACGGCAAAAGCGGAGTCTTCTTTTTCAATGTATGTGGCAGCTTTCTCCAACTCCTCCATGATAGCAATGCACTCTTTCTGATATTCAATACTGAAATCCCCTATTTCAACTTCCTTACCATTCTTTAAAGGGAACTTTTCCATCGGAGGGGGCATGTTTTGTGGATCCTTCTTCATCAGTTCCTGCATTTCTTGCATGGTTCTGGCATTCTTAACCACAGTGTATGGCGACAATACTCTGAACTTTACACCCTCATCTACCTGAGAGACATCAAATCCCTCGGGATAAAAATTCACACCCACAGGCTTAACCCCCGCCCCTTTTAAAAACGGAGCATCATCATTGAGTCGGTCCCAAGGTCCGTAATTAATTTCCATAAATTTCTTCAAATCAGGATCTTTAATTCCAGCCAAGGCTTTTGATTTTTCCATGTAGGTCTGCTTCCAAAAAACTTCATCTGCCTTTTGAGCGGCTTTGATCAGGTGAACCAAACACTTTTTCTCAGCCCAGGTCAAGAGATTGGTATCGGTTTCAAGTTTTATTTCCTTGTAAATGGATAGTCTTTGTTTTAAAGGATAATCTTTAACCACAGTTTGCGCGCTTAATGACGCAGAAAGCACCATAAATAATATCGCTAAGATTCTCATTGATTCGAATTTTTGGTAAATCACAAAGTTAACCGATGGGCGCAGTAAAAAAAATCCATCCATTGAATTGCTGAAAATTAACGATGAAAATATCAAACCGAACGATTTTCACCTCAAGAAGACAAAAATAATTTGCAACTTCGCGCCCTTGAAAAACGCTGCTCAACTGTCAGAAAATCTCCAAAACAAACTCTTCCCAGGTCTTTCAAATCAAGCCGGAAAAGTGCAAGTGGGTGAGCATCAATATCCCATGAGTATCATGGAACTCAACCACCCTACCGGAAAATACGTCAGTAAAATTCTCATTTCCATTTTCAATGCATTTTCTAGAAAAGGGGTGATTCAAACCGTTGGAAATGCATGCGCACCCGGACTAATCTTTCCGGAGCTTGTACCAAATACCGGTATCAATCAGTTCAACTCTGCCCAAAATAAATGCCCCATCATTTCAGTAAATATTCTAGGCTCTGAGCAATTCCCAGATTCAGTTACGGTTCAAGCTGAGCCTTTCATGGTATTAAAGCTCAATCCCCTTTGGACAAACACCAAAGAATATCTTGGAGAAATGAGTTCCAAATACAGAGTGCGTGCGCAAAAAGTACTGTCTGTAAGCGGTGAATTGACCAAAAGCAAACTTTCAGATTTACCTTCGAATGAATGGATAGCGCCATGTTCAGCCCTTCTTTATCAATCGCTGCAAGATAAAACCATTGCCATCGGTAAAAATCTAGCTGATCTCTTGCATTGTTATTCCAAAAGCCTAGGCAATAAATTTCATGTTTTTGGTTATCACCTTAACGGCGAATTGGTGGGTTTCATATCATGTATCTCAGACGAGAACAATCTTTTTGCGATGCATTTGGGCATGAAAAAAGGCCTAAACGAAGACCTAAAACTGTATCAACGAATGCTCTTCGATTTGGTTGAATTTGGAATTGAAAACCAAGCAAAAAGCATCAACTTCGGCAGAACAGGCACCGAAATCAAGAGCTGTTTAGGTGCTCAACCCGTAGAAAATTCATTTGTTGTTTTCACCCGCTCCAAGTTCCTGCTGTCACTTTTTAGAATTTACATCAAATACTTCCGAAGCTCAAAATCATACATCGTTCGCGAACCATTTAAGTCGAAATCCAAAGAATTGGTTTAAATTCGACCCATGAAGTGGTTCAATTTTACCTCTGTTTCTTTGATTTTCGGGGGATGTTTTTTCGTTCCCGCCTTTGGTCAATTCAATACCAACAAAGAGGGAAGCGCATACTTATTTGAAAAAATCTCTCACGTCGAAAACACCAAAGTGAAAGATCAATGTAAAACTGCCACGTGTTGGAGCTATTCCACCCTTTCCCTCATTGAATCTGATCTTATTCGCAAAAACAAAGGCAATCACGACCTCAGCGAAATGTATATTGCCCGCTGCGCCTATGTTGAAAAGGCCATTACCTATGTTAGAATGGCTGGGAAACACCAATTTGACGAGGGTGGCGAAGCACATGATATCAACTACATCATTTCTAAATACGGCATTGTTCCCGACGAAGTTTATTCAGGATTAATCAACGGCAAAACCCGTCATGATCACTCAGAATTGATAGCAGTCTTGAGATCGGTAGTAGAAACCGTAGTCAAACAACCATCAGGTAAAATAGGCACTGAATGGATTGGAGCCATCAATGGTATTTTAGACGCCTATCTCGGAAGAATCCCATCTGAATTTACTTATCGCGGTAAAAACTACAACGCTCAATCATTCGCTCAATCATTAGACTTGATTCAAAATCAATACAAAATATACACCAGCTTCACCCATCACCCTTTCTATCAACCATTTGCTATTGAAGTCCCCGATAACTGGTCCATGCAAATGGCTGAAAACCTACCCCTCAATGAAATGACTCAAGCGGTAGACAAGGCCTTGAAAAAGGGGATCTCTGTGGCGTGGGCTGCTGATGTTAGCGAAAAAGGATTTAGCTTCAGAGACGGCATTGCCCTTGTTCCCATCCATGATTCTCTCATCAAAAAAGAAGGTCAAGATAACAAACAATTCAACAATGCAGGTGCCGAGAGAAAAAGCAACGCCTTCACCACACCGTGTGAGCAAAAATCCATCACACAAGAAATTAGACAAGAGGCTTTTGACGCTCAACAAACCACCGATGACCACGGCATGCATATAGTAGGACTTTACAAAGAAAAAAACACGGGCGTGGAATACTACTTGGTCAAAAATTCTTGGGGAACGGTTAATAATCTTAACGGTTACATTTTTGTGAGCAAGCCATACTTTCTTTACAAGACCATTTCTGTGATGATTCACCAAGACGGCATAAAATAATTGTGACCATAAAATCAATTATGCATTAACTGTTAATAATTGATTAACAACACAATATCATACATTTCAAACTTCAGTAATACCCAATTTTAAGTAGAGTACTTTTTTCGAGGAGCATGCAAAGCCCTCAAAGAAGAACTTTGGAAGTTTGCGTTTTAAGCGACCTTCACCTAGGAACATTCGGGTGTCACGCGCTCGAAATTGTTGACTATCTAAAATCAATACAGCCTAAAATTCTCGTTCTCAACGGTGACATTATAGACATTTGGCAATTTCGCAAAAAGTACTTTCCCGCAGCACATATACAAGTGATTCGAGAAGTATTTAAACTCATGGAATTGGGAACCCATGTTTACTACATTACCGGAAACCACGACGAAGCCCTCCGCAAATACTCTGGCACAAAATTGGGTAATCTCACCCTCGATGATAAACTAGTTCTTGAACTTGACGGAAAAAAAACGTGGATCTTCCATGGCGACATATTTGATGCCACCACACGCGGCAGTGCAAAAATCATTGCAAAACTCGGTGGACACGGTTATGATTTTCTGATCTGGTTAAATCATGTGACCAACAAATTGATGACTGCACTCGGCTATGAAAAACGAAGCTTCTCCAAAAAAATAAAAAACAGTGTAAAACAAGCCGTTAAATGGATTGGCGACTTTGAAGTAACCGCTGCTGATTTAGCCATTGAAAATGGTTTTGACTATGTAATCTGTGGTCACATCCACCAGCCCCAAAAAAGAATCATCACACAAAATGGCAAATCAACAACCTACCTCAATAGTGGTGATTGGTTGGAAAATCTAACGGCCTTAGAATACCAGAAAGGACAATGGGAAATTTATTACCATCAGCTCAATGCAACCCAAAAAAGTTCAAACGCTGTAGAAACTTACAACACATCTAAAGTACCTGATGTACTTACAGAGCAAGTCGCATTTTGGATACAAAGCGCCCTCTAATTACACTACATGAAAATCTTATACTGCATCCAAGCCACGGGTAACGGACACATTTCCAGAGCCATAGAATTACTACCTTATTTATCCAAACACGCCCAAGTAGACGTATTTCTAAGCGGGGCGAACTCTTCGCTTAAACCTGAGCTACCCATCAAATTTAGAAGTAATGGACTGTCGCTTTTTTACCAACCTGAAGGCAACTTGCATTGGTGGAAAATCATCAAGCAAATCAATCCATATAGATTAATTCGCGACGCTATAAAACTGCCTGTTAATGAGTATGATCACGTCATTATAGATTATGAATTCATTGGTGCATTGGCATGCAAACTCAGAGGGAAATCCTTTTTGCACATTGGTAATCAAGCCTCTTTTGCCTCTAAGTTGATTCCACGTCCCCCAAAAAGACACGCTGCTTCTGAATGGGTATTAAAAAATTATTGTGTATCAAAATTCAATATCGGTTATCACTACAACAGCTATGAAGAATGGATTTTACCACCCACCATCAAGCAGCATTTTTGGGATGCCACACCTTCACAAAATGAGCACGTGACGGTCTATTTACCGCACATATCAAAGCGCGAAATCAATCGTTATTTTTACGCCCTAAGAGGAGTTGAATTTCACATATTTCACCCCGAGGTAAAAGAATATGAAAAAGATTTTAACGTTCATTGGTTCCCCATCGATGGTGAAAAATTTGACCAAGATTTAATCACATCAAAAGGGGTGATTACTGCTGGTGGATTTCAAACCACTGCCGAGGCTTTATTTCTGGGGAAGCCTTTACTCATAATACCCATACCCAAACAATATGAACAATGGTGCAACGCTGAAGCTCTTAAAGAGTTTGATGTTGAAGTTGTTGAGACCCTGAACCTCCACTTCGAAAAGACCTTCAGACGGTGGTTCAAAAAGTCAGAAACGGCTAAAACGAAACCTAAATTCATCAAGACCGAAGATATTGCAAATCGCATAATTGCAGAGTTGCAAAGCATGCCCTAAAGCACGTATCTTTGCCCCAATTTTTCAAAGCCATGATAATCGGGGTACCTAAAGAAATCAAGAACAACGAAAACCGCGTTGCAGTAACTCCTGCTGGAGTAAGTGAATTTGTAAAACATGGACACAAAGTTTATGTTCAATCAACCGCCGGATTAGGCAGTGGTTTCTCTGACGAGGAATACACCAAAGCCGGGGCTAACCTACTCCCAACCATTGAGGAAGTGTACGGCATCGCCGAAATGATTGTTAAGGTTAAAGAACCCATTGAATTGGAATATTCTTTGATTCGTGCCGGACAATTATTGTTCACGTATTTCCATTTCGCATCTTACGAGCCTTTGACCCACGCAATGATCAAAAGCGGAGCCATCTGCTTGGCTTATGAAACCGTTGAAGTGAACAGAACCTTACCCTTGTTGATTCCAATGAGTGAAGTTGCTGGTCGTATGAGTATCCAAGAAGGCGCAAAATACCTTGAAAAACCTATGGGCGGACGCGGTATCCTTTTGGGTGGCGTACCTGGTGTTAAACCTGCAAATGTGGTAGTTTTAGGAGGTGGGGTAGTTGGAACTCAAGCTGCAAAGATGGCCGCAGGCCTTGGCGCAGATGTAACCATCATGGATCTTAGCCTTAACCGTTTACGTCAACTTGACGATATCATGCCTGCAAACGTAAAAACACAATACAGCAATGATTATAACATTCGCGAAGCTGTAAAAACCGCAGATCTAGTCATTGGTGGCGTATTGATTCCAGGTGCAAAAGCTCCAAAATTAATCACCAAAGACATGCTATCAACCATGCGCCCTGGCTCTGTCATTGTTGACGTTGCCATTGACCAAGGAGGATGCTTTGAAACCTCAAAACCAACCACTCACGCTGAACCAACCTACGTGGTTGACGGTGTAGTTCACTACTGTGTAGCAAACATGCCTGGCGCAGTTCCATATACATCAACCCTTGCCCTAACAAACGCAACCCTTCCCTACGCCATTCAATTGGCAAACAAAGGATGGAAACAAGCTTGCGCTGACAGCGCTGACCTCCGCCTAGGACTCAACGTTGTTGAAGGCAAAGTAGTATACGAAGGCGTTAGCCAAGCATTCAACCTTCCTTACACGCCTGTTAGCGAGGTGTTGTAATCAGTGATCGGTGATCGGTGATCGGTTATCGGTTATCAGACCAAAGCGAATAGCATACAGCTGACAGCCTGCACCCTAAAGCCGACGGCTGACCACCGACCACCGATCACCGATCACCGTTAAACAAGACAAATGCTTAACTCAAAAGTATACGGCGAACAGCATCATGAAACCGTGATCATTTTACACGGGGTATTTGGCATGCTCGATAATTGGCATTTAACCGCTAAAGCCTTGTCAGAAAAATACAAGGTTATAACGTACGATGCCCGTAATCACGGCAAATCATTTCATGATGCTGATTGCTCTTATCAAGCAATGGCCAACGATTTGAACCAGCTGATGATTCAATTCAACATTGATGAGACCTACATATTGGCCCACTCAATGGGTGGAAAAACTGCCATGCTTTTCGCAGATCAACATCCCCAAAAAGTAAAAAAACTGTTGGTGGTTGACATTGCTCCCAAAGCCTATCACGCCGGACATCTTGAATACATTCAAGCATTTAAGAGCATCGACTTTAGCAAAATCCAATCTCGAAAAGAGGCCGACGATGCATTCCTACCGTATGCACCTATTATGGGAGTGAGGCAATTTTTATTGAAAAATCTGGAAGCTAACCCTGAAGGAGGGTACCAGCTAAAAATCAATATTGAAGCCATTGAAAATCATTATTATGAAATCATTGGCGGACTGAATTTTCAAAATGTTTTCGACAAAGAAACCCATTTCATTTTGGGAGAAAAAAGCGGGTACCTCAAAGAAACTGACAAACCTTTCATAGAAGAGCATTTCCCCCATTCAACATACCATACCATCAGCAAGGCTGGGCATTGGGTGCATGCTGACAATCCCGAAGAATTTCTGAAGGTAGTAAAAGAAATTATTGATTAACTTCGCCTTTCATGAAAAATGGGTGGCTTTTTATTCTGATTGTGTCAAGCTTCATTAATTTGAAGGCCCAAAAGGATTTTACTTCAACTGCTGATTCTACGCGTAAGAAGGATGAAGAAAAAAGCTGGATTCTCATGCATGTGGCAGCAACATACAGCGTGAATACTGGTGACTGGGCCGACAGATATCCTGCTTACACCGCTTTGCCGCTCAGATTGGAATATTACCACAAAAACAAGTATACCCTTGGGGCAGATTTTAGTTTTTATCTCGGTTCGCAAGTAAACTCAGCCGGGATGTTTCCTGATATGACAGATGCCGACGGCTCACTCAGAGACAATAACGGCTATCCCGCAGTAATCAGATATTACATGAGAGGTTGGTCATCAAGAGCCTACGCACTAAAAATCATTCCTTTAAATTACAATGCCGCAAAAGAAGCTCGTTGGTCATTGCAGTTGGGCGGAGGCGTTGGATACACGAGGCATTACACCAAATTCAACTTCGATCTAGACATGGTTCCTCAATTGGAAGAGGAATATTTAGGGGGATACGACAGGCTCACGGCTGGTACTCAAATTTTTGAGCAAATCAGATTTCAGTATTTGAACAATTCATTGGTTTCGCTTACTGCGGGATTTGAATTCCTACAGGGCTTCACAAAGCATCAACGTGCATATGACTTCACCACCCGAAGTCCTCAAAACCAAGGCTACTTTGATCTAGGCATTGGAGCCTTTATTGGCGTCATCATTCCTATAAAACTGGGGCAAACTTCTGCATCGGAAGAATACTACATAGATTAAATGATTCGGTGGATTTACAATATCCTCGCGCAGATGATTGATGCCGCTATCAATTTGGCCTCTTTGGTATTCCCGAAAACCAAATTTGCTAGAATGTTTAGGGGACGAAAATCCAGCTTGATTGACATTCAAAATTTAGATTCCACCCAGCCCAGAATTTGGTTTCACGCCGCTTCTCTCGGCGAATACGAAATGGCCCTTCCATTGATACAGACCATGAATCAGGAATACCATTGTTGTATCACTTTTTTCTCGCCATCGGGGTTTGAAAACGCCAAAATTCCACAGAATTGTTCCAAATATTACATCCAAAACGACAGTACAAATAAGGCCAATCAGTGGCTAGACCAATTGAATCCTAAGGCGGTTATTTTTATTAAATACGAATTTTGGATCAATCACATTCGGGCATTAAATAAAAGAAATATTCCGTTCTTTTACTGGAACATTCTTCTGAGAAAAAATCATTTTTTAGGTTCTTTCTGGGGACATGAATGGCGCTCAGAACTTAAAAATTGCAAAAAATTCTACGCACAAAATTTGGAAACAGTGCAACTACTGGAACAGTGGATTTCACCAAAAACTAACACTGAAATCTTAGGCGATGCCCGTTATTTGAGGGCTGCTCAACTTCGAAATTCTGTTCAAGAAATTCCTTCCGCAATATGGCAATTCTGCCAAAACTCCGATGTGCTTATTCTTGGATCTTGTTGGGATGAAGAAGTGCAAGTTCTAAAGGAAACGCTGTCAAAATTAGAACATCCCGAGTCCTTTAGATACATAGTTGCACCCCATGATTTGAGCGAAACGCGCATCCAAAATATCATCACAACGCTCTCTGGCACTGACAAACATATATTCAGATTTTCGGAAATCACAGACGCTTCGGCGGTCAATGTCCCCCGAAAAGAGAAAATTGAAATTGGCATTTTAGATTCCATGGGCTGGCTATCAAGGGTATATCATTGCTGTGATTTGGCCCTCATTGGAGGAGCATTTGGCGCGGGACTTCACAACATCATTGAGGCACAAGCAGCAGGTTGTTTTGTTTTATTTGGACCTAAAACTGAGAAGTTCCCAGAGGCACAACAATCTGTTAATGAGGGTGTGGCATTGCAAGCAAGCTCCATAAATGAACTTGCTAAAAAACTACAAGGCACGATGACTAGAAGTGATTTTCACGAGTTAAGGCCTCAAGTGAATGAATATTTCAATAAAAACATTCCGGCAAATAGTCAGGTAAAAAATGAAATAACTGCTCACATACTGACAAACTGACAAGTCAAACTGCTAAAATTTCCGATTTTAGCAATTGGCATAGAATTAGATAATTCTGGGGCATAGAACAAAACGTAAAAACTAATATGTCAGTTAACATTAAACCTTTGGCAGATCGCGTTCTGATAGAACCGGTTGCCGCTGAGCAAACTACTGCGTCAGGTATCATTATTCCAGACACTGCAAAAGAAAAGCCACAAAGAGGTAAAGTAATTGCTGTAGGATCAGGCAAACCCGATGAGCCCATGACTGTTAAAGTTGGCGACACTGTATTGTACGGTAAATATGCGGGTACTGAAATCAGTGTTGAAGGAAACGATTACCTCATCATGAGAGAAACAGACATTTTGGCAATCATCTAATCAAAAAAAGTAAAGAATTATGGCAAAGAAAATAGATTTCAATCTTACCGCACGCGACGGTTTAAAGCGCGGCGTTGATGCATTGGCGAATGCAGTTAAAGTTACCTTAGGACCCAAAGGTCGTAACGTGGTTATCGACAAGAAATTCGGTGCTCCACATGTAACCAAAGACGGTGTTAGTGTTGCAAAGGAAATCGAATTGAAAGACCCTGTAGAAAACATGGGTGCTCAAATGTTGAAAGAAGTAGCTAGCAAAACTGCCGACATTGCAGGTGATGGTACTACTACTGCAACTGTGTTGGCTCAAGCCATCGTTACAGCAGGTTTGAAAAACGTTGCCGCTGGTGCAAATCCAATGGATCTGAAGCGCGGTATCGAAAAAGCAACCAGAGCTGCTGTTGAAAGATTAAACCAATTGGCTCACCCTGTAGGTGACGATAACACCAAAATTGAACAAGTAGCATCTATTTCTGCTAACAACGATCCAAGCATTGGTTCATTGATCGCAGAAGCCATGAAGAAAGTGGGCAAAGACGGTGTAATTACCGTTGAAGAAGCAAAAGGACTTGAAACTACGGTTGAAGTAGTTGAAGGTATGCAGTTTGACCGCGGTTATTTGAGCGCATATTTCACTACCAACACTGAAAAGATGGAAGCTGAATTAGAAAATGCATTCATCTTGATCTACGACAAGAAAGTGAGCACCATGAAAGACTTGCTTCCTGTGTTGGAAAAAGTAGTTCAAACTGGTCGTCCGTTGGTGATTATCGCGGAAGATATTGAAGGTGAAGCTTTAGCTACTCTAGTGGTAAATAAAATCCGTGGATCACTCAAAATCGCTGCTGTTAAAGCTCCAGGTTTTGGAGATCGCAGAAAAGAAATGTTGCAAGACATCGCCGTATTAACAGGTGGTACCGTTATTTCTGAAGAGCAAGGCCGCAAGTTAGACGATGCTACCATGGCTGACTTAGGTACAGCTGAAAAAATCACCATCGATAAAGACAATACTACCATTGTAAACGGTGCTGGTCAGAAAGATGCAATCCAAGCTCGCATCAACCAAATCAAGGTTCAAATTGAAAATACTACCAGCGACTATGATCGTGAAAAATTGCAAGAACGTTTGGCTAAATTGTCAGGTGGTGTAGCAGTTCTTTACATTGGTGCTGCAACTGAAGTTGAAATGAAAGAGAAGAAAGACCGTGTTGACGATGCTTTACATGCTACTCGTGCAGCGGTTGAAGAAGGTATCGTACCAGGTGGTGGAGTGAGTTTCATCAGAGCTATTTCAGCTTTGGATGGATTAACCGGAGCCAACGAAGACGAAAATACCGGTATCCAAATTGTTCGTCGTGCTTTGGAAGAGCCATTGCGTCAAATCGTTGCCAATGCAGGTGGTGAAGGAAGCATTGTAGTTCAAAAAGTGTTGGAAGGTAAAGACGACTTTGGATATAACGCACGCACGGATGTTTACGAAAACTTGATCACTGCGGGTGTAATTGATCCGAAGAAAGTATCTCGTGTAGCTCTTGAAAACGCTGCTTCTATTGGCGGTATGATCTTAACCACAGAATGTGTGTTGAGCGAAATCCCCGAAGAAGAAAAAGGTCATTCACATGGTGGAATGGACGGAATGGGCGGAATGGGCGGAATGATGTAATCATCTGAAATCAAACAATTCCAAGAGGCTGCCTTAAAAGGGCGGCCTCTTTTCGTTTAACCATAAATTGAACCTATCTTTGCACAGTGCCAAGAACCATGGGAATAGACTTCGGGTTAAAAAGAACAGGAATAGCCATTACTGATCCGCTAAACCTCTTTGCTCAACCCCTCACAACCATAAGAACCGCTGATTTCCCCATCTGGTTTAAAGATTATCTTCTACAAGAACCCGTTGATTGTGTAGTTGTGGGTATGCCCATCAGACTCACGGGCGAAGACACACATTCCACTCAATCGGTACGCGACTTCTTACAATGGCTGAAAGAAAATTACCCACACTTGAAAATTGAAACCATTGATGAACGTTTCAGCAGCCACGAAGCTCAAAACCAAATCATTGCCATGGGTAAATCCAAAAAAGACCGAAGAGACAAAGGACTCATAGACACCGTTTCAGCAACCATCATTTTACAAACTCACCTCCAAAGAATATCATGATACTTCCAATTTATGCCTACGGACAACCTGTTTTAAGAAAAAAGGCCGAAGAAATTGATTTTAACGACCCAGACCTAACCAAATTGATTTCAGACATGTTCGATACCATGTATGACTCCAACGGCATTGGTTTGGCAGCTCCACAAATTGGAAAATCTATCAGATTGTTTATTGTTGACGGCTCTGAGATTGAAGATATTCAACCCGAAGGTTTCAAAGAAGTATTCATCAACCCCACCATTCTAGAAGAATTTGGAACCGAATGGGAATTTGAAGAAGGCTGTTTAAGCATACCTGATGTCCGCGCCAACGTTAAGCGTAAAGGCGAACTCAAAATTCATTATTGGGATGCAAATTTTCAAGAACATACCAAGTCATTTGATGGAATGGCCGCTAGAATCATCCAACATGAATATGATCATATTGAAGGTGTTTTGTTCACTGATCGTATCAGTCCACTAAAAAGATCCATGCTTAAGCGAAAAATGGACGGTATCGCACGAGGAATTACTCGCGCAGATTACAAAATGAAATTTTATAAACGCTAAATTGCGCCAATGATTCATTATTTGAGAATCATTCGCCCCATCAACCTCCTGCTGACTATCCTCACTCAGTGGCTTTTCTATTTGTCGGCCTCTCGCATCAATCCCGGACTGAGTTTCATTGACTTTTCAAATCTCCGCTTCCCCGAAAGCATCACCGCCACTTTGGCCTGCGTTCTTGTTGCCGCCGGGGGATATGTAATCAATGACATCTTCGATGTAGAAACTGACAAAATCAATAGGCCTGGAAAGCGCATCGCCGTTGAAAGCACATCCGTAAAATCCATGAAAATGTATTATCTGATTCTCACATTTACCGGAATCAGCATGGGCTTCATTACCGGACTTGGAATGGGCATTTTGTCAACCGTCATAGCCATTCTTCTCTATTTTTATTCCAGCGACTTTAAATCGGAATTCCTCATGGGAAACCTCCTCATTTCATTGATGGCAGGAATGGTGGTTTACATTGCCTCTAGAGGTGTTTTCTTGGTAAACAAGGCCTATTTCGCCGAATTCTCAAGCATAGCCTTCTTCATAACCTTTGCCCGCGAACTCATCAAAGACCTCGAAGACTACGCCGGCGATAAGGAACATGGCTACGAAACCTTCGCCATCAGCAGCGGGCCCACCAAAACCAAAATACTTGCATCCATCTTCATTCTCTGTAGCTTAGCCCTCCTCATCTTGATTGGAGCCACAGGCAATCAACTAGAATATTGGATATTCCTCTTTGCGGTACTCACACCCTTACATTTATACCTACTCTATAAAATCTACGCGGCTCTTGAAAAACCGCATTACAGCCACATTTCAAATTGGCTCAAATACTCCATGTTTATTGGCCTTCTTGCGAGTTTAATCAGTTAATTACTTGGTCTTTGGTCTTTGGTCTTTGGTCCTTGGTCCTTGGTCCTTGGTCTTTGGTCCTTGGTCGGGAGCTGAACAGCTTCGCTGTTGCTTGGCGCCCTCGGCGCTGCTGAAAGCTGATGGCTGACGGCTGTCCGCTGATAGCTGAAAGCCGAAAGCTGAGAGCTGACGGCTGACGGCTGATCACCGATCACCGATCACCGACAACCTATTTACCATCCCACGCCTTACTAACCTCCTCCAATTCTTGGTACCATTCAGCACCCATCTTGCGAATTAAAGGCTCCTTTAAAAATTCAAATACCCGCACGTTTAACTCTGATCCCGCTTTACATGCAGGGTTGCAAATGTCCCACTTGTGGTAATTTAAAGCCGTGTAATTTCCGTAACGCTTTGCCCTAATTGGGTACAAATGACAACTGATGGGTTTCTTGAAATCAGTTTCACCCGCTTCATAGGCCATCTCAAAACTGCATTTGGCAATGCCCTTGTCATCGTATTGCACAAAAACACATTCGCCCGACTTTTGACACTCTGTAACCAATTCGCCGTCAGGGTCACGAGTGTGAAATCCTTTTTCTGCCAAGTATTCTAATGCGTCTGTTCGCATGTATTTTTTTACAGTGGGAAGTACCTGTTCTATGGTTTCAAGTTCTGAGTGAAGCAGCGGCGCTCCAGCGTCCCCTTCAATACAACAAGCCCCCTTGCACTGGTCTAATTGACAAACAAATTGTTTATCTAGAATGTCTTCTGAAAGTAGGGCTTCGCCAACAATGATCATGAATGTGAATTTAAGTACTTTTCAGGACCCAAATCTTCCAATCGCTTGGCCTTTTCAAGCACCTCAGATTCCATGTCCTTCTTGAAAGAAATCACCTTATCAGCAATTTCTTCGTCGTAGATACCTAAAATTTGGGCAGCTAGTATACCGGCGTTTCTAGCGCCATTGATGGCAACCGTTGCCACAGGAACACCAGGAGGCATCTGAACAATGGAATATAAGCTGTCAATACCGCTCATGGTTTTTGATTGAACTGGAACACCAATAACTGGCAAATGGGTCATAGAAGCAACCATACCAGGTAAGTGTGCAGCACCACCAGCTCCAGCTATGATTACACAAATGCCGCGATCTGCCGCATGCTCAGCATATTCAAACAAACGTTCGGGTGTTCTGTGCGCTGAAACAATGGTGGTTTCGGTTTCAACTCCCATTTGATTTAAAATAGTGGTTGCTTCCTTCATTACCGGAAGATCACTATCAGAACCCATGATTATTCCTACTCTTATCATTTTTTTATTCTGTTGGATGTAATTTAAAGCCCAAAAAAGAGATTCCTATATAGGCAAAATAGAACAAGGCAAATCCATAGTTTCCAAATACAACGGCAAGTACAACTCCCAAGCCCAATAATAGGTATCGGAAAAGATTCAATCCGTCTGTTTTATTGAATTTTAAAGATAACATGGGGTAATCACTCACCATCATGTAACCTGCGATCAATGGCATATATAACCAAACGTAAAAGTGATTCAACCAATCCAATTCTATAAACCCAAACCTAATGGCAACAACACCTCCCAAAGAATGATTGAACAAAGCCCATGAACCCAAAACCAAACCAGAAAGCGGAGTGGGTATTCCCATGAAATTGGTTTTTTGATTCTCACTCACATTAAATACGGCCAAACGATATGCTGCCGCTAATGGAATCAACATCCAAACATAAGAATTGATGCAAAAGCCTGAAGGCGGACAAACACCGCGCATCATCATGAAATGTCTCCAAATCAAACCGGGTACAACGCCAAAAGATACAACGTCAGCTAGGCTATCGAGTTGTTTTCCCAATTCACCATCTACTCCTAAGGCGCGAGCTGCCATTCCGTCGAAAAAGTCTAAAATAGAGGCAACGACCATCAAAATAAAGGCAATCAAGGGTTGACCTTGCATTATAAATGTGATGGCCAACAATCCGCAGGCTAAATTGCCTAAGGTGATGAGGTTAGGGATAGACTGCTTCATACTGCAAAATTAGTCAAAAATATGCTGAACGTAATTGATAGAAACTCCCCATGCATCCCATCTATTGGCCGTTTTGGTTTGATCAAACGGAATTTTAGTGCCTTGATAGTACCAATTGGTTTGAGATATGTCGCTCTGGTACTGGGCCCTAATTCCCAAACTGGTCATATTGTCAACGTAGAAATTAAATCCGACAGCACCACCAACTAGCATGCCAGGATCAACCACAATTGCATCCTTCAATTCATTGTTTAACAATAGAATACTCTTTGATTGAGATTCCATTTTTAGTCGATTTTCATTATAACCGGCAAATCCGACCAAATCAATCGAAAATCGGCCAAACTTCTTCTCAAAACCACCTTGTATCAAGAGATTCCAATTATTGTAATAGAAGGATGCAAAGGAATCACTGTTCTGATTTATTCGGCCATTTCTTCCCTGTTCGGTTAAGGTATAATTACCTGCCAAACCTATCTTCCAAAAACCATTTGTTGCCATGATTACATGGTAAAAAAATTGTCTAGGTTTTGTATTGAAGCTTCGTCCATCCTGATTGAACCACCCAGAAACTTGATCCATTTGCATGTTCAAAAGCCCCCAACCAGTTAACCCTATGTTTACACCCCACTCTGACTGGGTTAATTTTTCGACTTCGTTGGCTGATTCTAATTCTTCGTTCAAGTCTTTCTGAAGCTTCGAATTGCGCTCAAAGTTTACCACTGCAAAATCATACTTGGTGTTTAAAACTTTAAGTTGACTTTCTTTGTCGTGGAGGTCATAAATCACTATTCCGGGAGTGAAAGCCAATTTCATTTTGCGTATTTCATCTTCCGCACCTTCGCCATATAATTGCTCACTTCTGTCCCAATAAAAAATACCCATACTCACTGTTTTCAAGGTTGAATCTTGCATTTTCAAACGATTCATGACGCTGTTGAAATTGTACCAACCACAATCAACATCGCTTTGTGAGTTGGAGATATGGCAACGCCCAAATTGCCCAAAGAACTTAGACTGAGGGTATTTTTCAAGCAATGCTTTCATGCGTGAATACATCTTACCTTCACGCCAGTGCGATTGTTGAGCCGTTCTCCTCAAATCATTCCATTTAATGACTTCATCTAGACCCTCTTTGATCTCTAAAAATTCCGAATAATCATCTTTTAGCCAAGCCCTATATTTATTCAGATCGCCAAAAATTGAATCATCTGTGATTAAAGTAGAAACATCTGTAGTACCTGCGCTAAAATTGCCACCCGACTCTTCATCTTTTTCGATGGTGCCAATGGTATCAACCAACACTTCTTTTTGATATTCCTGAAGACTGTTGGTGAAGTTTCTAGTCACAATATTTCGAAATGCATACAATTTTGTCGCTAACTCCAACGGCAATCCGTACTTGGTTTCCATTCTTTGTAGAAAATCACTCATCCTCAAAGCAGATAAATCCGTAAAGCGCTCCACATCTATTCCATGCACACGAATTCTATCCTCAACAGGTAACTTCATGTTCCAATCGTGCAATGAGTAGAACAATTTCATGTAGGCAGGAGATGAGATTCCTTGCAGAGCTTGCAAAGCGTAAACATCATCATTGCAGATGTACCTCTGCAAATAATAGGCTCTTGCAGGACTCAACTCAATGATATAATCACGGTAACCACAGTTTTCGTACAAAGCACGCATGAAAGAGTATTCCATCAATGCATTCGCTTCTACTTCGGAGTGATTTTCACCGCTCATGACCACTCTGCAATCTTTCGCTTTTTCATAAAGCATTTTCCATCCGTCGCCTGTTGCGAATGATGCGGTTTTCATGTCCAGTGTTTTTTTCGGGGGAAGAACTTGCGCCTCCAATCTTTGGAAACCATGAAAACATCCTCCAAAACCACAAATCAAAGTAATGACTAATAATCTCATTTTGAACTTCCTCCTTTCACCAATAAAATTCCGGCCGAAACACGGTAAAACCACCCTCGCTGATTCAAGGTTTCTGGAGCATTGACCCATTCCCTACCCGACTTAAATCGAGTGTCTGAAAAATCAAATTGATAACCCGCCAAACCTCTGATGTAGATCCGCCAAACCTGCACACTCGCGTCCAAAGCGAGTTGATACGTATAAAACGGATTGGTCACTTTATCAACTTTCATGAACTCATAAGGCAATCCAGCTGGTTTATTCAATGACTTTTGAGCAACAGTTACATTTCCAAAAGCAAAACCTTGATACGCCCCTATTTGAACTGGCTTTTCACGATTTGAACCCACGGTAAATCCCACCTGACCAACCCAATGACTCACGTTTTCATTGGAATTCAGAAACTTAATCTGAGTTGTAGCGGCATTGTTCACTTGAAATCCAAAATCGACCAAAGTCATTTTGTTAGGACAAAACCAATATTCCAATCCAAAGTTTGGGAGCCAACGGCCTTGATCTATTCCAGCATCATTCAAAGTGCCAATGGTTTGTCCCCATGTGGGTCTCATGCTAAGAAAACTTCCACCAAAACCCATGCTCACAAATTCAGATTCACTCGAACTACTAGATGCCTCATCATATTCGTCGTCCTCATAGGCATAATCAACAGCAAATGAAGTATCTATCTCCCAGCTTAATACCCATGAACTAGAATCAATAAGAATCTCTCGTTTGGATATAGCAGGTTCAGCAGGATAAAACAACTTGAAGATCTTTTGGTAAGACAACACCTCAAAACCGGGTTTTTGAGCCGTAAAGGTGTCAAAAAAATCTGTGTTTGAACTGATTAATACCACATCACAACCTCGGTTCCGCCAAGATATCAAGTCTGAAACCAGACGTTTTTTAGCCTCATAAAATCTTAATATACTCGTTGTATATTTATCTTCATCGGCACCCGATCTGCCAATATGATTCAAAAGATCACGATATAAAATTGAGGCATATAAGGGCTGCAATCTTCTCAATTCAGGCATCCAATCAAGAGTGTCTGTGGCTAATTGCCTGAGGGTGTTGATTTGATCAAACGACACGCTTAAGTCACTGTAGGGTTCTGCATCATCACTTTCTTCATTCAATCCATTTTTATCGTAATTCAAGTCAATATACCTAATCACTGATTTGATTGCTTGCACGCCAGGTAAGGTAGAATCTGCCCCAGATAGTCCTGCATGAAGCAGTCTAAACTCTTGGCTAGCCGTTTTTATGCTTCTCTCTTGAGTGTCGTCAGGCATCAAAATAATTTTTCTGTTACCCTTGTAAATCTCTTTTTTTACTCGGTACAAATCTTTCATCCAACCCCACAAGTCCTGGTTTTCAGGGTCGTAAAACGAAAGTCTCTGATTAATTTGGCCAGACAGCACTTCATCAGAATCATTTTTTTGAAGTACCTCATTGGCCCAAAAAGCAGACATAACGTCCAGGCGGCTATATATCACCACTGGATTTGTTGAAATGCTATCTTGCCATAATTCATGCAACACGGCAGAAACATTGGCCTTCGGGGAGCAATCTGTACAATTGGGCTTTACAATTACCTGCTCAATTTTCTGGGCTTTTATTGAAGAGCCTATCCCCAAAAGAGCCAAAAGTAACATTCGAATCTTCATCAAACTATATTAAGTACTTGTTCTTTAATCTGTTCCAACTTCTCTTTCATTCCCACCACCGCTTGTTGCATGGGAAAGAAATTACTTTTCACACCCATGGTGTTCATTTCGCGGCCCATTTCTTGGGATATAAAATTCAACTTCCTGCCTTTGGGTTCTGACTTTAATGATTGCTTGAAAAAATCAATGTGCTGCCCCAAACGCTGCTTCTCTTCAGCAATGTCGTATTTGTCTAAATAAATCAAAATTTCCTGCTCCAGTCTATTTTGATCTATGGCATCTTGAGAAATATGCTCCAATACGTTCCCGTACACCCTTTCTCTGATAGCCTCTCTTCGGTCTCCCTCATAACCCTCCACCACAAAAAGATCAGATTCTATGGCGTTTAACAACTCGCTCAACTTAAGCGCGGTTGCTTGTCCTTCAGTTTGCCTAAACTGATCCAACTCCAAAGCGGCCATTTTGGTCACATCAATGATGGTTTGTTTAGTTTCTGAGGATATTTCTCTCTCCCCCATACTAATCAAATCGGGCAATTTCAGAATCTCACGCATAGGATCATGCAGCTCAACACCCAATTCCGCTGACAAACTCTTCAGGGCCGTCAAGTAATTTTGGGCAGCATCAAAATTGATCACAATTTCTTGATTCTCGCTGCTTGGTTTTAACCACTTGATCTGATAAGTAACCGTCAAAGTTCCTCTTTCCAACAACTCCGAAAGCATTCGTCTTATGGGCGCATCCAAATCTGCAAATACCCTCGGTAAACGTATATCTGCTTCCAAATACTTACCATTCAATGATTTAATTTCACACGTAATTTTAACTGAATCGTTCTCAAATTGTGACCTGCCGAAGCCCGTCATGCTCTTCATCGTTACTGCCATAGGAATCATTCGAAATTATGCATTCCCGTCGAATATATTCCACACAATCAACGATTTTCCCTGAAACTCCGTTCTTAAATGGTTAATTTTGTAAAATGTTTGCTCGGAACTTGTTTTTCCTGGGGATGCCCTTAGCGCTGACCTTCATCGCCTGCACCAATAACCCCAAACCAGATCCTTCCATAGAAACCACCCAATTACTTTCAGACGTAAAAACCAATTTCAACTCTGATTCGGCCTTCCAATATGTTCAAAAACAAGTCTCTTTTGGGTACAGAATACCTGGAACTCCCGAACATAAAAAATGCGCCGACTGGTTGTTATCTGAATTGAAAAGACACGGAACCACAGCTCAAATTCAAAACGGTTCAGCGACCACCTATGACGGCAAAAAAATTCCTGTTTATAATGTTATTGGAAGTATAAATCCATCGGCTAAAAAAAGAATCCTGTTCGCCGCACATTGGGACACTCGCCCGTTTGCTGACCAAGATCCAAACAATCAAACTCAACCCATTTTCGGTGCCAACGACGGCGCAAGCGGTGTAGCGGTTCTTTTAGAATTGGCTCGCAACTTAAAGGCACAACCCGCAGATAGTTCAATAGGTGTAGATATCATCTTCTTCGATGCCGAAGATTGGGGCAAATCGGAAGTTGAAAATTCCTTCTGTCTCGGAAGCCAGTACTGGGCAAAAAACCTTCATACCCCAAATTACAAGGCAAACTTTGGAGTATTGCTAGATATGGTAGGTGGCAAAAACGCTCAATTCCTTTGGGAAGGAAACAGCAACGAATGGGGTAACTTCGCCCTTTCACATATTTGGACCATCGCTCAAGAATTGGGGCATTCAAACTACTTCATCACCCAAACTACTGGTGCCATTATTGACGACCATTTTTACGTTCATCAAGGCACCAACATTCCCATAATTGACATCATCGATTACAACTCACAAAGAGGGTTCCCAGAAACATGGCATACCCTCAATGACAACATTGAGAACATTGATAAAAATACACTCAAAGCGGTGGGTTCAACCCTAGAAAATTTGGTTCACACCCCACCAGCAAGCATTGATTATTAATATACCATGAGAGTTGATATTCTTGCCTTTGGCGCACACCCTGACGATGTTGAATTATCTTGCAGCGGCACACTAATCAAAAGCATCAAAAGCGGAAAATCAGTAGGTTTAATTGACCTCACCCGCGGTGAATTGGGCAGTCGTGGCACTGCTGAAATACGCGACATTGAGGGGCAGAATAGCGCAAAAATCATGGGAGCCGCCTTTCGGAAAGCGCTGACTTTTGCCGATGGATTTTTTGAAACCAACGAAGAAAGTCTATTAAAAATCATCCAAATCATTCGCACGCACAAACCTGAAATAGTTCTTGCAAACACCCCTTCTGACCGTCACCCTGATCACGCTAGAGGTTCTGAATTGGTGAAGAGAGCCAGCTTTCTTGCTGGCTTGAGTAAAATTCAAACCATAGGAGATAACGGGGAAATTCAACTGCCTCACCGCCCAAAATCAGTATTCTTCTACATCCAAGACCGACATTTACACCCGCATTTTGTGGTTGATATATCAGATGAATTTCAACAGAAAGTAGAATGCATCAAAGCGTTTAAGAGTCAATTCTACGATCCCAACAGCAAAGAACCTGAAACACCCATCAGCAGCGAAGAGTTTTGGAATTTCATTGAAGGTAGAGCCCGCGAATTTGGAAGACCCATCGCCGTGAAGTACGCTGAAGGATTTATTTCCGAAAGAAGTCTTATTGGAGTGGATCAACTTTTTGATATATATTAATTTAACATTGGTTTATTAACTTCGCCTCATGCTTGCTCGTATAATGTTGGTTTTCTCGCTGTTAGCATCCCCAGAAATTTGGGCACAGAAAACCAATACTGAAAAGCTGAGCAAGATTAAACCCATTGTCATTCAACAACATCCTACAGAAAAAGAAGACAACGTCATTTTTCTTCCCATGTACTTTTCATCTTCCCATTTCTTGGAACCCAATACCAAATTTGTGATTCCCAAAGGGAAAAGTGTGATGAGCGTGCATTTGGTTTACACCCGATTTAAAGTGGTTGACACCTTTGATCAAAGCAGTTTAAATAAAAAACGTTTTGATAATTTATTCAAAATTGCCCCCCAACTGTTTGACAGCGACTCTGTAGTTTGGCGAGTTTTTGAGCAGAAAAAAGCCAAAACCGAAGAAGACGCCCGCAAAATGTACCATGGCTTCGTGGTTTTCTTGCGTGAACCTCCAAAAACCGAAGACGTCAGCAAGGAAATCAATCTCCTGTATAAAATCTTGATGGATTTTAAAGACACAACCATTCAAGTTCCAGATCAAATTCTTTACAGAAAGCGCAAACGTTACGTAGAAACTGGCCGTTACCTTCCCCGAAGCTATTCCAAGATGAAAGAGGGAATCAGATATGAAAGCAGGTCTATTTGGTTTAGAGATCCCGAAACTCGAATGGTCATTGACAGCATCCCCCGAAAAACCATCAAAGGATACACCAAGAAAGTGGGCATGTATAACGGTAATTTACTCAGAAACACCAACGAATTTGATGCATTATCAAACAAAAAATACACCGGAAAGTGGTTGGTTGTTGCTGATGTAACTGGGTCAATGGCACCATTTAATGCTCAAGTTTTAGCTTTCATTAGACAAAATCAAGATCTCAGACTTAAATCTCATTTCTCGTTCTTTAATGACGGCGACGGAGCGCCACAAATGATTAAACGAGTGGGTTCATCGGGAGGAATTTATACTTGCAACAACAATCACTTTGACAGCATTTACAAAACAGTTACTCTAGCCATGAAAAATGGCAACGGCGGAGATATTCCAGAAAATAATATTGAAGCCATTTTAGTTTCTCTCAAGAAATGGGAAACCGTAGACACTGTTTTGATGATTGCCGATGCGAAGGCACCCATCAAAGATTATTCGCTCATACAGTACCTGAAAAAACCCGTCAGCATTCTACTGTGTGGCGACGTCAATGGAGCGGTACCTCTTGATTATTGGAATCTTGCCTTAAAAACCGGAGGTTCCATTCTCAAATCTGATGGAGAAATTCGCAACCTCAAACGCATCAAACCCGGAGATACCATTGAAGTAGGCAAGTACACCTACAAGTTGACACCCATGGGATTGATTCTAGTCAATGATTAACCGGCAACACTTTTACAATTGTTACAAAAATCATGGTTTTGGCCGCTCGCATTGTCTAATTTTGCAACATGATTGAAACCGATATCTTGATCATTGGTGCAGGTCCAGTTGGACTTTTTACCGTGTTCGAAGCTGGATTGCTTAAACTGCGTTGCCACATCATTGATGTTCTTCCTCAGCCCGGCGGACAGTTATCGGAAATTTACCCTAAAAAACCCATCTATGATATTCCTGGTTTTCCTGAAATACTAGCAGGTGACCTTATTGACAATTTGATGAAGCAAATTGAACCTTTTAAACCCACTTTCACCTTGGGAGAAAAAGCCGTTTCCATCGAAAAGTCAGATGAACTTAATTTCATTGTTACCACTGAATCAGGACTACAACACAAAGCCCCCAATATTTTCATTGCTGGTGGATTGGGTGTGTTTGAACCCAGAAAACCTCCCATTTCCAACATCACCGAATTCGAAAATCGCGGGGTTGATTACATGGTTCGCGACCCTGAAAAATACCGAAACAAGAAAATTGTCATTGCCGGTGGAGGCGATAGTGCCCTTGATTGGACCCTTTTTTTAAATAACGTTGCAAGTTCTGTTACTTTAGTGCACAGAAGCGGTGAATTTAGAGGGCATTTAGACTCCGTACAAAAGGTCATAGACCTCAGTGAAAACGGCAAATTAAATCTGAAAACTTATTCTGAAGTCACCCACTTAAATGGCGATGCTTCTGGGCATTTATACTCTGTAGGATTAACCATCAAAGACCAACCGGAGACCCAGTATATAGATGCTGATTATTTCTTGCCCTTATTTGGACTTTCACCCAAATTAGGACCCATTGCTGATTGGAATTTAAACATTGACAAAAACGCCATTGCTGTGAATACCGTTGATTACTCAACCAACATCTCAGGAATTTACGCAGTGGGCGACATCAACACCTACGAAGGCAAGTTGAAACTCATTCTTTGTGGCTTCCATGAAACTACCATAGCCGTTCAAAGCGCATTCAAACGCATTTATCCTGACAAAAAATTGGTTTTGAAATACACCACAGTGAACGGGGTGAATGGATTTTAAATTCTTATGATTAGGCGCATTTTTAAAATCCTCTTAACAGCTTGGCTCATAAGCATTCTGCCCGTAGTGCTGTACAAATGGATCAATCCACCATTTACCATGATTCAATGGTCTCAGAGAGAACTTCACACCTATGACGGCGAATGGATTGATGTTGAAGAAATGCCTGATCATTTTGAATTAGCGGCTTTGGCTGGTGAAGATCAACAGTTTTTCAATCATAGCGGATTTGACTTCAAGGCCATTTCCAACGCCGTAAAACACAATGCACAAGGCAAACGAATCAGGGGCGGCAGCACCATTTCTCAACAAACGGCCAAAAACGTTTTCTGTTGGGAGGGACGCAGTTACCTAAGAAAAGCAATTGAAGCCTACTACACTCTTTGGATTGAACTCATTTGGGGTAAAAAACGCATTCTAGAGGTTTATTTAAACGTTATCGAAATGGGAAGAGGTGCTTTCGGCATAGACGAAGCTGCCCACTATTACTACAACAAAAACGGCAAAGAACTTTCCCGTTCTCAAAGCATTGCCATCATCTCTATGCTCCCTTGTCCAAGAACCTGCGGTAAAAATCACCCTTTGGCGCGCAGACGCCAATACCTGATTGATGTGGCCATGAGAAAATACGGACTAAAATTGGAGTACTAATGTGACAAATATCATGCTTTAAACAAAGGGATTTAGTTAAATTTGTATTATGGCATTGAGGAACTCATATCAGAATCTGGTTATTCGGTTTGCCTCAATTTTATTGATTGCTTTTTTCTCCCAAAGTCTCATACAGTTATTTCACATTGTTCATTTTGAAATAAACAAAACCGAGATTATAAAAACCAGTTGTGTTCAAAAAGACGCTGTTAAAAACTGTTGCCAAGGTTCTTGCCATATTAACGCAAAATTGAAATTCTCAAAACCTCAAGAATCCACTGAAACAGATGCTCAACCAGTGGTTATCTTCCCCGAAGTATTCAAAGAAACCATTATTAATAATCTCGTTGATAACCATTCTTTCTCTTGTTTAATTTCTAAATCTAGAAATATTGCACCACACTTTTTCGACCTAGAAGCAATTGACCCACCTCCACCAAAGAATTTTTCATGATCAGGATCCCCGCGCTAATGACGGGTCATTCATTGGCACTCTAAAATGAAAAAATCATGAAAAACACCATTCTTTGGTTGTCTCGTGCTACTCGTTGGGCGGCCTTGACCCTAATTGCATTACCCATATTTTTTGCTTCATGTACTGAAGAAGACAAACCTAATAACACTCCGAAATACGGAAATTTAACCATTGAAATAGACCATGTTTGGGGCATGGATCAAAAACCTTTTCTAATGAACACTCCCATGGTTCAGCCAATGTCTGGCGATACCATGACCTTCAGTCTTATTAAATATTATTTATCCAATTTTGAATTGATCAAGGCAGATGGCTCATCATTTAAAGTCCCCAACTCCTATTTCTTGATAAGTGAAACTGACAATAAAATCGAACTGACGAACATTCCAATGGGCGATTATACTGCAGTTAATTTCTTAGTAGGTGTTGACAGTGCAGCTAACAATAGCGGACTGCAACAAGGCGCACTCAATCCATCAAATGGAATGTTCTGGAGCTGGTCAACAGGTTACATTTTTGTTCGTGTAGAAGGCACTTCGCCTCAAGCGGCAAATAATACTTTCTTGTTTCATCTTGGTGGCTATATGCCCCCATACAGCGCTATTCAAAAGAAAAACATGCTTCTCGGTGGAAACAGTATTTCTGTAAAACCCGACGCAGCGCCCGTGCTACATATTAGAACCAACGTAGCGAAACTATGGCATGGCCCAGTGAAGTTAGCCGATGTTAGCGTAGTACATAGCATCAGCAATTTATCCGTTTCAATGTCGGCCAACTTCAGAGACGGCATCACCTTTGACCATATTCACCAATAACTCCAATGATCTCCCTTAATTCAAAAGGGTTTATGTGGGGCAGAACCAAGATATTTGTCTTGGTTCTGTTCCTTCATTTGGGTAGTTGCCAAAAAAATCCCTCATCGGCAGAATTTAAATTTCCAAAAGACTTCCCAGCGATAGAATACAAAAACACCAATAATGAGTTAACCCCTGATAAAATATATTTAGGAAAAGTTCTTTTTTATGACCCAAATCTTTCATCCACGCGAACCATTTCCTGTGGAAGTTGTCATGCCCAAGTTCATGGTTTTGCTGACCATAATTTACCAAAAAGTTTTGGGGTTCACAATCGATTGGGCAAGCGAAACAGTCCATCCATTCAAAATCTAGCTTGGAACAAATCTTTCATGTGGGATGGCGGAATAACGCATTTAGATGTTATGCCCATCGCCCCAATCACTGATTTCAATGAAATGGATTTACCCCTGGGAATAGCCATTGAGCGCATCAGAGAAAACAAACAATACCATCCTCTTTTTCAGAAAGCCTATGGTGATACCACCATCAATGAGCAAACAGTACTTTTTGCACTTTCTCAATTCATGCTCAGCCTTGTTTCTGACCAAAGTAAATATGATGATGTAAGGCGAGGAAAAAGCAATTTCAATAAACTAGAAAAACAAGGTTATACCATTTTTCAATCAAACTGTTCCCAATGCCATTCTGAACCACTATTTACCAATAATCAATTTGAATACAATGGCTTAGCTTTAGGCAACAGCGATCAGGGAAGATACCGTATTACACAAATACAAAAAGACACCTACCACTTTAAAGTGCCGAGCTTGAGAAATGTAGCACTCACTTACCCATACATGCATGACGGCTCATTTTCCAATCTTGATAAAGTTTTAAATGCCTATCAACTTAAATTTCAGCTACAAAATCAAGACGTTGAAGCCCTTAGGGCATTTTTGCACACATTAACTGACCACAAATTTATTTCCAATCTAAATCATGGCGAAATTCATCCATTCAATCCATAAGCCACTCATTTTTATCACATTAATGTTCGCTTCTGCAAAAGCCAGTGCCTGCGACATCTGTGGTAGCGGACTTCGAGACGCTTCTTTTTCTATGGGATATTTACAGACTATACCCTCACATTTCCTCGGAATTTGGGGTAATTCACTGGGATTCAAAACACAAACGGGCTTCTCAAATGGCACCCAATTTAATGTTACCGATAAAATCCTCCAATCGGGAATTATTTTCAATCAACAAGTAAATAAGAAGTTTCAAATCAACTACCGAATGGGCATCCAACAGATATCAAGAAAAAATGAGAACAACGAAAACGCCATTAATACATATTCGGGTTTATCAGATTTAAATATAGCGCTAAACTACACCCTTGTAGATAACCGAAAATTTAACCTTGGCAAAACCAAACAACTCGCAATTGCTTCTGCCCAAATAAAGATTCCGAACGGACATTACCAGTTGAGAGATGCCTATAAAAGATTACTACCCATGAATCTACAGCCTGGAAATGGATCTTATTCAATGGGCGCACAAGCTCTGTATGGCTATTTTTATCAAGGATGGAGCTGTAATGTTCAATTATCTATGCTGTATAATTTTGAAAATGAGCTTAAATATCAGCAGGGAAGCAACGGTATGTTGCGCACAGGATTAGGCAAATCATTCACGTTAAAAAAAACCATCTTGTTGCCAATGCTCGGATATCAATTTCAACAATTCGGTCCAGACTTCTCTTATGGCGAAGTCGTTACGACAACCGGCGGTAATATTCAAGCTTTGTTCCTTCAACTAGAATGGTTAAGAAAAAACCTTTATGGAAGATTGCAAGCGAATATTCTCGTAAATCAGAATTTCCCAGAATTCGCGCCCCAATCTTCAACCCCATACATGTTAACTGTGGGTTGGTTGATCAACCAAAATTCGGAGGATATCAAGAGTTTTGATTAATTTTGCAGAATATGGCAACGACTCAAGATATTTCTGTTGGCAATTTTATTCGCTACAACGGAGAATTGGTTCAAATCATTGAATGGCAACACCGTACTCCGGGTAACTTACGCGCATTCTATCAAGCAAAAATGCGTCGTGTGAAAGACGGCAAATTAGCAGAAAATCGCTTCAGAAGCGGTGAATCTGTTGAAATTGTGCGTGTTGAAACTCATGAGTTACAATATTTATATGAAGAGGGCGATGCCTATGTTTGCATGAATAATGATACTTACGACCAAATTCCAGTGGCAAAACACTTGTTTGGTGAAGGTGCTAAGTTCATGAAAGAAGGTGATACCATTAAAATTGCCTTTGAAGGTGAAACCCCTATTTCCGCCGAACCCCCAACCTATGCCGTTTTAGAAATTACCTATACCGAGCCTGGTGTTAAAGGAGATACTGCAACTAACACTCTTAAACAAGCAACCGTTGAAGGTGGTGCTACAGTAATGGTTCCCTTGTTTGTTGATACCGGAGAGAAAATCAGAATTGATACTCGTAACGGGTCATACATGGAACGCGTGAAATAAGAACTACAATGAAGTTATTGTCTCCAGAAAAAGCGTTTCTTTCTCCTCCTGAGGAAAACTTAACGCTATTAGAAAATTCAAAAATAGCCATTCAACTTGTTCCTTACGAACATACCTCTAGCTATATATCTGGCTCAAATTTAGGTCCCCAAGCCATCATCAATGCAAGCCATTTTGTAGAGTTTTACGACGAAGAATTAGACCGTGAAACCTACAGAAACATTGGCTGTGCCACGCTTGAACCCATTGACTTTGGTGACAATGTTGATGAAGATGCTATGAAAATCATTGAGAATCAAACCGATGAACTTCTAAATCAAAATAAATTTGTGGTTTCTCTTGGCGCCGAACATACCGTAACGAACGGATTTGTGCGCTCGCATCTAAAAAAATACCCCAACCTTTCGGTTCTTCAAATTGATGCCCATTCAGACTTGCGCGAAGCTTATCAAGGAAATCCCTATTCACATGCAAGTGTGATGGCTCGCATTCATGATATGAACGTAAACTTGGTGCAAGTAGGTATTCGCGCTCAATGCATTGAAGAAAGTAATCTCATTAAAGCATCTGATAACATCCATACTTGGTATGCCCACATGCTTGATGATCAAGATCAATGGATTGATGCATGCATCGACAAACTCGGTGACCATGTTTATGTGACCATTGATGCCGATGGATTTGACCCATCTGTGGCTCCAGCAGTAGGTACAGCTGAACCAGGAGGATTAACTTGGAAACAAGGAAATAGACTGCTTAAGCGCCTGTGTGAACGCAAAAAAATAGTAGGTTTTGATATCGTCGAAATTGCACCCCGTGAAATTGACCTCATTACCGAATTCACCATGGCAAAATTGTGTTATAAATTCTTGGGTTATCTAGATACCAACAACCAAATCTAAACTATTAAAAAGCAATGACCGAATCACCCCGTATATACCTCGATAACGCCGCAACCACACCCATTGATCCTGCTGTTGTAGATTCTATGGTAGAAGTAATGAAAAATCATTACGGAAACCCGAGTTCTACCCACGGACATGGCAGGAAAGTAAAAACCCTTGTGGAAGAAAGCAGAGGTAAAGTTGCATCTTTATTGAACTGTAAGCCATCAGAAATATTTTTCACCTCTGGTGGCACAGAAGCTGATAATCTCGCCATACGTGGGTCCGTTTCAAGCTTAGGAATTCAAACCATCATTTCGTCACCGCTAGAACATCATGCGGTACTCCACACCGTTGAAGAATTGGCACACCAAGGTAATGTTGAACTGAAAATGGTGAATGTTTTACCTGATGGACATATTGACATGGCTCATTTACAGCAATTACTAAGCGAGTCTGGAAAGTCGTTGGTAAGTTTAATGCATGCCAACAACGAGATTGGAAACCTTATTGATATAGAAGCGGTTGGAGAACTTGTACACCAACATGGAGGTGTTTTTCATTGCGATACCGTTCAAACCATGGGCCAATATACCTTCGAATTGAGTAAAAATTACGTTGATTTTATTTGCGGTGCAGCACATAAATTCAATGGCCCCAAAGGTGTTGGGTTCATTTACATCAATAAATCAAATCACATTTCACCATTGATCACCGGTGGAGCTCAAGAACGTGAAATGCGCGGCGGAACTGAAAACGTATACGGGATTGTTGGACTTGCCAAAGCCTTAGAACTTTCCTATGGCGAGCTAGAAGCAAAGAAGGAAAAATTACAAAATTTGAAAAAACACATGATCAATCGTTTGAAATCTGAATTCCAAGATATTCAGTTCAACGGTGATGCAGAAGGAAATTGTCTATACACCGTATTAAGTGTATCTTTTCCTCCTACAGAAACAGGTAATTTACTTCTTTTCAATCTAGACTTAGTTGGAATCTCTTGTTCCGGTGGAAGCGCATGCTCAAGCGGAGCCGTTGGCGGTAGTCACGTAATCAATACCATCCGTCCAAATAATAATCGAACCACGGTGAGATTTAGCTTCGGTAAATTCAATACTATTGAAGACATCGACACTACCATTGATAAATTAAAAACTTGGTATAACTAATATGCCCCTGCTGTATATTACCCGAAAAGAGCATTTCAATGCTGCTCACCAACTGTGGAACCCAAAAATCTCAGACGAAGATAATTTCACCCTTTTCGGTAAATGTGCCAATCCAAACTTCCATGGCCATAATTTTGACTTGTACGTTTGCGTAAAGGGTCAACCAGACCCAGATACCGGGCTAGTGATGGATCTAAAGAAATTAAAGGTCATCATTAGAGAGCAAGTAATTGATGATTTAGACCATCAAAATATGAATATTGACGTTCCATGGCTAAAAGACAAAATGCCATCTATAGAAAATATTGCAGTGGCTATTTGGAACAGAATTGCACCCCACCTTCCAGAAGGTGTGGCATTGCACAAAATCACCCTTTGGGAAACACAAAATAATTTTGTGGAATACTTCGGCGATCAAGCTGAATAGCGAAAACGGCTAATATATTCAACGCCAATATTAATACTATCCAAAAAATATGGGCGTTTAATTCATCAGTCAAACCATCTATATTGTTATTTTTAAAGTTGATATATTGGTACATCAACTTCAAACCGAGAATACCAATGAATAATGAAGATATTAACACTGAAAAAATCTGAATTCTGGTAAATCTAAACATGAAAATTGAAGCGAAAGACAAACTACCAGACAATATGAGTAGAATGAAATTCCACCAATAATTTTGAAAAGATAGAATACCAGCCCTTCCAGTGATTGTTTCCCCAAAGCTCGACCAAAAAAGTAAAATGGCCTGATACTCAGCACCATCAATCACGTAATCAAACTCAGCGTAAATTGGATTAACAACCAAAAGTAATCCGCACAAGGCGAATGAAATAAATAAGAATATGGTCTGAATGCGCTGAATCATTTACTTCAATTTACCACATTTTAAAATAATTCGAATCACCGTTTTATCAAATGCATGACTTTCTTTTACGAAGATCTGACCCTTGTGGTAATCTTCCACAATTCTTTTTGCAAGTGACAAACCTAAACCCCAACCGCGTTTTTTTGTTGTAAACCCTGGCTTAAAAATATCTTTTGTTTGATTTCTTGGGATGCCTTTTCCGTTATCAACTACATCAATAAATGCAAGATTATTCCTATAATTCACCTCCACTCTTAACCTTCCTTTACCCTCCATAGCATCAACACTGTTCTTTACCACATTCTCAATAACCCAATTAAATAAATTCACGTTGATGTTCACCATTACCGGCTTCGGATACAATTTCCATTGAAAATCTACTGAATTACTGATTCGGTTAGACAAGTATTTCAACGAGGTTTCCAATACAAGATTCACATTGGCAACTTCTAAAACTGGCGTAGAACCAATTTTAGAAAATCTCTCGGTAATTATCTGCAACCGGTCAATGTCTTTTTTCATTTCATCGGCGGCATTGTCTGGAATGATATCATTTTCGATACATTCAACCCAACCCATTAAGCTGCTGATGGGCGTGCCCAATTGATGTGCTGTTTCTTTTGCTAAACCCACCCACACTTGATTTTGCTCACTCCGGGTTGAAAATGAAAAGGCGGAATAACTCACAAATACAAACAAAGCCACAATGGCCAAAACCACATAGGGATAATATTCTAGTTGTCTTAACACAGAACTCTTCCCGTAATACACCCTAAAAACAGTATTCTCATCAATGGGTATCAATATGGGATCATGCTCTATTGCAAATTCAGCTATTTTCTCCCGTAATTTCGATTCAGAAATAATTTGTTCTTTTTCTGATAAGTTGATATATTGAATGATTCTATCAGATTCAGAAACCAAAATAGCAGGAATTGTTTCATTTGATTGAACAATCTTCAAGTGAAAACCCAAATCACCTTCGCTATTTGGGTCAGACAATACCCTTTCAGCATCAGCCCAAATTTCCATTTTTTTGGTTTCTTCTACCGCAATCTTTTGTACCAGTCTTTGCGATAAAAACAAGGTTAAAATACTTATCAATACAGCCAATAAAAGTAGAATCACCTTTATAAAGCGACGCAACTCGTAGGCATTGATATTTTTAAATGTGTTGATCACTGACTCTTAAGATAATCCCATAGTATTTCTAAATCACGCCATACATCAAAGTCTTTCGCATATAAGTGATTCACATCAGCCTCAAATTCTGATCCCGTCCAAACGCCCGCTGAACTAATTACTCCAGATTTTAAGATAGGCAATTTCTCGGCGCTTTGTTGCCCGCTGTAACTAACCCAAGTCTTTTTACCCAAGAGCACCTGAGGGATATTGCCAAACACATACCGCCAACGAGTGGAGGTAAATAGTGGATATCCTAAAACTAAAGTTGCCCTTAAAACCAATAACAATGCCGCTAAAACATCAAAAATTCGCTTCCTGCGTAGCATATGATACTCTGACAGTTGATATTTCACCTCTAAAGTGAAAAGTTCACCCGGTTCATTCTTTGAATCAGATCCAATGATAAATTCACTGCTCTCAGGAGCAATCTTGAGTTGAACCTGTTCCTTGGAAAAACCAGACATTGAGTCCATAATTCGAGATGCAGATACATCTTTACCACTAAAAATGATTGAATTAGCTCGGTAAATCTCCACCAACTCATCTAACTGACTAAAGCTACCTAAAAATCCAGACTGCTTCTCGCTGTTAGGGGTAACAGCACCTAAAAAAACATGGGGTACACCGCTCTTGTTCAATAAATCGGTGATGCGCTCTACTTCTTTTTTACCGCCTACCACAAGAATTCTTTTCTCCGTTTTCTTTCCTTGACTGCCCTTCCATCCCAATAAATCAGCAACAACCCGAATCATTAACATGCCACCCACGGCCCATGCTGAACCCAATCCCAAAATAGCCCTTGAAAACTGCCATTCCTTGGGATAAAATCCATAGATCGCAAACAACAATACACTTCCAATCAATGCTCCCCTAAACAATCTGTAGGGCTTGTAAGGACGATCATATCCTCCTGAAACATACACCGAAACCATGGCCACCAGAGCATAAATAGGGATATGAGCCAGATAATATTCATCAGGATAAAATCCACGAACAAATTTGTGATACAGCTCCCAATATTTGGCAATCCCATAAAAACCTAAGTAAATGGTTATAAAATCTATAACTGGAAATAGTACTTTAGAAATACTCTGAAAAATCAAAGCTACAGAAGCCCGAAAATAAATGGCAATTTGTATCCAAAACGAAAACCAACCAGCCATACGCTTTGAATAATGCTTTTTTGCAAAAAGCACCATGGCGTTGTAAAATACCTTGACATAATTGACCGATTTTTTCTTGGTACTTTCGCCCTTGTAGTGAATGATGGTTGAATCAGCAAAGTAAACATTCTTATATCCCCCTAAAATGATTCGATAAGACAAGTCAATATCTTCACCATACATGAAAAATTGCTCATCCAACAAACCCACCTTATCTAGGGTTTCTCCTCTCATCATCATGAAAGCACCTGCTAAAATCTCAACTTCATGGGTTTCGAATTCAGACAAATATTTCATGTGGTAACGACCAAAATACCTCGACTTTGGAAACAACGAGGCCAAACCCGTCATCTTAAAAAATGCAACCGTAGGAGTGGGCAACCCCCGCTTACTTTCAGGTAAAAACTGCCCTTTTCCGTCAATCATCCTTACCCCAAGTCCACCCACATCAGGGTGTGCATCTAAATATTCAATGCACTTTACGAAAGTATCTTCTTGAAGAACCGTATCTGGATTCAACAACAAAGAATACTTAGCATTACTCAATCGCAACGCTTGATTATTGGCTCTTGAAAAACCTACATTCTCATGATTTTCGATCAATTTCACCCATGGAAATTTTTCTTTTACCATTTCAATGCTTCCGTCTACACTGTTGTTATCAACCACCCAAGTTTCAACGGTCAATCCTTTTGAAGCAACCTCTACGCTCAATAAAACTTGCTCTAAGAAGTGCTTAACGTTGTAATTGACTATGACTACCGAAAGTTGATTCATAAAAGTGCTTTAAACCGAATAATGAGTGCGCTGCAATAAACTCCTACCTAAAGTGATTTCATCAACGTATTCTAATTCACCACCCACCGATATTCCTCGCGCTATACTGCTCACTGTCACTCCAAATTCTTGAAGTTTTTTTGCAATGTAATACATGGTTGTATCGCCTTCCACTGTTGCACTTAACGCCAAAATCACCTCTGATATTCCACCTTCTGAATTAGAAATGCGTTCAAATAATGATTGCAAATTTAAATCGGAAGGACCTATTCCGTCCATCGGAGAAATCAACCCTCCTAAAACATGGTATTCTCCTTTAAATTGCGATGTAGCTTCTATGGCCATCAGGTCACTAAAATCTTCCACCACGCAGATTACTTCTTTTTGTCTCTGAGGATCAGAACAGATACTACAATACTCAAAATCACTTACCGTTCCGCAATTTCCGCAAAACTTCAAATCGGTTTTAAGTCTTAAGATTCTTTCAGAAATAGATGCTACTTCCAACTCAGGTCTTTTAAGCAAATACATCACCATTCGCAAAGCTGTGCGCTTGCCAATTCCGGGAAATGAGGATAAAGCATCAACCGCTTTTTCAACAATATCGGATGTAAATTGCATTCGTGCGAATTTAAGTCAAACAAAAGGTTATTTGTAACTAACTTTGTGCCAAATGTATATTGAAGTCCTACAAGCTAAAATACACAACGTTCGACTCACTCAAACCGAACTGAATTACACCGGAAGCATCACTATTGATATGGACCTAGTAGATGCAGCAGGTATGATACCCAATCAAAAGGTTCTAATTGTCAACAATAATAATGGTGAAAGATTTGAAACCTATATTATTGAGGGTGAAAGAGGTACTGGAATTATTGGATTGAACGGTGCCGCTGCAAGAAAAGGGCAAATTGGTGATGAACTTATCATTATGACCTTTGTTTCAATGTCTTTGGACGACGCAAAAAAACACCAGCCCAACAACATCTTCCCAGATCGCAACAACCAATTGATCTAATGAAAATTAGCAAGCACCTATTTACCAAAGCACTGATGGTCATATTTGCCATTGGAGTTTTTATATACATAGGTGTTGAAACCAATTGGGTAGAAACTTGGAAAGCGGTGAAATCCGCTAACTATTTTTATATTTTACTCGCTGTTATACTTATGACCACCGCCCATTATCTAAGAGGTGCGCGTTGGGATCAACTAAGCAGAGCCGCTGGCTATCCCATCAATCACAGACGTGCATTTTACTCTGTAATGTCGGGTTATTTAGTAAATGTCGCTACCTCAAGAGGCGGAGAAGTTGTTCGCTGCGCTCTGACTGCCAAAAGCGAAAAAGCCCCCATCGAAACTCTCGTTGGAACGGTCATCACAGAACGAATCATTGACTTGGTAATCATGCTTTTCATGGCCGCATTGGCCTTGATGTTGCAGTTTGATGTACTATATCAATTTGCTGAACCCTATGTAATTAAGCCCCTATTCAACAATGGTGCTTATATTTTATTGGCCCTTATTATCGCTGCTACTGCTCTCTATTTCTGGAGAAAGTTCACAGCAAAAAAAGATAAAACGGAAGGAGGAATCATCCAAAAATTATTACACGGCATCAACAGTGCTTTTGAACTTGAAAACAAAGCCAAATTCATCACCTATTCTTTTGGCATTTGGTTTGCATATTGGGTTTCCCTTTATTTCCAATTACAAGCACTTGAAATGACCCAACACTTCACATTGTTTAACGCACTAGCCATCCTTATATTTTCATCTCTTGGTGTCATCATTCCCGTTCCAGGCGGCGCTGGTGTTTGGTATGCCATTGCATACGGTCTTACCCTGGTTTATGGACTTCCACAGGAATCAGCCAAAACATTCGGTATTTTTACCGTTGCCTTTTCCAACATTTTCCATCTCTTGTTAGGCGGTATTTCCTATGGATTGCTTTTCTTTGAAATGCAATCAAATGAAAAATCAGAATCCAGCATCTAAAATTTGGTCCTATGACCAAATTACTACCAAAGTAAACGAAATTAAATCACAAGGTAAATCTATCGTCTTTACCAACGGTTGCTTCGATATTATTCATGCTGGACATGTAAAATACCTTGCTGAAACCGCTGAACTTGCTGACTTTCTAATTGTTGCAGTAAATGCTGATGCTTCTGTCAAACGAATGGAAAAATCGCCCGCAAGACCCCTCCAAAACGAATTTTCACGTTCTCATGTAATGGCGTCGTTCGCATTTGTAGACGCTGTCATTGTTTTCACCGAAGATACTCCCAAAGAAATCATTGAAATCATCACTCCCCATGTGCTGGTAAAAGGCGGTGATTATACTGTTGAAAACATAGTTGGTGCTGACTGGGTCATTCAACATGGTGGCCAAGTAAAGACCATTGAGTTCCTTCCCGGATACTCAACCAGCGCCATCGAAAAGAAAATTTTACAGTCCCATTCATGAGTTTTTTGCTCGGATTAATCCTTCTCCTACCCTACTTTTTGTTCTGGGGGATGGTTTTACGGTCAAATCATAGAGCCGTTAATTCTGAGCCCAGCAATTCACACTTGCCTGAAATCACCCTAATCTGCTCCATCCGAAACGAAGAACGTTTACTTCCTGCATTTCTGAAGAATTTAAATAAAATCGAATCTGAGAATCCCCATCATCTGCGTTACATCCTCATTGACGATCAATCTACTGACAGTACACCTCAGCTATTGCATGACTTTTTGAGATCTATCAACTATGCTGGTCGAATTTCCGTACTCCAAACATCCCCCGAAAAATCAGGAAAAAAACAAGCCCTGAATTTAGCATTTCATCAAACCCAAACCGACTGGGCATATGTTACCGATGCCGATTGTATCACCAATTGGAACGCCATAAATTTCTTGACTGAAGCCATCAAAAGTGATGCGAAAGCAGTATTTGGACCGGTCATTTACACGGGTAATTCTAGTTTTCTACAAGCTTATCAAATCCTAGAAAATTCAGCTCTGATGGCCTTAGGCAGCTACCAATCTGCTAGAAACAATAAAACCATGGGTAATGCTGCAAATATGTTGGTACATGTTAAAAGTTTTCTTAAAATCAACCCGTTTAATGCAAATTTAAAAGTGGCAGGCGGAGATGATATTTTCTTAATAGAAGGATTTAACCAAGCAAATCTGAATGTTGAAACTGTATCAAATCCAAATGCTTCCGTGTATACACCTGTCCTTGAGACATGGCGAGAATTATGGCATCAGCGAATAAGATGGGCTCAAAAAACACGCTTCCAGTCCCAAAGAAATACGCAAAATTCGCAAATCTTAATGGTCCTATTTTTTATTCTACTTTGGACAATTACCCTTCTATATCTCAACTTTGCCCATTATGTGGAGTTGGCAGGAATGTGGGGAACAAAAATCATTTTTGATGTCTTTTTACTGGAAAAAATCACCAGTTTTTACCATCAAAAATCATCAATCAAACATAAAATGGCCTCATCGGTTTTTCAAACCATCTACATTCCAATCATTGCCTTTGCTCAGTTCTTTAGCAAGGTTCATTGGAAAGATCGCAGTTATTAGCCTATTTCTTTCTCCATGCTGTTGTTTAAAAGCCCAATTTCACGATTCGGTTTACAGCTCAAATTGGCCCATTGAATACTCGGGTGACACCTCCTTTTTTCTTCGAAGCAATCAACAGATTATCTCCAATTACAATCAATTAGACAAGGGTGATTTTCAACTAAAAATCAAAATACCTCCCCAAAATTCATCCGATTTTTACGTAAGATTCAACTTAGAACTTAAAATAAACACCTCCACAAACAATTCTATTCAATTTGGTTTCATTGACGCTATAGGCAATACACAATTCATCAAATTGGGAAATACCCAAGACCGCTGGGAAGCCTATACAGCTCAAAATTCAACACCAATTAATGCAGGCCCTAACCAAGAATTCTCAGCTTCTGCATTTAAGGGAAGCATTCAACTGAGGCTGACCGAGGATTCACTATTCGTAACCACTTACCATATTTCAACCCAACGCATCACTGAACTCAAAACACCCCTCTTTTTGAGTAATATTCAACAATTCTTTATTGGTATACAACAATCTGGTAAAACCGCCTTTCAATCCCATCGAATATCAAACATCCAAATTGACAATCTCAAAAAAAGGAAATTTTTAATAACAACCACGAAACAACTCAACCAAACAGAATTAAGAATTTCAGGTTCAATCTTGTTAAAGTCCACAAAAGGCATTTTAAAAATCAACCATAAATACCGCTTTCATTCTTTGAATTCAGACCTGCAATCTCTTATTATCCAACTAGAAAAATCAGACACCCTAGATTTAAATATTCTAATTGATTCATTTTACACCATTTGGAATGAACCAATGGAGACCTTGTTATTCAATTTGAAATTGAAGAAAATCACGCCTGTCAAAAGAGCCGACATTGTTATATCGGAAATCATGCCAGTTCCAGAGCCATCTTTAAATCGTTTTCCGACAACAGAGTACATTGAACTTTACAACAATTCCAACGATTATAAACAAGCAACTGAAATTATATTGACATACAATAACAAAGTAATTACCATACCCGATAGCCTATTTGCACCCAAACAAGCCGTATTACTAGTACCTACAAACGAAATAAATACTTGGCGCATTTGGACACTCAATAAATTTCAATCTTCTCAAGGCATTTGGGGCATTCCAAACTTCCCCAATCTTATCAATGCCGAAGGTACATTGTTACTTACAACCCAAAACGGATTACTTTTAGATTCCGCACATTATCAAGTTAGTATGCATTCAGCATTTGCTTCAAGCGGTGGTTTTTCATACGAGGCCCATAATCTAAATCCATTATCAAATCACAGCAAATGGAAAACTGCTTCCTACAACGGTGGCAGCCCCGGAGCATTAAATGGAAATTTCTGCGATGAATTTCCCATAGAAATTGAAGAATACTTTCTAGTTCAAGATAATTCCATTGCACATAAACTGAATATTCACAACCAATTAATTGAAGATATATCTACAAATCCAAAGTCAATAAATATAATCAATCAGCATCCGCCGCTCAACATTCATTTTGATATAAATCCCCAATTTCCAAAACCGAATTTAAAATTAACCTTTAACGAAATTTATTTCAAATCAGCCACAAATACCGACTTTATTGAAATATACAATCCCAATGAATGCCCAGTTTTTCTTGAATACTATGATTTATTGATATACGATAAAGACAATTACATCAAGCAAATTATATCGTTAAAAAACCAAAAAAGAAAAGTAATAATGCCAAAAGAATACTTGGTGTTGTGTGAGAATCTTCATTCTATAATTCATCAATTTGATTTTGCCAAAATTCCATCGCTGTTAGGGTTACCTCAATTTCCCAATTTAACTCAAGAAGGTGGCTATCTAGCCTTGGTAAATCAAATTACAGGAGTTGTAGATGAATGCAGCTTCGAACAAGTAAAACCCATCAACCGAACAATTGAGAGAAACGCATCCATAGAAAAATCACATCCTAACCTACTTTCAAACGATCCTCTTCTTTGGTTTGAATGTGTTTCCAATATGGGTGCAAGTCCCACTATTTCTAATTCCATGGTATTATCACAAAAAACACAGAGTAAAAAATGGACGAATCTTTCAAATAAGAGGCTTCTAAAAAACTCCCAAGGATATTACGATTTACCCATTGAACTTAACATACCTGAGATAGGTTGTTTAATAAGCATCCAACTTTTTAGCATTTGGGGAGAAAAAATACTTTCGGTATGTGAGTTTACGGCTATTCCATCTGAAGGGGTGATTCAATGGCCACTTATGAGCCATAACAAAGAATTAATGAAGGGAAATTATATTATTACCTTTGAAATTCTAAACCCCAACAAAGGGGTTACATTAGAACATCATAGAGTCAGCCTTTTATAATTCCATGCAAACTCACCATTTTTCACGCCAACATTTACTTCAAGAACTATCTGACATTTGTTCTGTAGATGAAATTTCAAGCATATACATTTGGTTTGAGGAGGCTATTCAAGAAGGCATGACCTCTGAGATGCTTGAAAATCATTTGCAACGCATCAAAGAAGGAGAACCAGTTCAACTAGTTTTTGGATATACCTACTTTTACAAAAGCAGGTTCCGTGTAAATCAGCACACCTTAATTCCAAGACCTGAGACCGAAGAACTTGTAGATTTAATCTTGAAACAATTCCCCAATAACACCAATAGCCCTTTCAACATACTCGATATTGGAACCGGCAGTGGTTGCATTGCCTTGAGCCTGTTAAAGGAACGTCCAACATGGACTGCATCTGGAATTGACATTAGCCATGAAACACTTGAAATAGCCAATCAAAATGCCGTCGATTTAGAATTAACCAATAGAGTCAAATTGAAACAACTGAACTTTTTGGAAGACGAAATCAATTTTTCAGCGTTTGATATCGTAATATCAAATCCACCTTACATTCCAATCAATGAAATTGATTTAATGGATAAAAAAGTAGTTAATTATGAACCGCATGAAGCGTTGTTTGTAGATAAAGATCCATTAATTTTCTACAAAAGAATTATGGAAGAATTAAAAAAATGTCAAAATGACACCAATAAAAAACCAATTGGAATTTATTTAGAAACACACCAAAATTATAACCAAGAAACGTTAGAACTTTTTCAAATATTTGAAAGCACTTATTCTGAAATAAAAAAAATCGAGGACTTCAGTGGAAATCCTCGATTTGTAGTGCTTCTTAAAAAAGGGTGATTAAGATAACTGGATAAGGCCGTCCTTATTGATAAGTTCCCCGCCTTTGTAAATCTGTGTAAGAGTGGTGTAAACACCTTGAGAAAAACGCTTCATGTCTTTTTCACCACTTTTAGCGAACAATCCAGTGATCAATTCTTTCGAAGTCATGGGCTTATTCACCTCTTTCATATAATTGATGATGATATCTCTTTTAGTCAATTCCCCTGCTCTTTTTCTTCCACCGCCGCGTCTTTGACCTAATTCACTTTTAGCGGGTCTACCGCGCTTCCCTTTGGGTGCCAAAGGTTTACTCGCGGGTCTACCTACTCTACCCTTCTTATTTCCTGAAACTGTTAATTTCTTTCTGTATTCTTTTGCCCTATTCTTCCAAAGCGAAATTGACGCTTCTAATTTTGAACGAAGTTTTAATGTCTCTCTTTGATTTTTCTCTTCAACTTTCTGAATTTCTTTTTGAGAAGACTCTTGCGCTTTTCTCACAGACTCCATTAAGCTTAGCAACTCAGATTCAAGTTGATTATACATTTGCGTTGATCCGCGCTTATCAGCTTTTTTCACTTTATTCTTAGAACCAGGTTTTCTTCCTCGTTTTTTAGGAACTTTCGCCTCTACAGTTTTGTTTGACATGATAAATTTAGATGAATGATTGAATTACAAATTTCACCATTAATATTTTAATATTTAGAAACCCATCGAGGAAAATAATATTTTATCAGATGAAAATAGTTTAAAAACCCGATTACTATTGATTTATATCATTTTATATTTAAAATTAATGACTATTTTTTTACAATACTAAGAAAATAAAATAAACCTCTATTTAGCCCTATTTTTGCAGTTCAATGCCGCTTCCTTCAAAGTATAGCCAATATCAAGAACTGCGCAATATGCCTGTGGGAGAACTAATTTTGGTTGCGGCAGAATTAAGAAATTTCCTCATAAATACCATTCTTGAAAATGGCGGTCACTTTGCAGCAAACCTTGGCGTCATAGAATTGACAGTGGCTCTCCTGTCAGAAATTGACCCTGAATTTTCCCCAGTAATTTGGGATGTTGGGCACCAATCATATCCCTATAAAGTTCTGACTGGCCGTGGTGATGAAATTAAAAACATTAGAAATAAAAACGGCATTTCGGGCTTTCCCAAAAGAAGCGAATCTCCATTTGATTGGTTTGGGACCGGACATTCATCTACCGCGCTTTCTGCTGCTGTAGGATTTGCAGAAGCCCTAAAATACAATCAAACTAGACCTCCAGTATTCGCCATCATTGGCGATGGAGCTCTCACCGGTGGCATGGCCTATGAGGCTATGAACAACATGATTGATTTGAATTATCCTTTGGTTGTAATTCTCAATGACAACCAAATGGGTATTGATCCCAATACCGGTGCATTGAATAAACATTTGGTTCACCTACAAAAAAATAAACATCCTAAACAGATCAGAGAATTTTTTGAATGGTTTGGATTTATTTATCATGGACCTTTTGATGGACATGATATTGGAGTCCTTAAGAAAACATTGAAAGAAGCCATTTCCCAGAACAAACCTCATCTAATTCATATTCAAACTATAAAAGGGAAAGGATATGAACCCGCAGAGAAGGAACAAACCCGCTGGCATAGCGCCGCCAAATACATCAAAGTTGATCACCCATCCCCCAAAGACCAAGAACCAAAGACCAAAGACCAAAGACCAATGGCCAAATGGCAAGACATTTTTGGTGAAACCCTGCTCGAATTGGCAAACAGCAATCAAGAGTTACGGGGAGTTACACCTGCCATGCCTAGCTCATGTGGCATGTTGCCAACTTTGGAAAAATATCCAGATCGATTTTTTGATGTGGGGATTTCCGAACAACATGCAGTCACTTTTGCCGCGGGAATAGCCGCAGGAGGCAAAAAAGTAGTTGTCAATATCTACAGCACTTTTCTGCAACGCGCTTATGATCAAATCATCCACGATGTGGTACTACAAAACCTGCCCGTGGTTTTTTGCATTGACCGTGCAGGACTCGTTGGCGAGGATGGCCCAACACACCACGGAAGTTTTGATTTATCTTTTCTTCTGCCTCTGCCCAATATAACTATACTCGCACCCTATCAATCATCAGAACTTAGAAACATGATGCATTGGGCTCTTGAACAAAACCATCCTGTTTTCATTAGATACCCTAGAGGTGAAACACCAATTCAAGCTCAAAATAAACTTCTTGCCAACCCAACTGAGCCAAAAATCATCCACCAATCAAGCAATCCAAAGATTTTAATTAGTACCACGGGTATTGCCACACAATTGGCTATAACCGCTCTAGAGAAAAAACCTGAATTGTTCAACCATGTAGATCTCATTCACTTTCCAGCGGTGAAACACGCTACAGAGGTTCCTTTTATTCAAAAAAAGAACTACCAACATTGCATAACTATTGAAGACGGTAGCATCATTGGAGGATTTGGTCAATATTTTAAATATTTATGGGAAAAATGGGACAACAATCCGTCTAACCCATTGAATCCTAGATTTCACCATCTAGGTATACAAGATCATTTCCCTGCGCATGGCAGTATTGCCGAACTTCAAGAAGACGAAGGCTTCGACGTAGATTCCATTCTTACTAAACTCAACCAGTTATTGATTAATTCTTGACCATGCGGTGTTAAAACACTCTCAGGGTGAAATTGAACTCCAAAAATAGACTCATACCTGTGCTGAAAGGCCATAATTTCATGGTCCTCCGCCCTGGCTAAAACTTCCAAATACGAAAATCCAACATCAGAACTTTCAGTATCATCAACCACCAAAGAATGATACCGACCTATTTGCAACTGCTGAGGTAATCCTTTAAATAGCCCTATATCTTTATGAGAAATTACCGATGATTTTCCATGAACGGGAAACTTTGCTCTCCGCAATTCCCATCCAAAAAACTGTCCCAATGCTTGATGTCCCAAACAGACACCTAAAATGGGCTTTTTCAAATCAACCAACTGCGGCATTATTACCATTAAATCTCCTGAATTTTCAGGTTCATTAGGACCTGGACCTATAAGAAAGGCATCACACTTTTCCAATTCTTGCCACCTCAACAACAATTCGTGATTCTCAAAAATCATCACTTCAACTCCACCTTTGCGCAAATAATGCACCAAGTTGTAACTGAAAGAATCAAAATTTTCAATAAACCCTATCAAACCGAAAATTTTTGAGATATCCCTGCAATAAATTCCTTTAAATAATGGGGTTCGAAATAAGCAACATCTTCAAATTCACCATTCCTAAATTTCTGGGCAGCTTTCTTTGCAAACATATGAGCTTCGGGTCCATCAATGATTTTCGCTTCAGGTGCAGACAATAATCTTTGTGCCTTTTCTCCGCTATTTCCAATGAACACTGTAGCATTTAAATCTATCAGTCCATCTAAACATCCTTCGGTTAAAACCAAAGCCTCAACCTCTTTTATAACCTCCCCTTGATAATCTAAAATGGCAATATAAACCTCATCTCTACGTGCATCAAGCATGGCGCAAACTGAACCCTCACCTAAATATCTTTGATCAATGGCCCACTCCGACATTGCAACCAATCCATTAATTGACAATAGTTTACATCCCATGGAATAGCAAATTCCTTTTGCCAAACTCACCCCTATCCTCAAACCCGTATAACTGCCCGGACCTTCATTCACCGCCACCGCTCTCAACTCTCCACCCTCACCCCTCAACTTTAAAAACGCTTTCTCCACCAACAATGGGAGTTGCTCAGAATGCGATTGCTTCACAAAAACCGTTTCGCTCCACAACAAATTACCTTGTTCGTCCGTTAAACAAACCGATGGGTAATCAGCCGAGGACTCAATCACGAGAATCATACCTCAAAGTTAATTCGTAAATTCGCGTATCCAAAAGAATTGAACATGACAAGAGAAGTTTTCATCGTTGGTGCCAAAAGAACTCCATTGGGGAGCTTCAATGGAGCACTTTCTTCAGTGCCCGCCACAAAATTAGGAGCCGTAGCCATTAAAGCCGCGTTGGAACAAGCCGGGTTAAGTGCAGATCAAGTAGAAGAAGTACTGATGGGCAATGTTTTACAAGCCGGAGTTGGACAAGCACCTGCGCGCCAAGCCTCAAAATTTGCAGGCATCCCTGACCATGTTCCTGCTACAACCATCAATAAGGTTTGTGCAAGTGGAATGAAAGCCATTGCTTTGGGTATGCAAAGCATTCAACTTGGTTATGCAGATGTAGTAGTTGCAGGCGGTATGGAAAACATGAGCCTCGCTCCACATTACCTTCCCAATAGTCGTGCAGGATATAAATACGGAAACTTCCAAGCTATTGATGCCATAGTGCATGACGGCTTAACCGATGTTTACTCAAACACCTTGATGGGAACTTGCGCCGAAACCTGTGCCGCAGAATACAACTTCAGCCGCGAAGACCAAGACAATTTCGCCATCGAAAGTTACAAACGTTCAGCAAAGGCTTGGACAGAAGGTAAATTCAACGACGAAATCGCTCCAGTAACCATTTCCACAAAAAAAGGCGATATCACCATTTCCGAAGACGAAGAATACAAAAACGTAAAGTTTGATAAAATACCTGAGTTGCGTCCTGTTTTCAAAAAAGACGGAACCGTAACTGCCGCAAATGCATCAACCATCAATGACGGCGCTGCTGTTATGGTATTGGTAAGCGGCGAAAAGTTGAAAGAACTCGGACTTACCCCTCTTGCAAAGATTGTGGGTGTTGCCGATGCCGAACAAGCTCCTGAGTGGTTTACTACAACCCCAAGTGAAGCTCTTCCGAAAGCAGTAAAACGCGCTAACCTAGAGATGTCAGACCTTGACTTTGTTGAATTAAACGAAGCGTTTGCCGTAGTTGGACTAGCGAACATCAAATTAATGAACCTAGATCCTTCAAAGGTAAACGTAAACGGTGGTGCCGTTTCTTTGGGACATCCATTGGGTGCATCAGGCGCAAGAGTTATGGTGACACTTTTGAATGTTTTGAAACAAAACAACGGAAAAATCGGCGGTGCAGGTATCTGCAACGGCGGTGGCGGTGCGTCAGCAATGGTCATTGAAAACTGCTAAAACTAATCTAATATGCGAAATAGAATTCTTTCATCCATTCTTTTTTTCGGGGGATGCTTTAACGCAGCCTTCGCTCAATTGACCCCTAAAGAACTCGAAAAACGCATCTTAGAAATAAATCAAACCCCTATTTCTCAGTCGCCCGATAAAGAAAAAATCGCGGCGGCTGAGGAAATAGTGGAACTCCTCATGGAAGGACTCACCCACAAAGAATCGTTTGAATACCCTTTCGATTCCTTGCGCTATTCTACTATCCCAGTAATAACAGCTCCTAAAGCTCCCGTTAGAATTTTCACCTTCAATGCCATTTTAGAAAACGGAAAATTCCAACATTACGGTGTCCTTCAATGGAAAACCAAAGGTGGCATCAAAACCTATGCCCTCATTGATACCGCAGAAAATCTCCCAAAAGAGCCTACCGCCGAATCGCTTTCTACCTCTCAATGGATTGGCGCACTTTATTACCAAATGATTCCATACAAACGCAACAAAAAGGACATTTACATTTTGTGCGGATTTGACGGACATAACATCAACAGCAACAGATCCATTTTAGAAACTCTCTATTTTGAAGATGGAGAACCTCTTTTTGGCACTGAAATGTTTCGCGATGGTGAAGAAGATCCAACCCCTGAACCTAGAGTCATTTTTGAATACCACAAATCTGCAAAAATGACCCTTCGCTTCCAACCCGAAGTCAACTACATCGTCTTAGATGAATTGGCACCAGCATACGAAAAAGTCAAAGGAAACCCCTGGTACAACATCCCCACAGGCGATTATTTTGCTTATTATCCAGAAAAATTTTCATGGGTACTAAAGCCTGTCACCGATGAAATGCCTTTTGCAGACCCTAGAAGCATTGACGCTGACCGTCGTCCAGCAGAACTTCCCAAAGATCGCATGAAATTGAAACATGCTCCTGAAATGCCTCAAAAAAGAGGAAAATACGGCGAAGGTTCGGAAAAAGAGGATGACGCTCCTGCCGATTCAGAATCTACCGATTCAGACGACGAATAAGTCACCTATAACCCTCATTTTCAATTCGGTTTCCTGCCATTCTCGCTCAGAATCACTCTGTGAATTGATGCCGCATCCCGAAAACAATTTAATTCCATTTTTGAAAATTTGCGCACAACGCAAATTCACATATACCTCTTGAGTATCACCTATAAAACCAGTATATAATTCTCTTTGATGCAGCTCCAATTCTTCAATCATTTGAACCGAATCGTTTATCGGATATCCCGCAACCGCTGGCGTAGGATGCAGCCTAGATATTAATTGTCCTAAATCTATACCTTGAATATTAGCCTGATGATACTGAACTAAATGTCTGATGCTTCCATTTGTAATTTCTTCAACTTCAGATTTATGCTCTTTTAGGCCCAAAGAATTTAATGTTTCTGAAATATGCAAAGCCGTAACTGACTGCTCCCGCTCCTCCTTATCTGACCATATTTCTTCTTGATTAAATAAAGTACCCGCCAAACTCATGGTGCGCATTTCATCTGCTTCAATTTCAACCAAAATTTCCGGTGAAGCTCCCATCCAAATACCGTGTTCTTTTGTACAAAACAAATAAACCAAGCTATTTACATAGGTATCACAAGCATTTTTAAAAATCTGCAACAATGAATCAACTGATAACAAACTCTGAAATTCAACCCATTTCACCCTACTCAACACCACCTTCTGAAACTTATTCTGCAAAATACCTTCTTTGATCTTCTCAACTTGCTCTGAAAAATGTAACCACGTTGAGCTTTCCACTAATTCAGAAAGTTGAATCTCCATATCACCCAATTTCTTCTTTAATTCATCACCTGAGATTTCAACACCACCATCTTTAAAAGTTCTAATTTTCTCTCCGTTCCAAGGCTTTATTAGTGCTTTTGCTTCATGTTCATTCCTTTTACCATCCCAATCAACCAATGATCCTGAGTAATAATCAAGTACGCCTTTACTACTTTTTCGGGGACTCCTTAAGAGTAAGAACTGATTATCCATTTCTCTTTGGATTTGGAATCACTGCCATAGTAATGCTTCCTTTACAAATCAATTTATTCCTTGAATTTGTTAATTCGACTTCCCAAATCTGAGACCTAGAACCTAAATGCAAGGGTTTTCCGGTTGCCCAAACCTCTTCCCCAATAAATGCCGGACGAAAATGACTTCCTTGAATATTTTGACCAACTGCCACCCGTTCACTTCTATTTAAAACAAGATTTGCTGCCATAGAACCCACAATTTCTATTGCCGCCATAGATGCGCCCCCGTTCAACATTCCCAATGGTTGGCAATTTTGTTCACTCACCACCATTTTTGCAGTTAAACTTTGTTCATCTATTGACGTAAAAAACAAACCTATTGCCGTATTCATCGTTCTATCACAGCGGGCATTCAATCCGTCAATAGTTATATTTGCGGCATCAAACCAAATTGATTCTGACATAATTACAAAGGTCAATGACTACATCCAAAAAAACAATTTATCTCATCAGACACGGACAAACAGACTATAATCTTCGAGGAATCGTTCAAGGATCTGGACTTGACTCTGTTTTAAACGAGGAGGGACACAAACAGGCCAAGCTTTTTCATCGTTCTTACCAACATATTCCATTCCAAAAAATTTATGTATCCGAGCTACAAAGAACGCATCAAAGTGTTGCACCCTTTGTTCAAAATGGGCAGCAGCTCACCATCCTCCCAGATCTCAACGAAATAAATTGGGGCATATTAGAAGGCCAAGAACCTACCCCGGAAAGGTATCAACACTTTTTAACCATTTCTAAAAAATGGAGGAACGGCGATTATGAAGCCGCTTGTGAAAACGGCGAATCGGCGCAATCAATGTATAATAGACAAAAGTCAGCGCTCAAAATCATAGAATCTGATGATACATCACCTATACTGATTTGTATGCACGGCAGAGCCATAAGAAGTTTTCTGTGTCTTTTGACACAAACTCCCTTATCTCAAATGGATAATTTTGGACATGAAAACTTATGCCTCTACATCTTGGAGCAAGATGCTCAAAATCCAGAACACTACAAAATCAAACTAACCAATTGTACAGAACATCTTAAATCATGAACTCCATAAATATCACCATCATAGACCGTGATGGAAACACACAAACATACGAAGCCCCAACTGATATGGGATTGAATCTCATGGAATTTTGCAAAGCCATAGAATTACCCGTTAAAGGTGAATGTGGTGGTATGGCCATGTGCGCTACATGTCAAGTTTATGTAGAAAGCAATCATGAATTACCTGAACAATCAGACGCCGAACTTGACATGCTCGATCAAGCTTTTTACGTAAAAAATAACTCTAGATTGGGCTGTCAACTGCATTTAAACGATCAGTTGGATGGCCTAATTGTTAGACTTGCACCAGAAAGTGAATAATTTTTTGAAAAAAATTGCTAATGAAGTCACTGTGTGTTATCTTTGCACTCCTTTTGTAAGAAGAAATGGCAAATCATAAATCAGCAATAAAGAGAATCAGAGCGAATAACGCGAAAAAAGAGTTGAACCGTTATCAACATAAAACCGCTCGTACTATTATCAAGAATGTAAGAAATTCAGAAAATAAAGCTGAAGCTGAAACTTTATTGAAATCTGCTTTCACCGCTCTTGACAAATTGGCGAAGAAAAACATCATCCACAAAAACAAAGCAGGTAACTTGAAATCAAGCTTGCAAAAGCATGTTAATGCATTAGCATAATCAATTACCACAAACAACTTTAATAACAGAAAAGAGCCGCGTAAACGGCTCTTTTTTTATGCTCTATTTTCTAAAGCTGTTTATTAGTTAATTATCTCCTTCAACACAACCCTCTTCAGTTCCGGATTGGTCTTAAAATCAGGCCCAAAAAATCCTTCGAAATAAATCAACCCTACATTCTTAGCCCATTTCAATCGTCCAAATCCAATTCCTTTTGAATTAAACCCATTCGGGTTAGCTGGGCCCTTGTAATTCTGATCAGATTCAATTACATCATTATAGGTTCTCCAAGGCGTAGAATAGCTCGTCAAGGCCTTAGAATGACCTATCCACTCAGTTTTGTGATACTGGGCCGAACTATCTAGTTTAGGATTTATATAAAAAACAGGATCGTAATAGGGCATGAAAACATCCACCATTACCGAAGGCTTATTCAGATAGGCATAACACCAAACATAAATATTTTGACTTTTGGTACCCATGTATAAATCCATACCTTCACCACGCGTAATATCATCAAACTGCTTTGAATGGTTATAAATATAACTTATATCATAAGTATCTAATTCGGTGGTATCGTCAAGGTTGGCATATACATACTTTTTACCATACCAATCTCCAGGGGGAATAAAATAAGATTTCAATGATTCCGAAAGAGGCAATTCTTCTTCATTTCCAACACATTCCATTTGGACATTCACAATCCAAATAAGGACCATCGATAAAAAATACCTAAACTTCATGTACCAAAGGTACAGAAGTTTACTCGTTTACCACCAAAGTACCAATTGACTCACCTTGCATCAGTTTCAACAGATTTCCCGGTTGGTTCATATCAAAAACTACAATGGGCTTATTATTCTCTTGACACAACGTAATAGCGGTAAGATCCATCACATTTAAACCTAAATCATAGACTTCTTTGAAAGTGATTTGCTGGTATTTTTTTGCGGTTGGATTCTTTTCTGGATCAGAGTCATAAATACCATCAACCCTCGTACCCTTTAAAACAATATCAGCCTCAATCTCTACGGCACGCAATGACGCCGCTGTGTCTGTGGTAAAATATGGATTACCCGTACCTGCACCAAAAATTACAACACGACCTTTTTCCAAATGCCTTATAGCACGACGTCTAATGAATGGCTCACCTATTTGTTCCATTTTAATGGCGCTCAGAAGTCGTGTAATCAATCCAAACTTCTCAAATGAGCCTTGTATAGCCATTGCATTCATCATGGTGGCCAACATACCCATATAATCACCGGTAGCACGATCTACTACGCCACCTTGTGCACCTTGAACTCCTCTAAAAATATTTCCACCACCAATTACGATGGCCACTTCTACTCCTTGATCAACAACTGACTTTACTTCTTTTGCATATTGAGCCAAGACGGTTGGATCAATACCGTAATCTTGAGATCCTAAAAGACTTTCGCCACTGAGTTTGAGGAGTATTCGTTTGTATTTCATTTGATTAATCTTTGACAAATTTATTCGTTTTGGTATATGCACAAAAAAAATCCCCCGATTTCGGAGGATTTTTCTGTAATTATTTTTCTTATCCTAATTGAACCCTTTTGAACTGCTTTACAGTCAAACCAGATTCAATTGAACTCAACATAGCTGCCACAGTCTTGGAGCTATCTTTTACAAATTCTTGGTTCAACAAAGTTGACTCTTTGTAAAATTTCTGAAGTTTACCTTCTGCAATTTTATCAATCATCGCTTCTGGCTTACCTTCTTGACGGGCTTGTTCACGACCAATTTCAAGCTCACGCTCAATAGTAGTTGCGTCAACACCGTCTTTATCTACTGCTACTGGATTCATTGCAGCGATTTGCATTGCTACGTCTTTACCAGCTGCCATATTAGCTTCAGATGGCGCATTGCTTAGTTCAACCAAAACACCCATACGATTTGCACCGTGAATGTAAGGCACTAAGTTAGCTCCTTCAATGATTTCGTATTTTACTACGTCAATTTTTTCACCAATTTTAGCAACCTCTTCCATCAAGCGAGCTTCCAAGGTAACAGAACCTACTGTCAAAGCTTTTAATGCTTCAGCAGTTGCAGGCTTGTGTGCAATTGCTGTATCAGCAATCTCATGAGCGAATGATACGAAACCTTCGTTTTTAGCAACGAAATCGGTCTCACAGCTCAATACTATCACAACTCCTACAGTTCCTTCGCTATTGGTTTTAGCAACCACCGCACCTTCAGTAGCCTCTCTATCGGCACGTTTTGCGGCAATTTTCGCACCCTTCTTACGAAGGAAATCGATAGCTGCTTCAAAGTCACCATTATTCTCAGAAAGAGCTTGTTTGCAATCCATCAAACCAGCACCAGTCATTTGGCGTAGTTTGTTTACTTCTGCTGCACTAATTGACATAATATTAACCTTCTTGAGTTTCTAAGTTTTCTTCTTGCTTTTCAGCTTTTACTTCTTCGTCTGCTGATTTCTCGCGCTTGCGTTCTGCAGTACCTTCTAAAATAGCATTCGCAATTTCTGAAGCAATCAAATGAACGCTCTTTGAAGCATCATCGTTACCAGGGATTGGGAAATCAATATTAGTAGGATCAGAGTTAGTATCAACCAAACCGAAAGTAGGAATACCTAAGCGAATAGCTTCAGATACTGCAAGGTGTTCTCTGCGAACGTCAACCAAAAACAAGGCACCAGGAAGTTTGGTCATATCTTCGATACCACCCAACACTCTAGCCAACTTGATTTTTTCACGATCTAACATCAAACGCTCTTTTTTGTTCAAGCGAGTGAATGTTCCATCGTTAGCCATCTTGTCAATACCTTGCATACGTTTGATGCTCTTGCGAACAGTTTGGAAGTTTGTTAACATACCACCCAACCAACGCTCAGTAATGAAAGGCATACCCGCTCTTTGAGCTTCAGCCATAACAATTTCCTTAGCTTGCTTTTTGGTAGCCACAAACAAAATGCGTCTTCCAGACTTTGCGATATTCTTGGCAGCTGCTTTCGCATCTTCCAATTTTGATTCTGTCTTTTTTAGATCGATGATGTGAATTCCATTTTGCTCCATAAAAATGTAAGGAGCCATTTTGGGATTCCACTTGCGGGTAAGGTGACCGAAGTGTACACCCGCATCGAGTAAATCTTGTTGAGTATAAGCCATTGATCTGTATTATCTTTTTGAGAATTGGAAACGCTTACGCGCTTTCTTTTGTCCACTTTTCTTTCTTTCAACCACACGAGGGTCACGAGTCATGAAACCAGCTTGACGCAAAGCGCTTTTGTACTCTTCGTTGATATCAACCAACGCTTTAGAAATACCCAAACGAATTGCTTCTGCTTGCCCTGATACTCCTCCACCGTTAACGTTAACCATCACATCATAGTTTGTATGATTGGCAGTCAACACCAATGGTGATTGAACAGAATTTTGGTGCCAAGCCAATGGGAAGTAATCCGACAAAGACTTCTTGTTTACTGTAATCTGCCCATTACCTTCTTTTAGGTAAACTCTTGCTACGGCAGCTTTTCTTCTTCCTGAGTTGTTATTCATAGGATTCTCAGATATCGAATTTCAATTCTTTTGGTTGCTGAGCGGCATGTGGGTGTTCAGAACCCTCATATACGAACAGATTATTAAATAATTTTCTACCTAAACGGTTCTTTGGCAACATTCCGCGAATTGCGCTTTCAACAATACGGTCTTTCTTCACCGCTTTTGCCAAAGCTACACGCTGTCCACCAGGGAAACCTGTGTGACGAATGTATTCTTTCTGATCCATCTTAGCTCCAGTTAACTTGATGTGAGATGCATTGATCACAATTACGTGATCTCCGCAGTCTACGTGTGGAGAATAAGCGGGTTTGTGCTTGCCGCGAATAATGGTTGCAATCTTTGAAGCCAAACGACCCAAAGGCTGGCCTGCTGCGTCTACAACTACCCAATTCTTGGTAATTGTATTCTTATTTGCAGAAATGGTTTTATATGTACTTAACGGATTCACTTGCGTTAATTTTATCAATTTTGGGGTTGCAAAAATAGGACAATTTTTCGTGGATAACAAGATATCCACAAACTTTTTTAAAAACTATCTAAATAGACATCTACCAATCATCTTCATCAGGCTTGTAAGCCTCTTTCAAAGCAGCAGATATTCCTTCTACCATTTTCTTAACTTCTTTGTCAGCAGAGATTAAATATCGATCCGTAGATTCAAATCCTTTTTTTGTACTTCTGTAATATTCGTGGTAGGTTCTAAGTCGATCATTTGACAATCCCACCGGGTCTGTAACGTGTGCAAAGTTGCCAAATTGATACTTATATCGAGCTTCTTTGAACCTTAATACCATAACGTACTCCATCTCTCCATCTCTTCTTTTGGCATATTCACCAAGAGTAACAACCATTGGCATAACAACCTTCATATAAATCAATTGATTGGGCTTCTCTTCCACAATCATCTTTTTATATTGCTTTTCACCAAAACGCTTGATCAAAAATCTTTTGGCTCTGGCAAACAAACTATCTTCCCCACAAGTTTCGCATTGCTCGTCATCTACTACTCCTTCATAAAAAATCAACTCTCTCAAGGAATCATAGGGAGGAACAAATCTCACATAAGGCTTTTTTTCTATGGGCTTTGGGGAATTATCTGCAGCACCGCCGCCCCAAGCCCCGCCACCGGCAGATACCTCCATCGATGCGGTGTCATTTGACGCAGCTTCATCACCTTCATCTCCCCATTGAGCAGAAAGACTAGTTACAGCCAGAAAAGCTGCAAAAAACAATACTTTATAGTAGGCAACCCTGCGGTTGATGTTTGATGTCCGTTTCACTCTTACCAATGACTAAATAATTACAATTCCGCGAATATAAAGGCAAGAACGAAAAATTCTTTTATTTATTGTACTGCACATAAGTATTGTTCAATCAATTAAACAGTTTTGGGAAAACGACCCTTACTGAATATACGCCCGGCAGGCTTGCCTTTCCTCAACTTAATTTGCTCATCCTCTGGTAGTTCCAAAATTGATTGACATTCTGAAGAACAGCAATGATTGAATTTTTCAGCACACTCAGAACATTGAATAAAAAGTAAGTGGCAACCAACATTGGCACAATTAATATGCGTATCTGCTGGCTTTCCGCATTGATGGCACTCAGCTAATACATCATCACTGACTCTTTCATGCAACCTTTGATCAAAAACAAAATTCACTCCTTTGAATTTATTCTCAATTCCTTGCTGTTTGGTTTGGTTTACATAGTTGATGATTCCACCTTTTAAATGGTAGACTTCGTTAAATCCGTTGTAACGCATCCAAGCACTCGCTTTCTCGCATCTGATTCCACCAGTGCAATACATCAGGATTTTCTTGTCTCGGGTTTCATTATATTCATCAATGACCAATTTAAGTTCTTCTCTGAAAGTATCGGCATCGGGACAACTGGCACCCTCAAATCTTCCAACCTCACTCTCATAATGATTGCGCATATCAATAACCACCGTTTCAGGATCTGACAAATACTTATTCCAGTCTTCGGCTTCCAAATATTTCCCTGTATCTGATGGATTAAAATTTGGATCGTCTATACCATCAGCCACAATCTTGTTGCGAACCTTTAAATCTAATTTGATGAATGATTTTTGATTTTCTTCAATGGCAACATTTAATCGGATTCCATTTAAAAAGTCTATGGTAAATAAATCCTCCCTAAACGCTTCAAAATGAACTGAAGGCAACGCAATTTGAGCATTAATTCCCTCATTGGCAACGTAAACTCGTCCCACAACCTCAAAGGGCTGCCAACGTAAATACAATTGATCTCTAAAATCTTGTGGATTCTCAATCTGATAATAACGGTAGAAGGAGATGGTGGTATATTGCCTATTATCGGCATCCATACGACGTTTTAACTCCTCCCGACTAACAATGTTTCGCAATAACATGGTGGGGGTAGTAAATATGCCACAAAGATAAAAAAAAGAGGGAGCCTAAGCCCCCTCTTTCAAAAAAATCAAATTCAGATTGAATTAGTGTTTAACTACCAATTTGGTATTCAAAGTTGAATTAGCAGATTTAACGCTAACCATATACATACCTTCACTCCAATCAGTTGTATTGATTTGCAATGAACCATTGTTCATATTAGTGGTCATTACAACTTGACCTTGAATATTAGTAATCACTACCTCTGAAGTAACGTTAGCCAAATCAGAAGCCTTGATTTCAAATAGTTCATTAGAAGGATTAGGATAAACCAAAATACCGCTTTCCATGCTTTCTACAGAAGTCAATGCAATAGCAAACGTTTCAGACTGCAATACTTCTTTGGTCACTGCGTCTTGAACAAACACCACTACGTGCATATCGTCCCAAGTTTCTACGCTGTTCTCACTGTTGTGGTTGATGTGCTGAGCAGTAGTTCCATCTAGAGGTAAACGATAGCTACCTTGGAAAGTGAAACTTAATTTTTGATTAACGGCAGTGCCACGAGTCAAACCAGTTAATCCGTATCCAGTGCTGTTTGGCATCATTTTCTTCATCACATCTTCAAACTCTTTTTCTCCATTCGACTTAAGGTTAGCATAAGTCATACCTTCAGTAATAACCGCAAAAAGCTTTAAATTAGATGAGGTGTAATCAACTAAAGGATTCAAAGTAATGTCTGCCGTAATGGTATTTTTCCATGTGTTAGTAGCAGTACCAGAGATTTCTAGGAATGCAGGCTTCGCAGCAAATTCATCGTACAATGCAGTAGTGTAAGAACCTGCATTTCCATCCCAACCACCATCAACTTCCATGCGTGGAACTGAATTCACTCCGTAAAAAGACACTCTATTTCTAACTTCTTGAGTGCAATATGGGTCACCTGTTCCAGGCCAATTCACTTGATATTTAATGGTTGAATGCTTTGACTTACCACTAATCACGTTGTTGAAATTGATATTACCAGCAGTACATGGACCACAGGTTGATGAGGTAAATACTTCATGCAAAATTTTGCGCTGAGCCACTTTATCAACAACTGTTACCGTCTTAGAAATACTGTTTGTACCTAAAGCATCTGATGAACCGTTTACCTCAATAATACGAGCAACTACAGTGTATTTTCCTAAATTAGCAGGATTCCATTTAGTGTTGAAAGTCATGGTTTTAGTAGCACAAGATGCAATATTTAAACTTCCGAAATCTTCTACAACTTCAGTACCACCATCAACGGTGTAACCTAATTTTAACGAAGTGATTGCCTTACCACCCAAGTTCTTCAAGTCGAAATTCAATGAAAAAGGCGCTCCGCTGATCAACATATATTCATCTAAAGCCAAGCTTACTGCATCAGCATTGTTGTCTGCCAATGAACCAGGAGCGATGGTGTAATAGATATTATCTACCGTAGCGGCATCATTTCCTGACTTCATTTCATAGTTTGCCATTCCACTACCAGTTGTAGCATCAACCTGATAACCAATGGTTAATTTAGTAGTTCCAGTACATTGAGCGCTACCCGTTGAACAGAACCAACGTTGATCCACCAAATAGATGTTGTTGGTACCTTCTTCTAAAACAATACTGAAATAAACCCAACCACTTTGAATATTTGCTTCAGTGCAAGAAGCAAAATGAATGTAATGTTGACGTTTTCCAGCAGTACCAAATGTTTTGGTTAAAATGTAATCACTCGAAGTCTTTGCTTCAGCTCCCCAAACCATCACAGATTTATCTGGAATTGAAGCGCTTGGCAATGAAGATGCCGCTGCACTTGGAGCAGCAACTGATGAGCCTACATCAAATGTAACAACACCTGTGCTTGAAATTTTGTATTGAGTTACCGCTTCACCATTAAAATAAAAGGTAAATGGGATGTTTTGATTGGCAGACCAAGCATTGGTTTGAGGACCCGTCATTACGGTGGTCCAACCTGTAGCTCCACCACCCCCTGGAGGGAATTCAGGATCGGCGTTTAATCCCCCGGGATTTCCAGCACCAGTGCAGGGAACCATATGATAACCTGTAACCTGGGCGTTAAGCGACAATAAACTAAATGCCGCTACAAAACTTAGTATAATTTTTTTCATATCTCAGTAACTGCCTCAAAAGTAGGAGAATTAAACAATAACTCCAACTCATTAAAAATATGTTGTATCTCAATCACATCTGTACATGAAACCAAACGCATTCTATATTCTTTAAAATGAGGTATTCCTTTAAAATAATTGGCGTAGTGTCTGCGCATTTCTACAAGGCCAACAATAGGCCCTTTCCATTCCAATGATTTGTCTAAATGGGTTTTACAAGCTTCCAAACGTTCAAACAACGTTGGCCCAGCCATGTGTTGACCCGTTTTTACAAAATGTTTTATTTCTCTAAAAACCCAAGGATTTCCAATACTCGCCCTTCCAATCATAACGCCATCAACACCGTATCTGTTTTTATATTCTAATGCTTTTTCAGGAGTATCAATGTCGCCATTTCCAAAAATAGGAATATTCATTCGAGGGTTGTTTTTCACCTCACCTATCAAGGTCCAATCTGCATCTCCTTTGTATAATTGAACTCTGGTTCTACCATGTATACTTAATGCTTTGATTCCCACATCTTGCAACCGTTCAGCTACCTCCACAATATTCTTGGTTTGATCATCCCAACCCAATCTGGTTTTAACCGTTACTGGCAGATGCGTTGCCTCTACAATGGCCTTGGTCATGGCAACCATTTTCTTGGGATTTGTCAAAATGGCCGCACCGCCCCCTTTGCAAACCACCTTTTTCACGGGACAACCATAATTGATGTCAATTAAATCGGGATTCACACTAGATGCAATTTTTGTAGCTTCAACCATTGAGTCAATTTCTGAACCAAAAATTTGAATTCCTACAGGTCTTTCGTATTCAAAAATATCTAATTTTTGTGTACTCTTGGCTGCATCGCGAATCAGTCCCTCAGAACTGATAAACTCAGTGTACATAAGGTCTGCACCGTGCTGTTTACATACGTAACGGAACGGCGGATCGCTCACGTCTTCCATCGGAGCCAACAACAAGGGAAATTCCCCCAACGAGATATCACCAATTTTTACCACTTTTGCAGTGCAATTTAAACAGCGAATTTACAACAGATGAACGCCATTTCACACAACGATTCTCAAAAGCCCCTGATGAACCTCTGGGGACTAGCACTTTTGCTCATCCTGATTTTAGCGTTCCAATTGGTGGGATATTTCATCTCAATTTATGCACTTTCAGCCGCTTTTAGTATTGATATTGAAGAAGTTAAATACTTAATGAATGCCCCCGATGGCTCAGCTTTGGGCATCAATATTGGTCGTTTTTCAAACCTCATACAATTTGTGATTTACATGGGAATTCCAGCTCTGATTTTCACCGGTGCCAACAGGGTGGGATTTTCTTTTTTCGGGGGATATTCAAAGCGTTTGCAATTTTCGAAAATACTTTGGGCCATTCTTCTTGCACTTTCCGCATTGCCAGTAGTAGCAGTTTTAACTAAAATAAGTCACCATTTGCCATTGCCAGATTCTGTTAAAATCATGGCCGATAGTTTAACTTCCAGCAGAGAAATGCTTTTTGAAAACATGCTCGAAATGCAACGTTGGGATGAGCTTCTATTTTGCATCTTCTTAGCCGCTTTTTTACCCGCTATTTTAGAAGAATATCTTTTCAGAGGCATCGTACTAAATATTGCCTTGAGTCAATATGCTAAACCTGCAACAGCAATAATATTCCAGGCCGTTTTCTTTTCCTTGATGCACCTTTCATTGTACGAATTTGCCGGAATTGCTCTAATTGGTGCCCTTTTCGGTTTCATTACCTACAGAAATACTTCGGTTTGGTACAGCTCCATTTCTCATTTCGTCTTCAATGCAACAACCGTTTTCCTTTATTTTCTTATCCTGAGAGAATTTGAACACAGCGGTATCAAGTACAACGTTGATCAACTGCTTGCGAGTGCAACACTTGCCATACCCGCTTCGCTTTTAATGGGTCTGTCTGTTTATCAATTATCTAGAAAATCATGAGTAACTTCTGGACCAGAATCATCAGCGGTATTGGACTCATCGCTGCTACCATCACTTTATTTTATTTAGGAAGTTGGGGACTTCTTGTATTTTCCATTTTAGTGGCAATTGGAGGCAACTACGAATGGTTCAAACTTCGTAAAATGCGTTTTAATTGGGGATGGCAAGTATCTTCATTAAATACTTTAATTACACTGCTATTGGTTCATTTTGGTGAATATACCTTCGCAATTCTACCTTCAGCAATCATTTTCCTATACTCCGTTTATTTAGCCAAAAATCATCACAGATCAGCACTTAGCTTATTTGGAGCACAACTTTATCTTACTCTACCGCTTTCTTTGTTACTGACTTTACCCTATTGTAACCTAAACTTTGGCATTCAAAACTCAGATCAATTTTTCAACTTTTTGATACCTACAACCGTCATGGTTTTGGTTTGGTCTTCCGATTCTTGGGCCTATGTTGCAGGGAAACTATTAGGAAGAAATAAACTCGCTCCTACCATATCTCCAGGAAAAACTTGGGAAGGATTTATAGGGGGAACACTTCTTACAGGGGCCACCGCATTTCTGATTCAAAAATACATGTTGGCACATTCTGGTGGATTTGTTTCCGCCGGAAACTGCCATCTGCTACATGACTCTTCAAAAGCCATCATTGCAGGTATTCTAGTTTCTGTTTTTGGCACCCTCGGTGACCTTTTCGAAAGCTCCCTTAAACGAAAGTCTAACGTGAAAGATAGTGGAAATGTCATACCCGGACATGGGGGCGTTTTAGATCGTTACGACGCATTTTTGTTTGCAATCGTCGTTTTTACCATAGTTTACCGCTACTTATAATAGATTCTTGGCTCTTTTTTTGGTAAATTCGCAAGAATTTATGAGCCAGCATAACACCTCTTACCTACAGAATGCCGACCCCGCTGCAATTGAGTCCATGTACCAACAGTACCAAAGTGACAAAGAAAGCGTAGATTTTGGATGGCGAAAGTTTTTTGAAGGATTTGACCTTGGAGCCCAAAAATATGAGTCGGGCGAAGTAGTTAGTGAAGATGCTGTCAAAGAAATTCAAGTATTGAACTTAATACATGGTTACCGTCAACGCGGACATTTATTCAGTCAAACCAACCCCATTCGTCAAAGAAGAAATCATACCCCAACCTTAGATTTAGAAAACTTCGGATTAGAACAGTCTGATTTAGAAAAATCATTCAATGCAGGCATTGAAATAGGTTTGGGTCCTGCAAAACTAAAAGACATCATTGCTAAACTCCAAAAAACCTATTGCAGTAGTATAGGTTGCGAATTCTCTTACATCCGTGACCCGAAGCGCAGAGGTTGGTTACAAGAACGTTTTGAACAAACTCAAAACATTCCTAATTTGACCACTGATGAAAAACGTCACTTTTTGAATAAAATCAATCAAGCCACCGTTTTCGAGAACTTCCTGCACAAAAAATACATTGGCCAAAAGCGTTTTTCTTTAGAAGGTCTTGAAGCCCTAATTCCTGCCCTAGATGCAGTAATTCAGTACGGTTCAGGTTTAGGAGTAGATGAATTTGTTATAGGAATGGCACACCGTGGTCGTTTAAATGTACTAGCCAACATCTTCAATAAAACATATTCTCAAATTTTCTCTGAATTTGAAGGAAAAGTATTTCAAGGTGGCGACTTCGATGATTTCGAAGGCGATGTAAAATACCACTTGGGCTACAGCGTTGATGTTGACACCGCAGCCGGTAAAAAAGTGCACCTTAGATTGGCCGATAACCCTTCACACTTAGAAGCCGTTAATCCTGTTGTAAAAGGTTTAGTTAGAGCTAAACTTGATAGCAAATACAACAGCAACGTTGACAAAATTTGCCCCATACTGATTCACGGAGACGCGGCCATTGCCGGACAAGGAATCATGTACGAAGTGGTGCAAATGAGCGGACTTGAAGGCTACTATGTGGGCGGAACCATGCACGTTGTGACCAACAACCAAATTGGTTTTACCACCAATTACCTTGATGCAAGAACATCTACCTATTGTACAGATGTTGCAAAAGTGACGTTGTGCCCTGTTCTCCATGTAAATGCAGATGATTTAGAAGCAGTAGTGCATGCCGTTAAGTTAGCCATGGCCTACAGACATGAATTCAATTCAGACGTTTTCATAGACTTATTGGGTTATAGAAAATACGGACATAATGAGGGCGATGAACCCCGTTTCACTCAGCCTGAAATGTATAAACTCATCGATAAGCACCCTAATCCTAGAGAAATTTATAAGCAACAATTATTGCAAAGAGGTGAAATTGATGCTGAATTGGCACGCGAAATGGAAACCCAATTCCAAGCACTTTTACAAGAGAAATTCGAAGAAGCAAAAGGTGAATTCAAACCTACCCCTTCAGCAGTGAAAAACACTTGGGAAGGCTGGAAACACTCAGGTCCTAAAGAAATTCAAATCCCCGCAAACACCAAAGTATCGCTAGATAAAATCAAATCCATTGGCGATAAAATCACCCAAATACCAGAAAATAACCTACCCATCAAGAAAGTTCAATCGTTGTTTGCTGACCGTAAAAAAATGATTGAAACGGGTACCATTGATTGGGCCATGGGTGAACTTTTGGCTTACGCAACTTTGTTGGAAGAAGGTCATCCTGTTCGTTTGGTTGGACAAGACGTAGAACGAGGAACTTTCTCTCACCGTCATGCCGTTGTTAAACAAGAGGTGGGCGAACAAGAATACATTCCCGTAAATAACATCTCCGAAAATCAAGCCAAACTGTCCATTTATAACTCCTTATTGAGTGAATATGCAGCGCTTGGTTTTGAGTACGGTTATAGTACCTCCACACCTAATGGATTGACACTTTGGGAAGCTCAATTTGGAGACTTCTCAAACGGTGCTCAAATCATGATTGATCAGTTCATTGCATCGGCCGAAGCAAAATGGAGCAAATTCTCAGGACTTACCATGTTATTGCCACACGGTTACGAAGGACAAGGACCCGAGCACAGCAGTGCACGTCCTGAAAGATATTTGCAACTTTGTGCCGGAACCAACATGCAAGTGTTGAATTGCACTACTCCTGCAAACTTATTCCATGCCTTGAGAAGACAATTGAAACGCGACTTCACCATGCCGTTGATCATCATGACACCAAAGTCATTGTTGAGACACCCAAAATGTGTAAGCCCTTTAACCGACTTAAGCGAAGGTCAATTCCAAGAATTGATAGATGACCAAAATGTAGGCAAAAAGGTTCGTAAGGTTCTTTTATGTTCTGGTAAAATCTACTACGACTTGCTCGCCGAAAAAGAAACCAACAAACACGAAGACGTCGCTATTGTTAGAATTGAGCAACTGTATCCTTTACCAGAATGGCAATTGGAAGGAATCTTCAGTAAATACAAAGATGCAGAATACTTGTGGGTTCAAGAAGAACCTAAAAACCAAGGGGCATGGTTGCATTTACACCGATATGACTTCCCTGTGAGCCTGAAATACGTAGGCAGAAAAAGCAGTGCTAGTCCATCAACAGGATTCAAAAAAGTACACGATGCCGAACAAGCCGACATCGTGTCACAAGCATTTAGCTAAACAATATTACAAGCGCTCAAATAGCGCTACATTCTCAACATGGTGGGTATGTGGAAACATATCCACCGGTTGAATCTTAACCAACCTGTATTTTTCTGATAACAACTTTGCATCACGAGCCTGTGTTGCTGGGTTGCAACTCACATAAACAATTCTGTTAGGCTCTGATTCCAAAATTCTATTGACTACATCGGGGTGCATTCCTTCACGTGGAGGATCTGTGATAATGACATCGGGTTTGCCATGGTGAGCAATAAATTCAGAGGTCAAGATGTCTTTCATGTCCCCCGCAAAAAACTCACAATTTTCTACAGAATTCCACTGAGAATTCACCTTGGCATCTTCAATAGCGGCTTCAACGTATTCAATTCCCACCACTTTCTTGGCTTTGTCTGACACATAAAGCGCAATACTTCCTGTACCTGTGTATAAATCATACACCAATTCCGTGCCGGTTAAACCAGCAAAATCACGGGTAATATCATATAAGACCTTGGCTTGTGCACTATTGGTTTGAAAAAAACTCAAGGGCTGTATCTTATACTTTTTATCTCCCAACGTCTCCGTCAAATAGGCATCTCCGGCAAAATAATCAACCTCAGTACCTTGGAGCGAATCATTCATCTTCGTATTCACCACGTAGACCAAAGAAACCACTTTATTATCGCCCTGTTGTGAATCCATGAAAGTCGACTTCAAATGATTCATCACTGCAGATATAGCCTCCTCGTCTCTGTAATAAAACGACACCAATACCATCCATTCATTCTTGCTGTTGCATCTGAACATAGCGGTTCGCATGAGGCCCTCGTGCAGTTGGATATCGTGGAAGGAATATCCCTGTTTCACGCAAAATTCTTTCAATGAACGTTGAATCTGATTTACGAAATCAGGCATCAAATGACACTTTTCAATGTCCAAAATCTTGCTAAACTGCCCAGGAATATGGAATCCCAATGCAGGCGGCTTTTCGGTAGGATTTTCTTTGTCAAAATGAGCCACCCATGATTTCTCACTGAAGGTCAACTCCAATTTATTTCTATAACCTTGTGTTTGCTCACAACCGGCGATGGGCATTACTTGAAATTCTTCAATTCCACCCAATCTCTGCATAGAATCTATGACTTGTTGCTGCTTAAACGCCAATTGATCTTGATAAGATAAATGCTGCCATTTACAGCCACCGCAAAGAGTAAAATACTCGCAAAACGGTTCAATTCGAGCTGTAGATTTTTCATGAAAACGCACTATTTGCCCTTCCATGAACTTCTTTTTCTTTTGCACTACACGCACGTCTACCACATCGCCAGGCGCCGCGTATTTCACAAAAACTACCTGATTATCTACCCGCCCAATACTATGACCTTCGGCACCTGCCGAGGTAATCTCCAACTTCTCTATGAACTTGGCTAATTTCTGTCTTCTCGCCACAGATGTTAGGATTTCTTTTCTTTAGCCAATCCCAAAAGCTGCAAAAAGTCTGCCGGAGGTAAAAATCCAGGCTGAACATATCTCGCCTCATCTTTGCCCACATTTGGCCAAAAAATGGTTGCCGGAAAGCCAGTAACTTGCCCGTTACCCAAATATTGCAACAACTCAGGAGCTTGCATTTTCCTATTTGCAAATGCAAATTCTTTCGCAATTTCTGGATTGAATTTCACACACACAAAATAGGTATTCAACTCTTTGATTACCCCTGGATCTGTATACGTTTTCTTATCCATCACCTTGCACCATCCACACCAATCAGTATAGGCATCAACCAGAAGAATTTTACCTTCTTTCACCGATTTCGCGTAACCTTCCTCAAAACCGTACCACTTCAATTCAGTGCTTACGGGTTCATCTGTTGTGCTTGTGTTTTCGAGGGACGTATTAACAGCTAAAGCCTCTGTTGATGTTTGCACATCGGCCACTGTTGAATCATCATTTGTCTGCTTGCTGCTCGAATTTGAACAAGCCAAAATTGCAACCGCCAATACTACAACGCCTGCAATGAAACTATACTTTTTCATACTACTACTTAACTACAAATTACGTGCCTTTATTTTGGTCTTGAAACTAATGTCTAAAGATTTGACGGTATGTGTCAAAGCGCCCACACTGATAAATTGAACACCCGTAAGTGCATAATCTCTGATTGAATCTCTGGTAATTCCACCAGACGCTTCGGTTTCAGCTCTTTTATCAACCAATTTCACTGCTTCCTTACAAAGTTCGATGCTGAAATTGTCGAACATAATTCTATCTACTTTATTGACCAAAGCTTCGTTTACTTCGTCTAAATTTCGGGTTTCAACCTCAATTTTCAAGTCTAACTTCTGCTCTGAAAGAAATTTACGAGTCTTTTCCACTGCAGCCGTAATGCCACCGGCAGAATCGACGTGGTTGTCTTTCAACATAACCATATCGTAAAGGCCTATTCTGTGATTTTGAGCCCCGCCCAAAGAAACTGCCCATTTCTCCAACATCCTCAATCCAGGAGTGGTTTTACGAGTATCTAACAAAGTAACGCCCGTATCTTTCACAAATTCCACCAAATCGCGGGTTTGTGTGGCAACACCAGACAATCGTTGAAGTACGTTCAACATCAACCTCTCAGCCTTGAGCAAAGAACGAACATTGCCTTCGGCCGTAGCCAAAATGCTTCCTTTTTCCAAGAGTTCTCCATCCCTCGAAAGCAAATCAAATTGAATGTTTGAATCTACTCTATTCAAAAATACTTCGGCCCATTCAAGTCCGGCAACAACACCATTCTCCTTCAGAATAAGCTGCGAGGTTCCAACGGCATCCGCTTCTATGCTTCCTAAAGATGAAAAATCGCCCGCTCCCACATCCTCAGCCAACCATAAATCCATCGATTGAATGAATTCTGGAGAGGTAAAATTCAACTTAAGCATGTATCAAGCCTAAGGCTTTAGGGTTTTACCAAATTAACTGCAGCCGTTGAACCATCCTTCGAACGGATCAACAACAAATAATTTCCTGCAGTCCAACCTTTGCCATCAATGGATATATTTGTTGCGGTAGTATTGTTTTGGTACACGGTGCGCTCGAAATAATCAATCACATAAACGTCAACATTCTTGCCGTTAAAACCTTTTAAATCAACTTGAAATTGGTCCACCACAGGATTTGGATACACATTTATGGTTACCTCTGGAGTTAACACCTTTGATTGTTTTGCGGGTTGACATAAATCACCCGTTGGCACATGCGACATATCCGAAAACTTCACGTAACAAGCCCATTCTGGATAATCTACAAACGGATTTCTATTTCCTTGAACAGATGCTTGAGCAATATATTCTTGACGGGCAATTTCCCATTTTGTTGGAGGATATTGTGTATTCCAACGCTTCAAAACAAATTCGTCTTGTATTTCATAAATGAACTGATTACTGGTTGGCAGAGTAAAAGGTGTTGACGTAGAATGGTAAGTCACGCACTCGTATAAATTGGCGCGTGCTGCAGACCCTTTCGCGAAGTCACGGGGTTCGTAAGCAAAATTACCTGCACTGTCTTTGCCGTATTTACCTGCAACAAACGTAGATCTTACTTCTTTCAAGTTATTTAAAGGGTAGTTAGATCTAACCGCATTTGCTTCCGTTTGATGAACCGTTCTCAAGACGTGAAGGTCGCTGTAATGCGGACCATCTTGATTTGCAGTACCCATATAACTGAAAGGATAACAGTGTTCTCTTGACATAACGGCATGAGAGAATGGTGGGGTATACACGTAATTGTAACCCGTATAAAAACAATCTACTACTCGGTTACCATTGGTAGTATCACGAGCTTCAAAATTATCAACTACAGTAGAGGAATAATTGCTGTAAAAAACTTGTCTGTGATTCTTTAAGAGGGTTTGCAAATCACTCAAGAAGCTGGAAGCTTTCGGGTCAATACCATCATAGTAATTAGCAACCTGCAATCCAGGAGTAGTTACTTTTGAAGAAACCAATTTGCTTTGGTTGTAGTTTGTGAAAGAACCATATCCATTATACCCATAAACAGTAATGGTATATTCAGTATTCGCTACTATATTGTCAATGTCAATATTCGAATTATCTCCGTTATTTGATACAATTCTGGAGTTACCCAAATAAGACCCTACATCGTAAAATTGTCCATCCGCAGGTGAACTTGAGGGAGTACCTTCTTTGGTGACCATCACCAAATATTGTTCAGCATCGCTCTTATCAAAACTTGCTGCTATTCTGAAAGCTTTTGCATCAACTGATAAGTTAGAAACCCCGTTCAAAGGTTCTGTTGCCGTTTTACCCTTAATTGTTTGTACGGTTAAATCAAAAGTATCAATGTCTGGGTCATTAGAAGCCATATGAATTGTAGCTTCATGTGTGCCAGCGCTTGTAGCAGTTAAATGTACCAAAATAGTGGTTGACTCTAATGGCTTAATGGTAATGGGTGCTGCACTTTGCAACTCAAAACTAGAAGCTTGAGCTCCTGAAAGTTTCAGATCAGAAATCACCAAATCTTCCATTTTACTGTTGTTTGCAATATTCAATGTGATCAAGGTATCGTTTCCAGTTTGAACTTTACCACCATCAATTTGAAGCTGACCGCTGTAAGAAACTTTGATTTCAGGTGTTATCCCCGCAGGAGCAGGAAATACTTCAAAGTGATCTACCGCTAAATTATAATTTGAAGCTTTAGACTTGTAAAATATTCTAAAATATCTAGCTTTTGAGCTAACTCTTACCATGTGCTTGGTAGAGTTATTTTCAACGTTATCAATATATTCCTTGATATTGGTCCAATTAGTTCCATCAGTACTTTCATCACAAGTCAGAGTACCCTTCCACCCTGGATAAGAAGGAGGATTATTGGTACCAGCAAAATAAAACGAAATGGTATCAGCCTTTCCTGACCAATGAGCCATTATATACTCTCCTGAATAATCCAATCTGCAAGCATTAGGCGTGCTAAAAACCAAATTGGAACTGGTGTAAACTGTTTTCCCACCTGCAGGACCTAAATCAGCAGAAAATCCTGTTGGAGTAGTAGCTGCATCAAAGTCCCATTTCATGGGCAAAGTGCCTTGTGCATTCACATTCAGGGTGAAGTACCCTAACAAAGCAATAAATATATTTTTTTTCATATTTTTCTAAATTAAAACGACACCCGAATACCCGTAGTGTACCTCAAGCCTTGAGATACAAAAACTTCTAAATTACGGGGATTAAAAACATTTCTAGCGGCCGAAGGATCACCAATATCACCAGCAGTGCTTCTGTGTTGGGCATCGCTGATGTACAAATTGTTTGTCATGTTGGAGATGTTGAAATACAGACGAACTTTCACACTGTTTTTCAAATCAAAGGCATAGCCTCCATTGAAATTCATGTACCAATAATTTGGAATCTTAAATGATTCTTTACCGGCCATATCTCCACGCAACGCAATAGGTTCAAAATCCGCAAAATGCTTTCCAAAGTACACGTATTGAAGCGAAAAGAAAGCCCCTTTCAAATAGGTAGGCTCCCAACGAATCAAACCAGCAACTTGATTTTGAGCAGCATCACCCACATGAACACCTGCTGCATCAAAACTAAACTGACCTATTGAATCTCCCGCATCGTTTCTAACCGTAGCATTGCTTCCAGATCTCCAGATCCAATCGCCAGCTGCCAATGAAAACTCCAATGTAATTCCGTCACCGGCTTTAATTGCAGCCTGCAATTCAGCACCCATATGTCGAGCTTTAAGTCCGTTGATGTTATAAGTCAACGGATTGTCATCAGCATCTCTGAAGGTGGGTTGAAAATCAACGGGTCTATTTTCCCAAAGGGTATAATAAGCGTTTAAATTTAGTGCTATACGCTTGTTCTTATATCCTGAACCGCCTTCTAAAGCGTAAACTATTTCGTTTTTAGCGTCTTGAATTTGGGTATTTCTATTGTCAAACACGTTGTTAAATCGAGTGGGTCTATTCAAATAACCCAAATTTACAAACGTATTGAATTTACGGGTAAAGTTATAGTTTGCACCCGTCTTTAGGGTATAACCAGAGAAGTTAACCCATGGAGTTTTTTGAGCATTTCCGGAAGAATCTTTTTTGAAATAATCAACTCGCTGGTAAGCGGTTTGACTTCCACTAACGTTGAAAAATGCCGACAATTGATTCTTGGTATATTCAGCTTCTAAATAAGCACCCGCCCAACGCACCAAACCATCGTTGTGATAATTGAAAATATCACCTTTTTTGTATAAATGGTCTTTTGTATAGTTTGGATTCATTTCATTCGCATCGGGGATGAAATAGTCTCCACCAATTAAATCATAAACCTCTCTGTAGTGCTGAGCTCTGTATGTTCTTAAATCAATACCACCTGTCAAGTTGGTACGTTTGGTAATTTTATATTGAGTGGTATTGAGTAAGCCAAACCAACGGTGATTGTTTACCCCTCTCAATAAAATACCCGATGATTTCCTCAAATCATTTGAATATTTGGGATCATACGCCGAGGTAAAACCTAAATCAACATTTTGCTCGTAAACAGACTGAAAGTTGTATTGACCGTATGGATTAGGAGTCTGTTTGATGCGTTCTCCAGCTGTTCCACCTCCGTTGCCTTGTGACATGTACACGATGGTATTCGAAAACCATTTGGCGTTGGGCTTGTAATCGTATTTTAAATAAATCTGAGGCTTATGAAACTGATTAACGCGTTCATTCACTCTGAATTGATTGCCAGAATATTCCAACTGACCGTTATTCTGATTAAGAGTAACCCCAGTATCTAGGTTTCCCCAATGTTGATTATACTTTCTGCCTTGATTCACGGGCATTCCAGCAAAAGCGGTATCCATTCCCAATTGCCTAGCCAAACCGTCATCGTACAAACTCAACCTAGCTTTGAATGAGCGTTGACCGTGTGACTGTGGTGCACCTATCGCTGTAAATGATAAAGAATGTTTCTTGCCCCATTCTTTTTCTACTTTGAAGAAATAGGCATACATATCATCGAATAAGCCATCCACATATCCAGTTGAGGTTCGCTTTGTTAATGAAACCACCATACCCCAATCGCCTTTCAATCTACCACTGCTATAATCTAAACTGAATTTTTGATATCTTGAATCTCCTACCTCAACGTTAGCTGCTATCGAAGCATTTCTTGTGATGCCTTTTGTAATGATATTCATGGTTCCGCCCACTGCGGGATTCGCAATTCTGCTACTTCCCAATCCGCGTTGAACCTGAGTCAAAGCCGTTACTCCACTAAGTCCAAACCAGTTACTCCAATAAACCCAACCGTTTTCCATATCGTTCACCGGAATACCGTCTATCATTACGGCTATGTTCCTTTGACTAAATCCACGAATGGTAATACGAGCATCTCCTGATCCACCACCCTGCTGCGTTGCATATACACCTGGCGTATTATTTAACAACATAGGCATATCAGCGCTACCTAGGCGTTCGCTGATTTCTTTGCCACTTAAGTTACTATAAGCTATGGGTGTTTTGCGATCTTTAGCAACCGAAGCCACAATCTGAACAGCTTGTATACTAGCACTCAAATTTTCCAATGCAAAATTCACATCGGTAATTAAATTTCTATCGGCTTGGATATAGATGGTGTCTGGATTGTAACCTTCCAAAGAAGCCACAATCTGATACTCACCCATTGGTAAACTCAGTGAGTAAGTGCCATTTTTAGAAACTTGTGCACTGACTGACTTTGCCTTAACAATGGCCCCTTCCAGAAGTTCACCCGATAATTCGTCTACTACTCGGCCTTTTATTACCGATTGAGCCTGAATAGTTGAAAATCCTACAAAACCGATTGAAGCGAGAAGAAGCCTTTTGAAAAGCATTAACTATTAATTTTTAATGAATCTTTCTTGTTTCATTTGACCGTCTTTCAACGTCAAATTCAAAAAATACATTCCAGAGATCAACCCTTTTGCATCAATTGCTCCGTTAAATGAACCTTCAGAAATAACTTGTCCAAAGGCGTTTAACACCTCAAAACGTTCAACGGCTACCGTAGTTTCAAGGTAAATCTGCCCATCAACGGGGTTTGGATAAAGTTTTACAGCAGGAACGATTGAAATCTTTTCGGCACTCAAGGTTTTACAACCTGATTCATGCACACCCAAGGAATCAAACATGTCGCGTGGGTGAATATCCCATTCTGCAGCTGGGTTAAAATATTGAGGATTCCAAGCTTGAGGAGCAGTCGCGGTCAATCCTCTTTTAATAGGTGCTATTGTGTCACAACCAGTCAACACTTGATATTTTCTAATCAATGTTCTGTTTTCAGTATACCAAGTCCCTAGTCCCTTATTGTATGGAAATGAATCGCTCCAACCAACTGATGGGGGTCTTTCACCAATTTTACCCATGATGTCTACCAACAACCAAGTACTGTATTGTTCATTGTACTTATCTAATGACATAGCGTCATCGCCATTGAAAGACATCGAATATGAGGTATTATAATCTTTGCTTAAAAACAAATCAGCCTTCAATCTTAATTCTTCTACAACAGGAGTATCTTGACCAGTTTGAGTGGTGTCTCTTCTATCAAGAACCAATACTATTACATCGTGAGGTTGAATAGTGCCTGACAAAACATCGCTGTATTGCTTATCCCAAGTAGCTGAACCATTTTGCCAACGGGTTAAACGGTATTGTGATAAATCAATGGCTTGATTGGTTGGATTGTAGATTTCGATGGCCTTATTGTTTCTTGAGCCCTCAATGTATTCACTCATAAACAACTCTTGGCAAGGAACAACTCCTTGGGCTTTCAAATCTGCATTAAAAAGTTGCAGCACAGAAATTGCGGAAAACAAGATTAATTTTCTCATAATTATCTACAAATTTCCCAAAAAATATCCGCACCTCAAACAAAATGAACTTATTTTACAGCAGGTTAACCAAATTTAACCCCATGCTCATTCGAAATTCACCCATTTTCATCGTTTTTTTCATCTTTTTCTGGGGATGTTCACAGCCAAAATATATATCTGAGACATCAGCAAATATGGCGGTAAGTGAAAATACCCTGCCTGATTCTGCTATCGTTTTTTGGCTTAAGCCCTTCAAAGATTCTGTTGAACTTAAAATGAGTAAAGTCATTTCAAAAACCAGCAATGATTTGCTAAATATTAGGTACAAAGGGAAAATAGATCAAAGTCGATCTCAAGAAGCAAACATTGCCAGGGTTTGTGCTGATTTCATGCACCAAGCAGCACAATTATGGACATCAAACAACCCTTTAACGAAAGTAGATTTTACTATATCCAATTACGGGGGATTCAGGGTATCATTGTTTGCTGGAAATATTACCCTCGGCCAAATTTATGAACTTTCACCTTTTGACAACGAAATAGTCTTAGTTCAATTGAACGGCCAACAAATGGATACACTTTTGAATCAGATCGCCCAAAAAGGTGGTTGTCCCATGGCCAATGCCCAAATAACCTTGGGAGAAGACCGTTGGTTAAAAGCAACAATCAATGGAAATGCATTCGATAGCCGAAGGAATTACTGGGTGGCAACCAATGACTTCATGCAACAAGGAGGAGACGGATTTACCGCGCTAAAATATCCCCAGAAAAAAATTCAAACAGGAATCTTGGTGAGAGAAGCCCTCATCAACGGTTTTTCTCGTGAATTTGAAGAGACTGGCGACATCAACCCCAGAAACGAAGACCGTTTTATTTTTACAGAAAACCAATGAACAGGAAAAAATTCATTCAACTATCATCCACGTTGGTTGCTGGCAGTGTGTTTAGTGCAAATGAACTGGAAGCATCGGGAATTTGGAACAAAGAAGAATTGGTCATTTTACATACCAATGATTTTCACAGTCGATTTGAACCCTTCCCCAGCACCCACAAAACATGGGGAAATAAAGGTGGAATTTCTCAGTTAAAAACGCTGATTGATCAATTCAGAAAACAATATAAAAATGTAATATTACTAGACAGTGGCGATGTTTGGCAAGGCACCGCTTACTTCAATGTTTTTAAAGGACACCCAGAGCTTGAATGGATGAAAAACGTCAATTATCAAGCTACAACTATAGGAAATCATGACTTTGATCTTGGCATTGATCATCTGTGTGAGTTGCGAAAAAAATATGAAACTCCCACTGTTTTATGCAACTACCAAATCAATCACAAAGGTTTTCAGGAGATCATAAAACCTTATAAAATCATTCAATCGGGCAAAATCAAGGTCGGCATTACTGGCGTTGCCATTGATTTTCACGATCTACTTCCCCAAAAATCGTACGAAGGTATTATTTACCAAGACCCCATTGAACCTCTCCAAAGAACCGTCAATGAACTTAGACTAAATCAAAGTTGTGACATTGTGATTGTATTGTCTCACTTGGGATATAAATATGAATCAGATAAAATTGATGACCTTAAATTAGCACAAAATACTTACGGCATAGATGCCATTTTGGGTGGACACACACACACATTTTTAGAAAAACCCATATCCATCAAAAACAAAAAGGGGAAATATACCATTGTAAACCAAGCCGGATGGGCCGGGCTGCAATTAGGCAAACTCCATTTCCATATTTAATCACATTCATGAATAACCAGCATATTACAGATTCCGAAGATCCCGAAGCCCTTTTTGAACATTTTGCCTTTACCGTTGATCCTGGCCAAGAGCCCATGAGAATTGACCGTTGGTTGATGCATAGAATTGCTCATGCGTCGAGAACTAGAATTCAAGCAGCCATTGAAGCAGGCAGTGTTTTGGTAAACGAAAAGTCTACCAAAAGCAACTATAAAGTTAAACCCAAAGACCATATTCGAATTTTACTTCCAGAAGAACCCCGCGATACCGAAGTTTATCCTGAAAACATACCCCTAGATGTGGTGTACGAAGATGATGATTTGGCCATCATCAACAAGCCAGCCGGAATGGTCGTTCATCCAGGCGCGGGAAATCCATCAGGTACTTTGGTCAATGCTTTGGTTTATTACTTTGGACAATTACCCGTGAAAGCCGAAAATCACCGTCCAGGGCTGGTGCATAGAATTGACAAAGACACTTCAGGATTATTGGTTATTGGTAAAAATGAATTTGCGCTGAGTTTCTTAGGAAAGCAGTTTTTTGATCACAGCATTCACAGAAAGTACTGGGCATTGGTTTGGGGCGATGTACAGAAAGAAGAAGGCACCATTAAGGGTTATCTTGCACGTGACCCCAAAGACCGAAGAAAATCGAAACATTATGACACCCCCGAAGAAGGCAAACTTGCCATCACACATTATAAAATCCTTCAACGATTCCACTATTTAACCTTGGTGGAATGCACTTTGGAGACTGGCAGAACCCATCAAATCAGGGCTCATTTTTCATCAATTGGACACCCATTGTTCAGCGATGAAATGTATGGGGGGGCTACCGTAATCAAAGGAGCAGGAATACCAAAATTCAATAGGTTTATCAGCTTACAAATGCAATTAATGCCCAGACAGGCACTTCACGCTAAAGAAATTGGCTTTATTCACCCAACTTCCAAAGAAGAATTGTTTTTAGAAAGTGAATTGCCAAGTGATTTTCAGAATCTATTAAATGAAATGTCCAATTTCTTTAATTGAAGATAAACTTAAAAAGGGGCTTTAGGGCCCCTTTTTTTATATGCTGTCAGGAAAAGAATTCCTAACAGAGAATGGAAAATACGAGTAATAAAACTGCTATTACTCGTATTTTAGTTCAATCTTATTACTTCTAGGTACTGCTTGACAGGTTAAAACAAAGCCATCTTGGATCTCTTTGTCAGACAATCCCTCTCTTTCTAACATATGCAAGCTACCCACCTTTACCTTCGCTCTGCAAGTAGTACATACACCCACAGTGCAACTGTATGGAGGGTCAATACCCTGCTTCATCGCTGCATTCAAGATGGTTGTATCTTTATCGCATGTAATGGTATGCGTTTTTCCGTAAACTTCAATTGTTACCTCAGCCTTGCCTGTAAATGTAGCATCTGCCGTTTCTTCCACTTGTTCTGTTTTGGACGTTGGAGCTGAGAAATATTCAATATTAATTCTATCTGATGGCACTGAAATACCCATCAAACCAGACTTAATAACTTCCATCATAGGTCCAGGTCCGCAGATGAAATAGTGGTACTGATCAAATGAACCCCCTATTTTGCTTTTTACAATATTCTGAACCTTATCTTCTGTCAATTGTCCCTTCAATCCAAACCAAGTTAAAGGCGCCTTATCGTAACTCAAAAGCACCTGGAAACGGCCGCTGAATTTTGATTCCATGTCCTTCAACAAGGCTTTAAATATCACAGATTCAGGGTCGCGATTAGCGTAAACCAAACTCACCTTGCTATTGGGTTCATCATTTAATATCGCTTTGGCAATACCCAGAACGGGAGTGATACCGCTTCCACCAGCGAACAAAACAAAATTGCGCGAAGCACTAGCCGTTGGAACTACGGTAAACTTACCCATAGGAGGCATTACATGCATCAAAGCCCCTTCTTTAATCTCTGAGTTGAAATAATTACTCATTCTGCCTCCATCTACGCGCTTGACGGTTACAGCTGGCATACTATCAACACCTGAATAAGTACACAAAGAATAACTTCTTCTCACCTTCTCACCGTTAATTTCAGCCTCAAACGTCAAATATTGTCCTGCAGTGTAAGAAAATTGTTCTTTCAACTCAGCAGGTACATCAAAATAAAAGGTCGTTGCATCTGAAGTTTCTGCAACCACTTTCGCAACTTTTAATTGATAAAATCCTTCACTCATTATTTTACAAAATTACTGCCTTTTAAGTATGTTTTTATGTACAAATAGTAATGTGTGCATTAGTTTCAAAATACTACTGCCGAATATTCAACAAATTGCATCATCAATGATTGACGCTTTTTTTACCCCTATACCCGAAGAAACATATCAACCATTCAAAGGCAAAAAAGCCTTACTCGGCGGCAATGTTCAGGCCCATTACCTAACATTTCCTAAGCTCCAAAAAACCAAAATAGCCCTTATTGGACTGGGCGAAAGAGCCAATGCCGTGCGCAAACAATTATACTCACTTGCTTGGCGTTTTGAAAAATTACCCATTGTAGACTTAGGAAATATTGTTCAAACATTTGATAAAAAACAGCAAGAATTTGCCATCTCCGAAGCCATTGGCGAATTGATTTCTCTCAACATAACCGTTGTGGTTCTAGGTGAAACACATCCCCAACTTTACGCTCATTTTAACGCTTATAGAAACTCCGATGATGCCATTGAATTGGTACATGTCAGTTCCACATTAAATTTTGACAAAGATTCTGACTTGAACCGCATTGTTTCAACCAATCAAAATAAACACCTATTCAATATTGACTTTTTGGGTACCCAATCTTACTTAATCACCCAAGAAACATCAAATACACTAGAAAAATTATACTTCGAAAATTACCGTTTGGGTATGCTCAGAAACCAAATGGAAGAAACTGAACCCGTGCTCAGAAGTTCACATTTAATGTCTTTTGACCTAAACGCTATCAGATATTCTGATGCACCCGGCGTTGAACTCCCTAATCCCAACGGGTTTTACGCCGAAGAGGCCTGCCAAATTGCTCGTTATGCTGGACTATCTAACAAATTATCTTCGGCACAATTTTACGGTTTTAGCCAATCACCGTGTCCAATCACTGACAATCTTGCTGCTCAATTGATTTGGTATTTCCTAGACGGATACATCACTAGGTACAATGACCACCCCGATAAAGAAGATGCTGATTATCTCATTTATAGGAATAAACTAGAAAGTACTGGGCACGAAATCAACTTCTATAAAAGCCGCAAAAGCAATCGATGGTGGATGGAAATACCCCACCCTTATGACAACCAAACCTTTTTTATTGGTTGTTCATACAAAGATTATCAATTGGTTTGTGACGGTGAAATGCCTGATCGTTGGTGGAGAGCTTACCAGAGACTCATCTAAATTCTCACCTCAATCAATAAGGTAGGCCACTAATCAATATTTCAATGTTCCTTGAACAAAATCGTAACATCCAAAAACGCCCAAAGAACCCTCGGAGAAATTTGACATAAACAAAGTAGGCTCATTGAACGGCGTTGCATCGTATTGAAATTGGCTCAAATAGTAATTGCGATAAGCTTTGTCCATCGTGTAAATAGCCCCCTCAAATTGCTGCAAGGTAAATGGTGGCTCATTTCCCCAACCGGCGTAAAAACTGCTTCGAGTCAATATTTTAGACATAAAATCAGTGTTATTACCTTGTTTCATGATTTCGGGGAAGTACATTTCTAAAAGGAGATTGTTTTTTGCAGAATCCAAAAAGTTACCGTCTAATTGAGGAGAAACATAAAAGCGCTCATCCAAACCCTTATACTCAAACTCCATCGTGTAAGGAATGGTAGTGTATTCCCAACCCATACCCCCTTGGTCCTCTGGTTCGCGCATTTCGAAATACGATATTCTTGCCTTGGTAAAATCAGCTCGAGGAGGCACCGTTGATTGTGCCTTGAAAACCTTTCCGTCTGGCATAATTACAGACAACTCATAAGTTAATTTTGGAACAAGTACAATTCTATTGAAGTCAAGTCTGTATAATCCAGAACCCGTTGAATAAAACGTATCAGAGAGTTTGCCTGACAAATCAGTCATCACAACAGTACAACCGTTGACGGTTTCCGCGGTATCGTCCCATTTGCGTTTTCCATAATATGGTTTGGTATATGTAACTTGTACTTCGGCATAAGGCATTTGGGGTGTCATTAAACACATAATGACAGGTTTACGCTCAAATTTAGGTGGATCAACCTCGGCATCTCTTTCGCAAGATGTTAACAATCCGACAAAAACCCATAAAAATGCGATAGTTCTTAAAGTCTTCATAATGATGATTATCTAAATTTAAAGGACCATGAAAGTGACGGAATAATTGGAAATAATGTTACTTTTTTCAAACCCCAGTATTCTTCTCCTGTTTGCCAATTATAGCTGGTGCTACCATAATAAAAGAATGGGTTAAAACGGTTGTATGCGTTATAGAAACTTAGCTCCCAAGTTTCGCGACCTCGTCGTTTCTCGCGGTGAAATTGCATACCCACATCTAAGCGGTGGTATGCCTCCATTCTGAAGGAATTTCGAGATCCATAATCGGTCAGCCAATTGCCTTGATTTTGGAACTGTGGACTCCAAATAATGGGAAACTTACTCATGCTGTGTCCGTTACCCGGAATCATACCTTGTGGGGCAGTAATGGCATTTCCTGTACCATAAACCCACGTTGCTGAAAAGGTTAATCTCTTAGAAGCCTTGTAGATTCCCACAATAGAAATATCGTGTCGGCGATCGTATTTCGCCCAAAATACTTTCCCTTGGTTCAATTCAGGAAACTTAAGTTGCGTCCAACTTAATGTGTACCCAACCCAACCCGAAAGTTTTCCAATCTTCTTTTGCAAAAACAACTCAGTACCGTAACTCCATCCCTGCCCTGAGGTGATGGCATTTTCCCAATTCCTAGAATCAGTTGGAGCTTGCATATCAAACAAATCATCTGATCCCAACAAGAAAGAAGCCCCTTCCTTGTATTGAATCACATTGTTCATGTGCTTGTAATAGCCTTCCAAAGTAATGCTGTACCCGCCTTTTAGATCTTTTGCAACCCCAACCGCAGTTTGTTCGCTGCTCATTGGGGCAATATTTGCTGTTGCTGGTACCCACAAATCAGTGGGCAGTGAAATGCCCGAGTTGCTCAGTAAATGAATGTATTGATTCATTCTTGCATATGACCCCTTCAAGCTCAAAGACGGATTCAAATTATAGGCCACTGATAAACGAGGCTCTGGGAAAACATATTGCTTTTGATCTACTTGGTAGTGACTCAATCTAAACCCAGGATACAATTGAAGTTTACCCAATTTCCATTGGTCCTCGATGTAAATGCCCGACTCAACCGTAATGATATTTTTAATGGCTCTATTGATGTTAAAATCAAATCCACCTTTCACCACAACTGCACCCGGTGAAAATTGATGTCTGATGCTGCTGATACCAAATCTTACCTGATGATCTGGTGCAGGGCGCCAATCAAAGTCGTATTTAATTCCTATATCATTGATTAAACTTTGATATTTCAAACTAAAGGTATCAAACGGACTTCTGTCTTCCACGCTGATGCCCAACTTGTAATGACTATAGATCAAGGATGCGTTTGAAAACAACCTTGGACTAAAAACGTGATTCCAACGGGTAGTTAAAGTTCTATTTCCCCATCCAAAATCAGAAATCAACTTATAATCACCGTCTTTGATGGTAGCGTAGAATTTATCTTGTCCAAAATAACCACTGACATACAATTTGTCTTTGTCTGAGATTTCATAATTGGCTTTAGCGTTGAAATCATAAAAATAATAACCGAGGTTTCCGCCGTTGCTGGCAAGCATAATGAAGGGTTGCATCAATACATCTAAGTAGGTCCTTCTGCCAGAAATCATGAATGAACTTTTACCCTTTTTGATGGGCCCTTCGAAAGTGAATCTAGAACCTATCATACCAATACCCACCTCTCCAGAATATTTTTGGTTGTTACCTTCTTTCATGGTTAGGTCAATCACACTAGAAAGTCTGCCGCCATATCTCGAAGGGAAACCGCCTTTGACTAATTCTACCGATTTTAGAGCATCTCCGTTGAACACAGAAAAGAAGCCAAACAGGTGAGTGGCATTGTAAACTATAGCTTCATCTAAGATTAATAAGTTTTGGTCTGGGCCGCCTCCGCGGACATAAATACCGCTTTGTCCCTCGCCCCCTTTTTGAACACCTGGCATCAGTTGAATGACTTTCAATACGTCTTTTTCTCCCAACAAGGCCGGAATATCTTTAATCTGATTAACAGGAATATCAACCTTACTCATTTCTACCTTGTCAGCCACCGTGTTTTTCTTACTGACAATGTTTACCGCTTCAATTTTGTCTACATCTTCCAACGGTAAAATCTCTAAATTCACGGTAGTATCTTTGGTTCCAGACCAAATAAAAGCCTTTGACTCATATCCGGTCATATTAACCAATACCATTTGTTGTTTTCCGGATTCAACCGTCAACGAGTAAAATCCGTAGGTATTGGTAAAGGTTTGCAGGGATTTAGGAAAGGCTTCGATAGTTTCTACCGCCGAGATACTAATGCCTCCAAATCGTTCACCCGATGAAGCATCGCGCACGAATCCAGATACTGTAAATTTTGATTGTGCTTGAGCGGAAGCAGCGATTAAACATCCCAAGAAAAACAACAGCAAGCGCTGGAAAGTATTTTTTAATTTCATAAAAATGAATGACAACGTTGAATGTAACACTTAAACTACGAGTATCCCCCAAAAAAAGTTACACCGCAACTGCACCTTTAATTGCAGGATGAGGATCGTAGCCTTCCACTTGAAAATCGGAATACACAAAATTAAAAAGATTATCTACTGTAGGATTGATTTTCATGGTTGGATAAGGACGAGGTTCTCTTGATAGCTGTAAATTTACCTGTTCAATGTGGTTGGAGTATATATGTGCATCACCAAATGTATGTACAAAATCACCGGGCTGAAGATGGCAAACCTGAGCCATCATCAAGGTTAATAACGCGTAACTTGCGATATTGAATGGTACACCCAGGAATAAATCAGCGCTCCTTTGGTAGAGTTGGCAGCTTAATTTTCCGTTGGCCACATAAAATTGAAACATGGTATGACAAGGCATCAAGGCCATTTGATCAATTTCTCCCACATTCCATGCATTGACCAAAATACGGCGTGAATCAGGATTGTTTTTAATCATGTTGATGGCCTCTGAGATTTGATCAATGGTTCGGCCGTCTTTGGCTTCCCAAGAACGCCATTGTTTGCCATAAACTGGGCCCAATTCGCCATTTTCATCTGCCCATTCATCCCAAATACTCACACCGTTTTCTTTCAAATAAGCAATATTGGTTTCACCTTTAATGAACCATAGTAACTCGTGAATGATGCTCTTTAAATGAACCTTTTTTGTGGTAATCAAAGGAAATCCTTCCGATAAATCAAACCTGATTTGGCCACCAAACACACTGACGGTACCAGTACCGGTGCGATCGGTTTTTTTTGCTCCATTTTCGAGCACATGTTTTAGGAAAGTTTCATACTGATTATACATTTTAAGGTGCAATTTCAAACAAATTTACGAATTCCCTATTGGTATGCGGGTTGTTAAGCCCAAAAAATTACTATTTTTGCCACCTCTTATAAGATAGAATATGGCTGAACTGATTACCATGCCCAAAATGAGCGACACAATGACCGAAGGGGTTATTGTTCGTTGGACAGTAAAAGTGGGAGATACGGTTAAAAGTGGCGACATCATCGCTGAAGTTGAAACAGATAAGGCAACCATGGATATGGAGGTATACTCCAAGGGTACCATTTTGCACATCATGGTGCAAGAAGGTGAAGCTGCTGCCATTGATGCCCCTGTTGCAATTGTTGGTGCTGCCGGTGAAGATTTCCAAGCTCTTTTAGCAGGAGGTTCAGCACCCAAAACAGCCAGTGCAACTCCAGAAGCTAACACTACTCCAGTAGCTGAAACTTCTTCAACAAATACTCCTGTACCAGTTGCAACTCCTACCACCACCTCCGATGATTCTCGATTGAAGGCAAGTCCTTTAGCACGCAAGATTGCGGAAGACAAAGGCATAGACCTTAAAGCAGTGGCTGGTAGTGGCGAAAATGGTCGCATTGTTAAAAGAGATTTAGAAAACATCCAAGCACCTGCTGCCTCTGCGTCTAACGCTGCAGTAACCAGCACTGCTGTTATGGGTGAAGAAAGTTATACCGAAGTTCCAGTTTCGCAAATGCGCAAAACCATCGCAGCCCGTTTGGGTGAGTCGAAGTTTACCGCACCTCACTTCTATTTAACCATTGAAATCAACATGGATAATGCAGTGAAAGCGCGCGAACAAATGAACGCCATCAGTTCAGTGAAAATTTCTATGAATGATATTGTGGTAAAAGCGGCAGCTTCTGCACTTAGAAAACACCCCAACATCAATTCTAGCTGGTTAGGCACTAAAATTCGTTACAATAACCACATTCACATTGGTGTTGCTATGGCAGTTGAAGATGGATTATTGGTACCTGTTGTGCGTTTTGCAGACCATAAATCACTCAGCCAAATCTCTAGCGAGGTAAAAGCATACGGTGCAAAAGCAAAAGAAAAGAAACTTCAACCTCAAGATTGGGCTGGCAATACATTTACCATCAGCAATCTAGGCATGTTTGGTATTGATGAGTTCACAGCAATCATCAATCCCCCAGATGCTTGCATCTTGGCAGTTGGAACGGTGAAAGACAGTGTAGGTGTTGTGAATGGTGAAATTAAACCAGTCAAAACCATGAAGGTCACCCTAAGCTGTGACCATAGAGTTGTTGACGGTGCTATGGGAGCAGCTTTCCTACAAACCCTCAAAGACTACCTCGAAGAGCCTGTAAAATTGTTAGTATAAACAAAATAAAAGGCTGCCAAAAGGTGGCCTTTTTTATGAATCATTTAAAGTGAAAATAAAATTTAATAGCATTCAAGACCTTGGTGATGCTCGCTATGCCGCTGCTGCTATGGCAGAATGGATGGGATTTGCCATAGACGGTGAAACGTCAATACCCGTTCAGCAGGTGCAAGAAATTATAGGTTGGTGCTCTGGACCAAAAATCATCTTAGAAGTTCATGAACCAAACATCGATAAAATCAATGCTTGGATGAACATCATACCTGTAGATGGAATTCAATGCCATGAAGATCTGCTATCTCTTCTAAAACCCCATTTTCCAGAAATAAAAGATTGGCTTTTGATGAACCAAAATGGCAGCCTTTTATTTCAAGATGAAGTACTCATTTCTATTGAGCCAAACGAAGCATCTGCTCATCAACTTATAAACGGAAACCCTATCTTCGGAATACACATTAATTGCCAAAAGGAAACTTCCGTCGGAAAAAAAGACTACGGCAATTGGAACGACTTTTTTGATATCATAAATGAATAATACCATGAAAAAAATCATTATCCCAGCCATTGCCATTGCGGCAATCATTTCAATGGGTGCATGCACAAACAACGAAGGTGCATTCACTGAAGAGCAAAAAACCACACAAGACAGCACAGATCAAGCCACTCAAGACGCTGCGTTTGATGAATTGATGAACGATACCAGCAGCAGCGATACCAATAACACACAATACGTAAAATAATGAAAGTAGCCGTAGTTGGTGCCACCGGATTGGTGGGAACAAAAATGTTGCAAGTTCTGCAAGAACGAAATTTCCCTGTAACTGAATTGATTCCAGTAGCCTCGCAAAGTAGCGTGGGTAAACAAATTCAATTCAACGGAAAATCTTATTCGGTGGTATCAATGATGCAGGCACTTTCTTTAAAACCTCAAATTGCTCTTTTTTCAGCAGGTGGAAGTACTTCCTTGGAGTGGGCACCAAAATTTGCTGAAATTGGTTGCTATGTCATTGACAATTCCAGTGCTTGGCGCATGGATCCTGCCGTTCCATTGGTCGTACCCGAAGTCAATCCCGAAGCACTCAATGATTCAATGATCATTGCTAATCCCAACTGCAGCACCATCCAAATGGTGGTAGCCTTAAAACCCCTTCACCAAAAATACTCCCTAAAAAGAGTGATTGTGAGCACATATCAATCTGTGACCGGTACCGGACAAAAAGCCGTGGAACAACTCATGAATGAAAGAGCAGGTATTGAGGCTCCCAAAGTATACCCCTATACCATTGACCTGAATGTTCTGCCTCACATAGACGTTTTTCAAGAAAATGGCTACACCAAAGAGGAAATGAAAATGATTCTCGAAACCCGCAAAATTATGTCGCTTCCTGACTTGAAAATCACCGCCACCACCGTGAGAATACCCACCATGGGCGGACATTCGGAAAGTATTAATGCAGAATTTGAACATCAACCCACGCTTTCTGAAACCCGACAATTATTGACTGATTTCCCGGGTATCATCCTCCAAGACGATCCCCAGAATCTGTCATACCCCATGCCGCTCACCGCGCATGACCAAGACGAAGTTTTTGTAGGACGAATTCGATTGGACGAATCTCAACCCAACACATTGAACTTATGGGTAGTGTCAGACAACCTCAGAAAAGGGGCCGCAACCAACGCCGTACAAATTGCGGAGCTATTAAAAAACCAAAACAGAGTTTGAATGGTTAGTTAAGCATGTCTGAAGACAACGAAGTTCAATCTAACACCACCCAAGACAACCGTCCACTGTTCCTGAAAGATGCCCTCTATCAGGGTGAGTTGCATTCTGCTCCTTATGCATTGACGGTAAGTTCTCCTAAAATTGAACCCATCGATAAACGTTTGCTCAAGGCCAACGCCCATGAGGCTATGCAGCATCAGGCCGAGCAACAAATTCAAATGCTTAAAAAACAGGCCGAACTGCTCATCAAACAAGCAAAAGCCATCGAAGACCGACTCGCGCTCTCCCACTCCATTTACCAGGCTGAAATTAACTTCGAACCCATCATTCACGGCATTTATCACCTCTATCAGAAAACTGACGGAAGTCAAGTGCTCACCATGATTGCGCCCTACGAATGGGGCAAAACCATGCCATTCGAGCAGTTCATCAACACTGTAAGATTGCTCCCAGACAAAACTTGGGAAATTCTCGCTTAATTTTTTTCCTTTCGGTGGACATCAACAGCCCTGCGTACGCTTCCCATCTGCAGGAGCAACGCTCGAGCTTCCTCCTGTGAAAGTCCGGTTTCTTCCACAATCATTCTCGTTCCTCTTTCAACCAACTTATGGTTGGTCAACTGCATATCTACCATTTTATTTCCCTTCACATGTCCCAATTTAATCATCACCGAGGTAGTAATCATGTTCAAGGCCATTTTAGTAGCAGTACCTGCCTTCATGCGCGTAGAACCCGTCACAAATTCAGGACCTGTAATAATTTCAATGGGATATTGAGCAACTTCTGCCACTCTTGAACCCTCATTACACACCACGCAACCTGTTCCAGCACCAAGTTCATTACAAGCAGTCAACGCCCCAGCTACATATGGGGTTCTACCAGATGCAGCGATTCCAATCACAAAATCGTTCTGATTTACATTCCATGCCTTCAAATCTTCAAACCCTTGATTTTCATCATCTTCCGCATTCTCAACGGCCCTTCTAATGGCTTTATCCCCGCCAGCAATCAGTCCAATGACCCGATCAAAATCTACCCCAAAGGTTGGCGGACATTCAGACGCATCAACAATTCCCAGCCTCCCTGAAGTTCCCGCCCCCAAATAAAACAGTCGTCCTCCATGGTTCATTTTCTCATAAACGGCATCTACCAACGCCGCTATTTGCGGAATGGCCTTGGTCACCTGTCCAGCAATGGTTTGATCTTCATCATTGATACCCTGCAACAACTGAAAAGTATCTTTTTGTTCCAAATGATCATGCCTAGAGGTACTTTCTGTATTCATTCTTCAACAAATTTACTCACACCTACCCAATGTTCTGCATTGCAATGTTTAGTTTTGCAAAACAGAATTCAGCGGTCAGCCGAAAGCCGTCAACCGTCAGCCGTCAGCCGAGAGCCGAGAGCCGAGAGCCGAGGCTGAAAACTGAAAACTGAAAACTGAAAACCGACAACCAAAAAAATGTCCCTCCACAAAGAAATAAAATCGAAATGGCTCCAAGTAGTGGAGTTTATAGAAAAGAACTTCGAAAAAAAACCCGATTTGAATGCGGTGTTGTTTTTGATTGGTATCAGAGAACTCGGACAAATAAACGAGAAACCCTTCACAAAAGAAGAGAAAACGCACCTCATGCACATTGCTAATTGCAGGGTGCTAAGTTATTCGGGGTATTATAAACTCATTGGACAAGACCAGAACGGGTGGCCCGTTTGGGAAAAAGATCAGCCCATTCCTAATTTAACCTTGTTGGAACAAGAAAATTTGCTCAGACAACACATCATTGAGTACTTCGAACAAGAAGAGATTATCGTATTTGACGAATAATTGTAGATATCAAGCGCAATTGTGGTGAAAATTTCTAAATTTTTGCTATATTTGCAAGACTTTTCCAAAGTTAAAAGTTAGGAAGGGGGCAGGCGAAAAGCAGTCCCCTTTTTTATTGGATATGAAAAAGTTAGGAGAAAAATTAAAAGCCCTCGTTGATCAAGAAGCCCAAGCTTTTGATCTTTTTGTAGTTCATTACACGGTAAGTCCTACCGGTTTGTTCCGCTTTTATGTTGACTCTCAAGAACCTCTTTCAATGAAATCCTTGGCCGATTTCACCAAACAAGTTTCTAATTTGATTGATGAAGACGACTTTGGAGATCATCCTTTTACCTTCGAAATTTCTTCACCAGGAGCTGATGCTCCTCTTAGAGACTTTAGACAATTTCACAAACATATAGGGAGATCTTTTGAAATTCATACCCAAGAAAATTCCTACACCGGAAAGCTTGAGGCCATTGAGGGTGATATCCTTAAAATATTGAACGAATACAAAGAAAAAGGAAAGAAAAAAATAGAAATTCAACCTGTTGACGTTCCCTTTTCAGACATAAAAGAAGCAAAAATTATCATAAGTTTTAAATAGTATGAAAGCAAAGTCCAAAGAGCTAGGTATAAACCTAGTGGAAAGTTTCTCAGAATTCAAAGAATTCAAGAACATCGACCGCGCCACCATGATGCGCGTGCTTGAAGATGTATTTAGAAACATCCTTAAAAAGAAGTACGGTCAAGAAGCTAATTTTGACATCATCATCAACACCGAAACCGGTGATATTGAAATGTACCACCTCCGACTGATTGTGGAAGAAGGCGAAGTAGAAGATGAAAACCTACATATTTCTCTTTCAGATGCTCAGCAACTTGAAGCCGACTATCAAGTGGGAGAAGATTGTATTCAACAAATTGGCTTGGAAGACTTCGGACGTAGAAACGTGTTGAACGCTCGCCAAGCTTTGATGTCTAGAATCATTGAACTTGAAAAAGACGAATTGTTCCGTAAATACGGAGATCGCCGCGGTGAAATTATCACAGGTGAGGTTTATAATGTTTGGAAACGTGAAATCATGGTTCTTGATGACGAAGGAAACGAATTAACCCTTCCTAAAGACCAAATGATTCCTCGCGATATGTACAAAAAAGGTGACGCCATTCGTGCTGTCATTAAAGATGTTGAAATGGATAAGGGAAGCCCAAAAATCATCCTTTCTCGTACCTCTCCTGAATTTTTGGAACGTTTGTTTGAATTGGAAGTTCCTGAAATCTTAGACGGTTTGATTACCATCAAGAAAATTGTACGTGAACCAGGTGAAAGAGCTAAAGTGGCCGTTGAAAGCTACGATGACCGCATTGATCCAGTTGGGGCTTGTGTGGGTGTAAAAGGTGCTCGTATTCATGGTATTGTTAGAGAATTACGCAATGAAAATATTGACGTGATCAACTTCACCACCAATGAAACCCTCTTCATTCAACGCGCTCTCCAACCTGCTGCAATTAGCAAAATGGACATCCAAGACGGAACCGCTAACGTATACCTTGAAAGCGATCAGGTTTCTTTAGCTATAGGACGTGGCGGACATAACATCAAGTTAGCGTCTAAATTGACCGGATATCAAATTGAAGTTTATCGTGTCAATGCCGATTCTGAAGACGACGTTGATTTGGACGAATTCTTAGACGAAATCGATACTTGGATTATCGAAGAATTTAAGAAAATTGGCCTAGACTCTGCAAAAGATGTACTGAGAACCTCAGTTCAAGATCTTCTCCAACGCACTGACCTAGAAGAAGAAACCATTCTTCAAGTGCAGAAAATTCTACGCGAAGAATTCGACGAAGAATAAGACAATTTATAAAAACGGCCTTCCTTTGGAGCCGATCGGGGAAATTCCATTTGCAGTTTCCCCGATAAATCCTTGGGAGTTATAAAGGATACCATTAAATTTGAATGAAATTATGGCGGAATACCGTTTAGCAAAAGTTGCCAAAGAAATCAATCGCAGTGCCACTGCTATAGCCGATTTTTTAAATTCGAAAGGCTTTAGTGTTGATGCACGTCCTACAACCAAAATAACCGAGGATATGTATCAAGCTTGTCTGAAAGAGTTTTCAGCAGACAGAGCTGCAAAAGAAGAAGCTGACAAACTAAAAGCGAATCAACCCGCTCGCCCAGTTCCTACTCGTGAAAAAGTAGAGACAGTAGAAACAATCTCCGCACCTGAACCCATTGTGGTATCAGCTCCTGAGCCCGTTGTAGAAACCCCAATTGAAACTCCAATTACCGAAACAATCCAACCAGCTGAAGTAGAAAATACCCCAGCCCCAGTTGAAGTTTCAGTAGAAGAAGTTGTTGAGGAGAAACCAGCATCAAGATTAAAAGTTATTGGGAAAATTGATCTTACTCCGAAAAGTAAGAAAATAGTGGAAGAGGTTAAGGTTGAAACACCTGCACCTGTTGAAGTAAAAGAAGAAATCCCAGTTGAAACCCCTGCACCCGTTGAAGTAAAAGTAGAAACCCCAATTCCTGCGCCTGTAGAAATTAAGGAAGAAGCTCCAGCTGTTGAAGAGGTTAAAGCTCCTGCAGCTGAAGTAACAGTATCTGATGAACCCGAAAGACACGAGACCAGAAGAGAAGTTCTTTCTGGCCCTAAAGTTTTAGGAAAAATCCTTTTACCAGTTGAGAAAAGCGGAAACTCATCGCTTGCACAAGAAGCCCGTAAGGACATGCAAGAGATCCGCAAAAAACGTAAACGCAAAGAAAAAGGTGTTGAAGTTAAAGTGGCCGTTCAAGAAACGGTTCAACGTGAACATCAACACAATAAAGCACACAAACCCGTTACATCTCCAAAACCAGAAGTTACTACCTCACAGGTGAATACCAATGTGAGATCTACCTTCAACAGAATGGGCAGTAAGAAGAACGGGCGCGATAGAAAAAGAACAGACAATAAAGAAGAACGTAACCGCCGTTTCGAAGCTGAAAGACGCCGCAAAGACGAGGAAAGCAAAGTTCTTAAAGTAACAGAATTCTTGACAGCCAATGAATTGGCAACTATGATGAGCGTTCCAGTTACTCAAGTAATTTCTAAATGTTTCGCTTTGGGTATGATGGTTTCTATCAACCAACGTCTTGACGCTGAAACCATTCAATTGGTGGCAGACGACTTCCACTTTGAAGTACAATTTGTTGATGCAGAATCTCAAGTTGAAGCCGTTGATGAAGAAATTGATAACCCCGCTGATTTAAAGCCAAGAGCTCCTATCGTTACGGTGATGGGACACGTTGACCACGGTAAAACATCGTTGCTCGATTATATCCGTCAGGAAAACGTAATTGCCGGTGAGGCAGGTGGTATCACACAGCACATTGGAGCCTATGAAGTAACATTGAAAGACGGTAAGAAAATCACCTTCCTAGACACTCCAGGTCACGAAGCGTTTACCGCTATGCGTGCTCGTGGTGCCAAAGTTACAGATATGGCCATCATTGTTATTGCAGCTGACGATAGCGTCATGCCTCAAACAAGAGAAGCTATCGCACATGCTCAAGCAGCAGGTGTTCCTATGATTTTCGCATTCAACAAAATTGATAAAGACGGTGCTAACGCAGATAAAATTCGCGAACAATTGGCATCTATGAATATCTTGGTTGAAGATTGGGGTGGTAAATTCCAAGCTCAAGAAATCAGTGCTAAAAAAGGTCTTAACATAGATGTACTTCTTGAAAAAGTACTTTTGGAAGCAGAAATGATGCAGCTTACGGCTAATCCTGACAGAAGAGCTAAAGGTACCGTCATCGAAGCAACTCAAGAAAAAGGAAGAGGTATAGTTTGTACCCTATTAATTCAAACAGGTACCCTAAGAGTGGGTGACCATATGGTAGCTGGCGCTCAATATGCGAAAGTTCGTGCATTGTTCAATGAACGTGGACAACGAATCGAAGAGGCACCACCATCTACACCAGTTAAAATATTAGGATTCTCAGATGCACCAACTTCTGGTGATATTTTCGCCATCATGGCCAACGAAGACGAAGCCAAAACACTTGCAAACAAACGTCAACAATTGGTGCGTGAACAAGGTATCAGAACCAAGCGTCACATTACCCTTGATGAAATTGGACGTCGTTTGGCAATTGGTAACTTCAAGGAATTGAAAGTTATTGTTAAAGCAGACGTAGATGGTTCTTCAGAAGCATTGACAGACGCCTTGATGAAGTTGAGTAGCGATGAAATTGCCGTTAACGTGATTCACAGCGGTGTTGGACAAATCACCGAAAGTGACGTATTGTTGGCTTCGGCATCTGACGCTATCATTGTTGGTTTCCAAGTGAGACCATCTGCTAAGGCTAGATTGATTGCTGAAAATGAACAAATTGATATCAGAACCTACAGCATCATCTACCAAGCCATTGAAGAAATCAAATCGGCTATGGAAGGCATGTTGTCTCCTGAAATCGTTGAGAAAGTCATTGGTCACGTTGAAATTCGCGAAGTATTCAAAATTACTAAAGTGGGTACCATTGCAGGTTCTTATGTTACCGACGGAAAAGTGGAGCGCGGAAGTAAAATACGCGTCATTCGCAACGGTGTGGTTAAACATGAAGGTAGCTTAGCTTCTTTAAAACGTTTCAAAGACGATATGAAAGAAGTGACCAAGGGATACGAGTGCGGACTTCAAATTTCGAATTACAACGACATTGAAGAAGGCGATTACCTCGAGGTTTTCGTAGAAGAAGAAGTTAAACGTAAGTTGTAATTTCGTCTGAAAAAAAATAATTTTTAACGACACTGCAACGAAAATCCCATTGAAATCGTCTACTTTGGTATAAAACTTGCACAACGAAAATAAAAAACAAAAGAATATGAAAAAGGCATTATCATTCTTGGCTGTAGCTCTCACCGTGGTGACCTCAGCTTTCGCTCAAAAAACAGCTGTTCAACCTGAACCTGCAATCAAATGGGAACACAAATCACACGATTTTGGTAACATTAAAATGGGTCCACCAGCTGATATCGTTTTCAAATTCACCAACACTTCTAACGCACCTGTTGTCATTAAAAATGCTCAAGCATCTTGTGGATGTACTACTCCTTCATGGACCAAAACTCCCATCATGCCAGGTGAATCTGGAGAAGTAAAGGCTAGCTATGGAACTGATGGACGCCCTGGTTATTTCCAAAAATCTGTAAAAGTAGAATTTGACAATGGAAATATGACCGACTTAACCATCAGCGGCACAGTAACTACTGAACCTGAGACCAAGAAAAGCGACATTAAATAAGTAACCATGAAAAAGTTCCTTTTATCATTGTCAAGCCTGTTTTTTGCCGTTGGTGCTTTTGCACAAACGGAGACAGCCCCAGCTGAAAAAACCAGCAATGCAAATCTAGTATTTGAAACCTCTAGCCACAGCTTTGGGAACATCATCGAAGGACAAATTGCCACATACGAATTTAAATTCACAAACACTGGTACTGAACCTCTAGAACTCACTAACGTGCGTGCGAGTTGTGGATGTACAACACCAAAGTGGCCACGTGAATTGATTCAACCTGGACAATCTTCTGTAGTTAGAGCAGAATACAATTCCAGTGGAAGACCCGGAACGTTCAGCAAAAACATTTTTGTAACCAGCAATGCTGGTCAATCTACTTTGACTATTTCTGGAAATGTGATTAAAGAACCAGAAAAACCCGTTTCTCCAATCATCATTAAGTAAATTTAAAAAGGCTGCCTTCAAAGCAGCCTTTTTCTGTTAAAATAATTCCTATTTTTACTCGTTAAACTCACTATGAATCAAAGAACTCTTAACATCGTTGCCGTAGGATTGATATCCCTTGCTGTTATTATCTCATCGGCTATTCTTTCCGAAGGATATAAATACAAATTTACATCCCAAGAAACCATAGCAACCACAGGACTAGCTGAAAAAGAATTTCGTTCAGATCTCGCGAATTGGAGCGTTTCATTTAGAAGAAAAGCAATGTCAAGAACTGAAGGATTTACTCAACTAAAAAAGGATGCTCAGCGAGTAAAGGAATATTTAATTTCTAAAGGATTTAAACCTGAAGAGCTCATCTTTTCATCCATTGAAGCGGATAAATCATATTTGGAAAAACGCGAAGAGAACAAGTATGGCAATTATAGTTATACCCAAGTGTTTGATGGATATAATCTCAGTCAATCCATTGACATTGAAACATCAAATATTGAATTGGTAGAACAAACATCGAGAGAAATTACTGAGTTGATCAACGAAGAAATTGAAATCAATTCTTCCACTCCATCGTATTTCTACTCAAAGTTGGAAGATTTAAAGATTGCTTTGATCGCAGATGCTACGGCGAATGCCACCAACAGAGCTAAAAACATCGCTGAGAAAAGCAACAGCAGTCTAGGTGCGCTCAGACAGGCAAGTATGGGTGTATTCCAAATTACAGGTAAAAACTCATCGGAAGAATTCTCATGGGGAGGTGTGTACAATACCACTGACATCAATAAGAAAGCAAGTATTACCGTAAAACTTCAGTTTGGTATCAAATAAATATGAAAACAACCAAACTAATCCTCCTAATTTTCCTATCCCTTAAATTCAGCATTTCCTATGCTCAATTAACTTCAACCCCTGAAGGTCCACTTCAGGTTATTGGCAGCAATAAATTATCAGCTAAATTAAACTCAGGAGATATTTTTGAGGCCGTATTTCACGTCCGCAATAACTCAACAGAAACACAGTATATCGCACAAGTAGCACCCGATTGTGTGTGCACTCAATTCGCCTTCCCTGAAAAAGGCATAGAAGCCGGCGCCACCGACAGCATTGTTTTGTTCTTGCAATCAAAAAATGTTCCTCCTGGCCCTTTCTTTAAAAGAGCTTTTGTAGATTACACCGAAGGTTCATTTGAACTCCAATTAGAAGGAGATATCACTGTGATTCGTCCAAAATACAAGCAAGGAGAAAAACCAATCATTTATCAACCCACGCAAATCAGAAAGGTTAACCAATAATGAGAACTGCAATAATCGCCATAATTACTTTGTCAATCTTTGCTTGCAATACCCACCTTTCTTATTCGAACAAGGAGGTAAACACCTCAACGAGCAATACTACCATTACAACCACTACCAACACCACCATAATCCAAAATAACAGCAACAATCAAACTCCTGTTGCTAAATCTCCAATCCCAGATTCCCTCATTTGGAATGAGATGATCCACGATTTCAAAGATGTACCTTCAGGACCACCTGCAAGAACAAAGTTCTATTTCATCAATACAAGCAACAAACCCGTTACCATAACGGCATTACACCCCGGATGTAGTTGCACTGCTACAGAGTTCACTAAAACCCCTGTTCAACCTAAAGATACGGGCTGGGTTACCGCCGATTATAAAACTTCCAATACCTTTGGAAGATTCAGAAAACACATTGATGTGTATTTTGATAAAAATCCCAATGGTTACCACCTGATTCTCACAGGCAACGTAGATGCGATGATGAAACCCTAATTACTTGGGTTCAAAGTCTCAACGCCCATTTGTCCGCCGGTGTGATAAAAAAGCGTAGTTTCAGGATTTATCCGGCCTTCTTCAAAGGCTAATAGCATGGCATAAAGCGCCTTACCCGTGTATACTTGATCAAAGATGATCCCGGTTTCTTTTCGGGCAGAATGAATAAGTTCTAGGAGTTCAGGTGTAGTCTTTGCATATCCCCCGAAAATAAATTGATCATTCAAATAAGTGAATTTACTAAACCAACGCTTCCATTCTTGATCCACAAACACCTTCCTATTTTCTTGTTCAAATTCATAAAAACGATCCTGCATTCGTTCTAAATTCTTGCGCTCATATTCTACCAAACCTTCAATGCTTCTGCCCCCACCTTCGTCATTATTATTAATGATATCAACAACATTTGAAATTTGCTCTTCGAGATTTTTCAAAACCAAAACAGCCTCAATATTGAAGTTGAGATTTTTATATTTCCGGAAATAAGCAAATCCCGCCAAGGTGGTTCCTGTGGCCGAGGCATGAACCACGGTTTCAGGCTCAAAATCTCTCCATGAATCTACAACCGAGTGAAAACCATTGGTTCCCCTAAATCCCCTACCACCTTCAGGAATGATAAAGGGGAATTTTGAAATATCAGACAATTGTTCTTGAATCCATGCATATTTCCGACGGTAATCTTCCCTCGAAATAAAATACAAGCGCATCCCAAACTCTCGGCATTTCTGAAGATAATGATTGTCAAATCCTTCGTTCCCTCTAACAATTCCAATCACAGGTTTTGTTCGATCTTTAAAAAAAGCAGCGGTTGCCACCAAATGATTGCTATAAGCGCCTCCAAAGGTGATTATGGAATCAGCAGTTTGCCAAGCCATGAGATGTTCCCAACCCAAAAGTTTACGAAGTTTGTTTCCTGAAACATATGGATCAATCAAATCATCGCGCTGAATTCTAAAGGCATACTTCTTACCTCTAAAGGTTACTTCAATTTTTTGAATTTCGGTATGTCGATTGGCTTGCCACATAAAAATCTTCCACAAAGGTAGGGCTAATTAAAAAGATTGTATATTCGCACCGCATTCGGGGTGCCTCTAAGGAGCGCTGAGATTATACCCGCTAACCTGCTCAGGATAATGCCTGCGGAGGGAAATGACCAGGAATTCCTGAGAACATCTCGAGTGCGTAAACCATCGAGATATGAAAAAAGCAACTTACTTATTCGGGTTTTTTCTGGGGATATTCACTCTCCCTAACTACTCAAACGCACAATCAGCAGACACGATCGCCAATGAAAATAGCATTGAAGCTGTTCTTGTGCGAGCCTCTGCTCAAATTTCCAACATTTCTTTGGGTACTACCCAAGTAGTTTACTCCAAAGAACTACAAAGCAAAAACTTGGGACAAGACATTCCCATGATTCTACAACATCAAACTGGGGTAATTTCTACCTCCGATGCCGGAAACGGTATTGGATACACGGGTATTCGAGTGCGAGGCAGCGATGCAACCCGTACCCAAGTCAACATCAACGGAGTACCCATAAACGATGCCGAAAGCCAAGGTACTTTTTGGGTAAACATGCCCGATCTCGTTAGTTCCGCTCAGAATATCTCCATCCAACGAGGAGTGGGCTCTAGCGTATTCGGACCCGGTGCCTTTGGCGGTGCGGTTTTCATTCAAACAGAGTCCCCCGAAAAACAAAGCAGCCAATTAAACCTCAGTTACGGCAGTTTCAACACCCGAAAAATAACCTCCAAATGGAATTCTTCTTCCATGAAAATTAATGAAAACAGAATCCTAAAGCTGAGTGCTAGATTTTCGAATATTGCATCTGACGGATTCATAGATCGAGCCAGCACCGAAATGTGGGGATACTTGTTCTCTGCGCAATTAGATGCAAAAAACAGCAAAAACTGGAACTACAAGTTACTCGCATTCGGAGGAAAGGAAAGAACTTATCAAGCATGGTGGGGCATCCCCATAGAAAAATTCCAATTGGGAAACCCTAAGAATACGGAAACCACCGAGCAACCACTCATTGACCACTATTACAGAAACATCCCCTACACCTATAGAAATGCTCAAGATTCAATAAATCTATTTTCTTCGGCATCGAACAGATATAACTATTACACCTACCCAGGAGAAACAGACAATTACCAGCAGCATCATATTCATTTGTACGCAGATAAAAAGATCAATAATCAGACTCGGTTTACGGCCACCACCTATTACACGTATGGAGCAGGCTATTTTGAGCAATACAGACTCTCAGACGAACTATCCTATTATGACATACCCAATATCATAGATGGCACCGATACAACAAACTCAGCACCCTTAGTTCGTCAACGTTGGCTTCAAAATCACCTAATTGGCAGTAACTTGAATCTTTTCACTCAATGGAATAAAACCAGTCTCCATTTTGGTTTAGGCGGATGCCAATATTTCGGACAGCATTTTGGTGATGTTGTAAGTGTAGAAGCCCTTGGCGTTCAAACCCTTCCCAAGGAATATTACAGATCTTCAGGAAATAAAACCGATGTCAGTACTTTCATAAAGGTTCTGACTCCTTTATCATTCAATAGAACCAACAAATGGAATGCCTTTGCTGACCTCCAATACCGATTTGTTCATCACCTTGGAAAAGGAACCGACAATGATCTCCAAAATATTGATTTCAACCAAACCTTCCACTTCTTCAATCCTAAAGCAGGAATAAATTATCAATCTTTAAATCAAACATTCACGGCGTCGGTGGCTGTATCAAATAGAGAACCCTCAAGAAGTGACTTTACAGATAATAAATTCCAAGAAATCCCTAAACCTGAACGACTTATAGACTATGAAATTCAGCACACTCTATTTTTGAAAAATACGCAATTGGCCACCAATCTTTACTACATGGATTACTTCAATCAGTTGGTGCTAACAGGGGCTGTAAATGACGTAGGAACTTCGCTTAGAAAAAACGTAGCAAGGAGCTACAGAACAGGAATTGAGTTGACGCTCCAACAAAATTTATGGACAAAAGGACAGCATCGATTGAGCTTTTCAGGAAACTTAGCCTTGAGCCAAAATCAAATTAGGCAATTCACCGCATCATGGCTCGATTACGCCACCTACGAACAAGTAGATTCTCAGTTCAACAACACTCCCATTGCTTATTCACCCAATAGAGTTGCTGCGGCAGGAATCAAATACTCTTACAAGAACCTAGACATTCAAATATTAGAAAAATTTGTAAGCAGACAGTTTTTAGACAATACCGGCGATATCACCCGAAGCCTTGACGCTTACAATTTCACAGAAGTTTTCGTCAATTACAATCAAACTTTAAAAAATAATAATCAACTGCAATTCAAGCTTCAAGTTTCGAATGCCCTGAACAACTACTTTGCTAATAACGGCTACACTTGGGGATACCTATACGGCAGTAGAGACGTCATTCAAGAAGTTTTTGTCTTCCCAACTGCTATTAGGAACGTTACTTTGAGTTTAGGATATCAGTTCTAATCAACGAATCACTCAAAGGCATAACAATGCTCCAATTGGGATAGTTATTTTGTTTCAACTTTAGAGAAACTCCTCCTTTAATCGCCTGAAATTCTTGAGATTCAGGCGATTTTTTTTGAATGCTAGCAGCAATAGTCTCAGCTATTGCCCGTCGAATCTGCGCATTGAAATGTTCTGTAGGGTACCATTGATCTGTATAATATGAGCCCTTGTTCGCTGCATTAATTTCATTGGCCTCTTTGAGGAAATAATTGTCAACGGTTTCTACTCCCCATTGCTTGAATCTTTCCATGAAAAAATCATGATTGGCATCCATAATATTGACCAATTTCTCTCCAAATAGTCGTTTTGCATGATATCTATTCGGTGGAAGTACATGAAAAACAAGATGGATACCCTTGGCTTTACAAACGTTTACAATTTCCTTTAAGTCATTCACCCGCTGATTTTCATCATCCAAAATAAAACCAAATTCCTTGATGTAGGCGCCCGCCATGGCTTTTATTTCGGGGGACAGTTCACTGTGATAATTTTGGGCAATACGTTCATTCCAAAGCATAACCGTTTCTTCTGGTACCGGTAATTTTTGAGTTCGCCACCATTGTACCTTCAAACTCTCACGTTCCAACTCATTTCTATTGTCGTAGAAATGAAGTCCCATAAAAATCCGAGTTACCAAAGGAGGTCTTTTGCTGTAAAACAACGCTTCGCGTTGATTGCTAGCCTCATTTCCTGAAAACATGGCCGTGGGACCACAGGTGCGCATATTCACGCCCAATATGACTGTTTTACCCGATTGAACATCCTCAGGTAGTAAATTCAACATTTTCAAGAACAACCCTGGATGGTAACCCTCATGGGTAATTTGCTCTACTCTGCGCCCATCCTGAATATACAGTTGCAAAAAATCACCAATGCTTTGATTCAGGGTATCGGTCCAAGGATTGAAACTGGTATTGCTGCTTTCTCCTAAATAAATGATATCCCCCATCGCAAAAGCTGAATCGATCCGATTTTTTACCCTGCTAAATTTCTGAACATCTTGAGGGTACAAAGTGGATTTATAAACCTCGTTAAGAACTAATAAAAAGGCCACCACAACCAACAACCGCGTAAAAAACCAAACCGCTATTTTCTTTGCCATCATCTTAGAACTGGAAATAAACAAATGGATGATTTACTGCTCCGCCAAATAACAAAACAGCTGTAAGCATAAATAAATAAACTAACCATCTTAACACAAGATTTTGGTTGCCGAACCATTTATCGGCTCTAACCTTCATGATGAAATGATCAAATACAAATCCTACAATCAAAAACAACCAGACCTGGCTCTCTGCTGATAACTTCAATAACTCCGCCGCATTTTCGTTGCTGATTTGAACTCCTTGAAATAAAATTCGATAAACATCAAAGCTCTGATCTAAGGTTTGTGACCTGAAAAAGACCAGTGTCATCATAAAAAAGAACCCCGTTTTCAGCCGTCTTAGAAACAATCCAACGGGATGTTCTGAACCACGTCTTCCCACAATAAACCGATCAAATAAATACAAGAGGCCTTGGCTTAAACCAAAATAAATCATGGTTGAATTTGCCCCGTGCCATAGTCCGCTGGTAAAAAACACCAACAAAACCGAAAACGATAAGATCCATTTCCCACTCCTGTTTCCGCCAACGGGAATAAAGATATAATCTCTAAACCATGTACTTAAACTGATGTGCCAGCGATGCCAAAATTCGGGAACGCTTCCTGCCAAAAAGGGCTTGTTGAAGTTATCCATGAGGTCTATACCAAAAAGAAGCGCTGCACCTTGAGCCATCAAGGAATATCCAAAGAAATCATAATAAACCTGAAAGGTAAACATGAACGCAGCCAACCACGTGGAAGCCCCTGTGTACTGCAAATGATTGCTGTAAAACTGATCTACTACACCGGCTACGTTATCTGCAACGGCTACCTTCAAAAACAAGCCATACAACAACAGTCTTCCGCCGTTTTTCAGGTCTTCCAATTTGGGAGAGTATTTCGCAAACAACTGCCTATGTAATTTACCGAAACGCTCAATGGGACCTGCCACCAACTGCGGAAAGAACGACACAAAGAGCATGAATTTTACCGGTTTATTCTCTGGAACCTCTTCACCACGGTAAACATCTACAACATAACTGATACTCTGAAACGTATAAAACGAAATTCCTGCTGGAATGGTATACTTGCCCAATTCAATGATCCAAGCGGTTTCATTGTGGTGATACAACGCATCGGCAATCCAAGATTTCCCCAAAGCAAAATTGAAATACTTGAACATGAAAAGCAGAAATAAATCGGTACCTATGGCAAACCACATCCAAAACAAGCGAACCGATTTGACCGAACTTCTATACAACTGCCTCGCTGAAAACCAATCCATTAAACTGGTTACCAACATCAGTCCAGCAAATTCAATCTTCCAAAATCCGTAGAAAAAATAGCTGGCCAACAACATCCAGACCCAACGAATTCGCTGAGGCAGGGCGAAATACAGCAGCCAAACTACTGGTAGAAAAATCCAAAACTCAAGAGAGTTGAACAGCACCCGTCAAAGATAATTGATTAATGCTGTATCAAAAAAGCTTGTGATAAACCTTGCTCAGACTTCAAATAATACACACCGTTGGTCAAGGAAGAAACGTCAATTCCATTTTGATAAAAGCCTTCAACAACTTGTTGCCCCAATGAATTCAAAATAACATATTCATTTGCATCCATTCCTTCTACAAATAAGGTATTGCTCGCTGGCACTGGATATACATTTAACTTTCTCAAACGACCGTTTAAACTGTAGGTAGAAACACGATTTAAATCATTTAAAATCTTATTTTCTACTTTCTTACTAGTATAAATTTTATACGCTCCTGCCGCAAAATTCATAGACATGTTGGCATCCGAAACATTCACCGAATCACCCGTTAGATAGTCATACCACCAACCCGTTTGTGTGAACGATGGACTTTTACTTGCGCTCACCACATCAAAATTACCCACTACAATGGTGGTAAAATCTGCTCCATTCAATTGCAATCGTTTAAATCCACCGTTGCTGGTAAAATAATGAGCCGTTGGAGAATGAACCGAAGCATGATTAATTTTCAACTGATTGAACATAGCGTGTTGGTAATACAAATCAGGACGGTCTGATATTCCGGTCCAATAATCCCACCTCACAGGCTTCTCAACCAATCTACAAGCATCGCTGATGGTTCCGTCTTTGCACCAATTGATGCTATAATCGTATCCCAACTCATCGAATTGCCAAATCATTTTGGGACCTGGCACTAAATGCACAAAGGCATAGGTCAAGGCATTTCTCTTCAAATAGGTATTTTCAGTTTTGATATTATATCCACCAAATGCATTTCCATACATTTTCGATTTATAACCCATGCGTTCTTCGTCGTGAGAACTGGCGTAAGCAATAACAGAATTTGCGGGCATTCCGCGCTTGATGTAATCTACACCCCATCCAAAATCCGATGTATTTACAAATCCCATAGCTGCCTCCGTAGCTTGATGAACGGCATTTCCCCAAACCATCATTCCGCGATTGCCAAGCTCTTTCTCTTCGTCAGTATCAGCAAAATGTTCCAAGATGGTGTAAGCACCGGGAGAAACCGATTGTATGTGCTTGTGATAATCGTCTAAACGGTTGATTCTCCAGGCGTCGTATCGTCCCCAAGCAGCCACATCCGTACCATAATCAGTCTGAGTGATGCCTTTGCTTAGGTCAAATCTAAAACCGTCAATGTTATATTCCTCCAACAAATACTTCAACGTTCTCTTGGTATAATACTGCATCTGTGTGGTACTGTGGTTCAAATCATAACCCACATTGAACGGATGTTTTGCCGTTTGATAAGCATACGGTGAGTTTGCTGTAGGACGAAAATTCACTGCATCCCAATAAAGCTGACAAATAGGCGCAGAGCTAAAAGCATGATTGTAAACTACATCTAAAATCACCGCAATTCCTTGTTCGTGACAAGCATCCACCAAGGCTTTAAAAGCTTCACGTGTGCCATAATATTTATCCAAAGACATGTGCGATGCAGGATTGTATCCCCAACTGATGTTCCCTTCAAACTCTGTAATGGGCATCAACTGAAGAGCTGTAATTCCCAGTTGTTTCAAATAAGACAAGGTGTCCATGACACTTTTATAGGTTTGTGCCGCTGTAAAATCTCGAATCAAGCACTCATAGATCACCAATTGTGATTTCTCAGGGCGCTTAAAGTCAGTGATTTTCCAATTGTATTTTGGAGCTGCAGGCTGCATTACAGTAACCCATCCGTTGGTTTTATTCTTGGGATAAAGCTTCAGTCCGGGATATCTACTTGCTGGTATATAACTATCATCCCATTCATTCAACATTTTTGGAGAAAAAGGATCAGCCACACGGGTATCGCCGTTCACCAAATATTGATAAGCCACTTCTTTTCCAGGGGTTAAGCCAGTAAGTTTGATCCAATACAAAAATTTATTGGCATCGTAATTCATGAAGTAGTTCACATTGGGCTTCCAATCGTTAAAGTCCCCCAACAAGTAAACATAATTCTTGAAAGGCGCGAATAAAACCAAATAAACCGTAGAATCATCAACGTAATTAATGCCCTGTTCCAACCCTGAAGGAACCGAAGCATTCACCACTGACGGATTTATCACGATAATCAAAGTATCTGACGCCATCTCGCTGCCCGATGTTGCTTTCATCACAACGGTATGATTTCCCACACCAATGCCTTGAAATTCCGCCTGCACACTGTCTTTAGAGGTCACAGATCTGTAAATTGAACCATCAAGATAAACGTCAATATTGCAACTTTTAGAAGTAAAACCTTTAAGTTTAAATTGAGTGGAGTTATTTCCTAAAACCGTTTCTGTTTCGGGGGATACGATTCGCGCTAAAAGTGATGAAGACGCTGAATACACATCCACAAAAATATCTCCGCCATTGGTAGCTCTACCTACGGTATTTCCGGCAGCATCTCTAAACACAAACGACATTTGCTTGATGAATTCGCCTGCTTTAAAAGTGCCTGCCTGCTGATAAAATGACTTCATGTGGTAACGCATTTGCCATTTATCGTTTCCTAAGGATGTCATTTTAACCCTATTATCTGCAGTACCCCAAGTTCCAATCACGTATTTCCAATCAGCTCCAGAAGTTGATAGATTGGTAATTACTCCTGCATGGGCATAGACCTGAGTTGCCCCTTTTAAGGCACCGTTTCCTTTGGTTGCATCATAGATGATGGTAACGGTATCGGTTTCTTTAGGAAAAACGGGCTCAGTTGAAACAACCTGAGCAAACGCAGCATTTGCAATGCAAAAACAAATCAAAAATAGGGTGCGGAAATAGTTCATATCGGAACAAATAAGTGTCAAATTGACGCAAACTAACTAATAATATTCAAAGTTAGGTCTTTCCACACCGAAAAATGACGAACAAAAAAAAGGGGTGCCTCTCACAGCACCCCTACACAATTTATCCTCACAAGTCTTGAACTTCTAGTTTTTTTGGAATACCCTCACAAAATCTACTTCCATCGTTTGAGGGAATACCGTAGTTCCATCAGGATAACCAGGCCAATTTCCACCCACTGCTACGTTGAAAATAAAGAAGAATTTATTGTTGAACGGATAAATACTTCCAGTATTTGATGGCGTAATAGTATGAAATGCTTTGTCATCCATGTACCACTTGATTTGATTTTGCTCCCAAATGATGGTAAATACATGGTACTGATCATCAAACTCACCAGCGGGCAAACTGATTTGTCCTGTCTTATAAGTAGACGGAAAACTCGCACCCCAGTGAGCGGTTCCATAAACGGTATTAGGAATGTGTCCTATCAACTCCATAATATCTATCTCACCGCAGGCAGGCCAACCAGCCGATGTAATATTTGAACCCAACATCCAAAGTGCCGGCCAAATGCCTTGTCCCTTAGGAAGTTTTGCTCTAATATCAATTCTACCAAATTGAAATTCTCGTTTTCCTTGAGTGACAATTCTTGCAGAAGAATACTCAGCGTTAGCCACGCTTTCCTTCTTTGCTGTGATGATTAGTCTACCATCTTTCACCACACAATTGCTCGTACCCTCAGTGTAATATTGAGATTCATTATTGCCCCAACCGCCGTTACCGCGACCTACATTATAAGACCAACTTCCAAGATCTAATTCGGTACCATTGAATTCATCGGCCCAAACTAAATTGTAACCCGTATAGGAATTGGGTGTGTTATATCCATCCTGAAGTCCGGCCTCATCAATAACCACACTATCTATTTTTTCGATAAATGCTGTTGCAGTAACATGTGCACGCACTCTTATGGGATATTTACCCGGTTTATCAAAAGTGTGACTGGCGTTTCCTGTTGTAGATTCAACGGAAACACCAGTTACACCGCTACCAAATAAAAAGGTGAAGTAATTCACTTTTTGAGCAGTCGCTTTGACATCCACTTTTCCTCTGACAGAACTTGACAAAGTCACTTCCACCATCAAATTCTCAGGCAACTGAGTTTTTGGCTGCTCATCATTTCCATTGCAACTGGAAATCATCAAACCCAAAATACTCAAAAAGGCTAAACTCACCGTTCTCATTATTGCTGTGAAATATCGTCAAGATAGAAAGTACCTGCATTCGCTACTCCCCAACCTGGGAACAATACCAAACGGTCATACAAATCTGCTGTTGCATCGCTAAAGTCTACACTGATTTCCACCCATTCGTTGGCTTTGGTCACTGTTACGTCTTTCTCCACAAACTGAGTAGTAGCAGCACTATTTTCAAGTTTGATTCTGAAATCACCAGTTGCTGGTGCCCACACTTTTAGAGTGATGGTTTTCTTAGTTGAGAAATTAAATTTACTTGAAATATTTACATAAATTCCAGCCCAAGTTTCATTACCGTGAACGGTTTCTAACACTTTGTTAGAAGTGTTGATCCCTGTTTTTGAAGGATTAGCAACAAAAGAATAAGTGCTTCCACCGAAAGTATTGAATGTAGGCTCTGTGCTTTCAAAATCCAACGGCAACGCAAAGGTAGGATCAGTTCCTCCTCCTCCTCCGCCATTGATTGGATAATCATCTGGAACCAATCTGATGTACCAAGCCAATGCAGGATCAGCAGCATCTTCGTAGCGTAAGAACAACTCATTTTCAGAAATACGCACAATCTTATAGGTTTGTACTCCTGTGATATAACCAATGTATGATTTACCAGAAACAGTCAATGTGGTGTCTTTCTCACCCATGGTTAATGTCCATTTCTCGTTCAATTGATCATCATAAGGTGCTCTGTAATCACCCACGTTGGTCTGAGCTGAACCCGCAAAATTTGCTGCTTGTTTGGTGTTCAAATAAACATCTCCACCTGTCTTCATGTCAAAACCAAAGCCTTGCAATCTGAAAACATATTGGTCGTTGTAAAGACCTGCACCCGCTTTTTCTAAACGCTTAGCAGCATAATACTCTGGGTAATTACCCGCTGAGGCAGAGGAAGGATTAGGACCCACACCAAAGTGCACATCACGAGTTGAATCCATCACCCAGGTTTTGTATCCTTTACCTGATGCACCACCGGTCAAAAGTGTGTAAAGTGGATCGCTCAACAAAGTTGGATCGTCTTGATCAATGGTAATAGTTTGAGAAGTACTTGCACTTCCACCAGAATTGAATACGGTTAAGGTAACCGTATAACTTCCCTTGTTTGGGTAACTAGCTTCTGCCAAAGAACCTTCTCCGTTGGTTCCATTTCCGAAATCCCACTTTGCAGTCAAAGTTTTGTTCTTTGCTTCAAACCTGATGATGTTAGGATTTGTAGCAGATGGCTCATACGTAAATAAGGCATCCGCTTGAGTTGGCGCTTCTCCCAACTTGGGATCATCGTCCTTACAACTATTCAAACCCAACATTCCTGCGGTTAGAATAGACATTAAAAATAATTTTCTCATATTCTCTTTTTAAATTTATTTAATAATTTGGATTTTGTGACCAATTTCCACCAGATAAGTCAATTTCTACTTGTGGTATAGGGAATAACTCATGCTTGCCAACTACAAAATCTTTAATCTCTTGAGCAGCTTTTCCTGTTCTCACTAAATCAAAAAATCTATGTCCTTCGCAGGCCATTTCCAATCTGCGCTCGTTCCAAATGGCTTCAACCAATGCACTTCCTGAGGCAGTAATTGGCTGAACTTTTGCACGAGTTCTTACTTGATTCAAATACTGTAACGCACGTCCCTCATTCGCTGCACTCGCACGAGCGTTTGCTTCGGCGGCCATCAACAACACATCCGCATAACGAATCAATTTATAATTCACAGGACTGGTCAAATCATTGTCTGGCAAACCAATTTCACCCTGTTTTTTGATGTATTTATTGTTGTAATAACCTGTGTGTCCACCACCACCAATGGCGAATTTAATGTCTCCGGGACGTGCCTGCTTTTTAATAAAGGCATCCAAATCTAAAACCGTAGCATCTCTTCTAACATCTCCAGCTTCATAAGCATCGTAAAGGTCTTTGGTAGGCAAATTGTAGCTGTTTCCATCGCCGTACACTGGACCGTCGTATTGACGAATTCCATGAAAGCCAGGAGCTGCATTTCCTTCCAAACAAATCAAACATCCATAACTTCCACCCTCAGCACCAGTATATTCTACATCAAAAACCGTTTCAGAATGTCCTTCGTTGGCAACTGCAAACATTTTCGTAACATCAGAAATTAAACTGTAATTACCTTCATCAATTACTTGCTGAAAAGTGGCAGCAGCTTGATCAAACTTGTTTTGATACAAATAGACTTTACCCAACAAAGACAAGCAAATACCTTTGTTTACTCTACCTTTTTGAGAGGATGTCCAATCCAAAATTCCCGCTGCATATTGCAAATCTTGTTCAATTCGGGCATAAACCTCAGCTTTGGGAGTTCTATCTGTTTTGGTCACCTCGTCAGCACCCAAGCGCTTGTCAATGATCAATGGAACATCGCCAAAGTATTTTACCAATTGAGAATAATAAAATGCCCTCAAGAAAGTTGCCTCCGCAAGAATCTTATCTTTACCGTCAAAATCAATTTTATTCTTGTGCTCCAAAATGTAATTAGCACGGGCAATACCCGCATAATTCCAACGAAATACATTTCTTAACTCCTGATTTACCGCGTCGTGCTTCATTTCGTCCATCTCGTGAAGACCTTCTGAATCAGTCACACTTTCTCCTCCTGCAATAGAATTGTCAGAAGCAATTTCGCCAATCCAAATGTCTATGAATGTTCCTTGTAACAAATCATAAGCACCTGTTAGTGCACGCTCATAATCAACAGCAGTTTCAAAATAATTTTCTGCGTCTTGTGTATATAGCGGATTGATATCTAAGAATTTCTTACATCCTGAATGAAACAGAGTCAAAAATCCAACAGTCAACAATCCAAATAATTTTCCTTTTTTCATGTCTTTAATCATTAAAATTTAAACTGGAATCCCAAAGAAACGGTTCTAGCCTGGGGATAAAATCCGTAATCAATTCCTGAACCCAAAGGCCCGCCAACAGATCCAATATCTGGATCAAAGCCCATATAACGGGTCAAAGTAAATAAGTTGTTCGATGCCAAATAGAATCTAGCCGTTGTGAATCTCATTTTCTTCAACATTCTGTTGCTGAATGAATAACCAATTTGAAAATTTCTCAATCTCAAGAATGAACCATCTTCCACAAAATAATCAGAGAACACAGTGTTGCGGTTCAAATCTGTGGTTAATCTTGGGTTTTCATCGGTACTGCCAGCGCCGGTCCAACGATTGATGGTGTAGCTCAACTGATTGGCATAGGGTTGTTGACGCTCGTAGTTGCGCACAATCTCTTGTCCAACAGCAGCATACAAATTTGCCGAAACATCAAAACTTTTATATCGGAAATTCAAAGCCAAACCAAACGTAAAATCAGGAATCGGAGATCCAATCATCTTCTTGTCTGAATCGTTGCTGAAATTGATTACACCGTCTCCGTTTTGATCTACAAATTTCAAATCTCCTGGCTTCGCTCCAGCTTGTTTTACTGGGGACGCATCAATTTCGGCTTGAGTTTGATATACTCCTGCAACCTCATATCCGAAGAAATAACCAATAGGGAAACCGGTTTGGAAACGAGTAGCTATATTTCCACCTACCCCAAAAGGAGCTCCAGGAATGAAGTCAACCCCTTCTGGAGTTGCTGTTACCTTATTTCTCAACCAGGCAGTGTTGAAATTCACTTGCAAACTGCTGTACTTTCTGAACTGTTTGCTGTAACCCAATTCCAACTCTAAACCTCTGTTATGCACATTACCAGCATTGATGATTGGAGGATAACTTCCAGGGCCAGCGGTTCCCATCAAAGCAGAAACATCGGGTTGGAACAACAAATCACGGGTGTTTTTCACAAAGAAATTGAAAGCTGCTGTGAACGACTCACCCAACTCTGCATCAACTCCCAAGTTGAATTGTTGAGTGGTTTCCCATTTCAAATCAGGATTGGAAGCTCTTCCTATGGCAACCCCTTGTGTGATGATATCGTTAAATACATAAACACCTTCACCGTTCAACATTCCGCGGTAAGCGAAATTATCAATTTGGTCGTTTCCACTTACTCCAAAGCTGCTGCGTAATTTCAAACTTCTCACCTTCTTGAACGTCCAAAAAGACTCATCCGAAATCACCCAAGCACCTGAAACCGTAGGGAACAAACCGTAACGTGAGTTTGGACCAAATTTCGAAGATCCATCTCTACGCAAAATACCTGACAAAATATATTTTCCAGCGTGGTTATATTCTGTTCTGAAGAACGTTGACAATAAGCGCTCTTGAAACTGGAAAGAATACACGTTGTTCAAGAATCCGCCCGGAGCCAAATTCGCTGAGATATCCGCGTAATCTAAACTGTTGTTTGGAATGTTGAATGCAGTACCACCCAATCCTAAACCGTCACGCTTGAATACAGAAACACCCAGAGTGCTTTTCAAGATTGAATTTTTTGAGATTTCCTTCACATGATTTACGAAACTTTCAAAGTTTAAATCACCGTAAGTATTTCTTCCTTCGTAAACGCTTGCTCCGCGGTCAATCAAAGTACCCGGTGCAATTTCAACTTGGCTAGGATCTAAATTCGCATTGATGGCGGTGTTCTGAGCCTTTCCGGGTCCATACCACACCAAGGGAGAAAATACCTTGTTATCAACCAACGCGTAGTTGTAGTTCAATCGATTGGTAAACGTCAAGTTCTTAGTTACCTTCCATTCAAGTTCTTCTTTACCTACAAACTTATTGACTACCGCCCAGTTGTAGGAGTTTTGCATTTGAGCCAACGGATTGATGATATCGTTCACCTCTTTCAAGTAAGTGTAATTACCAAACTCATCTCTCACCGGTTCGGTGGGATAAGCATTGATGGTGTTGTACAACACAGAACCAATGCCATTTTCAGGAAGGCCTGATCTGTTTTCATTGGTAAATAAAAATACGCTGCTCAACTGCAACTTGTCAGACATACGGGTGTCAAAGTTGACACGAGCATTCAAGCGCTTGAAGCTGGCTTTATCCAATCCCACAATTCCCTGCTGATCAAAATAACTACCACCAATAGAATATCTGCTGGTTGCAGTACCACCAGTTGCACTGATGTTCAACTGAGTAATGGGTGCGGTTGCAAAAACAGAATCTTGCCAATTTGTTCCTGTTCCCAAAGCCGTATTCTTAAAAGGCATAGGGCGATTACCGTTGGCAAACATTTCGTTTTTCAACACTGCATATTCAGAGGCATTGAGCATGTTTAATTTCTTAGCCGTCTGCTGGAAGCCCTGGAAACCAGAAACCTCAAACTGAGGAGCCGCATTCAATCTGCCCTTTTTTGTTTCAATCAAAATTACCCCGTTAGCCGCTCTCACACCGTATATACCCGCAGTAGCATCTTTCAACACGTTGATAGACGCAATGTCTGACGGATTCAAAGCGTTCAATCCCTCAGAGTCATAAATCACCCCATCAACCACAATCAGTGGATCGTTATCGCCAAAAGTGGAAAGTCCTCTGATTCTGATGCTAGACCCACCACCCGGTGAACCTGAATTCGTACTCACGGTAACCCCAGCTAATTGCCCTTGCAAAGCTTGATCCATTCGAGAAACGTTCATTTTCTCCAACTTTTCGCCCTTCAAAGTAGCATTTGCCCCTGTAAATTCCTTTGCTTTTGCGGTACCATACCCCACAACTACCACTTCGTCAATCTTCTCTGCCGTGTCTTTGGAAGTTTGCGCCGTTGCCGTATTGACTGCCAATAGACATAGAGCTGCGGTTAATAATTTGGTACACTTATGGTAAGATATATCCATAGTCTTATTGTTTTTTCAACAATATGTAAAGTTTTCGATTATTCCAAATCGGCTTTCCAATTGTTCAACTTTTTTTATAACATTGCAGTCCTTGAACGCACAAATCACCAACGGCACCCTATTAATAGCAGAACCGTTCATTACCGATGAGCATTTCTTCAGAAGGCTCATTGTTATCATTGACCACAACCAAGACGGATCCTTGGGCATTGTTGTTAATGAAGTTTCTCCTTATTTTGTGCGTATTGAGAACGAAGACAAAAGTACGTCATTAGAACTCCCACTTTGTCTTGGTGGGCCTGTTGATCAAAAAGAATCTATCAATATTTTACACAAAAACCCCGAAATTGAGGGTTCAGTTTCTGTTGGATGTGGATTCTATTGGGGAGGCGACACCTACGAAATCCTCACCCACTACAAAAATGGGCTGCTCAACAAAGAACAAACATACGCCATTTCTGGCTACTGCGGATGGGCTCCCGGTCAACTTCAGAAAGAACTGACCGCCCAGACCTGGATCACCTCCAAATTCAAACCCGAATATCTTTCCAAGCACAGCGATGACGCTTGGAAGCAAGCCCTCACCGACCTTGGTGGAACCTACGAATGGCTCTCGCACGCCCCTTATGACGCCTCCCTCAACTAGATTGCGCATTACACCTAATCTACCGGGTACATCACCTTCAAGCGAAACCCCATCGCCGTCAATTTCTCCACAAAGTCGTTGATCTCACGTATGTCAGCGTGTCGCGTCTGAATATCAAAAATGACCTCCCTGAAAATCTCCATGCAATGCCCTCCGTGATAGGCCTCCTGATGAAATTTTTGCTCTTCCATAAATGGTAAAACATCATCCAATTTCAATCCATCGGCAAAATCATTATCAATTGATAACGTTGACTCGCCCGGCCCCCAATAGGCCACATATATAGGAAAATGATTGCACGGCAAAGGCAAAATATACTGATCTGCCACAAAATGCTCATCGAATTTCGACACATTCCTGGCCCATCCAAACTTCTGCCAATCAACATCTTCAAACTTGCTCAGCGAATCGTATCGCTCCAACCCCACCGCCAGATTTAACCAAGTATCTCGCTCCGTAACAATATCTAAAATAGCCCAAGGCTGCAGCCTTTTAGAGGTATCTCTTTTTTCTCGGGGGATGTTTTTTCTTTCGAGTTTCAAACCCAACAACGACTGCCCCTGACCGCCAATGTGTTTCTCGAATAAGGTGTTCGACATTAACCCCAACTCCATATCAAACGAGTCACCAAACAGCGAATCTAAGTGTTTTTGCATCCCTTGGGAAGATGAATCTTGACGAGCCCAGAAACTAAAATTACCACCGCTATGTTGTGCTTTTCCGGAAATTGGGAGGATAAATAATCCCCAGAAAAGAAGAAAAATTTTATTCATGTTCAATGCATCTTTGCGATAACAAAATGGAATCAAGTTCAATAATAGATAAAACCATCAACTATGTTCAGCAGACGTTGAAAAATTCTGAAGGCGGGCACGACTGGTGGCACACCCACAGGGTGTATTTAAACGCCCAAAAAATTGCAAGCGGCGAATCTGACATTGACACTGAGGTGGTGCTTCTTGCGGCGCTGCTGCATGACATTGCCGATTCTAAGTTTCACAACGGAAACGAACAAATTGGTCCAGAAACAGCAAGAGTGTTTCTTAGTTCCGAGGGATTTGATTCTATTAAAATCAATCATGTAGTTTCAATCATTGAAAATATTTCTTTCAAGGGTGGAAAGTCGGAAAGAACCTTCCATTCAAAAGAATTAGACATTGTTCAAGACGCTGACCGGCTTGACGCCATTGGAGCGATTGGCATTGCACGGGCATTCAACTATGGCGGATTCAAGGGCAACGAAATTTACAATCCGGAGATCCCACCCAATTTAGAAATGACCAAAGAGGAGTACAAAAAAGGCAAACAACCTTCAGTGAATCATTTTTATGAGAAGTTATTGTTGCTGAAAGATTTAATGAACACCAAAACGGGAAGAGAGATGGCACAAGAAAGGCATGAATTCATGTTGGAGTATTTGGACCAATTTTTTGCCGAGATTCGGGAGTGATTACGTCTTATTTCAAAATCAATTTACACGTTACAGATTGGCTTTTTGAATTGAGCAAAAGGGTGTAACATGCTGGTGATAAATTCACTGGCAATTGAATGTTCTCTAATCCCAAATAACAGGGTAAACTCTGTTTATGTACAGTTCGCCCATGAACATCAAGTACTTCAATTTTCACGGGGTCAGAGCTCATAAAACCAACAACTTGAATTTGATGATTTTCTGAAGGATTTGGATGAACCTGTACCTCCGAACGATAAACCTGATAAACATTAGACGTTGATTTTTCCTTAAACACAATTTGAAATCTATCGCTCGCATCACTACCTGGGGCTAGAACATCAAAGAAGAAATCATTCTGACCTGCATCTATACGATATTGTAAATTTAAGATTTTATCAAACAAATATGGTTGTAGAGTCAGTTCACCTTCAAAATCAACTACTAAAACATAATTTTTCTCACGATACTGTTTAATGGAAAGCGGCATCACACTTGAACTTTCTGGCAAACTTGCATTTTGTTTTGCTAATGTTTTTCCATCAAGAAGCCAAGAAAGGGTCTCATCAAGGTTGTTTAATTTCACAACATCGTCAAAATCTACCCCATTGGAATATTCCTTCGAAAAATAAGCGGTAATTCCATCACAGGAAGTCGCTTCAGTGGCAAATGAATCTTTGTGAAACAATCTCAATGCCATCTTGGCATCTGGAACAGTGGTTCTAAAGGTATTGGTAAATGAATTTCCTTTTGCTGATTCAGAGAACGTCACAGAAGCTTCACTTCCAGTAGCAATAGCAAAAAAGGCTTGTCCTGGCTGCAAGAATTTATTTGCCGCAGATGAACTATTGGTGGTAGTATTTGTTGAGACGTCAACAGAAACATAGGCTCCTCTAGTAGATAATTGAGGGTCCCAAAACCAAACATCATTATCAATTTTAGAAGAGGAAGTGACCACAGTATTTAAATCAACTGGAGACTGATACGGATTAGCAACAAACAGGTTATCGCCGGAGCCCTGATTCCCCATGAGCATATTGATTGTACCTATGCCTAAGGTTCCCTTGGCTCTTAAAATAGTATTTGTTGGCGGCGGTGTATTGGTTGCTAAACTTACTGTTCGATCTCCCCTAATCATTAGACGATAAGGAGTATTTCTATTTAATTTAGTAACACTGGTATTGGTCAATGCAACCCAACTTGAAGATGAGTTGTTGTATACAAAAAGAGAAGTATTTCCAGTTAAGGTTGCATCCAAACCATCGGCACCGTTGGTAGAGCCGGTGATATGGGTTCCCAATCCAGATTTTGTTCTTCCAGCTTCCTGCCAATTTTCTCGAATAGAACCTGAACTTGATACTGCCGAAGAAACCAATCTATAAGCTCTTTTAGCTGGAAAATATCGTTCCACAGTAACATTTCCAGAAACGGATGCTCCATTAACCACTGGTTTTAAAATAGCCGTTTTTGTAGCGTTACTCTTAAATGTAAATTTATTTCCAGGAAATAACGTTCCTTGAAGTAATTCCAAAGACTCGTAAATGTCAGTAGAATCAGTAAAAGTAATCCCAGCAGAATTATCGCAAACCAAATTAATTAACTGATTTCTACCACCAACAAATTGCATATCCGTTCCGTCTAAAACCAATGTAGATCCAGAACCACCAATAATAACGCCTTCATTGGTGACATCGTTAGAAAAAGTAGTTGTGGTATTTGAGCTAATATTTAAAGTTGCACCCACCGGAATTTGCACAGCACCTTCTACCGTCCATGTTCCACCGGTTGTAAATGAGGTAGAACCTGCAGTATTGGATAAAATGAATATTTTATCATTAGCAAAATTAGTTGGAGACCCACCGGTTCCATCTTTAGTACCTGACCAACTACTGGTAGCATTTAAACTAGAAGTAGAACCTGATTTAACGTAATATTTAACATATGGTACCCAAACTGCATACAATGTCAAGTTACTGCTTGTTGAATATACAGTGCCTGGAGAAAAATTTGTACCCGTACCTGTAGCATTCGTATTCCATCCATTAAAATAATACTCGTCCTTATAAAGCGTATTTTTGCCTGACAATGTTACGGAACCACCAGTTGTAAAACTTTGCACACTGGGAGCATTTCCGTTGGTTTGATTATTGCCAATATACGTTACTGAATAATTTGTAGAAGTAACAAAAACAGGTTCAACGGTTGAATCTTTGGTAATTGTAAGTGTCCAGGGATTGGATGTTGAAACTGAATTGCCTGAATTTACGTTCTTCCAATAACTAAATCTGTATCCTGTATTAGGGAAAGCCGTCAATGTAACCTGCTCACCTGATTCGTAAATATCACCGTAAAGCGAACCGCCGGTAGATGAACCATTGGTGCCTTTCAATACTTTTAACATATAAACCGTATTGATTTCTGTTTCTACAGATCCGCGCGTTGGCGTATTGCTTCGAGTTGAGTCAAGTTGGTCAACGGTAACCACATTGTTTGAAGCTGCAGAATTAAGTAGGTTAACCCAACTTCCTGTTGAAGGGTTTTTATACCCAATTGAAATGGTACCATTTCCTGGGGTGAAACCGGTTACTACACCTTTGTTGGATGATTGATTGGGAAAACTGCCCAATTGAAGGGTTGCCGTTTTGGTCAAATTACTCACCAAATATGGTTGAAATACTTTGGCTGTACCAATTTCACTACCTGTACCGTCAGTTATTTTGGTATAAATACCACCGGCAAAAATATCATTATCAGATCCATCAGGGTCACCACCATATGGAATATTACCGTTACTACCTGTTAAAAATGAATTTACAGAAGCATGATATATACTGTAATAAGTTTGAGTTCCATTTCCACCTGGACTAGAAAAGTCATCGAGTCTATAACTCGTAGGGCTGCTAAAGTTTCCGCTGGTAATTGAATAATTGTAGGCAAAAATACAATTCAACACTAAAGCGTCAGATCTGTTATCTAAGGCACCGCCATAAGTAGATCCATAAGCTACATTTCCTGTAAACGTTGAATTTAGAACATACACCTTTGAACCACTGCCATTGTTATTAATACCTCCACCTCTTTCTGTACTCTTATTGTTAGAAAATGTACAATTATTAAGCACCAAAGTACCTCCGCTTTTATTTTCACATCCTCCACCCCCGCCATTAGATATTTCAGAACGATTCTCTGCGAAAGTAGTTTGTTCCACATACATTGTTCCGCCATTATTCACAAATCCGCCACCAAATCCTGCAGAATTACGAATAAGCTGACATTCATTCATGTAAATTGTACCGCCTGCATTATGAATTGCACCGCCACCTTGACTATATTGAGGTGCACCAGGCATTGAATTACGGCCGTTAGAAAGTATGACGCGATTAAGAACCAAATCTTTGGCTGTATTGTAGATACAACCTCCCATAATATCGCCCCCTCTGAGCCTAATATTGTTCAAAGTAACTGTAATGCTGTTTCCTGTTACAGAGAACAATCTATGGGTAGAAGGCGATGTGTTATTTACACCGTTATCGTCAACTCCCGGAGTTTGTACGGAAATGCTATTTCCATTTCCGTTTATGGTTATGGTTTTGGAAATGCTTATTTGAGCTGAAATTACTATGTTATTTTGGATTTCTACAACATCACCACTGGATGCTTGCGCAATCTCGTAGGCCAAACCACCACTGCTAGAAGTGCTATTAGATGTTACATAGCGAGTAGCAGAAAACAGTACTGAATGAAACAGAAAGGGAAGAATAATAAGAAACCGAAGATTATTAAGGGTGATCATTACGGCGGGAAGTCGTTCAAAGCTACGAAAATACAAGATAAATAGGGAATTTTTATGTATTTTTGTAGTCGCGTTAGGGGTTGATCGGAATTGACGGGATGAATGAACGCGGTGTAAGCAGGTGGTGCGTTGTAAGTGTTGCACCCAAATCTGAACTTTCAAACCATTAAGAGGCGAAAATAACTACGCCATGGCTGCTTAATCCGAGCGATTAGCATTGTGCCATTTGTCTCAGACTTCTTGACTCGTGCCGAAGTCTATCAGAGGCAATCGACCTGCACGGGTATGCATAAGGGGTTGCGAATGACCACTTGCATTATAAAGTTCGCTAAGGCAATTTAAAGGCAAGAACGGAGCCTAGAATTGCTCGAAAACCAATCTAGTTCTAAACCTGTAGAAAGCGCCAGCTTTCGCATCTCCGGACGGGGGTTCGATTCCCCCCAACTCCACCTTATTGTATTATTTTCAGTAATATAAGTAATTTCGCCCATGAAAAATTTGGACAAAGAAAGTTTAGTAAAAGCCTACAAACTATTTGAATCTGGCGACATCAACAAGATTGAAATAGGAACTACCAATGGATTAATTCAAATCCATAAATATTTGTTTGAAGGACTTTACAATTTCGCTGGCCGAATTAGAACCCAAAATATCTCTAAGGGTGGCTTTCGATTTGCAACAGTTTTATATCTGGAAGAAGCACTTAAAAAAGTTGAGCAGATGCCAGAAAGCACTTTCGAGGAAATTATTGGTAAATATGTTGAAATGAACATTGCTCATCCGTTCATGGAAGGCAACGGTAGAACCATGCGTATTTGGCTCGATTTGCTTCTAAAAGATAAGTTAAAAAAAGTAGTAAACTGGCAGTTTGTCGATAAAACTCTATACCTCCAAGCCATGGAACGCAGTCCAATTAACGACTTAGAGCTTCGAACATTACTTTACTCAAACCTAACTGATGACGTCAATAACCGTGAAATAATTTTCAAGGGAATCGAACAATCTTACTACTACGAAGGTTACGAAAAAGGGAGTGATGAATTGTGAAAGTATTCTCGTGGAATTTTAAGATCCTCTATTCACTTTCAAACCCTAGAAACTCCACCAAGGTTTTTACTTCTATTGGAGAATTGAGAAATCCTTTCAAATCTCTTGTAATGATATAGTCTTGGTTATTTTCAATTGCCACTTGCATTTGAATTGCATCTTCAACATCATTACTGTACAATGACATTGCTCCAATGAGATGCTCTGCTTTTAAATCAAGAATGACTATATATTGTTGAATAATTCTTAAGGCTTTTTGCTTTATTGAGTCATCTAACCTCCTCATTAAATACAATAAGTTAGCAACTGTGAGAGCAGAGCATGACAATTCCCAACCTTTATCTTTTGAACTATTCAAAAGCAACAAGGTATGATCAGAATAAGGACGTCGATCCAAAAACAAATCAGACAATATATTGGTGTCTAAAAATATCCTAATCCGCATGACCATTTCTCAAAATTCGAGCTTCCATATTTTCCCATCGGCTTTGATCTGTGTCTAAATCTTTTACCAACCCTTTTAAAAAAATCAAGTCATCGGATATATTTATCCTCATTTCCGGCGCTTCTTCATTCAATAACTCTAATAACTTGTCTTCAACAAGTTTAGACAAACTCGTTTTATGACGCTTAGCATAGAGTTTTCCTTTCTCTGCTACTTCGTTTGAGACACGCAATGTTAATTTATATTCACCCATGACGTACAAATATAATTTTTATACGTCAAAATAAATTGACTAAAATTCATCCGTTTTGATTTGCAAAAAGCACCACTCCAACATCGTTGTGGAATATCTCACTTACTGCTCGTAATTTACTCAATATGATTCTGCCAACAACGTATCCGCCTTCCTTCTCCTGGAAATGCTCACTGATGTATTCGAAAATGCCCTCTCCAATCAGCCTGGAATCAACCGAATACCTAATAAAAACGAAAGCAGAAACGAATTAATCTCAGCAAAGCCAAATTCTCGCGTTTGCTTCAAAACGAGGAAATAAGAGAAAACCTTATTCCTTTATTAATTTTAAAATTCCTATATTTTCTACTTGAATCAAGTATAAACCGCTAGTTAATGACTCAATAGAAATGTCTGTTCCATCAAAAACGGTATTCTCCTGAACTAAAACACCAGCAGCAGTGTAAATCTTAATGGCATTCAAACCACTCAAACCATTAATTCTAACGGTATTTTGTGCAGGATTTGGAGACAAACTTAAGGTATTTATGTTCAAATCTTCATCAGCCAAGATTCCAAATGCAACAATGTTGGAATTCAATTCTTCCTTAGCTGCATTGCAATCGGTAACCGCGTCAATACCTATTTTATATCTATTGGTTCCTGAAGGAGCTTCGTAGTCTGAAAAAGACTTAACAGATGCACTTACAGAAGCAATCTTTTTAAATGCTCCACCTTGGTTACTTCTGTAGATATTATAGGTATTGATTGGATAAATCCCCCAATAATCGCTCCAGTTCAAATTATTTTCGCCCGTAACACCCAAGCTTGCAGTCAAATGCAACGTAGTGTGTCTGTAATACTGATTTTCGATAGCTGAATTACCGCAAGAATCAAAAGCATCAACATAGTAAGTATAAGCACGGGTTCTAGGCTTAGATGTTGTATCAATGAAAAACTCATTAGATGACCCTTTTAATTCACCAATCAACTCAAATTCACCAGATACATTAGTCTCTCTAAATATTGTATACTTAGTTACCCAACTTTGCGGTTTCCAAACAATTTTGTTTTTTCCTGTAGCGCTATCATTGGTAACCATACATATTGAAAACAATTGAGGAGTTTTTACATTGACAATAACCGAATCTGAAAAAGTGCCGCATCCGTAGGTTGGGTCTTTGTAGTAGACGGTGTAGATACCTGACTGTTTGGCCACAATCTTTTTTCCGTAAGTGTAATAGGGGAACCAATAAATATTCGAATCAGTGGTGTTCACTTCCAAAATACAAGAATCCCCATAACAAAAATCGGTTTTACCAGTAACCTTTACTGAAAGCCTTTTCGGAGTAACTACTTTAACCGTAATTGTATCTGAAACGGTAACACAAGACTTACTTGATTTTGTTTTTGCAAAATACATACCTGCTTTTGCAACCAAAATGTTTGAACTTGTTTCTCCTGTATTCCATACAATCTCTTCGTTGTGATAGGCATATAAATTAGTACTGTTACCTTCACAAATCGTAACTTCTTTGGAACCGTTGTCAGTATAAGTATAAATAGTACCGCCTTTCAGAGTTACTTGTAATTTAACTGTTGAATCAACGCAATTTGCTGAATCAAATAGATACAATTGAAAAGTACCTGAATAATTAATTGTACGATCGATAGCAGAAAGTCCATCGCTCCAATAAGCGTAGGTAGGCTTACCTTTATATGTAACCTTTATGTCTATAGAGGTAACACAAGTATCTATTTTGTTTGATTTAAAAATAAACGTTGGATCAAATTTGTTGGTGTAACAGGTAATGCCCCATGTGGAATCTAAAAATTGAGCATTCGAACTACCTATAAATCCTATTAGAACAGTTAAAATCACATAAAAATATCTTTTCATACACCAAAGCAACAATCAGAAACTATTTTTAGCAAAAAATCAATGTCATTTTATTTTCACGAGCAAGCAATAACTTAAAAAGTTCAACAAAAAGGCCACTCAAGGTGGCCTTTTTATAAAAAACTAAACATTAATTACTGATTAGCAATAATTCGCATGCGCAAGTCAATAAACTCTTGAGCATAATTATCACGCAACTTAGCGTCGCTTCTAGACAAATCCATCTTGTTCATCATGTTTAAAATTTTCTCACCTTCATCGGCATTTCTCAAAACGAAATAGGCTTCCAACAAATTGAAACACAAAGAAGCAGTTACCTTCTTATCAATTCTCGCTTTTTTATCCAATAAATCTGATTCACCTAAAGCTTTATTCCAGAGAGTAACGGCTTGTTCCAATTTAGCTTTAGCTTGATCATCGGTTTTACCTAGCATATTATAAGCCATGTTTGACAAATTATATGCTTCTGTAAGATCAGCATACTCACCCTTTTTATCCTTCACATAATCTATGGTGGTTTTGCGTTCTGTATTTTCAAATCCCAAACGATCATTCACCAAGTGGTTTACGTAATTAAGGTTCTCCTTAAGCACTTGCTGCTCAAGATTCTTCACCAATACTGTTACATCAGTTGAAGGATAACTCTTTACTTCAGAACCTTTGTATTTAGCAAACTCCTGCAATTTGGCTGGATTCTCTAAATAAACTTCACTTCCGTTTCGAGTCACTTTTACTGTCATTGGCAAACGATATTCAAACTCCAAGTGATAATAGGTTACATCGTAACTTGTAGATTTCCCGTTAGCAACTGTAGATTCTTTTCTAACCTCTGAAACTACTTTTGGCTGAGAAAACTCAAACGTTTCCATAGTTACCAAGTAATTCAACTCACTTCCTTCTGCGCGGTTAAATCCATCCAATTTCAAATACGTCGCAGCCAATGTACTCACATCATGAGCAGTAGCATATTTAGGCTCAGGAACATATTTCTTACTTGGAGTTGGTACATATCGCTTTACTGGCTTGGTATTTTCATTCAACAATTGCTTCTCAACCAACTTCTTGGCCATTGATTTGTTGTTGTATTCTTCCATTTCTTTCAAATACTGCTCATCCGCAGCCTTCAAGTTAGCTTGATAATTGTTTTGTGCCTCTTGATATTCATTTTCGGCCTGATTCAAATCAGTTTCGTATCTTGACTTTAATTCAGCATTGATAGATTCAGCTCCAGACTGAATTTGAGAATAATAAGAGGCGGGCTTAGGTTTAACAGGATTGGTAGGAAGCTTAACGTAAGTATAAGTAACCTTTTCTGATTTGATGTTTTGAGCAGAAACCGAAGTAAACAACATTCCTGCCAAAAGAATAATAGAGAATTTCTTCATAGCGGCTCCAAAGGTAAGCCATTATTTCCGTTTCAAATTAAAAGTGGATTCTGATCTAAAGTCTTCGCTTGTGTCTATCTCAATTCCTTTGAAAATCAACTGAGTATTATTCAATGATGACACAAAAAAAGTATCACTATCCGAACCTGTCAAATCATACTTAAATATTAACTTATTATTCTCATATGTATAATTAAATACATCTTCAACAAAGCCACTCTCATAAATCAACACTTGATTACTCGAATTAAATTCAAGAACCGTTTCATCAGGTAAATAGGTTTCTTCCTCAGAGCCAATCAACTTATTGGTTGAGTGAATGAAGTAATCACCTTTGATTGAAAGCAGATCCCACTTCCCCAAAATGCTTGGTTTTACCTCAGGCTTATCCTTTCCGCATGAACTGAAAATTAACATTGACAATCCCAAGAAAAGGATCACAGTAGATTTTAAATACACTCTCATTTTTTTTAGTATGTAATTTTATTGTTAGTATTTGGTCTATGGTTATCGGTTATCGGTTATCGGTTGTCGGTTGACCGATGACCGCTGTCCGCTGTCCGAAGACTGATCACCGATCACCGATCACCGATCGCTGGTCACAACGACCCTATCCCCTCAGCCGTAAAAGGCAAATCACCAGATTTACCCTTGTCTGCCAAGAAACTCATATATTGAATAAGGTGATTGCGCTGCTCCAAATTTAGATGAGACCATATTCCAGGATAATCAGCTGTGCTCAATTCAGTAGATTGTTTCATGGCCCTGCTTAGTTCTGTTTCAATAAAATTGCTCAGACTTATGCCCTTTCTAAATGCATGCCGCTGGGCTTGTTCGTGTATATCAGAATCTATAGAAATATTAATGCGTTTTTTCATAATATCAACTTAATGAAGTAACTAAACCAACTATCAATAAAACTACTGACGAAATCAACAATACTAAACCCAATAAAACCACCCAGCAACCATTAAAATTACTTCCTCCTAATCCTAAACCAAACCACCCACTATCAGCAGCCGCAATCATTAAATATCCAAGCAAACCCAGTATCAGGCCAACAATTATGATAGTAGTACCTTTATTATCACTTTCCAAATTGGATTCTGTTTTGCCAGATTTCAAAAACTTCTGGTATTCTCGTATTGGTTTTAACTTATTCAATGTTTTTGGCATTCTGCCCGATTCAAACCACATTTTTTGATTCATTTTGTGAATCTTCTCTTCCAATTTTAAGCTTATACCCTTATCTTTATTAGCCTTTTCAACCTTTGGAAAGATCGATTTAATTTCTCTGATATCTAAATCTTTACTACTACTTGATTCAATAATTTTAGTTGTTGAATCCAAAGAAACTACTTGCTTTAGGTGACTAAAATTTCCACCTCCAAATGCCGTCCTTTCCTGAACGCCAGAACATCCAAAGTGAAACAATAACAATATAAAAATACCTACTTGAGTAATGAATTTCCTCATATCCAACAAAGCAACACCATACCGCAATAAATCAATTACGGATAATCGCAAGTACAAAAATGAATTTTACGGAAAAATGCAACTAAGCCAATTTGGCCAATGCCGTATTCAACTTCAACACATCTGATTTTGAAGTACTTAAATGAGGAGTTATTCTAACCCCTTTTACCACCGCATGTTCAATTCCCACGGTGAAAATTCCCTCTTTCATAAGATCTTTCTGTAGCTCCTGTACCGATTTCGCCTTATGTCGGATGCATGAAATTGCACCCAATCGATCTTCCCTACAAACCAATTCGTACGATCCAGATTCACGAACATTGAAACCAGTGCCTCCACTTCCCAGAATCAACGTCCTCAGTGAAACCAACCGATTCCACTTGGGCTCAGCACCGCCAATGTTGTCTGCAAATTTCAATGCATCGCTCAAAGCCATGATGCTGTTGATGGGACGAGTGCCTTGATGCTCAAACTTCCTGATGTTCTTGGGATTGCCAGAATCTCCCATCAAGGGCCAAATTTGTGAAATCCACTCGGTTTTCACCGTCAACATGCCCACCCCAATGGGTGCACAGGTCCACTTATGCAAACTTGCACCCACTGCGTCAGCTTGAGTTATATCTCCAACCTTAATCTTTACATGATTCACGCTGTGAGCGGCGTCAACCACCGTCATCACAGCAGGATTGAATGCCTTCACCCCGTTTAAAACCTTTTGCAAGGGCACTATTTGACCGCTTAAATTGATCAAATGCGTGATATGAACCATTCGGGTTTTGACCGACATTTCTTTTAAATAAGCTGCAACTACATCCTCGTCGGTGTTGGGCGATAATGGTACATTTGCCACTTTCACCACCACTCCATAGCGCTTCGATACTTGTTCGAAGGCATCAACCATGCTGCCGTAATCTTGGTTCCCAATGACTACCTCGTCGCCTGATTTCCAAGGAAAACCCATGATAATGATGTTCAAACTTTCGGTGGTGTTTCGTGTAAAAGCCAATTCTTCAACATTCAAATTCTGAGATTTTGCAAACTCCAATCGTACGCGCTCAATCTCATCCTGTTGCTTCAATCTCATGAATAAACTGGTAGAATCATTGATATGATTCTCGTAGGCCGCATGGGCATTAATTACCGATGGAGGTTGATGGCTGAAATACCCATTTTCCAAGTTGATGATGTTGGTATCCCAGTATTTACTGCCTTTTTGATAGTTTCTGGGGAACTTTTTCGCTAAGTCTTCCCAAAACTTCTCCTCTTTTGGATTGCCTTTGAGATCCCATTCTCCCATCGAACTTCCGCTCAACACCGATGGTGCTACAGCTCCTAATCCCAAGGAATAAATGAAGTGCTTCCTTTTCATCAAAACAACTGATTATCTGAAAGTAGCTTTTCCTCCTTATACTTGACCATCTCGTCCCTCAAAATAAAATGCACCGCCACTCTGTTCCCCTCAACAATCTCAGCAATGAGCTGTAAATTTTGAAAATATTGCATGTAACCCCAGTCCGCCTTCGCTGTTTTTTGCTTCTTCAGGATGGTTTTACTTTCAAACTTCCCATAGCGTTCCACCAAATTTTGCACCTTCAATTCAAAATCTAAAAGGGCTTTTTTATAGTTTTTTCGGGGGACATAAAACGCGGTGGCCATCCAAACCCGTTTACTGATGGGTGAGCAATAAATTCTTAGCTCCACATCTTCCCCATTCAACTTACCCTTCAATATTCTGTCTTCGCCCTTGTTTGGAAGCGATTGAAATCCTTTTTCCTTAACCAACCTCAATGCCAATGTATCAGGATGTCCCTTCATGTCAATCATGGCAATTCTTTGGGCCATTGAAGTTGCAGGCAAGAAGCATGCGAACAAACAGATAAAGGCTATTTTGTGAATTCTTTTCATGCTTTTAATGTTTCTTCATAACGTTGAATAAGCATTTCTTGTATGTCCATCATCTTCTTTTGGTAGTTGTAACGTTCATGCATATACTTTTGTCCGTTTTCTGACAAAGATTTTAACATCTCATCATCTTTCAAAAGTTTCAAGATTTTAGTTGCTAGATCTTGAACATTTCCCGGTTCATAACACAATCCGCCCATTTTGAGTCTCTCTTGATTGGTCTCATCACTTTCCATTATCACAGGCAATCCGCAGGCTTGAGCATCTAAGGCACTCAATGTATTCTGCTTCGGGAAAACGGCCAAATCAGCTGCTGAATAGTACTTATATAGATCTTGATTTTTAGCGGGTCCCAACAAATGAACTTGAATCAACTTGTTCGCAAATGTTTTGTTGAAGTGGGTGTTTTGATATTCCTCGTTTTTAGGTCCCACGAAAACCAAATCCAAATGAAAATCAATTTCATTTTCAATGATTTTTATGGCATCGAGAATAATTTCGGGCTGCTTGAAATGATCAAACTTACCCGTGTAGAGCAATATCTTGCCATTAATGTTGGTTTGAGGAAGAAAATCATTAAAGTTTACATTGACTTTCCTAAAAAGCTCTAAATCGGTACAAATCTCATTATCAAAAATTTGGTTCTCTTCAAATCCGAACCATTGAAGCACCTTTTTATTTTCCAGAGCGGTGTAGAACAAAGGCGCATTGATTTTTTTCAACCTATTTACAATCAATGGCTTGAAAATAAAATTCAAATAAATACCGCCTAAAAATGTAACATCCTTAAACTGAGAGAATAAGGTATGCGTGTCTGCGGTAATGAATCTTTTTCCAATTTGCCGTATCATAGACCAAGCATAGGTGGGACTTTCCAAACCGTGGTAAAACACGATTTCAGGATTGATTTCTTCAATTTTACGGTTCAATCCTTTCATGAATACACCGGCCTTTTTCTTACCAGTTTTAAACGAATTCAACCGGATAATTTGAACCCCATATTGTTCTTCCACTTTGATGTCAGACTGCTTGATATCATCAGCTGTCAGGTTCCATAAATCTAAATTATCTGAAGTCAAAATGATGACCTCCAACTTGGGGTGGGCAAATCGAGCGAATAAATTGCTATCGTATCCCATTTCAGGATGGAACTGATAGACAACATGCACAATTTTGGCTTTCATATTCTTAGACGTTTAAGAATGCTTGGATGGAATCGCGAATTTTCTTGGCTGCATGTCCATCGCCGAAAACACCGTCATTGTATGCACCTGGAGCAACAGTAATTGCTTCTTTTAACTGAGCCAGATCATCAAAAACGAGAACATTCCATTGATTATCTAAGGTTTCAACCCACTCGGTTTCGGGTCTCAGTGTAACACAGGGTTTCTTTACAAACCAGGCCTCTTTTTGAAGTCCCCCAGAATCTGTGATGATGCGATCTGCATTGAGCAAGTAACCTAAATTTCCAATATAACTCTGTGGTTCAATGAATTTTATGTTGTTAAAATCCCCGAAATTGATTCCGTACTTTTCCAAAAGCGATGACGTTCTGGGATGAATGGCAAAGTAAACCGGCTTATCCAATGAATTCATTTCCGTCAATATCTGTGACATTCTCTCAGGAATGTCTGTATTGTAGGGACGGTGAATGGTGGCGTAATAGTAGGCATGATCTACAGGTTTCTTTACCACATTTTTCTCGGTAGATATTCTCAAAATATCCATCATAATGTCCCCCGTAATTTCAACACCCTTTGTGATGCCTTCCTTTTTTAGATTATTCACCGAAACCTCGGAAGGTACTAGCAACAAAGAACTAACATGATCGGTCAACACCCGATTGATTTCTTCGGGCATGGTTCTATTATAACTGCGCAATCCTGCCTCAATATGAGCTATCGGAATATTCAATTTAGCTGCAGCCAAGGCAGCTGCCAAAGTACTGTTGGTATCGCCGTAGACAATCATCATGTCGGGCTTCTCTGAAAGCAATATCTCTTCAATTTTGTCTAACATCAAACCCGTTTGTTTGCCGTGACTTGAGCTACCCACATGCAATTGGTATTTGGGTTGTTCGAGTCCAAAGTCATTGAAAAATACTTGGCTCATATTTTCATCGTAGTGTTGCCCTGTATGAATGGAAATAAATTCAAAACCTTCAAGTTCACGAAAAACTATTTCTAAAGGCGCGGCTTTGATAAATTGGGGCCTAGCACCAACTACGCTAATTACTTTTTTTGGCATTAAAAACAAAATTACACGATTATCTGAAATACACTTGAAAAATAGGATGATTTGAACCTATTAAAAAACCTTAATAAAAATACTATGGTTACATTGAGCTACTGCCTAATCTGTTAGTAAAATCAAGAGGCTGACCTCTCAGCTGTTTCTATCATTTCGGTTAAAATCATATCAATATTATATGATAACTCCCAATTGGGGTAATGACTTTTAAATTTAGATACATCGCTAATATACCAAATATGATCACCAATCCTATTTGTATCAGAAATTGAATAATTTACTTTATGTCCCGATAATTTAAATATCGAATTTATTGCTTCGATCATAGATACATTTGAAAAACGACTACCTCCTATGTTGTATACTTCACCACACCTCGGATTTAAATAAAATTCATAAAATGCGCTTACCAAATCCTTGCTATGAATATTATCTCTGACTTGCTTTCCGTTATAACCAAAGACTGTATAGGGTGTTTTATTTACAGCACATTTCACAAGGTATGCTAAAAATCCATGTAATTCAGCACCAGAATGTGCAGGACCTGTTAAGCATCCACCTCTAAAAACTGCGGTTTTTAAGCCAAAATACTTCCCATATTCCTGAACCATAATATCCGCCGCTACCTTAGACGCACCAAAAATACTATGCTTAGAATTATCGATACTTAACTTTTCATCTATCCCTTTTAAATAATAATCATGATTTGAACTAATCTCCCATCTTGTATCTAATTCCTCTAAAGGTAGATAGTTAGGTAAATCACCATAAACTTTGTTCGTACTTGTAAAAATAAAGACAGCATCCGAACAATAATTTCTAAAGCACTCCAATAAGTTTATTGTTCCGATAGCATTAACTCCAAAATCAGTTAGAGGCTCTTTTGCAGCCCAATCATGAGATGGTTGAGCGGCAGTGTGTATTATTCCTTTGATATCTGTATTATATTCTTGAAATATTACTTTTAATGATTCTAAATCTCGTATATCCGTATTGTAACTTGTGAAGTTAGGATATTTATCTACTAGATTCTTTTTTTGTCTTAGAGTGCTTGCCCCTTCACCAAAAAAATAGGATCTCATATCATTATCTATTCCAATGACCCGAAAACCTAAATCGCAAAAAAATTTGGTTGCCTCACTTCCAATTAAACCAGATGAACCGGTAATTAATATTGTTTTCATTGTTCTATAAATTGCTTGTAAACTTTGTGCGGGGTGAATAATTCAGCATTAGATTTTGCATTATTATTTAGCAAAATAATTGATTTAATATCTAAACTAACTAAAATCTTCAATAATTGATTGTAGTCTGAGAAAGTCAGAGTAGATGATTCCAATTCTTTAATATTTGGATAAGAAGATGGAAGTATACCAGGTATTCCATATTTTATCATAGTATAAATAGTACCAGAATCTTTTGTTTTACCATAGATAGAACCTGAATTAATCATAACATGTAAATTACCCAAGACAAAATCAGCGTATTTCATTCTTTCATCAAAATCACTGAGGCTCACTACACTTTTATCATGAACTAATAAAGGAATCCCCTTTTGAATCAGTTTTTGAGCTCTATTTATAATTTCTCTTCCTCCTTCACTCTCAGCAACTCCCCCCAAAAATTCCCAATGTATATTTGTTTGATGATTCTTATGTAAAACTTCAATCAAACTTAAAAGACTATCGTAATCCCGTCTTACTTGTGAAACCATTCCAGGAACAGTAATTAAAATTCTTTCTGAATTTCTTTGTTTGATGAGAATAGACTGTTCTTTAAAAACAGAGAATGGAATAACTCTAATCTTGCTTTCCTTTACATATTTACTAAGATTGTATCTTAAGTTATCATTTAATACAACGAAGCCTCCATTTTTTGAGTTTATTTTATTAATAATTATTCTTTTTGATTTATTATAAATAAAATTCTGTTTGATTAAATATGCAAGTGATTTATAATTTTTAATTAATCCAAATATTACACTTTTAACTCTCTTCCATAAATTTAAATTAAACCAATAATCTATGTTATGAACTACCAAATAGACTTTATTCTTATAAATATCAGAAATTGCAAATTCTTTTATAAAACTATCTAAACTCGAAATAATTAAAATATCATAATTTAATTTTGCAACATTTGTAAGTTCCTTTGAAATATCATTTCCCGCAATAATATAATTAACATGAGAATTACGATTTACAATAATATTCTCATAACTAGATTTTGCAATGTAAACATCAATTTGATTTAATGGATCTGAACTAAATACATCTACAATTGACTCAACCAACGTAAAATGCCCTTTGGGCATTAATTCTAATAACGCGATTCTCATAGTTTTGGAAGTAAATCTCTTCTCAAATACAATGAATCCCACTCTCTTAATACGTGACCTTCTCTGAACGATAAGCACATATCAACAAGCACAAAACCATTGTTTATCAAGTAATTATCGATATCATAATATTTAGGAGAATTCAAATACACTTCCTGATTACTAACTTCCACGATGATAAACGCAACTTCATTTAATATTTCCGATGCCCCTTGTAGAACCTTCAATTCAAATCCTTGAACATCTATCTTTAAAACTATATTTCCATATCTATTACCTAATTCAAAATTTAGCGTAGATACATCAACTGTGATCTGTTTTTTATCAGCCAACGCATCACTCATAAATTTGCTATCAATTTCATTTGTTGCTACAGGATCCAATAATGATGAAGAACTAACACGCGAAGTTACCCACATATTGCTTTGCCCCAAATAATCACCCAATGCTTTATAAATTACCGTAATATTTCCAAATTCATTTTTAATTGGATTTAAATATTTCTGATTATCAATTATCGGCTCAAATACCAAAATTCTATTGTTTGGGAATGCTTTTGCAAACATCTTAACAGTATTACCTTGAGCACCACCAATATCTACTATGGTAAAATCTGCAAGTTGTAACTTTTTAATTATACTTATTGATTTCAATATATGAGGATACGTCGCAGTAGCGCCATAATCGCAATATTGTTGAGTTTCTTCCTCTAATGCAACCGTATAAAGATACTTTAATGCTTCAGTGTTTTTTGAAATTACCCTTGAAAATATCCTTATTACCCACTTTATTGCAGCTTTCATTTACGATTTGTTTATAAACATTGATATCACAAATCTAAACAAATAACTTTTCTTTAACTTGATTAATATTATAAACTAAGTCAATGGCCGAAAATCACCAACTTAAAACTACCTTAAACACAAAACATACAAATCCATAGAACATTAAATTATACCTTTGTAAATATGAAGATAAAGTTTGGCATTGTAGGACTAGGACATATTGGTAAGCGCCATGCTACTCTCGTCAGTCAAAACGATCATTGCGAACTTGTAGGTTTCGTTGATACCAACAGTGATTGCGTTAAAGGATTAGACCACTTCAGCAATATTCCACTTTTTGAAAGCATTGATGCTCTGTTTAATGCAGGTATCCGTCCTGATGTTGTAGTAATTGCTACACCCAATGGATTACATGCTGAACTTGCAATAAACGCCCTCAATCACAAAGCTCACGTAATCATCGAAAAACCAATGGCCCTCACGGTAAAAGAGTGTGAAGAGGTGATTATGACCGGCTTGAGAGTATCTAGGCATATCTTCATCGTTAAACAAAATCGTTACAGTCCGCCATCCCTTTGGCTCAAAGAAATTGTAGATAAAAAGATCATCGGCGACATATACATGGTACAAACCAACTGTTATTGGAACAGAGACGAGCGTTACTACTCTGTAAGTAATTGGAAAGGCACCAAAAAATTGGATGGTGGAACACTCTTTACCCAATTCAGCCACTTTGTTGACATCATGTACTGGGTTTTTGGCGACATCAAAAACATCAAATCGGTGAGCAGCAACTTCAATCATGCAACCACTACCGAATTCGAAGATTCTGGATTTGTCAACTTCCAATTTGAAAACGGCGGCATAGGCAGCATCAATTATTCTACATCGGTTTGGGATTCCAATCTGGAAAGTTCAATCACAGTTATTGGTAGTAAAGGGTCTATCAAAATTGGCGGCCAATACATGAATAAGATTGAGCATTGCAATATCAAAGATTACACCATGCCCGAACTTCAAGAAACCAACCCACCCAACGATTACGGCCCCTACAAAGGTTCTGCGGCAAACCACCACTATGTGATTGAAAACGCAGTAAAAACCATAAAAGGCGAAGACACCATTTCAACCAATGCCCTCGAAGGCATGAAGACGGTTGATATCATTGAACGAATTTATAAAGCAACCGACAACGTCTAATTCTTATGGGCATTGTAGCACGCCAGAGCATTAAAGCCTCCATATCCAATTATTTGGGTGTTTTAATCGGATTTGCTACGCTCCTCTACTTCTATCCCCTTTTTTTCACCCCCAAACAACTCGGTGCCTCCAGACTCCTAGTAGAAATTGGCGCGGTCGTTTCGGGATTTTCGCTATTGGGAAGTACATACGCCGTCAATCGCTTCTTCCCCTATTTTAAAAACCCTCCCCATCACCACGGTTTCTTCTTTTGGATATTCTTGATTCCCGCTTTGGGATATTTACTCAGTGCCTCCGGAATCGTCATTCTTGAAGACGACTTCATCAAGCTATTCAATAAAGACACCTCCATGATTTCTGCCATTCTACCCATGATTGTAGTATTGGTTCTATTCATGATGCTGCAATCATTGTTTGAATCGGTTGCTTCTAACCACGGACGAATCACCATTCCCAACTTCATCAGAGAAGTGGTGGTTAGACTGTTAATTCTACTATTCGCTTACTTGTTTTTTATAAAACTCATTAGTTTTTCGGTTTTCTGTTGGTTGCTTACAGGAGCCTATCTCATCGGAGCTCTCGCCTCTTTCATTTATATAGGACAATTGACCCCTATCTCCCTCAAACCAGATTTTAAGTTCCTCTCAGACAATCCCGAAGTCAAATCTGATGCCATCAAGTTTACCCTCTGGTTTTTCATTGTAAACGCCGTTGGACTTGTAATCAACAAGATTGACTTCCTCATGATCTCTGCCTCTAAATCATTGGCTGATACTGCGGTTTATTCTATTGGATTTTACCTCGCGGTACTCATTGAAATTCCCAAAAGAACCATCATGCAAATTTCCAATCCCATTTTTGCGGAGCACATGAAAAATCAGAATGTTTCTAAAGTAAGTTCCCTATATAAACAATTGTCAAACAACCAATTACTAGTAGGATCTATTCTATTTTTACTCATTTGGCTCAATGTAGATACTGCCTTTCACATCATGCCCAACGGAGAGTATTACAAAGCGGGAAAAATGGTGGTCTTTTACATTGGCATTGGAAAACTCTTCGAAATGGTAGGTATTACCACCAGTCCTATCTTATCAAATTCTAAATTTTACGCTTGGGGACTGATCACTTCACTCATCATGATTTTTTCTGCCGTGGGACTGAACCTGTGGCTAATTCCGTTGTTGGGAATTGATGGTGCAGCCATTGCTACCGTGTTAACCTTCATTTTTGGATATGGATTTGTCATGTTGCTCATTTATGTAAAAATGAAAATACATCCTTTCACAAAAAACCAAATAAAAACCATATTACTTCTCGCTTTGTTCATACCTTTGGCTACATACATCAAATTGGCTGAAAATCCCATTACTGATTCATTCTTGAAAACACCTTTGATGTTGGCCCTATTGATACCTTGCATATATTATTGGAAGATATCACCCGAATTCAACGAACAAATACAAAAAGCAATACATGGAATACGTCAATTTAGGAAAAACCGGGCTACCAGTTAGTAGATTGAGCTTTGGCTCTTGGATCACTTTCGGAAATCAAATCCAAAATCAAATCAGCGAACGCCTCATGGACATTGCCTATGATGCAGGAGTTAATTTCTTTGACAACGCCGAAGTATATGCAGCAGGAGAATCAGAAAGAGTGATGGGTAAAATACTCAGCAACCGAACCTGGTCGCGAGATTCATACATCGTTTCTTCTAAAGTTTTTTTTGGTGCTGGTGCGAAAGTCCCCACACAAAAAGGACTTCACAGAAAACACATTTTTGAAGCTTGTAATCAAGCACTTGAACGATTAAAAGTAGAATATTTAGACCTGTACTTCTGCCACCGCCCAGATAAAGCAACCCCTATTGAAGAGACGGTTTGGAGCATGCATCAATTGATCATGTCGGGCAAAATTCTGTATTGGGGAACCAGCGAGTGGAGTGCCCAAGAAATCATGGAAGCCCATATGTTTGCGCGTCAAAACCATTTAATTGGACCGGTAGTAGAGCAACCACAATATAATATGTTGGTGAGAGACAAGGTAGAAGTGGAGTATTCCCAAATTTACAAAACCGTGGGACTAGGAACCACCATTTGGTCACCTTTAGCTAGTGGGCTTTTAACAGGCAAATACCTCAATGGTATTCCCGCAGATTCTAGACTCAAACGCGAAGAGCTGGGATGGCTTGCAGAAAGATTAATGACCCCCGAAAATGCCCTTAAAGTGAAAAGTCTTCATCAATTGGCATTAGACTTGGGTACAACCCTTCCTAAATTAGGAGTTGTATGGTGCATGAAAAATCCAAATGTTTCAACGGTAATCTTAGGAGCTACCAAAGAGGAGCAACTGACTGAAACACTGAAATCTGCTGATATCTTGCCTCTCTTGACAGACGAGATCATGTTAAAAATTGAGGATATACTTCAAAACAAACCCATTCATCCACAATACTAAAACAAAAAAAAGGCTACCCAAGGGTAGCCTTTTTACTATCTGAATTTTAGAATCTTAATCGTTCTTTGCTTTAGCCGCTTTTCTGTTGCGATAAATGCCATACGCTAACGCACTGCCAACCACAGAAATAATACCACCATCAACGGGTACGTCAACTACGTCATCATCGAAACCTGCCTGAGAAAAAGCCAAAGCAATCAGACAAAATGTAGCAAGAAATAAAATTTGCTTTTTCATAATAGACAACAAAAATACCTCCCTAATTTCTAAATTCCAAGCCCTTAACGAAAAAATCACAACCCATATACCATTTGATATATATTTGAAGTTATATACACCTATGAATTTGAGAGTTGGGTTTCATCTTATTTTACTCTGCTTGACCAGTATAAGTGCCTTGAAAGCACAATCGCTCAAACCTTGGTTAAATCCACAGTACAGAATACATAGAAATATTGTTGATAGCCAGTTCTTAAAGGCCGAGAAAAAACTCATCAAACGGTCTCAAACCAATGATACAGCCAATCCCATTTATTGGCATTCTCTGTCTCGACTCGCCACACATCACCTTCAAAAGAACCAAGCCATTTTCTTTTCTAGAAATGCATCAATTAAAGCCACTGCGGCTTTTTTGTTTAACCCTGAAACAAAACAAGAATTTCTGAAGTGGTACTATTTTGACGAAACCTACTTAAATCTATACTACCGTAAACTTCTTTACGACAAGTACAACCAAGAACGATCCATGACTGACCCCAACCAGAACATTGAACTCTTGCAATTCTTTCAAAATGAGCAAACTACCTTAGAAAAACACTTCCCCAAAAACGGCAACATCAACACCAAAATATCCTTACCTCATATCATTTATTGTTTGTCGTCTTTAAATGATACCATTGCTTTTAAACAAGCGCTTTCAACCAATAAAATCTCCGATTTGCAAAAATACACCTTGATTTGGAGAGCCATGCCTGATAGCTCCGCTTATCCTGCCCATCTCTTGAGCTTTTATACACAAGCAACGGACTCGTTGTATAAGATGGCCTTCAATGAAGCTGAATATCAAAACACCGAAGAAGCCTATTTGAAATTCATTGATGACTACCCAAAAGCAGCCCAACAAAAACAAGCACTATCGCTTGCTGATAATCTTGCATTTATTCAGAGCAAACAAATAAATTCTACTGTAGCCTATTCAAACTACCTGAATAAATATCCCTTCGGTAAACACAAAAAGACAGCGTCCTATCTACTCAGATACCTCAAAATTACCCCAGTACCGTTCTACACCAAACGCGGTAAATTTGCCTTCGTAGATTCAATAACTCTAGAAAAATGGACGGATTCTACATACGACTTCGCCTTCCCTTTTGCAAAAAAATACCATACCCAATGGTTTTCAAACGGCGCACATCTCATTCCCGAATGTGCTTTGGTCATGAAATATGATTTATTTGACAACCCTGAATACTATTACATTGAAAAAGATGGAACACCCATCTCTAATAATAAGTACAGCGATCTCCCCATTCAAATTCAAAAAAACTTGGCCTTTGTCACAAAATCTGAAAGATATGGACTTATAAACTCCACGGGAAAGGAACTTTTACCCTGCAAATTCCCGAAAATCTATTTTGATACAGCCAGCGGACAAGGAGCATTATTTAATGGTACTCATTGGGCATTTTACAACAAACAGGGTAAAATTCTAACACCTTTTGAATTTGATGACATCTCTGAACTCAACGAATATAGTCTTCAATCGCCTGTTGATCTTTGGAATATTCCAAAAACTCGTATTCTTGTTCAAAAAGGCGCAAACCTCTATTTCTTAGATTCAAATTTCAAGACCATTTCAGATACCTTTCAATCGTGTACTCAATTTGCGAAAGGTTATTTTTGGATCAACAAAATGAATGTCGGCAAATTCACCGATACAGGGCTTACTACCATTGCCGTTGGCTTGAAAAAGGAACCCTTATGGATCCAATCTAACAACCAAGTGTATTTCTGTATCTATGATAAATCTGAATCCACAATATATAATCAAGACTTCCAACCCATAAAAGTTCACAAAAAACTTCAATTTGAAACGGTTGATAACAAGATATTTACCACTTCTATTAAAGTCAATTCATCTAATAACAAGCGCGGCAATACTTCTTTTTGGGGACAAAAATGGCTAAATCCTTCCAACTGGGAACTGAGCAAACCAACTGCTCAATCAATTGCTATTTTAAACGACAGTCTCATTGGATTTACCACAGATACCACATTTAAACTCAAAAAAGACAGTATCGTTTCTCGCACTCACTTAGTAAACATCATCACAGAGAAAACAGTTCATCCAACCCCCCATTTTAGCATTTCAAGATCAGATCAGACGCAGTATTTTCTTACTAATTCCAGCGATGGTTTTATTGGACTTATTGACCTCAAAGGCAATACAGTATTACCTGAGGATTATCTTCAAATTGAATCTTCCCAATTTCCTGGAACTTGGATTGTTCAGTCACCGCACTCCGAAGACGAAGGCGGTTATGAATTGGTAACAAAAGGTGGTAATGCCATAATCAGTAACTACCATTTCAATGAAATTGTAGATCAGATGTTTCAAAATTACCTGCTTATTTCAGAGCCAGACCGCAGTTATTGGATGAATCAAAAAGGCAAGATTTATAGCTGGCAATAAGACTATTGTTTATTCCAGAATAATCCGTTCCAAACTCCTATCAAGGCAAATGGAGCTAAACAATCCAACAGAGTAATTAGAGTATCAAAATCCGGAAACCAAATATGATTGGTATATGGTACATAAATGAATACCACAAGTCCCATTCCCAAGGTAGTAAGAATAGACTTAATCAACTTCATTGAACCCATTAAGTTCAACAGGTAAATAATGATAAAGCCAGCAACCCAATTACTGGAGAAGCCCCTAATCATGTTCATTCCCATAACGTCTTCACGGTTATTATAATATTTCAAAAACATCCATGGTTTGCCATAATACTGATTCCAATCTTCCATCTTCATGTCTGGTTTCTTGGGATCTACCTGCGGTATTAAATACTCCCCATCAGCCAAATTTAACTTTCCAATAAAAGAGGCGATAGTATCTTGGTACGGAGTGTATTGTTGTCCGCCAGAATGTAAATTAGCAGCCGCAAATGATACAAATTGCCACATCCAAAGAGTTATGGCAATAACAAATGAGGGTAGGATTATTTTTTTCATACCCCAAAAGTATTGGATTTATTTCAAATTTTTAGTAACCGTTAATTTGCGATTTCCGCGATCAAAAGTCATGTACTGAGAACAAGCCGTATCTGTTCCTTCGCCATAAACTACAAAAACCCTTTGAGTAGCATCAACATGTTGAATATCTACCTTGCCACGAGTGTAACCATACTTACAACTAGGTTTGTAGTACAAAGAATCTTTTATAAAGGCATTGTAAAATCTACCCTGCCTATTTCTGGCATAAGCCGTTCCCGTAACACTCCATAAATCATCCGTTGATTGTGGTGTATTGTCTTTTGAAATTTTAACTCTGATATACTCATTGGTCCATTCCCAGTTATACGCCGGTGAAATCAACTCCAAACTGCATCTTACCTCGTACATGGGTTGATCCCACTCATTCAAACCCCAATTGGTTACATCAATAAAACCCTTGGTAGCCCAATTATTGGTACCGTGTTCATTTTCCATCACAATGTGCATGGTAGAACCAGGTATAAAAAAGCTTCTATCCCAAGTTGTTGTAACCGTTCCCTTCCTTTCAAATCCGTCATAATCTGTAACATAATCAACTCCGTAACGCATTTCCAACTTCTTTTCGCCCGGTTTACTTGAAAATGTCATCTCCGCTGCATGACCCATGTTCCAACCACTATCATTCGCCACAATGGCATCTTGAACGGTATGTACCAAACGAGTTACAATCATGTCTGAAAAATAATTATCACCGGCTGAATTTTCCATTGACTGAGAATAAAGCTCACAGCCTGCTAACCATACAAACCCGAAGGAAAGAAGCCCAGCAAAGGCCAAGCGGCGAAGGTGTTTTAAAGTTTTTGAAGTTGCGGCTATCATGAGTAAACTATGTACAAAGGTATAAATATTTTAGCCCTATTTTTGAAGACTATGCTTAGAAACCTGCTCCTATTTATTCTTATTGGTCTCACTTATTCAATTAAATCTCAGAATTTACCTCTCACTTTCGAATCCAATGAGCATAATTTCTCTGTTTTTGGCGGAACCGAATTCACTAAAGCAAAAGACCCTCTGCGTCCAAATAATAATGTTGCCGTCTTCACCAACACCGCAGGCAGCCTATACGAAGGTGCTTTCATTGACTTGAAACAAGGAGTTATTCTTGATTCATCCAAAAAGTTATTTTTCAGTCTTTATCACGCAGAAGGCGACTCATTCACTTTCCAAATAAAACTCGAAAATAGCACCACGGGGGAGCCCAATGTCTACGTCCAAAAAAGATTCAAAACCAGCACTTGGCACTTAGATTCGTTCAATTTTGCTCAAGCCAAAACTGTAGGATCTGACGCTCCCATCAATGCCAAAGGAACCTACACAAGATTAACCATCTTCTTTGAACCCAATGAGTATAAAGCCGGTGAATACCATTTAGACGATATCAAAGGATTTGTTTCTCCCGGGGGAAGCCAACAAAACACAGGCATTCCACATTTCGGCAAACTCGTCTGGGCCGATGAATTTGACTACACAGGAAAACCCAAATCCGAAAATTGGCACCCGCAAATCATCCCCCCTAATAATGGCGGCTGGTTCAACGGCGAAATTCAACACTACACAGACAAACTTGACAATTCTTATGTGAGCAACGGAAGCTTGAAAATTGTGCTGAAAAAAGAAAAGTACACCTACGAAAACAGCACCAAAGATTACACTTCCGCACGACTTAACTCAAAATTCGCATTCACCTACGGACGAATAGACGTCAGAGCCAAACTTCCGTCAGGAAACGGCGTATGGCCCGCTATTTGGACCCTCGGAACCAATATTGGTGAAACCGGAAACTATTGGGGCAGAAACGCCGAAACCGTGGGTTGGCCTAAATGTGGCGAAATGGATATTATGGAAAGCTGGGGACATAACCCTCGTTATGTTTCGGCGGCCGTTCATACCCAAGCACGGTTTGGTGGTGTTGAAACCGGCGGAAAATACCTACCTGATCCCTACAACAATTACCATGTTTATTCCCTAGTTTGGACACCCGAAAAACTACTGTTTTTTGTTGATAGTATTGAAATTCACTCTTATGAACCTACAACAAAAACTTCAGACAATTGGCCATTCACCAAAGATCAATACATCTTACTCAACATTGCAGTATTACCCCAAGTTGATGCGACGTTTGATTCATCCCGTATGGAAATTGATTACGTCAGGGTGTACCAAAAAGGACCAGATAGCACAATGTCTGCAAACTCCTTCTCCCCAAATATCTCTATTTTTCCAAACCCAGCATCAGAAATCATCCAAATAAATTCTACTGTGAATATTGATTCTTACAGCATTCTTGACCCATTTGGAAGAAAATTAGAACATAACCAACCATTATCCCATTCATATTTACAAATCAAACATTTAAACCCTGGAGCCTACCTTCTTATCTTGCACTCTAGGACAGAAAACACTAATACCTACATTCGCTTCATAAAGGAATAGCCTATCTTTGCAGCGATATTTTTAACGGTCCCGTAGTAGAATGGATACTACGAAAGTCTCCGGAACTTTAGATCCGCGTTCGATTCGCGGCGGGACCACAAACACCGGTTTTCGGTGATCGGTGATCAGCCGTCGACACCCAGCCGTCAGCCTTCAGCTATCAGCTCTCGGCCGTCGGCACCCAGCAGCCAGCCTTCAGCTCTCGGCCCTAAACCCTAAACCCTAAACTCTAAACTCAAAGACCAACCACCACTCTCACATACTCCACCCCAACCTCAGTTTCTACAACCAAGATTAACAGTTCATCATTCAAGCCCTCTAAACTCAAAGCCAAGTTCAATTCACTGCCTCCATTGAACACTTTCAGTAATTGACCTTGTGGAGTGTAAATTGAAACCTTCTTTAAGCGGGAAACAGAAGAAATATTCACCTTGTCTCTAGCCGGATTGGGATAAACTTTACACGTATTCTTCACCGCTTGCAAATCCTTTGCAGACAAAATAGCGTCCTGCTCAAAAATTCGGGCGTAATAGATACCCCTGCCATGAGTGGCCACCGCTAACGTTCCATCAATCGCTCTATAATCCATCATGTCTACCACAGCGTTGCCAATTTCACCTGCGCCCTGTTGAATCCAAACAGTTTCCGTTCCTTTTAAAGTATCAGTGGCGAAAAGTCCTACGCTCGTTCCCACAAAATATAACATGCCGTCTTTCACAGGCACATAACTGAACCATCTAACCGATGGGCCATCGCCTGTTCCGTTCACGTTAGCTTCCAAATTTCCGCCAATTTTCTCCCAAGTTTCGCCGCCGTCTTTGCTTCTGAACAAACTGTATATTCCATAGTTTGAATAACATACCACCAACTCATTTCCGTTGTCTGGGTGAACTGCAATGCAACTAACGTTGCCATTTCCCGAAACCAAAGGCGTTTTCAACGTCTTGAACTTCATCTCTCCCCTATCTGCACTATCTATTGAATAGATGTACTTCACGTTGTTTCCAAAATATAAACGATTCTTCGGATTGTTCTTCGATACCCCCAATGCGGTAATCTTTTGTGTAACTATGCGCAACGAATCTTTCGACTTCGTCCATCCAAATGAAATGGAATCAGTACTTTGATCCAATACAATCTCGTTCAACTTATCGTTTCGCCAAATATGTCGACCACCCGCCATATACATCACCTTTGAGTTGTTTGGATCAAGAAGGTAAGGATTGATGAATTGATAATTGTTTCGAGGGACACCAATAGGATCTATCCTCCTCTTTTTCAGGACTTTACCCTGAGCATCGAGTTCGGCTTTTACCGTATTGCCTAACTGCTTTGAAAAGTATGCGAACTTACCTCCCGGTTCTACTGCACAATATGATCCGTCGCCTGGGTAGGCAATATCCCACTCGGCTTCAGGCGAACGATCATTCACCATCATTTGATTATTATCTTGTGCACCCGCCACCATCAAGTCACTCATGTTCGTTGCTGGATCTAATGCTACCGTGTACCATTGAGTTGTCAAGTAACCGTTATTGATGTGTTCCCAACGAACCGAATCTTCTAGGCAATTTTGCGTAATGAACAAGCCACCGTCATTACCAGATAAGGCAATTTGACGATCCTTTGGGTGAAACATCCAAACGTGTTGATCTGGATGTTGATTGGGCCACATCTCAAAGTTTGGCAGTGATGTATTTAACTTGTATCCTCCAATTTGAGTGGTATTCAGTGAATCAAAAAATGCACTTTCCGATCTAAAAAGGTTGGTACCACCTATGAAAACTATGTCGTTATTGGTGGCTGGCTTCTGATAAACTTGCACCAACATGTCATAACTACCTTGAGTTCTCCAACTGTTTAAAGCCAATTTCTTGCGAGGCAAATTTTGCGAAAGATCTTGCTGTGAAAGGATGCGCGAAAGACTTCCCCCGAAAACAGAATCATTGGTAATCTTTCTAGGCAACTCCAAATAGAACATACCACCCCATTCAATTTCACCCCGGGAATCTGGAAACGGCTTTCCCCAGTTTTCCAAATTCGAAATCACATACATCCTCACAGAACTATCCATCTGAGTCGGTTGGTTGAAGCCCATCACTGACCTATTGAACACCTTACCTTGCCAAGTTGAGGGTGTGATATCAACCCAATCCCAACCATTTAAGCTCCTGAAAATACCTTTTTTACCCGTAGAAGCATCAGAACTAGAGGTGCTGTAAATCACTCCGTCAGCATCAATTTCCACCTCATTGAAGTATGCTCCAGTCTTTCTCACCACCTTCCAAGATTGTCCGCCATCGTTAGACCTCATTACATTCTGATAAGTAGAAGCATAAAGAATGGTCGAATCATATCTAGTGGTATCCACAATTACTTTCCAAACCAACTGCCATGGAGACGAAAATGCAGTAGGTGAGTTGATTTTAGTACTCATTAAAGGAGACCACGACTTTCCGCCGTCAGAAGAGACCAACATGCCATCTCCGTAATAATATGCACCTGGTGCCCCTGCCGATTGACCATATGCCTCGCCCGTTCCTACATACCAATTGTTTTCATAACCTCTCCTACGGTCTTGCACCAAACAAGAAACGCTGCTAATTTCATGCGGCAACTGGGTTGACTTCCAAGTTTTTCCTGCGTCTTCACTCAGCCACAATCCCCCGGAAACACCGCCCGCAATAATTCTATTAGGATCTAAAGCATCAAACGCCGCACCGCGGGTTCTACCGCCCACATGATAAGGACCTCGGTGCATCCAAGGGGTTCCTTGAACGGCCAAAGGATTGCTCACAGCTCCGCCAGATTCATGTATGAATGCCAATTCTCTGAACCTTATGTGTTCTGGAATTCGTCCCAATTCAGGGTCTTTCAATCGTTCCATTTCCCACTCTTTGCGGGTTTGAGGCTCGCTCATTTGAGCAGTAACTGTTTGAATCCCCATTAAAAAAAGAAATCCAACAAAAACCGTTAACTTAAAATTCATATTCATTGTAAAATTTGCAACCATCTCATGAAAAAGCGTCAATAAATTACCATGATTAGAAAAATCATATTGTTATTATTGTTGCTTTCCATCAAAATTGCTCAGAGCCAAAGTTACGAATTTAAGGCAGGTTTTCACGACCGCAAAGATTCTCAATTATATTACATCATAAACCTCGGCAAAGATACCATCAACGGCGTTTCTATCCATTGTACCTGGTTTTTCATGAATGATTACATGGTCTTTTGGCCCGAAGATCCCTTGGTTTTGTTAGGACTCAACCGAAGCAGCGGCACCTTCCCCGCGAGTAATGGAATGACCTTTAGACGGAGAGGATTCCATAGAATGAGCTTCGATTTTGATATCCCTCCGGGCGACACTCAAATATTCGCAACGGCCATCAACCTAAATCCCGATCAGAAAGACACCATCATGTGCACCAACATCCAACTTTGGTACACCGATAAATCGGGCGAAGCCCAAAACTACAAAGTCAAACCAAATGTAGACCCCAACAACGACTGCCTGTACGAAACATTCTTCCTCATGGGCAATACTGGCGATGATGGCATCAAAGTGGGTGGACCAGCAAACATCACATTGCATGAGTCAAAATCGTGTTCTACTGGACTTTTCGCTGTCATCATAGATAGAAATACACTCAAACCTACACTGGTTCCAGGAATTTCAAGCAATTGCCCTGAAAAAGACCCCTTCTATTTCTTTGACCCAAACCAATCAACTTTCAAACAAGAATTCATAGACCTCATTAACGCGATTCCGTCAGGCGATCATATTTTTCTGTCTACCATGGGACGAAAAGGCATTGATTTGACCGACACCAATATCAGAAAGTCCCTAGAAAAAATCGGTGCAACTACTTTAGCCAAATCGGAACTTTCCAAATTAAAGGCGTCAGTGGTATTCGTAGGATTTGGAGCAAAAGATGCACCGTCCGGCAGTTTTTATTGTAACAACCCAGGTGAGCCTCCTGGTAGAACAGCCGAACGAGTCCAAAATGAATACCTATTGTTTCCAGGGGAATACCATAATGCGTCCAATCAATTTGCGCCTTGCTACGAAGAGTTCATTTCGCCCATCGATAAAGAGCAACCCAAGCTGAATAACTCCACACAGGTGTTTCAAAAACTTGTATTCTCTCCCAATCCAACACAAAGCGGGGCACTAGTGCACGTCCCAACGGTGCAAAGCGGAAATGCTGAATTATTCAGCTTAAGCGGACAATTGATAGAGACCCTTCAAGTAATGGATCACCACATTATTCTACCTAGTATATGTCCAGGAACTTACATCCTCACTAATTCCAACCAACGGGGCATCATGGTCGTTAATCCATAGGGGTTGGTCGGTTTTGTTGAACATTATTACCCTAAAACCTTATATTGCAACTTATTATGCCAGCAACCATCGCCCTACTAGTATTTGCATTGCTTATGATTTTCTTGGGAGTCAAAGTAGTGCCCCAGCAACAAGCCCATGTAGTTGAACGCTTGGGAAAGTTTCATTCTCAACTTAATCCAGGATTAAATTTTATTATACCCTTCGTTGACCGAATTGCCTACAAATTCTCCTTGAAAGAAGTAGCCCGAGACATTCCAGAACAAGTATGCGTGACCGCAGACAACGTTCAAGTAGGAGTTGACGGGGTGGTGTTTCTACAGGTGATGGACGCTAAAAAAGCGGCTTACGGTATTGGAGATTATTCATTCGCCGTGAATCAGTTGGCACAAACCACCATGAGAAGCGAAATTGGTAAAATTGATTTAGATAAATGTTTCGAAGAGAGAACCAACATCAACAGTGCCGTTGTAAGCTCAATTGATGAAGCTGCCCAAGGTTGGGGAGTAAAAGTTCTTCGATATGAAATCAAAAACATCACACCACCTGCCAGCGTTTTAAATGCTATGGAAAAGCAGATGCAAGCAGAACGTGAAAAACGTGCTAAAATCCTCTACTCTGAAGGCGAAAAACAAAGTGCCATCAACGTAGCTGAAGGTAATAGAGTGAAAGTAGTTCTTGAATCTGAAGCAGAACGTCAGCGCCAAATTAACCAAGCCGAAGGTGAAGCTTCAGCCATCAAAGCAATTGCTCAAGCCACCGCCGAAGGTATTGAAATGGTGGCCGCTGCCATCCAAAAAGACGGAGGTATAGAGGCCGTTCAATTGCGCGTTGCCGAAAACCTCGTTGAACAATACGGAAAACTCGCTAAAGAGACCAATACCATGATTTTACCCGCCAACTTCGCAGACGTTGGATCGCTGGTAACCGCTGCCATGTCTGTGGTTAAGCAAAGTCAAAAATAATGGAACTCTGGGGCATTCATCCACACACCCTGTGGTTTTCCATTGGGTTCTTCATGCTCGCCGCTGAACTTCTATCTACTGGTTTTGTCTTTTTTTTCCTTGGGATAGGTGCTCTACTCACGGGCATACTTCTTTACTTGGGTATTGATTTAGGCATTTCAGGTCAGATCATCAGTTTTGTACTTCTTTCCTTGGGATCTTTAATCGCCCTCCGAAAACCTCTCCAAAAACGATTTAACAAATCGAAAGACGGCGACTATAAAGACATTGAAGGACAAATTGGAATTGTTACCATTTGGAATCATCAAACCCATTCGGGAACCGTAAAATATCGCGGCACCCATTGGCAAGCTACCTCTAACGACTATTTAGAAGAAGGCAGCCCCGTTGCAATTGAATCAGTAGATGGAATTACGTTAAAGGTTAATGCAAAGGGTTAAATTCCCTTATTTGAAACTGTTCATCACAGGCAGAGCTTTGAAACTAAAGTCAAAGCACGCTTGATTTTCCCAAGGTGAACCATTCTTAGATTCAGGTCCATCAGAAGAAACCCAAACACCCTCCCAATAGGCATATCCGCTTTGGAAAGGAAGTCCTTTGCATCTGTTCACCAACAAACTAACCAAATCGGCTTGACCCTGGGCAGTACTTGGAAAAGAAGGATGTAAATCACCCTCCCAGCCCATCACATTATCTGTCCAATCAGCCCATCCAAAGGTCCATGGATAACTATTCTCCGCTACAATCATTCTTTTGCCCGTAGAGTAATAAACCCTTTCTAAAGTCTGATACAAACTATCAATATTGTATCCATGCCATTTGGGGTAATATGAAACACCGCCAATGTCATAACCCACGCCGTGCTGTTTCAATCTGCTAAAGAACCAATCGGCATTTTTATAATTAGAAATATGGAATATAATCTTAGTCTTAGGATTGGATAACCGGGTTTGTTTAACCGCCTCCCTACAAAGAGAATAAAAGTTCGCAGTATCTGAAATTCGACCTAAAGGCCACAACATTCCACCATCAATTTCATTTCCCAATTGCATAAAATCAGGTTCAAAAATTTGCATCATATGCTTGGTGTACTGACCAACATCACTAATTAGATTGTTGATATTATTGGAACTCCACTCAACCGGAATTTGTTGATTTCCTGGATCTGCCCAAGTATTTGAATAATGCAAATCCAACCAAATCAAAAGTCCTTTACTACGAGCCAAATTAGCCAACTTCAGAATTGAATCTTGGCCATAATTCACATCTCCTACCCACGTTCTAAATCTTACTGTATTAATTCCTTGGGCTTTCAGAAATTCAAAGATTTCTATTTCCTTGCCATTGAAATCTTTAAATGCAGTTCCACTTCTCAATACCATAGATAAACTACTCACATCCATAGCTACTATCATTGAGTCCGGATTACTGAACTTCAATTTACTTTTTGCTACTGACGGCTCTTTCCCGCAGCCGCTGGTGAATCCAATCAATAATAAAAACCAATACCACCTATTCATTCGTGTGAGCATTTTTCAACACCAATAATACGCCATTTCCATCATCCAATTTTTGCTGAAAGTCAATCCATTGCAAGATTTTCACTACCAAAGCAGCAGGCCACATTAATAAGAATCCCAAAGCTTGAAGAAACACATTGCTAGAACCCAACCACATTGAGATGATAGACCAGATTTCATGTCCACGCCTACCCCATTTTCCGTAGGTAAAATGCTGTTCAATAATTTGAAATCCATTTTTCTGCACCAAATCCCGCAACTCACCGCTTGAAAAAACCCGTCTGAAACTTGCCGAATTCTCTGAATTTTGAAAAGACTCAAACATCTTCCTGTATAATTGGTACTCGGTATAAAAGTTAACCGGGCAATATAAATAGAGCTTACCACCAGGTTTAAGTGACTTGCGCATGTTGTCCAAAGATAGATTTACATCTCTAACGTAAGGTAAAACAGATACACAAATGATTGCATCAAATAGATTCTCATATTGAACTTCTTCAATCCCCTCACAAACTGCATGAGCGCGTTGTGAATGACCCTTTCTTTGCCAATATTCATTCAAAAACGATACCCAGCCTTGGTTTACATCTGAAGCGATTAAATGGGCCGTAGTAGATTGATTTAAAACAAAGAAGGAATATTGCCCGTCGCCGCATCCAGCATCCCACACACTTGAGACACCCATTAATTCCCATTTAAGAATTCTCCTAACTAAGGTATGTCTTTGATAAGTTATTCTTTGGGCAAAATGCACCCATCGCATCAACCAAGGAAAAGGCTTTAAAAACGCCGGAACTTGATGTGCAATGGCCTGTTTCATTTAAATGAACTAGAAGGCCTCTCCAATGAAGAAATAAATGCCGTATCCTTCTTTCTCAAAACCCACATCAATTCGTGTGAAAATATCTTTCTTTGGAAACAATAAATACCTCAATCCTGCACCACCTGCAATTTTATAATTCTGTGTTGGAAAACTCGAAGAAACAGCTCCTGCACTTGCGAAAACGGCACCCCCTAATCGCTTACTGAATCCAAAGGGCAAGAATCTATATTCGGCTTGCGCTGCTACATATTGCTTATCACGGTATTTTCCTAAATAATGACCTCGCATAATCATCTCTCCACCCATCAAACTCAATTGATTAAAAGGCACATCACCCGAGGAGAACTGCCCCACCACTTGCAAAGCCAACACTTGGTTCTTTTTTACGGCGTGAAAATATCGACCGTCTAGAAATAGTGTATTCATAGGAAACGATTCACTGAATAACTTTCCATAGTGCAAGAATGCCACTTCGGCAAGAAAACCCTCTCTCACATTCAAAATGTTATGCCTTGAATCCCAAAGAACACCAACTCCAATGCCTAAATTCCTACTTCCGCCGCCACCTAAGGGAATAAAACTGTCTCGACTTGAGCTAGACTCATTCCATCTAAATTCAGGATTCGCTAAATGCTGATAATCTAACTCCAAACCCGCAAAAAGATTTCCTTTTAATCGGTACACAAAGCGCTCCCTAATGTTATAATAATTGGCTGGAACAATGGCCATAGGACTGGTGGAAATCTTATTACCCAAACCATAGTATAACAAAGGATAATTCTGTAATCTTATTTTACCAAGGGTTAGAAATTTATTGTCTTTACCGTAAATAGCATGATCTATCCACAGGCCCACTTGTTTCATTTCTGTGTAAAAACCAAAAGCACTGATTTCACTGAGCCTTAAACTGGTATCATTATTATAATGGAATACCACCAAGCTACTTGCCCCAAACTCCCATCTAGTTTCTGGAGAGAACCCTATGGTTGGATAAAATAAGAATCTAGGTTTGGCTGAGCTCCCTGTGTCATTGACCATTTGGTTGATCCACTCAGGAATCTGCACCTTCGGTTTCTCGTGCTTTAATTCGTTACTATCAACTTCTTGGGCCCAAGAAATTGACATCCAACAGAAAAAGAAAATAAAAAACAGGCTTCTCATCACAAATTCAGTGCAAGTATACGATTAAACTCGCTGCAACTATCCCAAATACCTACACAAGTATTAACGAAATCAGGGTTCATGGATTCTTCTGGCTCAAAAGTGTGTACAACGTAAAACTGTTTATTGAAAATAAGTTCTTGCTTTGAAGCAGCTTCTTTAAATTCAGCTGGCAATAGCTTGTTTTTCTCTCCCCTAACTTGACCAAAATTCTCAACAAACTTAGGCAAAGAAACAGCCTTTGCGAAGGCCTCTAAATTCATAGCAATAGACTGTCTTATCTTGTGTAAATCTTCCTTTTCAGGCATATAAATACCCGAATACAAGGCACAGTTTTCTGGACCTATTTCAATATATAAGCCTCCTGGAAACATCTTCTTTCTACCTCCTATCTGCAATGCGGCAGAACAAAACGTCTTGTAAGGCGATTTGTCTTTTGAAAAGCGGATGTCTTTATTTATTCTGAAGATGCAACTTTTTATATCGGTAATATCTTCGAAAACCGGATTTACCTTCTTCATACCGAACAATAATTCTTCCAAGAATGAATAAAATTCCGGCTTAATCTCTTTCTCATAGGTTACCCTATTTTCATCAAACCAAGTTTTATGGTTGTTGTGAGTCAGTTCAATGAAAAACTCATAAAACTCAGTGCTAAAACCTTGAAAACCCATGTTAGTTTTTAACCCATTGAAGGGTTTCAACACCTCTATCCGTCTGAATTCTTGCCATGTAAATACCACTGCTGAATTCAGAAATATTCAAATCAAGATCGTACGCATTGACTGCATTTCGCTCTAAAACAACTTTACCGTTGACATCCAATAATTTTACGTTCAACATCTGTTGTTGACTCTTGATTTGGATGTTTGTTTTACTTGGATTTGGATACAGCGAAATACCTATTGCGCTCAAATCAACTGCAGAAAGACGGTCTAAAACAATATTTTTCGTAGAACCGCATTTGCATGAATGATCATCTGTGATTGCAATCAAATTAACTTCAAAGGTTCCATCTGAACTCAATTCATAAACTACGGAAGCATTCACACCCGATGAATATTTATTTCCAGCACCTTTCACTTGCCATTGATACGAAACTCCCGTTTGTCCACCAGCCATCTGGTTTCCATCCATGGGTTCCAACTTAGCACCGTAATAATAGGTAGCATAATCTGGAGTATACTGAAAATCGCATGTTCTTGGTAATTCATAAACCTCCACAAACTTCGACTTTTCTGTAGAACATCCGCCTGCCACTGAAGTGGTTAAAATAACATTATAAGCCCTGGTGGCATCTGTGGTGAATCGAACCCTTGGTTCTTTTAAATTAGATAAAACACCATTCCCAAAATCCCAAGAGTACCTCAAAGAATCAGCTGTATTGTTATCAGATTTATTCTTAAATGAAATGCTATCACCTGAACAAACCGACTCAAAATCAAAATCTACTAATGCTTCTTGCAGAATTTCAATATCTTTCTCAACAGAAGAATTACAACCGTTGCTTAAGTTTACATTCAGAATTACTTTGCTTTTTCCAATTTGAGTCCACCCCTGAGAAAATGTATCTTTAGATGAGACCGAATTACCGTCCAACAACCAAGAGTAATTAGCCGTTGTACCCGAAACTGCAGGAGTAGTATTCTTAAACAATGTTCTACTTCTTAAACACAATCTATCAGTGGTAAAATCAACTACAGGCGATTCTTTTACTTGAACTTGCTTAGTTAATGAATCTTTACACCCAAACTCAGAATTTACAATGATTTTAACCGTTTTAGTTCCACTGGTGGTGTAAACGTATTTGGTATTTTTAACCGTACTCAAGGCATTGGGTTCGCCAAAATCCCAGATCACTCCGAACATACTGCTGCTCATTTTGGTAGTGGTATTAAACTGATACTCTTTACCAACACAATTTCCTTCGGTAATCGTAAAACTAGCTGTTGGCTGTTCAAAAACAGTCACCTTCGATGATGTGCTATTTCTGCAGCCTTTGTAATCTACGGTCAATGCTACAGTATAAGTGCCAGATTTGGAAAACGCATAGTTAAAAGTACCTGCGTTAATCAACGTATCTTTCTTAGCACCAAACGTCCAATATGAATTTCCCCCTACTCCTAAATTGCTGTTATTGGTGAAACCAATGGGTTTTCCTTCGCAGGCATTTGTGCGTGAAAATGAAGCTGTTGGACTTTCAACTACAGTAAATGATTTCAACTTTTGGAAGACAAATCCATCAGGCATAGAAGTCACATTCAACGTAATTTTCTTGGACCCACCGTTACTAAATATAAATGAACCGTCAACATCTTCACTGGTGTCTAATCCGTCATAAACCCATTCATATTCCAAATAAACATTCGTAGAGCGAACGGTTGTAGCATTTAAAAATTTCAAGGTATCTTTTGAGCAACCTACTGATGGCAATTGAAAATCAATTAAAGGCGTTGGACTTACATATACCGACAGTGAAAACACCGTATCACAACCATTTCTAAGATCGGTTATTTTCAGTTTCCATGTAAGAATTGAATCATCAAGAGTTGAATCTGAAAGATTGAATTTCCACTGCAAATTATTACTTCCATTCGGAACAACTACACTGCTTCCACTGACTGCTTTTCCGTTGCGCAAATACAACTGAGAGCTGGCAACCCATTTTTTACTGTTTCCATAATCAGAATTATTCAATCCCCTTGGAGCAGAAACATCCATTTGAGTGTTTATCCCTCTAATCGTCGTAATTTTTGAACCTGCAATTTTCCACTGATTGCCTGATCCAGACTGTGTAACTGATGAAATTACGGACCCACCTGGTGACGGTAGCACGACAAATGTCCTTGTAGAAGTATCGTCTTTCTCAACATCATTGGCGGTCACCACAAAGATTCTCAAAGCATTTAAACCTGTGTTATTGATGAACAAGGTTTTACTAAAACTCACTTTTAAACTTTTACTTGGAAGTATTTTTTTCTTAAACCTTTCCAAATTCACAACACCGTTCAGAACATATCCCAAGGTAAATTCTTCCACCGTATCTACAAAAGCATTGAAAATCTCCACTTCAGGAGCAAGCACTGACCCAGAACAAAGTGTATCTGATGTAGGCAAATTCAATACTGATAATCTCAAGTTAAAGGTATCTTCATAAGCGCCTCTATCACAATACACCTTATGTCTATTTTTTCCCAAGAAATCAACTTTTCCGTCAGCAACTACATTTGAAATTTCAACGTTGTTTTGATTCTTAATTTGCTTTGAACGGTAATCACCTTTATTGTAATTCACAAACTCATTTTCTACAATCTCATTATTCTCGTCAACATAAGTATCTCCAACCCATGTACTAAATGACGTGTAATAGTTAGTACCCAATGCATAAATATCAGCAGCGATAGACGGGCCAATTTTAAAGCTGTTAGATGCCACTTTACCTGCCACACCATAAGAAAATAAATATGCCATATAAACAGCACCATCTCCCTTAGCTTCTAAAATGTTACCTATCAAATCAATCTGTGAATCATCATCAGTATAAACGCAAGATGACGTTGTATTTGAATTACCAAAATCATCAGAAACAATGGTATTTCCACTGATTTTCAAGTGACCAATGGCATTGTAGTTTACCGAAATGAAATTATAAGATTCGCCATCGCCGTTGTTCTTCGCAAATACGTTGCCCACAACTTCAACGTTCCCAGCCGTATTTAAATACAAGCCCGTTCCTAGTCCCCAGCTTCCAAAGGCACGATTATCTGCAACTCTATTTGACCTCACTAACCAATTTCCGCCTTGAAACAAAGAGATTCCAAAAATCTGTTCCAAACTCGTGTTTGAATCTACTCGATTGCCAAAGACATTCATTCTATTCCAGAAACCATTCTTTACAGAATATGCAAAAATCAGTGCTCCAACTCCTCTTGTACCGTTACTGCCAAAATCGTTCGATAGAACTACGTTGTTTTCGAGGTGACAATCTGATCCGAAGTTGGCATAAATACCATACGAATAACCGTTCTCACTTTTGTTATACCTTAAAATATTCCCGTTCAAAACGGTTCTGTCACCATATTGAGAAAAGACCCCAAAAATCCGGCCTTTAATCATATTTTTTTCAATTACATTTCCCGAAATCGAGGCACTCACATTAGAATTTCCAGCGATCAAAGCTGCATCAACTCCCAAAAAGACATTAATACCATAAGTCATACTAGTAAATGATGCTGATGGATAAGGCAACGAGAAAATTTTATTATTCTCAATTTTAAACGCCTTTGCAGAACTCTGTGCAAATCGAACATAAACTCCAGAAACCATGGTATCAACAGCATCGCTAGAACTTGCATCTAACCTCGAAAGTTCATTTCCCTCAATCCATTCAGAATTCACATAACGAACCCAAATTCCAACAGAGAAAAAATTCCTGATCTTATTTCCTGTAATGATATTTCCAGAAACCGATTTAGAAAAATCAGTTCTTCCCTGCTGATCTAAAATTCCAATGATTGGAGCCAAAGCACCTGATCCCGAAGTTGACAATGTACATCCTCTGATTAAGTTCCCCTTACCATTGTGCACAGAACCAACTGCTGTAATGTTGTTACCACTTCTTGCAAAAGCAATATAAGCGCCAGTATCTTTACCATTGTGGGCCGTAATTCCCGAAAAAAGAATGGTGCAACTGTCCACAACATTGCTATCTGCTCCGTTAGAAAATCTAATTCCAACAGACCGAAGATTCTTTGATTCATTAAGCAACTTTAACTTTTTCAAATACAAAAAGTCTACTCCGTTCAACAGAATCATTTCACTATCCAAGCTACTCTTAATCTGATACCCGTTTCCCTTGATTGTCAAAGAATTTGTAGACGTAGTTCTATTTGAAGCGTGTTGTTTAAATTCAATATTGCTTGTTAGAGCTAATGAAGACTGCACCTCAACAACCACTGGACCGCTAACACCGTTCTTATTAAAGTCAGCTGCAAAAAGCTCCCAACTACTATAATTTTTAGAACCGCTTCCGCCTATGGTATAGTTACCGCTCAATTGAGCAGAAGCTTGAGAAACAAAGCCCAAACAAAATATGGTGAACCAAAGTTGTAAATTTCTATAATTCATGGAATTCATTCAAAAATAAGAAATGAATTCCACAACTTTAATAGTCGTTTCAACAATAAACAAATGATGTAAACTAATTCAGACGGATTTGAATTTTTCCAACTCCTAAAGAACCTATCTGAATCCAATAAATTCCCTCTGCCAAACCTTCAATTTCAAAACCAGAACCGTTCAATTCTAACTCGCGAACTTTAACTCCTAATGAATTGTATATAATTATCTTATCTCCTTGTTTTACGCCCTCTAGATGATTCAAATACACTGTTTCACCTTCCCCAACTGGATTTGGGTAAAACTCTAGTCCCTCTTTGGAAAACCCATTGACAGAATGCTTAAAATCCATCTGCAACAAGGCCGAATTCATCCTATCTTCAATATAAGGCTTGATTCCATAGGTGACATGATTTCCCCAAGCAATATCATCGGTCTTCTGCCAGTCGCTGTATGTGTATCCATAATCAGTATCAACCTTACCTGCAAAATGCAAATCGTCTTTAACCGCCGCATCCAATCTGAACATAAGTGCATCAATCACAGGTCCCATGTGATCCAAATTAAAAAAAGACTGTATCGCTTGATACATATACCGCTCATAAATCAGCCTAAACTCATCATGCGCTAACAAGGCATACGTCAAGGGAGCCTTACTTTTACTCGTATTTCCCCACTGATGTATATCGCGCTTGTTGATATTGTCAACGCCCCACTGAACCCCAAAAGTATTATCCATATCGTATGGCATATAAACCATCTTTCCTGTTGTGGGATGATGATAAATAAAATAATTGTTCTTGTTGTAGTAATAGTTGTCCCAATGCCCAATCAACACCTCTGCCGCCAAAGCTTTTAGGTATCCGTCAACGTCAAAAATCTTAGGGAACTCCGTAGTAAAATCTGACTGTTTTGATTTGTTATTGACCCAATCAGCCAATTCAACTAAATCACTGTAATCATCTAGCGTTTCATTGGTTTTCAGGTCATAGGCTCTTTCATTTTCGGGGGATGGATTGATCAACTTCTTATACTCCGCCTGATCGCTACCCAACCACGACAAATCAGCGGGCCAAGTGCATTTGTAATTGTTGCCTTTGCTGCTACCAAAACGTGTTTTCAAAAAATCTTTATCAATATATTCAACCAGGCCCCTCACTCCCAAATAAGTATCATTTAAATACAATTTAACGTGATTGACTCTCACAGATGGAACACCCATTTTCTTCATCACATAGGCACTTAAATACTCACGCATCATCGATGGGTCATTGTGACTTCCATGAATATAAATAGTCTCCAAACCCTGCAAAGTTTGCCCATCTACCCGCTTATCAAAATCAATTCTAAATGACTTGCGTTTTGAACCTCTAGAGGTATTCCCCTTCAATCGTATATCGCATTGTTCAAGGGTATCACCGTCATAAACCACAGCAACTAAATAGCGGTGATTCGTCCACAACTGATCGCTTTGCTGCATATGATAAAATGAATCTGCACTCATGACCAATCTCAATTCATGCAACTTATCATCAAATAATGTACCTGCATTAGGATAAACAGCTGATTGTCCCGATAAACTTGTAGCCATTACGAAAACAGCTCCCGCAAATAATTTATTTATCATCATTACCTCCTCCTTCTTCAAGCCCTTGGATAAATTCAGATGAAGTACTTGGACTTTCAAAAATATCCAAATCAAACATCGAAATAGAGGCAATCACGTGGTCAAAAATATCTGATTGAATGTCTTCGTATTTTACCCAACTTTTCTCTTCTGAAAAACAATAAATCTCAACCGGAACACCCTTATCTGATGGCGACAATTGACGTACCACAACGTTCAACTCCTTGCTGATGTGCGGATTTTCCAACAGTAGATTCTTCAAATAAACCCTAAATAAACCAATATTGGTCAATTGCTTTTTTACCCCTTTACCAGTGCGTTCCACTTCTAAGTTGAACTCATTGATTTCTTGAGACATTTTTAAGATATAATCTTTCAGCAAATGATTCTCTTTAAGTCTCTTCAACATTGAATCATCACAAAACTTCACACTGTGTTGTTTGATATGAATCGCTCTTTTTATACGTCTGCCTTGAGACTCTTCCATGCCTCTCCAGTTCTTAAATGAATCGGTGGTAAATGCACCTGTTGGAATGGTTGTGTAAGTATTGTCAAAATTCTGAATCTTTACACTAGAGAGGTTGATATCAATCACAGTTCCATCTGCCCCATATTTCTGAAATTCTACCCAGTCACCGTTTCTCAACATGTCATATTGTGAAATCCTGATAGATGCAGATAAACCGGTCAATGTATCTTTAAACACCAATAATAGCGCGGCACTCATAGCACCCAATGCAGTCAATAAATTGAGAATGGACTGGCTTGTAGCGATAGATATCCCAAATAAAACCGCCAAAAGAGTTACAATGATGGCCGCCAATTGCGCAAACGATGCAATGGGTTTGTCTTTCATTGAATCTAAATTCAACAGAATGGCCTTCAACACTTTTAACCACGACTGAACGAATGCATGAATAGCTAAAACCGTTAACAATGCCAACACTATTCCACCCCATTTTTCTGCAGTTGGATGTCCCTGCAAAATCACAGGCAAACTCAACCTTGCAAACATCAATGGCACAATATGTCCTAAAAATTTGAAGGTTTTTTGCTCGGCCATTTGTTTTAATAGCGGACTTTCAGACCTTGTGGCATACTGTCTTGCTAAAGAAACCAAGACCTTTCTTGAAATCCAATCTATCAGAATGACCATCAAAATGAGGCATCCCAACATGAAGAGTAGCTTTACCAAATTCGCAGAATCAGCGCTTACTCCCCATGAAATAACCCACTCATATACCCAATTTGCAATTCTTTCTTCCATACCAATTGTACGTTTCATAAACAAACAAAGGTAAGAAATCAAGATTGAAACCCTATTTTTGAAGTATGCACATTCGATTGCCTAAGTGGTTTATTCTATCAATTCTCACTTTTTTCTTAAGCACCGGAGCAAAATGGTCTTCAGATTTATTTGATTATGCCAAAAATCTAGAAATCTTCGCTGCCATCTACGAAGAGCTAGGCAACTCTTATGTGGATGAAATTGAACCCGGTGACCTTTCTAAAAAAGCCATCGACGCCATGCTCAAGAGCCTTGATCCATACACCGTTTTTTTTTCTGAATATCAAGCCGAAGAAGCTCTGATTGAGCGACAAGGCGAATACGGGGGCGTAGGCTGCAGGGTCATTCAACGAAACCAATATCCTATGATTGCTGAGCTTTTTAGGGGATATGCATTCGATAAAGCAGGAGTCCAATTGGGCGATTATATTATCAAAGTGGGTGAAGTTGACCTAAAAAACCAAACCCCCGATGAGCTCATGCAGTATTTCAGAGGCGCACCCAATTCGAAATTTCAGATTACCATTTTACGAAACAAAGACACCCTTACAAAGTCAATAACCCGTACCCTAGTTGAAACCAAAAGCGTCTCCTATTCAGGTTTTCTATCAAATCCTACCTATAAAAACATGGGTTACATCAAATTGGATGAATTTGGACAAGGTTGCGCAGGCGAAATTCGCAGCGCCATCAAAAAAATGCAGTCTGAAGGCACCCTGCAAGGCCTGATTCTTGATTTAAGAGATAACGGCGGCGGGCTTCTTGACCAAGCGGTTGACATTGTTGGCGCTTTCGTGCCTCAGGGCACCACTGTGGTTACCCTCAAAGGCGCTCACGAAAAAGGTCCAAAAACCTGGAAAACCCAAAATGCACCCATCGCCCTCAACCTTCCATTGGTTGTTCTCATTAACAGCAAATCAGCCTCTGCATCTGAAGTTGTTAGCGGAAGTCTGCAAGACCTTGACCGAGCAGTGATTCTTGGACAAAATTCCTTTGGTAAAGGATTGGTTCAAAACTATGCCATGCTCCCCTACCGAACGCAGATGAAATTAACCACTGCCCGTTACTACACCCCTTCCGGAAGATGCATTCAAAGACTTCAGTATCAAGATCGAGACGAACTAGGAAATGCTAAAACCCAAGCCAAAAAAACATTTAAAACCTCTAAGGGAAGAACCGTCTATGATGCCGCAGGCGTTGATCCAGATATTGAAATCCCCCTTTTCAATGGCAATTCACTCATACATTGGATGAACAAAAACTACTTGCTCTTTGATTGGGCCAACCAATATTATTCCAACTCAACTTTCAATCCCCAAAACATCAATCAAAATGAACTTTTAGAAAACTTTAAATCTTTCTGCCTTCAAGAATCACCCTTAATTCTTAAAAAGTCCTTGAAAGAACATTCCAAAAAACTGGCCTCAGACAGTCTTTGGGTAAACCAACTTCAACTCCTCAAATTCCAAGAACAACAAATGAAAGAACAAATCATGGCCTCTTTCAAAAATCACCCCAACGACTATAAAATCGCCCTTACAAAAGAACTCCTCCAACGCATTCCCTCCGCCAGCGAACAACAGTCAGTTTGGCTCTCCCTCGACCCTGAAATCAAACAATGCGGTGATTTACTTCTGAACCCTACAAAAATCACCAAAACCCTAAACTCTATACCCTAAACTCTAAACCCTCTGTCGGTGCCTGAAATATGTTGACCGTTTTAAAGGATTAAAAACAAACTT
>CAZGQS010000001.1:57848-369015 GCA_964527775.1 uncultured Rhizobium sp. | reverse complement strand
GTGTTGTGTAGACATAGTTCTTATTTTTGTGTCTACTTTTTCTAGGACGAGTCACTGATTACCGATCACTGATCACTGATCACCGATTACCGAACACCGTTGTCCAAAAGCCGACCGCTGATTGCTGAAAGTTGACAGCTGAATCAAAGCCCAAAGCCCAAAGCCCAAAGACCGAAGACCAAAGACTAAAACCCTATAAACAATCTCACATTCAATCTGCGTCCAGTTAAATACTCAGGAACGCCATAACGATTGTTTTCTAAATCTTTTACCCAACTATAGGCAATAACATTATTGATGTCAAGTAAATTGAAAATGTCAATAGATAACCAAGACTGCTTGATGAAACTGAATTTAGTTGGTTTAGAACCTAGTTCCCTGAAGGTCTTACTAAAACCAATATCAACCCTCCTGTAGGGCGGTACAATGCTAGGTGTGCTTGAATATCGAGCCATTCCATCCAAATAATAGGGAATGTTTGTTCCAATAACCATACTTAAATTGACTCGTATACTCGGATTTTGTTTTAATCTATCTTGAAAAATAACAGCAAAATTAGCACGTCTATCAGTAGGGCGTCTTAACCAATCGGAAGTTACTGCATTCCCATTCGCATCGGTGTAAGTAATTCTCTCCTTGCTTTGAAGCAAGCTCAATGTAAACCAACTTTCCAATCCTTTATTGAATTGCCCGTATAAACGATTGTCAAATCCCGCGGCATAACCTGTAGAGGTGTTCTCAGCAAAATATCTGATTCTGATATTATCGTAATAATAGGGTATCAAATCACTCAAGTGTTTGTAATAAGCTTCGCTGGTATATTTAAATCTCCGATTCCACAACGTAACAACTCGGTCCATTCCCAATACCCAATGAAATGATTTTTGAGCTCTTGTATTTGGATTTAATGTGCCGCTCAAACTTCTAATTTCCCTGTAAAACGGAGGTTGATGATATGCTCCAAATGAGAATCTGTAGGTTATAGGGAGTTTCTTACTTGAATCTTTGGATTCATATTTTACTAATTTATTGGGCTCATAAAACAAAGATATTCTTGGCATTAACAATAATTCTTGGTTGACTGACCACCATGAAGCTCTAAATCCTGCGTTCAATGATAATTTCTTATCTCTATCTATAAAATGCTTAACTTGAATGAATCCGTTGATTCTAGTAGAAGTCAAGCTATTATTGGATCTCGTAATGTCATCGAGAATGATGGTGTCTTTTGCAAATGACCATGGTGCTAAATTGTAATCAGCACTATCCATATAAAGCCATTCATAGAACCTATCTACTATGAACTCTTTGTTCAATCTAATTCCATATTTGGTTTGAGTGCGCGCATTAACCTTTCCGAAATTTCCGAGATGCGAAAAATTGAAAATTCTGCTTTGCATTTGGTTTCTACCGTGATCAAGATAATACCCATATCCTAGGGTTCTTAATGGTTTCCCTAAATTAGATGATCCCAAATCACGATCTAATTCAGATAAATTATAAGCCCCTTGAATATCAAAATGCTCTTCTTCGTTTATGGCTGTAGCACTCGCAATCCATTTGAAGCTCTGCCTCAAATTAGGACGATAATTCAATGTTAGCGCACCTAGAGAATAGTTGTAATTTAGGTTCTCTTGGCCAAACATAAATACATTCAATTGATACGCACTCTGAATGGTTCCAAATTCAGTGGTTTTGCTTTCAGGAATCAACTGAAAAGCATTGCCCGCAACATTACCCAAAAAATCCAATGACCATCTTCTGGAAATGTCCCATTTCAAAAATGACTGAACATCTGCAAAATTCATGGAATAGGTGCCTTTTGTGTTTAAGGTGCCAGTCAAAAGTGAATTTGTGAAATGTCGAATCGATAATAATCCAGATATCTTCTTTGATGAACCTTCAACGGTGAAGCTATTGATCATCGTTCCTAAAGAAACTGAAGCGCGCGTTGAGTCAGGTTTGATATACTGCACATCCAATACTGAACTCATTTTATCACCGTATTGCGATTCAAATCCCCCTGCGGAAAATTTGATCTTATCTACCAACTGCGGATTGATGAAACTCAGGCCTTCTTGTTGTCCATTTTGAATTAGTTGAGGTCTGTAAATTTCAATATCATTGACATAAATTAGATTTTCATCAAAGTTTCCGCCTCTAACTGAAAATTGCGATGAAAGTTCATTGTTACTACTAACACCACCTAATGTTTTGATTAAATTCTCTACACCTGATCCAACCCCAGCGTTTAGGGATAATTCACGCATTTTAATCTCATCCATGAATGGGGTAGAACCTTCAATATTTACTTCTACTTGTCCAATTAAATCTAACCCACTACCTATAGCAATTGAATCACTGAACGAGCTTTTTCTTGCGTACTTTCCGAATAATTTTTCTTTTGAATTACCAAATCTACCAAAGTATAAATAGGGTTCGTAAGGTAAATCAAACTCGAATCTTCCAATAGAATCAACAGAAGCTAAAATATCGCCTTCAGAGTCAATAATTTTAATCAGGGAACAGTTATTACAACCTACAACTTTTGCTTTGTAGATATTCGACTGAGAATAAACAGGCAGCGAAAGAAATACAACCGCTAATAGAGAGAATATCTTCACTTTGGCATCTAAACGCTGCAATGCCTGGATTTATTTTGAAAGGGCCAACAATTGTGAAATAGTAGCCTTCGGATTTTCAGCCGAAAAAACGGTGTTTCCTGCAACCAAAACATCTGCACCTGCATTGAATAGGGATTGAGCATTATCCAGGGTTACACCTCCATCGATTTCAATCAATGTATTTAAACCTCTACTTTCAATTTCTGTTTTTAAAGCTTTTATTTTCTGCAAAGTATTTGGAATGAATTTTTGTCCTCCAAAACCTGGATTCACGCTCATCAAACAAACCAAATCAACATCTTCCAAAACATCCATTAATGACGCGATGGGAGTGTGTGGATTTAATGCTACACCTGCCTTCATTCCTGCGGCTTTGATCTGTTGCAAGCTTCGGTGAAGGTGGGTTGAAGCTTCAATATGAACAGTCAAGATATTTGCACCTGCTTTCGCGAATTCTTCAATGTATCTTTCGGGTTGAACAATCATTAAATGTACATCCAACGTTTTTTTAGCGCGTATTTGAAGTGATTTCATGACCGGAAAACCGAAAGAAATATTGGGTACAAAAACTCCATCCATTACATCAACGTGAAACCACTGAGCTTCACTTTGATTGATCATATCAATGTCTTGATTCAAATTGCCAAAATCGGCAGATAAGATTGATGGAGCGATAATTTTCATTGGGCAAAGTTATGCAAAGCATCATGCAATTTCAAAACTTCCTTTGCCGCTTTTACATCGTGTACTCTCAAAATTTTGGCTCCTTTTTCTAATGCCAATAAATTTAAAGCGGAGGTTGCATTGAGTGATTCTTCGACATTGATTTCCAATAATTTGTAAATCATACTTTTGCGAGATATTCCAACGAGTACACCAAATTCGGATTGGCAAAAAAGATTCAAATTAGAAAATAGTTGATAATTATGGTCTATAGTTTTTCCAAATCCAAACCCAGGATCAATCCAAATATTCCGCACACCCGCTTTTTTAAAAACGTTGGAACGATCAATCAAATACTGAAATACATCATCAACAACAGAATTATAGTGAGGATTTTCTTGCATCATTTTAGGATCGCCCATTTTATGCATTCCTATGTAGGTAATATCTCTATTGGTAATAGCCGATAACATTTGCGGGTCATCTTCACCAAACGAAATATCATTGATGATTTCAACTCCAATATCTATGCAAGACTTTGCAACATCGGCGAAATAAGTATCAACACTGATCCATGTCTCAGGAAAATGTTTACGAACAGCCTTTACTATTGGAAAAACACGATAAAGTTCATCAATGGCTGAAATTCTATCTGAACCAGGCCTGGAGCTTTGGCCTCCAATATCTAAAATACTCGCTCCATCTTTGAGCATTTGCTCTGCGACTCCTAATGCCTGGTCTACTGATGATACTCTGCTTTCGCTGTAATAGGAGTCAGGGGTAATATTTAAAATGCCCATAATCAAGGGTTGTGAAACTTCCATAGTTTTGGAGTGGCCAACCAATTGAATTATGGGCATTTAGGCGATTTATTTAAATAAGTTAATGACTTCGTCGGGGTTTCCAACCATACTTTCAGGCTTCACCCATTCATCAAATTGTTCTGAAGTTAAAAGTCCCAAAGAAAGAGCGGCCTCTTTCAATGTGGTACCTTCTTTATGCGCTTTTTTAGCAATTTTAGCTGCGTTTTCGTAACCAATGTGGGTATTCAAAGCAGTCACTAACATCAAACTTTGGTCTACCAATTTTTTGATGTTCTCGTGATTTGGTTCAATACCAATTGCACAATTATCATTGAAACTCAAGCAAGCCTGACCCAATAAACGTGCACTTTGCAACATATTTGCAGCAATCAAAGGTTTGTATACGTTCAATTCAAAATGGCCTTGACTCGCGCCAAATGAAATGGCGACATCGTTACCCAAAATTTGTGCGCAAACCATGGTCAATGCTTCTGGTTGTGTTGGATTTACCTTTCCGGGCATAATGGATGAACCTGGTTCATTTTCAGGGATTAAAATCTCACCAATACCGCTTCTTGGCCCTGAACTTAACATTCTAATATCATTGGCAATCTTGAATGCACTAACCGCAGCTCTTTTAATTGCTCCGTGCAATTCAACCATTGCATCATGTGCAGCCAATGCTTCAAACTTATTTTCTGCTGTTACAAACGGCAATCCACTTTCTTCCGCAATGAAACGTGCAACCAATTCTGAATATCCTTTAGGTGTATTTAAGCCCGTTCCAACTGCAGTTCCACCTAGAGCCAATTCGGCTGCGGGTTTCATTGCACGATTGATAGCGGCAATTCCATTGTCAAGCTGAGTAACATATCCACTGAATTCCTGTCCCAAGGTCAACGGAGTAGCATCCATAAAATGGGTGCGTCCAATTTTCACTATGTCCTTATATTCTCTTGCTTTGTGCTTCAAAGTGGTCTTTAATGCTTGCAAACCTGGAAGGGTGTAATCAATAACTTGTTTAAAAACAGCAATACTCATAGCTGTTGGAAAGGTATCATTACTGCTTTGACTCTTGTTTACATCATCGTTGGGATGTAAAACTTTATGCTCATCTGTAAGTTTTCCTCCTGTTAATACATGTGCTCTGTTGGCAATAACCTCATTCACATTCATATTGCTTTGAGTACCACTACCGGTTTGCCAAATAACCAACGGAAACTCCTTGTCATGTTTTCCATCAAATATTTCATCACAAACCTGAGCAATCAACTCATATTTTTCTTTTGACAATACTCCCAATTCATGATTTGCCTTTGCTGCACATTTTTTTAAAATCGCAAAAGCACGAATGATTTCAATAGGCATTGAACCTTCTGGACCAATGCGGAAATTATTTCGACTTCTCTCTGTTTGGGCTCCCCAATAAGCACCTGCTGGTACTTTCACCTCACCCATGGTGTCGTGTTCAATACGAAATTCAGTCATGATGTTGCAAAAATACAAAAGTGAATCCACCAAATCGAATTACTACCAACAAAGGTTTGGCATTAAATTTGAAAAGACCTGAACAGCATGCGAATCAAGTATTTGTTTTTATGTGTAATTTTAATGGCGGCTTCAAATTTGAAAGCCCAAAATACCACAATCTTCAAAAATCAAACCAACGATAAATTCTATCATATTGTTGGCGGTGCATTGATTTCATTCATCGCTTATGATTTTACCACTCAAAATTTCAAACTTGAAAGCCCATTAGCTACCCAAAGACGTGGACTAAAAGTAGCAGTTGCTTCAACATTGGCGGCCGCCTTGCTTAAAGAAACTTACGATTACAGTAAAAATAAAAGAGCCGGTACTTGGGATGTTGCCAAACGTACCGACTCAATTACGGATATTGCTGTTACCGCCTTTTCGGGTCTGACCGTAGCGGTAATATTGTCATTTTAGTCAATTTTTCCTTGTCCGTTGGAAGGCTGAATCACAATTTTTGTATTGAAATATCTCTGATTAATAATAACAGTTACCGCATAAATGCCTGGTTTTACAGCGGGCAATTTCAACCTATATTTCTTATCTAACGGCTTCACATTCAATATTTCTTGACCGTTAAACGCCCTTATCGAAATCTCATTGATAACATTGTTCCCTTCAAAATCCAAGTATTCTGTGGCTGGATTAGGATAACACTGAATGATGACATCTTTAGTTCCAAAATTTACATAGTTGGGATCTTGGTGTGGACTGTTGGGTTCCTGTTCCGGATTACAATCGGGTGTTAAACAGAATTTCTTCAAAACCTTTATCACTTGATTGGTTAATAGGTCAACATTTTCTTTTACACCAGTAGGCTTTAGATGAGAACCGCCAACTCCGCTATGATCGGTGATGTATAAATATTCACCGTTGGTAGCAATGGCCATTTGTTTCATGAGAATTTCAGTTGATGCATCAATTCCTGAAGCAGTAATGGGAATTATTTTTATTCCCCTTAAAGCCGCAATTCTAATTTGCTCTTGAATTTTCGCTTGCTCATTAGCATGTGGCGGGGCATCTAAAATCAGGAAGTTGATTTTTGCAACCGCTTCAGTTGACCAATTGAGTTCTTCATTTGATACCCTCAAACCTTCTTCTACAGCTTCAGGAAAATCTCCACCTCCGCCTGCACTTTGATCACCAATGAACATCAGTGCATTTTCCGCATACGGTGAAAAATCAAATTTGCGTGTTACATATTCATCTCCCTTATCTCTGTAAAATACCGAACCTACTCTAATTTCAGTGCATGGGCTCGCCTTTCGTAAGCTTTGAATGATATACATCATGTCTTCTTTTAAGTAGCTGATTTCATCACCCATGGATCCAGTTGCGTCTACAGTAAAGCAGATGTCTACTTTTTTGGGGGACGTTTTAGCTGTCCCTAAATAGAAAGTACTTCTAGCAAAACCTGTTTCTTTCAATTTTCCCAATAATCGTTGATTGTCTGCGCGTTTTTCAAATAATTGATACGATTCTTTTTCATCTATTTTATCAGATGAATATATGCCAGACCATAGTTCTGCATATCCTCTGTTGTCAGTTTGTGTTTGCCAAATAGACTCTCCGGCTGCTTTTTTCAAAATTAGCGTTACCCCAATTGCCGGAGTTTTATCGGGATTCAATATTTCAACAGAGAACCTTTTTTTATTGAAATCCAATCCCCAATAACTATGTGTGTTGGGATAAGTAGTAAAGTATTTGTTCCAATTATCTAAGTCACTCCAAAGGCCAGCAGTTACAACTCCCGAACTGGCTTTTATGGATGCAACATCTTTTGTAACCGTGTAATCTCTGTGTTCAATAGCTGATTCAGAAATAGGTGCTGCTACAGATTCAACATCCATTACAGACATTTCTCTAGATGGTGCTTTTGATTTCATGGTCATTCTGCTTTTTTCAAAATGACCAGCTTTTTTTATTACATCATCTCCCAATGAATACTCACCATCATAAATTTTACCATTGTAAGAGGGTAATTGGGCAACTTGATTGAACAAATAGTTGTTGTTTCCCGCTCGAAGTTTAAATCCCATTAAAATCCCAAGTGAATCTCTGCTTCTTGATAAATATGCTAATTGTTGTTTTTGACTGGAAATATTCACTTGTCCAATGGGTGATACATATACCGAGCAAATGGTATGTTTGTTTGAATCAAGTACGTAGTAGTTGGTTGAATTTACTGAGGTTTTGTCTTTTTGGGACACCAATACAGACATCGCTGCAACGCCCATTAAACTGAGAATAATTGGTTTCATCATGGGCCTTTATACGTTTAAGGTGGAAAAGGTAAACGAGAATGTAAATTGAAAACTTAAATTTGCGGCAATGTTAAATAAGAATAAGAAGTATTTTGATGCGCTGTCTTATCACGCTGAAGGCAGACCCGGAAAGATTGAAGTCATTTCTACAAAGCCTACTAGAACTCAATTTGATCTTGCTTTGGCTTATTCACCAGGTGTCGCAGAACCCTGTGAGAAAATTGCAGAAAATAAAGAAGACGTTTATAAATATACAGCCAAAGGAAATTTGGTTGCAGTTATTTCCAATGGCACAGCCGTTTTAGGTTTAGGCGATATTGGACCAGAAGCTTCAAAGCCAGTAATGGAAGGAAAAGGAGTACTTTTCAAACTCTTTGCTGATATTGATGTGTTCGATATAGAACTAGACTGTAAAAATGTTGAAGATTTCATCAAAGTGGTTAAGGCCATGGAACCCACTTTTGGGGGAATAAACCTTGAGGATATTAAAGCTCCAGAAAGTTTCGAGATTGAGGAAAGATTAAAAGAGGAGCTCAATATTCCTATCATGCACGATGACCAACACGGAACGGCCATCATTTCTGCCGCAGGTTTATTGAACGCTCTTGAAATTGTTGGAAAGAGAATTGAAGATGTTAAACTCGTTGTCAACGGGGCAGGAGCGAGTGCTATAGCTTGTACTAAACTATTTGTGAGTCTAGGTGTGCAAAAAAAGAATTTGATCATGCTCGATTCTAAAGGAGTAATCTCCGTTAGACGCGACAACTTAGATAAATACAAAAGTCAATTCGCAACCACTTCCACCGCTGAAACTTTGGAAGAATCTTTAGTTGGAGCAGATGTTTTTGTGGGATTGAGCAAAGGCAACATTCTTTCCCCTGAAATGATTCTCAGCATGGCTGAAAAACCCATTGTTTTTGCCATGGCAAATCCAACCCCTGAAATTGATTACAACCTAGCCATTCAAACTCGTCCTGATTTAGTAATGGCCACTGGAAGAAGTGATTATCCCAATCAAGTAAACAACGTACTTGGGTTTCCTTTTATATTTAGAGGTGCATTAGATGTTCGCGCAACTGCCATCAACGAAGAAATGAAATTGGCTGCAGTTAGAGCTATTGCTTCATTGGCAAAAGAACCCGTTCCAGAGGTAGTTATGATGGCCTACAATGAGAAGAACATGACTTTTGGTCCTAATTACATCATTCCAAAGCCCATGGACCCTCGATTGATTACAACGGTTGCACCTGCCGTAGCAAAAGCAGCCATGGATAGCGGAGTTTCTAAAGCTCCTATTACCGATTGGCATGCTTATGAGAATGAACTTAGAAAACGCTTAGGAATAGACAATGATTTTGTCAATAGGTTGATGATTAGAGCTAAGAAATCACCCAAAAGAGTGGTTTTTGCCGAAGCAGATAACGTAAGAATTCTCAGAGCTGCAGAAGGAAGTCTCAATGAAAAAATAGCTAAACCTATTTTACTCGGAAAAGAAGAAGTCATCAGAAAAATGATGGAGGAAAATAACATCAATATTCCTGATGCAGTAATCATTGATCCAAGAAAAGAAGACCAGAAAAGAGCAGAATACGGAGCTAAATTCTTTGAAAAGCGCGGTAGAAAAGGGGTAACTTCTTATGAAGCAGAATACCAAATGCGCAACAGGAACTATTTCGGTTCAATGATGGTTGAATGCGGCGATGCCGATGTATTCATATCGGGATTGACGAGAAACTATCCGTTAGCACTTAAACCAGCCCTATTCTCAATTGGTATGTCACAAGATTCTGGCCGTATCGCTGGAATGCACATCATGATGACAAAACAGGGTCCATTGTTTTTTGCCGATACAACGGTTAATGTAGAGCTGTCGGAAGACGAACTTTATTCTTTAGTGAAATTGGTTCACAAACGAGTGAAAGATTTCCAAATTGAGCCCAAAATAGCGATGCTATCTTATTCTAACTTTGGATCAAACAGCGGAAAATCCCCCGAAAAAATCAGAAAAGTAGTCACAAGATTGCATCAATCAGACCCTGAAATAATGGTAGATGGAGAAATGCAACCCATTTACGCTTTAGACGGCGATCAACGAGCCGAGTTATATCCGTTCAATAAATTAGGTTCTAGTAGTGCAAACACATTCATATTCCCTGATTTGAATAGTGCCAATGCTGCTTATCAGATTCTAAGATCCATGGGAATGGCTGAAGCCATTGGTCCCGTTCTTTTAGGAATGAATAAAACGGTGCATATTCTTCATCACAGTTCAAATGTTCGTGAAATTATGAATATGGTTGCTCTTGGTGTTTGCGAAGCTCAAAGTCGTCAATGAATTTGAGTTCGCTCTCAACTCAATGGGTAGACTTTGGGTCTAAAGAATACTACCAATCTCTCTCATTAAGAAATCAAGTGCTTAGAAAACCCCTTCAGCTCCAGTTTTCCAAGGATCAACTAGATCCAGATAAAGATGATTGGCATTTAGGAGTTTTTTTCCAGGCACAATGTGTAGCTTGTCTAATTATCACTCCAAACCGGGATTTAAACATTGCCAAAATGAGGCAGGTTGCAGTCAGTGAAATACACCAAGGTCAAGGAATTGGAAAACTCATGGTAATTGAAGCGGAAAGACGTTTGAGAGCTCAGAATTTCATAGAAATTCAATTGCACGCACGAGAAAATGCGATTCCCTTTTATTTGTCCCTTGGTTATACTTTGGTCGGAGATTGGTTTACCGAGGTCGGAATCCCACACAAAAAAATGTTAAAACCCCTTTAGTTATCCTAAATTTGCAAATCACATGAATACGTTAATTACTCTGCTCCAGTTTTTTGCCGCACTTGGACTTATTGTAACGCTGCACGAACTAGGGCATTTTTTAGCCGCTAGGGCTTTTGGTATAAAAGTTGAAAAATTCTACCTTTTCTTTGATGCTTGGGGATTTAAACTTTTCAGTTTCAAAAAAGGCGATACCGAATACGGTATTGGTTGGTTGCCCCTCGGTGGATATGTAAAAATCGCAGGTATGATTGACGAAAGCCTGGATAAAAATCAATTGGCTTCCGAACCTCAACCATGGGAGTTTAGGTCTAAACCCGCTTGGCAGAGATTGATAGTAATGATTGGCGGGGTAGTAGTAAATGTTATTCTCGGTGTAGTCATCATTTCAGGATTGATTTTTAGTCAAGGTGAATCGTATATCCCCAATACTGCCATCAACTCTAATGGCGGTATTTATGCGAGTCCGAATGCTAGAACAATGGGTCTGCAAACAGGCGACCAGATTGTTAAACTTAATGGCAAGCCCGTTGAAAATCTTTTATCTGAATTTGCCGATCCAGCATTTTTAACCAATGATAAAAAGGAAATTTCTTTAATAAGAAATGGTAGAGATACCAATATTCTGCTACCTGCCGATATAGAGAATAAGTTAAGTCTGAATTCAGACCTTCCTCTGATTTCGCCGCGTTTTCAGTTTGATGTGAAACAAGTAGTAGGTGGAAGTCCGGCAGCCAAATCTGGAATCAGAGAAGGTGATAAATTTGTAAGCATTGATTCTCAAACTTTCGGATCATTCTTTGAATTCAAAGAAATACTTCAAAATAAAGCGGGTGAAACTGCTGAGTTTATGGTTCAAGATTCTAAAGGGGCATCTAGAAAAGCCTACATTACCATCAACGAAGATGGTACTTTAGGATTTCAACCAAAGATTTATGGTTTTGAGGGATTGGAGAAAACAGTCAGTTACTCGCTCGGTGAATCCATGGCAATGGGTGCATCAAAATCAGCAGGATTAATTTCAGCGAATGCTGCTGGATTATCAAAAATGGTTTCTGGTAAAGTAAATCCCAAAAACTCTTTAGCTGGTCCTATTGGAATAGCTCAAATGTACGGAAGCACATGGGATTGGATCAATTTTTGGTCACTAACCGCAACCATTTCACTTGCTTTGGCCTTGATGAACATACTACCAATTCCAGCTCTAGATGGTGGACATGTAATGTTCTTGATGTATGAAATCATCTTCCGTCGCCCGGTAAATGATAAAGTACTTTACATTGGTCAAATTATAGGTATGGCTATATTGTTGAGTCTTTTTGTCTTTATTTTTTGGGTGGATATTTCTAGAGCTCTAGGCTTTTAATTCTCATTTCACGATGAATGCTTTTGAAATATTTGGTTTGCCTATATCCGTAGACATTGATTTAGGCAATCTTAGGAAATTATATATCCAAAAGCAACAAAACGCGCATCCTGACCAAGGCGGAGATACCCTAGAATCTGAACAAATTAATAAAGCTTACACCATTCTAAAAAATAGAGAAAGTAGGGTTAAATTAATTCTTGAGTTAAATCAAGTAGATACAAATGATTCATCTACATTACCATCAGGATTTCTTTTCGAAATGATGGAAATCAGTGAGATGATGGAATTAGATAGTCCTGATTCAATCAAGTTAAAAATTGAAGAACTGCTGAATATTTCAAGTGCAGAATTTCAAGAGATTTCAGCTTCATTTGAAAATTCGCAAGTGAATATCATGAAATTAGCCGTTTGGTATCAAAAAAATAAATATTATACTCGCCTCGATAAAAACTCACAAGGCATTCAAGAAATTTAACCATATGAGTCGCCAAATAATTTTAAAACATAAAGAAATCTTACTCATCATTGAGCGTTTGGCCGTTCAAGTTGCTGAAAGCAATTTGAACTCATCGAATATAGTTTTGATAGGATTGAATGAAAGGGGCTATTTTATTTCAAAAATGGTTTTAGAGTTTTTGAAGAAGTATTTACCAAATACCATAATTGATCTCCGGAATATCACAGTCGGTAGTGAAGGTGAAGTCAAAAGTTCAGTTGATATTCTAAATGAAAGTCATACAGTGGTAATCATTGATGATGTATTAAATTCAGGAAAAACAGCTTTTATCGCGGCAGATTTCTGCTTTAAAAAAGGGGTGAGTAAAATAGAAACCTTGTTCTTGGCGCAACGTGAATATCGTAATTTCCCCATTCATGCAAACTTTGTTGGAGTGTCAATTGCAACTACATTGAGAGATCATGTGTATTTTGATAATACACAATCAACTGATTTGCAAGTGTATTTGTCTTAATTTCTTACACAAAAAGCAACAATCTGTGATACTTTTGTGTCATAAGTTTGTTGTACTATATATATTGCACTACTTTGGTATTGCATAGAGTATTTGTGAAGAAAATAACGCTCATATTATTCCTTTTTTTGAGTCTAATTGACCTAAACGCAACCCACATAGTGGGAGGGGAAATGACGTATAAATTCTTGGGCAATAATCAATACAGAATTAGATTGGATGTATATATAGATTGTATAAATGGAAGTCCAGAAGCAATACAATCAGATGCAACAGCAATTATTGGGATTTTCAACGGTGATACCCGCAATATCTTATCTGGTTATCCAATCAATGTTTCCAGAACTGGCCCAACTCGCATTCAGAAGACCAATTACAATTGTCTAAAGGTAACCCCAAATGCTTGCGTTGATCATTATGTTTACGAAACTACGGTTACACTTCCTCCCACTAAAGGCGGATATTACGTTTCTTTTCAACGTTGTTGTAGAAACGGTTCAATAACAAACATTGTAGCACCAGGTGCTACCGGTGCGAATTATTGGGCATTCATTCCCAATGTAAACGACGTAGGATTTGCCAATACTTCTGCGGTGTTTAAAGAACTACCTCCCAATTTCCTTTGCACAAATACAGCATTGAAATTTGACCATAGCGCTACCGATGCCGATGGTGATAGTCTCGTTTACTCCTTGATAACTCCCTATTTAGGTGCTGATCAAAACAATCCCCGCCCCAACAATGGCAATGCGGGAATGCTTGAAAAACCCCCGTTTACCCAATTGCAATGGCGTAATTCATATACTTTTGATGACCCCATTGATGGTAATCCATCCATGAATATAGATCCTGAAACCGGCTTCTTAACCCTCACACCAACACGTGTAGGGCAATTCGTTGTTGGAATATCAGTAAAGGAATATAGAAAAGGGAAGTTGGTTAATGAAGTGATCAGAGATTACCAATTCAACGTTCAAAGTTGTGTTGTTGATGTTGTAGCATCATTTTTTGCTCCTAAGTATGTGTGTGGATACACTTATCAATTTCAGAACTTGAGTTCTGGAGCTCAACGTTATCATTGGGACTTTGGGGTTTCTGGTACCAATGCTGATACATCCAATACGGCAAGACCTGTATTTAGTTTTCCTGGCCCAGGTACCTATGAAGTTACATTAATTGCTTACAAAACTACCTGCGCGGATAGCTTTAAAGCTAAAGTGACTGTTGTAGAACCACAAAAACCCAAACTTCCTAGAGATACAACATTGTGCGATAAGGTGACAATGACTTTGAAATCCAACATCCCAGGTGAAGAATATAGATGGAACACTGGTGCAAGAACGGATTCATTGGTAGTGAGCAACGCAGGGACCTACATTTTAGCAGTGACAAACAAAACATGTACTTGGTATGATACAGTATTTATTGCTTACGATCGAGAAAAAGTAGATGCAAAAGGTGATACACTATATTGTAGTTATGATGATTTTATAAGAACAATCACCACCAATATGAGCTCCACAACTTCTTTTCTTTGGAGTAATGGAGAAACAACACCCAATATTACGGTAAATAAGCCAGCAAAATATAAGGTCACGGCAACCACTATCAATAAATGTATTAGTCAAGACTCAGTGCAAATCATTCAACAATCTGATGTTAAAGTTTTTGTCAACGACACTCAAGTGTGTCCAGGCTACAACGTTACTTTCAGTGCCATTAGCCCAGATCCAACAGCTATTTTTACTTGGAGTAATGGTGCATCAGGTAAAAATATGACCACCAAAATTGCGGGTCAATATTTTGTAAGAGCCCAAGTAGCACTTTGTTCAGCAAGAGACACTTTCATTTTAACTAATTTCCCAAATGAACTAGACCTAGGAAACGATTTGCGTTTCTGTAATAAAATTGATACCCTGATCAAAAGTCCTTCAAACAAGTTTAAATCCGTAGTTTGGAACAACGAAGTTACAAATACATCATATAGGTTGACAAAATCAGGGCCACTTCACATTACCGTAGTGAATTCAAATGGTTGTATCGAAAAAGATTCTCTCAATGTATTATTGTTCCCTAATCCGTCATTAAATCTCGGACCAGATACAACTTTGTGCTTATCGGAAAAGCCAAGACTTAATGCGGGTCCAGGTATGCGTAGCTATCTTTGGAATACAGGTTCTCAGAAACAAGAAATTATTGCGTTTGATTCTGGTGTATACTGGGTAGAGATTATTGATTTGGAAGGGTGTAAGTCAATAGATTCGGTGCATATTATTAAAAGAAAAGATTTATTTCCCGTTGACATTTATATGCCAAGTGCATTCACTCCGAATGGTGATGATTTGAATGATGTTTACCCAAATTCCCAATACAAAGTTGAAGGAGCAGAATACAACGTAAAACTATTCAACAGATGGGGCGAGAAACTAGCAGATTTCAACAACCCAACTTTGAATTGGGACGGTAAAATAAACGGACAAGATGCTCCAGAAGGAGTGTATGTCTATACCATTACTTGGGTTGGATGTGATAATGTAAGAAGAACCTTATATGGGGATTTCTTACTATTGCGCTAATGGTTTGAATTTGAGATTTAAACGGTTGGTCGGTTATTACTAACTCTTCTAATACCATTTTTGAGAAGAGTTGAATTGAAATTGATGATCAAACCTAGTTTGAAATCATTACTTCTAATTGTTTTCAGCATTCTCTGAATATTTATATCAGAAACCTCGACATCAGTAATTACTTCAATACAAACTTGACCAGCTACTATAAAATCCAATTGAATGACATCAGCAATCTGTAAACCTTTATATGAGATGGGTAAAAATTGATTGTATAGAAAATCCATAGAATCTTCTTGGAATTCCAATTCAAGACACTGTAAATAAACCTCCTTAGGCAATCCAGGGCCCAACTGTTTGTGTATTTCAATGGCTTTACCAATGATTACATGAGCCAACTCTTCCTCGTTATTTAAATATTCAGTCATAAAATATAGACAATGGACAAATTTAAGGAAAATTATGCTAATGTTATCGATTGTTACATCTGTATTCCGGTTTTTATGCCCAAATAATAACAGAAAACTGCACGCATTTTGTGAGGTGCTTATTATCTTTGGTGAGTAAATGGAAGCAAATACAAGGTACTTGATCAAAAATGCTCAATTGATCAATGAAGGTAAAATTATTACGGCTGATGTTTTAATTCAAAATCAACGAATTGAAAAAATAGCGACTCAAATTAACTTGAGTACAACTACCGGTGTTCAGGAAATTGATGCTACAGGTATGTATCTTGTTCCAGGTGTAATTGATGATCAAGTTCATTTTAGAGAACCGGGACTCACGCACAAGGCAACTATTTTTACCGAGAGCAGAGCGGCTCTTGCAGGAGGGGTGACTTCATTTATGGAAATGCCCAATGTTCTACCCAAAACTACCACAATTGAACTTTTAGAAGAGAAGTATCTGATTGGCAAAGCGACCTCCGCAGTCAATTATTCATTCTATCTAGGTGCTACAAATGATAATATTGATGAACTCAAGAAAATTGACTCTGAAAATGTATGTGGTGTAAAAATCTTCATGGGAAGTTCTACGGGAGATATGTTGGTTGATGATTCACATATATTACATCAAATATTTTCTCAAGTTCCATCTTTGATCGCTACTCACTGCGAATGTGAGACCAGAGTAAAAGAAAGATTAAATCAAGCAAAAATTGATTTCCCAAATGGAATTCCCGCAGAATATCACCCAATAATTCGAGATGCCCAAGCTTGTTATCTAAGTTCATCCTTTGCAAGTGCATTGGCTAAGAAATACAATACTAGACTGCATATTCTTCACATTACATCTGAAATAGAAACTCATTTATTTGATAATTCACTTCCATTAGATAAAAAAAGAATTACCAGTGAAGTATGCGTGCATCATTTGCATTTTAGTGATAGTAATTACGCTGAACTTTCACATCAAATCAAATGCAATCCAGCTGTGAAAACTCAGAAGGATCAAGATGCCCTTTGGAATGCCTTACTCGATGATAGATTGGATGTCATTGCAACAGATCATGCACCACATACAAAGGAAGAAAAATTGTGTGAGAACTATTTGGATGCACATGCAGGATTGCCCCTCATTCAACACACCTTATTATTGATGCTTGAAAAAAGCAAACAAGGTAAAATTACCATTGAAAGGGTTGTAGAAAAAATGTGTCATGCCCCCGCAATTGCATACAAACTAAAAGATCGAGGCTTTATAAGAGAAGGGTATTTTGCGGATTTAGTTTTGGTTAATCCTAATGAAATTCATCAAGTTACTGAAGATAGTATTTTGTATAAATGCCAGTGGTCTCCATTAATGAATACTCAATTTAGTCATTCAATAAAACATGTATTTGTGAATGGCACTCTGAGTTATTCTAATGGACAGATTCTAGATTTGAATCCAATGAGACTTCAATTTGAGAAAGATCGTTGATTATTTTAGTTTGTTTCGCTCTTTGTAAAACTGCATGATGGCATAGTCAAGAGGGAAGGAGACATCCCCTTCAAAGTATGACACACCCAGTTGCTGAGAATTTTGTTTTACACTTTCTGTGAATTTGACTTGAGCAGTACTATAGGCTTCCCTGATTTCATTGGGATTTAATTTAATACGTGATTGGTTTTCCAAATCAATAAACTCATAGGGAATGCCTTCCAAATCTAACATTAACTCATGATTGTTGTGCTGTATATGAATTAACAGTATTTCACATTTTAGAAATTTCAAGTACTTCAAAGTCTCCCAAAAATCTGATTCATTCTCAATGATCATATCAGTACAAATCACAATCATGCTTCTACGAGGTATGCCCGATGCTAGGTTTGCAAAAGTGAAATCTTGATTCCAATCACTTTCCAAATCTTTAGAATTCCATAATTGTTCAAGTTTTGAGAATAAGTTGGAAAGATGACCTTTAGTCGATTTTAAATCAGATTGCCATATTAATTTATGTTCATCGAGAAGCGAGAATTGAAAAGCATCTCGTTGCTTGGCCAAAGCCTGCGCCAAAATACTGCCAAGTGCCAATGAATATTTTAACTTCAGCTCTTCTCCTTCAGGATATTTCATGCTTTTAGAAACATCCAACCAAAAGAAACACCTCAAATTGGTCTCTTCAATGGTTTGTTTGATGTATTTTTTCTCTGTTTTCGCAAGTAACTTCCAGTCTAGATTTCTTATGCTATCACCTGGATTGTAGCTTCTATGCTCGGCAAACTCAACTGAAAAACCTCTTAACGGACTTTTATGCAATCCCGAAATAAAGCCTTCCATGGCCTTTTGAGCCAACATAGAAAGCTGATTAAACACCAGAAGGTCTTTCAGGAATAACATAATTAGATTTAAAAAATAAAGGCTGCTTGAATTACGTCAAACAGCCTCTATATAAATGTTTAAAATGATTATAGGTGAGATTCTAATTGTTTAGTCAATTGTGACTTAGGAACAGCACCTACAATTTTATCAACGATTACACCGCCTTTGAAAATCAACAAGGTTGGTATGCTTCTAACGCTGTAGTTCATGGCAATATCAGGATTTTCATCCACATTCAATTTGCCAATTACTGCTTTTCCTAAATATTCGTTGTGAATTTCTTCAACAACTGGACCAATCATCTTGCAAGGGCCACACCATTCAGCCCAAAAATCTACCAAAACGGGTTTATCAGATGCCAAAACTTCGTTTTGAAAATTGCTACTTGTAAATTCAACTGCCATAAGTACAAATTTACGATATATTTCTGTTATTCACTCCCATCCCAAAAAGTGCAAAATCAAAAAACACTGGATCAGAAGGGTGAATTTGAGAAAAAATGTCAGTTAATTGAAGGCATCCTTTCCAATCTCCTTTTAAATCAGATAAAATATCTAATTCTTTTACTACTCGTATGACGTGAGTATCCAAAGGCATTTTCAAAATAGATGGTTTAACCGATTTCCAAATACCGAAATCAACACCGTCATTGGGCCTCACCATCCATCTTAAATACATGTTTAGTCGTTTACAAGCACTATTTTTTTCTGGTGTGGCCACGTGTTTCAACGTTCTATTTGAATCAGATGAATTAGAAAATAATTTCTTCCGAAAATCAACAAGCGCTTTTTCAACGGTTTGATTGCTATCGTAAAAAAATAGGTTCTCCAGAGTTAGTGAATCTTTTAGAAGTTCGCCCAATCTATTCACTAAGAAAATCAGATCAACATCGATAAATGTTCGATGTACAAATCCATCAAGCGATCTGCGATCACCTTCAGTAGCATTTAAAATAAACTCATAAGGGGAATTATCCATTCTCCTCATCAGATCTTTTGCATTGCTGATGATGGTTTTTCGCTGTCCCCAAGCAATTAACGCAGTAAAAAATCCAGCCAATTCAATATCCCGTTCATTGGTGAATAAATGTGGAATTAAAATGGGGTCATCTTCAATAAATCCAGGCTCGTTGTAGAATTTTGCTGCATCCCACAGGGTTTCTACTAAACGAGAGTCTAAAGCCATTATATGGTTGCTGATTTCTCCAAAGCTTGAGCTAGGTCATGCTTTAAATCATCGATATGTTCAATACCGACGCTCAATCGAATCAAACTATCTTTTAGGCCATTTTTTATTCTTTGTTCTCTTGGGATACTTGCATGAGTCATGCTTGCTGGGTGACCAATCAATGACTCTACACCTCCAAGGCTTTCTGCCAATGAGAAAACTTGGGTGCTTTTCAAGAATTCAATTGCCGCTTCCAATGAATCATTTTTCAAGGTGAAGGAAATCATACCTCCAAAATCCTTCATCTGTTTTTTAGCAACTAAATGATTTGGATGTGTTTCAAATCCAGGCCAATAAACTTCACCTACAAGCGGGTGCGATTGCAAAAAATGGGCGATTTCTCTACCATTTTGACAGTGACGCTCCATGCGAATGTGCAGTGTTTTTATTCCTCGTAAAACCAAGAAACAATCCATCGGACCTGGGGTTGCACCACAAGTATTCTGTAAAAATGCTAGCCTTGAATGAGTTTCATCGTTATTTACGCATAGAACCCCCATTACTACATCAGAGTGTCCATTGATATATTTAGTAGCAGAGTGCATGATTATATCTGCACCAAAGCTTACAGGTTGTTGAAGGTATGGAGATGAAAAAGTATTATCAACCACAACCAACGCACCAAATTCATGTCCAATTTTGGACATTAGTTCAATATCGATGATTTTTAAAAGGGGGTTGGTTGGAGTTTCAACCCAAATCATTTTGGTATTTTCATTCATTGCAGACCGAACTTCTTGTTCATTGGCCATGTCAACAAAATGAAACTTGATTCCCATTTTTTGGAAAACCGTTGTAAATATGCGGTATGTACCACCGTACAAGTCGTTCGTTGAAACCACTTCATCGCCAGGAGAAAGTAGTTTAATACAAGCATCTACGGCGCCCATCCCTGTTGAAAAACACAAAGCGTGATTCATATTTTCAAGAGCTGCAAGATTTTTTTGCAAGGCATCTCTTGTTGGATTTTGTGTACGTGCGTATTCATATCCTTTATGTTCACCTGGTGCAGACTGTACGTATGTACTGGTCTGGAAAATGGGAGTCATGATTGCACCTGTACTTGGATCTGGTTCAATGCCAGCATGCAAAACTTTGGTCTCTATGTGATTACTTTTCATTTTTGAATCTCTTTAAGTATGATTTCAGGGAAATACTGGTATTCTAATTGATGAATTTTATTTGCCAACGACTCAGGTGTTTCGCCGTTTTCAATTTCTATGGCTGCTTGAAATAAAACTTCACCTTCGTCATAATGTTCATTGACCAAATGTATGGTGATTCCTGATTCTTTTTCTTGGTTGTCAATAACTGCCCGGTGTACGTTCATTCCATACATACCCTTGCCGCCAAATTTGGGTAGCAAACTAGGATGAATATTGATTATTCTGCTGAAGTTTCTAATGAAATCTGCCGGTATCATCCAAAGGAATCCAGCCAAAACAATCAAATCAGGTTTAATATCCTTTAATTCGTTTATTACAACATTCCATTCATTTCGATTAAACAATTTCAATGGAATATTTAAACGGGTTGCTCTTTCAATCACTCCTGCGAATTCGTTGTTGCAGAAGATAGCTTCAACCGAGTAATATTTATGGTGGTGTAATTGAATTAAGTTTTCGGCATTACTGCCACTACCTGATGCAAAAATGACCACCTTTTTCATGGTACAAAACTAACGTTTTTGATTAAGTGTTTGAGAAACTCAACATCGCTTGACATATTTTCTGATTCAGTACAGAAAGCATCAATCAATAAGGTGTAGTTCTCTTTTGGATTGAGAATATATTTTGTAAAATAAGGACCTCTTCTAGTGGTTCCTTCCTCTGTATACCAACCTTGAAATAAGTTATTTCCGATTTCTTTTGATCGGTAAACAGGGATTTCGCTGATAACCATTTTTGTACCTTCATCGTTGTGAAAGAATTTTTTGGTAGCAATATTTCTTAAAACAAAATGCTCATTTAAATTAACTCGCACTGGGTTTTGGGGAACTTTTGTTATCCATAAGCTAGAAAATCCTCCGTTTGGATTTAATTTCCCCAACCATAAAAATCCAGAATCCGTACCGAATATTTTCCAATCATTGGGAATTTGAACAGATATATTCCAAATGGTTTCAATTTCTGATTGAATAGTTCTTACATATTCTGAAGGTTTATTTCTTTCAAAATATCCATCGAGCCCTAAATTATTGCTTAAGTTTAGGATGAAATTATTTAAAGATTTCCACTCAGCCTTTGTAATGGAGTTCGCATCTACCTTTCCAATATCAACCAACCATTGACCTGTTGCACATGGATTTTTATAAGCTATCAAGGAAGATTTACCCCATTGAAAGCTGAAAGATGTATCGAAATGAGAAGGTTTGTAATTTTCAATAAATCCAATTCGGTTGGCAGATAGCTGAGATAGATCCAATGATGCTCTGGAATGAAGAATAAAAGAATGAGATGATAAATATCGATTTTGAAAAAACAAATTGGAATCTAACGGAAAATGAGTGGTGAGTTGATTCATCCAGTTTTGACTTGATGTACTGTCAACATAAAGATGTATCGCTCCATTTGCGTCAACAGCTATAGGTCTTTTGCTTTTTTCTATGCTTAAATCAGCAGGATTATTGCAAGAGATTACAAGTACAGCAAATATTAAAATGTTGAATTTTAAGTACTTAAACATTTTAATATGAAAGTTATCTGTAATTCCGTTGATGGTGTTGACCATTTTTAACAACCAATCGTTGTCCAACTCCAATACGTGAACTGCGCAAATTATTCATTTGCATTATTTTGTCTATTGAAGTACCATATTTTCTTGCAATCGACGATATTGTTTCACCTGATCTAACGACATGTACTGTTTTGGAATGTCCAGTGCTGGAAACCGTTGGAACTGCTTTTTTGGGCTTTGAATTTGATCCGGAATAGTGTTTGCTAGCATTCTGAGATGAAACCACCTCATAAGATGAAAGTAAGGTGTTCTGAATGAGGGAGTCGTTGTCTCTCCAATAGCACATCGAATATTGATAGGGTAGTAAGATGGTATTGTTTGTAGCTAATTGAGTATTGGGTTTAATAAACTCACGATTTAACTTTAACAAATCTTCTTGGTCAGATCCAGCTATGTAATTACACATTTTCACCAAATGGAAACTCGTATCTACTCTGGTTGGAATAAGCACTTCGGAAATCTTATTAAATTGATCTCTTTTTGCGTGTTTGGTAAAGTTCAAAACATATGCAGCTGCAATGAATTTAGGGACATAATATTGGGTTTCTTTTGGTAAGAACTTTAAGATTGCCCAAAAATCTTTGGTTTTGCCACCTGCTCTTCTCATAGCTTTCATTACGTTGCCTGCTCCACAATTGTATGATGCAATGCTTAACAACCAATTATCAAAAATATTTTGTGAATTCTGAAAGTATTCGCATGCCTTTTCTGTAGAGGCCATGATGCTTTTTCTTTCATCAACGGAATAGTTGATTTTCATTCCCATTAATTTACCTGTGTATGGCATAAACTGCCATAAGCCTGTTGCACCGCACCATGAAACGGCATTAGGATTCAGTGCAGATTCAATAACCGAAACGTATTTCAATTCTGTGGGCATCGAGTTTTTGTCGAGTATTTCTTCAAAAATGGGGAAATACATACTCATTCTTTGGTGAATTCTATCAAAATAGGCATCAGGCAAAGCCATGAAATATTGAATTTGCTGTCTTACCAAATAATGATATTCGAAGGGTATCTCACTTCCTAACTGAGCAAAATTATCGGTGAAATCTTTTTCATTAAACTCAAAACCGTTGTTTAATAGTGGTTTATGACTCGGAATCTCTCTGTAAAATTGCATAGTCAAACTATCAATTCTTGAGAGACTATTTTCTGATTGATTGGGCGGCAATGGTGCTTGCGCGCCTGAATTGTAAATGGATGATATTAATATAACTAACCCTGCTGCAAATCTTTTCATTATAACTTATGTATCTAGTTGGAGCGTTAAAATTACTACTTTTTTCTGGTACAACCCCATTTAGGAAGGCAATTTTGTATCCATTTTGTGGAAAAGACCTCTGTTTTTCGTGCTGTTTGAACAGAAAACTATCCATTTATTTTAATTAAATTGCATCAATATGAACGGCCAGACGCCAACCCAATTTTCTACTGAAACCCAAGTTCAACTAAAACAGTTGACCAAAAATAATAATCATACGAGCATTGGAATACCAAAAGAAATAACCTTTCAAGAAAATAGGGTTCCTTTGACTCCTTCAGCCGTCCAGTATTTAGTTAGTCAAGGAATTGAAATCAAAATACAATCTGGTTGTGGCGAAAATGCCAATTTCTCAGATCATCTCTACAGCGAAGCAGGAGCCGAAATAGTCTATCAACCGGAACCCATCTATCAGTCAGATATCATTCTTAAAATTGACCCTCCTACAGAAGCTGAAATAGATTTAATGAAACCTTCTCAATTGTTGATTTCCGCTCTGCAAATCAATCAACTCGAAGAAGTATTACTTCGTAAACTTCAAAATAAGAAGATTACAGCATTGGCCTATGAATTTATTCAAGACGATTCAGGGGCACTTCCTATAATTAGAGCTATGAGCGAAATTGCGGGAACTGCATCAATTCTAATTGCTGCAGAATACCTCAACAATACTCATATCGGAAAAGGTGAATTATTAGGCGGTTTTGCAGGCGTTCCACCTACACAAGTCGTTGTGATTGGTGCTGGTGCAGTGGGAGAGTACGCTACCAAAGCAGCTTTGGGACTTGGTGCCAATGTTAAAATTTTTGATAATAACATCTATAGACTCCGTAGAATACAAAAATCTTTCGGTTTGCATTTGTACACCTCAACGCTGCAACCCAATGTATTGGCTTCAAGCATTGAAAAAGCAGACGTGGTTATTGGTGCTTATTCCGGCACAGGACATAGAAGTCCAATGGTGGTTTCAGAAGAGATGGTTATGAAAATGAAGCCTTACTCCGTAATCATTGATGTTGCCATTGATAGAGGAGGGAATTTTGAAACTTCCGAATTAACCAACCATGACAATCCCGTGTTTAAAAAACACGGTGTATTACACTATTGTGTACCAAATATTCCTTCCAGGGTTAGTAGAACAGCCTCTTATGCACTGAGTAATATATTCACTCCAATGTTAGATGAAATGGTAAAAGATGGCGGATTCTCGAATTCCCTCAGAAATCACGCTTGGATTAGAAAAGGAACTTACCTCTTTAACGGAAATCTTACCAACAAGAGTCTCGCAGATAAATTTCAACTGAAATACCGAGATTTAGATCTGTTAGTAGGCTTATTTAACTAAGTTAAAATGTTTTTGTGACACGTCGAAGGGCTTAAAATGTTCTATGATTCTTTCTGAATGTGTATCGCTAATAAAAATCTGACCAAACTCATTGGAACACATTCTTTCCATTAATTTTTGGGACCTTTGAGCGTCAATCTTTTCGAAAATATCATCCAATAATAATATAGGATATTGCTGACTTTTTTTCTTAAAGTATTGATATTGAGCAATTTTCAATGCAATAACAAAGCTCTTTATTTGTCCTTGAGACCCAAATTTCTTTAATGCCTGATTATTCAACATAAAATCAATGTCGTCTTTGTGAACACCCAATGCGGTCCTTTGACTGAGTATGTCGGAAGTCCTGTTTTCTTCTAAGATACTCAACATTTTTTTATTGCTTAATGGCGATAAATAATCTATTTTTGGGACTTCAATAGATTCTGAAATGAATTTATAGTTTTCCTCAAACAGTGGTACAAACTCAGATATGAATGACTTTCTAGCTTTGTGAATTTCGTCCGCAATAGGACTTATTTTAACATCGAAACTCTCAAGTACAAGAGAATCGATGTTCCTCCCAAAGTTATTCTTGAGAAATGCATTCCTTTGATCTAAATACTTTCTGTATTCAACCAAAGCCAATAAATAGTTCTTATCGATCTGACTTATGGTGAAGTCAATAAATTTTCTGCGTTCTTCAGATCCTTCGAAAACAAGTGAAATATCATAAGGAGTAATAAAAACTGTTTGAATGGTTCCTATATGTTCCAATAACCTAGAATAAAGCTTGCCATTTTTCTTTAATGATTTCTTTTTGTTTTGAAGGGTCAACAAGAAGTCAAAATCTAAATTGGAATCTAATTTATTGCCATGAAATAAACCTTTCAATGAATATTCATCTTTTCCAAATTGAATCAGCTGCTGATCAATGTGATTGAAGTAAGATTTTGTATTTGATAAGGTATAAATTGCATCCAGTATATTGGTCTTGCCACTTCCATTGGGGCCGCTTATACTATTGATTTTATCGCAAAAATCAAATGATGAATTTTCGTGGTTTTTGAATTGATGTAAACGTAGATGCGATAATATCACCCAACGAAAATAATCTTCATAATTGGGTATCTCTATCAATGTTTACAAATTGAGAATAAAACAGAATAATTCCACCAATCCATTTAATTAAATTGCATGTATGAAATTTCATAAAAACTTTTGGAAACCATTTGCAATATTTACTCTGATTATCAGTGTTTTGTCTTGCAAAGAGAATGTCAAGTTAACTAGATACCAACCCTATAAATTTGATATCCGCCCGCTTGATAGTTTGGTGAAATTGGGCCAAGTTATCCTTGATGAGTCATTTCGTCCAGATAGCACTTTACAAGAGCAAAGATATTACTTAGGTGACACGGTGAAATATCACCTAACCTACAATAAATCAGGATACCTCCTCAACGTGAGCAAGTTTGTTGGACCTGAGGAAGTTTGGACCGAAAACTACTGGCCTAGCGGTCAAAGGATGTCGCATTTCGATAAAATTTTAGATCCTACAACCGGTGGCTCTTATTTTCATGGACCATATAAAGCCTATTATGAATCAGGTTGGTTAAAAGAGGAAGGTGAATATAAAATGGATCAACCAGCTTGGATGGTAAATTTCACAGAAGACGGAACTAGCGGTGATACTATTGTATACGTTTATAAAGATGGTGGATTTGAGGCGAGTAAATAAGTATGCCTAAATTTTCGCATCTGCATGTTCACACTCAATATTCATTACTGGATGGAGCTGCTGAAATAAATAAGTTAGTTCAAAAGGCAAAAGCCGATGGAATGCCTGCCATGGCTATAACTGATCATGGAAACATGTTCGGTGCCTTTGATTTCTATAAATCCGTTACAAAAGCTGGGATGCTCCCGGTGATTGGATGTGAGTTCTATTTAGTTGAAAATAGACATGAAAAATCCTTCGGACAAGGGAAGAAAGACAAACGTTATCATCAGTTGCTGTTAGCGAAAAACCAAAAGGGCTATGAGAATCTAAGTAAGCTTTGTTCTTTGGGATATTTAGAAGGACTGTATTCCAAATACCCTCGAATTGATAAGGAATTATTGAAACAATACGGAGAAGGGCTTATTGCTACTTCTTGTTGTATAGGCGCAGAAATCCCTCAGGCCATCCTCCACAAAGGAGAGGAAGAAGCAGAGAAAATCTTTTGTGAATGGCACCAAATGTTTGGAGACGATTTCTATGTGGAACTACAAAGACATCATTTATGCAACATTGATAATACTGGGGTTGATCAAGAAGATATCAATCAAACTTTAATCAAGTTTGCCCGAAAATACAACGTTCATATCATTGCAACCAACGACTCACATTATGTAGAAAAAGATGATGCCAATGCACATGATATTCTACTTTGTATAAACACTTCAGAATTTCAATCTACCCCAAAGGCAACTAACGAAGAATCGGGAAAAGGCTTCAGATTTGGTTTTCCAAACGAAGAGTTTTACTTCAAAACTCAAGCGGAAATGGAAGAACTTTTTAAGGATATTCCAGAAGCACTCGATAATACCAATCGTTTAATTGACTCTATTCAAAGTCCTGAATTAGAACGAGATATCGTTTTGCCAAATTACGCTCTTCCCGATGGATTTTTATCGCAAAAAGACTATCTCACCCATTTGGCCTACGAAGGATGCAGGCAAAAATATGGGGGAGGCATTCCAACGGATGTAGAAGAACGACTCAAGTTCGAGTTAAATACAATTTGTAATTCGGGTTACGAAGGATATTTCTTGATTGTGCAAGATTTTACATCTGCAGCAAGAAAAATGGGCGTATGGGTAGGTCCTGGGCGAGGATCTGCCGCAGGATCTTTGGTTGCTTATGCACTTGGAATTACTAACGTTGATCCGGTTAAATACGATTTACTTTTTGAACGTTTCCTCAATCCGGAGCGTGTTAGTATGCCTGACGTCGATATTGACTTCGATGACCAAGGTAGAGACCGCGTGATTGAATATGTTGCAAAGAAATACGGCGAACGCAGAATTGCTCAAATCATCACATACGGAACGATGGCGGCAAAGAGTGCAATAAGAGATGTAGGTAGGGTATTGCAATATCCTTTAAATCAAACCGTTGGATTAACCAAATTAGTTCCTGGAAATCTCAATTTAAAAACCATGCTTCATGCCGATATAGATAAATTGGCAAAAGACGATTCAGTCAATTTGAAGCCAGAAGAGATTGAAAACCTCAAAGAACTTCAGAGTATTTACAAATCAAATGATGCCGCTAGTCAGGTTCTAAAAGATGCAGAAAAACTAGAGGGTTCAGTTCGCAATACTGGAGTTCATGCTTGCGGTATCATTATTGCTCCCAAAGACATTGACGAAGTGGTGCCTGTTGCTCGTTCAAAAGACTCGCCATGGATGCAAGTTCAATACGATGTAAATCAGATTGAAAAAGCCGGATTATTGAAAATGGACTTTTTGGGATTGTCAACTTTGACCATTCTGAAAGATGCCATTGCAATCATCAAAGAAACCACTGGAGATGTAATTGATATTGATCAAATACCGCTAGAAGATACTCTAACCTATGAATTATTTCAAAGGGGTGATACCAATGGTGTTTTCCAGTTTGAAAGTCCTGGAATGCAAAAATATATGCGTGATTTAAAGCCAACACAATTTGGAGATTTGATCGCAATGAACGCTCTTTATCGCCCAGGTCCGATGAAGTATATTCCAGACTTTGTAGATAGAAAACACGGCAGAAAACCGGTTGAATATGATCTTCCTGAAATGGAAGAATATTTAAAAGAGACCTACGGTATTACGGTTTATCAAGAACAGGTAATGTTGCTTAGTCAAAAATTGGCTGGTTTTTCTAAAGGAAAAGCAGACGTTTTGCGTAAGGCCATGGGTAAGAAGAATAAGCAGCTCATCGATGAATTAAAAGCTGACTTTATGGCCGGAGCCCTAGAGAAAGGGTTTCCTGAAAAAGTGTTGCATAAAATTTATTCTGACTGGGAAGAATTTGCTCAATATGCATTCAATAAAAGTCACTCTACTTGCTATGCGGTGATTGCCTTCCAAACAGCTTACTTAAAAGCTCATTATCCTGCTCAATTCATGTCGGCAGTTTTGAAAAGCAACATGGGTGATATCAAAAAAATCACCTTCTACATGGAGGAGTGCCGAAGAATGGGTACGAAAGTATTGGGGCCTGACCTGAATGAAAGCAGATCAGCCTTTACGGTTACCAAAAATGGAGAAATCCGCTTTGGAATGAATGCCGTAAAAGGAGTTGGAGAAAATGCAGTAGATGAAATTTTATCTGAAAGAGATAAAAATGGGCCATTTTCAAGCATTTTTGATTTGACTGGGCGCGTAAATTTGAGAGCCGTTAACAAACGTAATTTGGAAAATTTAGCCAAAGCGGGAGTATTTGACTTTGACCAAAGATATCATAGAGCCCAATACTTGGCAAGTGCCAATGATGGATTGATAGGCGTTGAGTTAGCGCTTAAGTTTGGACAAAAACTTCAAGCTGATAAACAAAGTGGGCAAATGGGATTGTTTGGCGGCGGTGAGGCAACGGTTCCTCAGGAACCTAAACTTCCGGCTGTAGAAAGATTTACCTTGATGGACGAACTCAAAATTGAAGAAGAGTTGGTTGGGGTATTTCTGAGTAAGCATCCCTTAGATGAGTATAAATTCATACACAGCGTTCTTAAACCAACACCAGTCAATGAATTCTCGCAAGCGGTTGATCAGAATGAACCTTTGAATTTTAAAATGATGGGCATTGTCACTTCTTTCCGGGAGGCAATGACCCAAAGAGGCGCCCCATTCGGAAAAGTTAATTTTCTTGATTATACAGGTACGGTTGAATTGGCGTTTTTTAATAAACAATATATAGATAACAAGAATTTGTTGTCACAAGACTATATTTTGTGGGTTACTGGAACCGTCAAACCCGGCGTTGATGGAAATAGAGCTCGAGTGGAATACAATCAAGTAAAGCTAATTGCAGATATCAATGTAAAATCTTTAGTCAGAGCATTAAATGTTTACATGCATCCAAAAGAGCTTTTTGATGGTAAACAACAAACCATTTCAACTATTTTAGAACAATTCCCCGGAAATGTGCCTTTATGGTTTCATTTTCAGGATAATGAGGAAGATATGGGAGTGTCACTAGTATCTAATTTTAGAGTAGACTTCAATGAAGAAGTTCAAATAATTCTTGAAGAAATGTCTGTCAGATTCCAATTTCAATTAGACGATAGAATATAGTGAAAGTTTCAGGTTTTGCAATTGCTCGAAATGTAATAAAAGCTGATTATCCCATCGGAGAATCCTTAAAATCCATAGAGCCATTATGCAATGAAATTATCGTAGCCGTAGGAGCTTCAGATGACGGAACGCGTGATTATATCGCTAATTTAGGATTAAAAAACTTACGGATCATTGATACTATTTGGGACGATAATCTCAGGGTGGGTGGCAAAGTCCTTGCTGACGAAACAAATAAAGCTTTAGCTGGTGTTTCCTCAGATTCTGATTGGTGCTTTTATATCCAAGCTGATGAGTGCATTCATGAAGATGATATTCCATTAATAAAGAAAGCACTCCTACAATACAAAGACAATCCAAAAGTAGAAGGACTATTATTTAAATACAGGCACTTCTATGGTAGTTATGATTATTTGGGAGATTCTCGACGCTGGTATAGAAATGAAATCAGAATCATTAAAAACAACGGTAAAATTAAAAGCTGGAAAGATGCTCAAGGATTTAGAACTCTGACAAATGAGAAATTACATGTTGTTTCAATCCATGCTCGTATTTTTCATTATGGCTGGGTAAAACATCCCAAAGAACAACAAATTAAACAAGAGCAATTTCATAGACTTTGGCATGATGATCAATTCATGCAAAAAAATGTATATCAACATCAAGAATTCAATTATTCAGGCATCGATTCACTGGTTAAATTTACTGAAACCCATCCTGCAATAATGCTTGATCGCATAAAACAAATCAATTGGAAATTTGATTTTGATGTCAGTAAGAAGAATTTCAATTTTAAAACTTTTCTACTTTATTGGTTCGAAAAATTCACGGGAAAGAGAATCGGTGAATACAAAAACTACAAAGTAATAAATCCATGATAGATGTTGCAGTTATTGGTGGAGGAGCAGCAGGGTTTTATTGTGCAATCCGAATTAAAGAACTCGCACCAAATTTAACCGTCGCTATATTTGAAAAAACAGGTAAAACCTTGACTAAGGTGAGGGTGAGCGGCGGAGGTCGTTGCAATGTTACTCATGATTGCGGTAAAACATCAGAGTTAATTACTAATTATCCTCGAGGAGCGTCATTTCTCAAAAAGGTATTTCAGGAATTTGGAGTTGATCGGTTTCTAGATTGGTTGCATACCCACCAGGTTCAAACCAAAGTTGAGGCTGATGGTCGCATTTTTCCGGCTTCCAATTCATCAGAGACTATTGCTGGTCTTTTTGAATTTTTGGCACATAAACTCAAAATTGAGGTTCATAGAAATCATGAATGGATGGGATTTGAGCGCCATGAAAACCAATTTCAACATGAATTTAATGACAGATTAAACTCTAAGAAAGTTAATGTTCATTCGAAATACACGGTAATTGCTACAGGAGGAATTCCCGATTTGAGCAAAGTAATATGGAAATCAGATTTTGAATGGATTGCTCCTGTTCCATCTCTATTTACATTCAATGCTAACAAAACAGACTTGAATAAATTAAAACCGTTGTCTGGTGTTTCCGTATCCAATTGCAGAATAAAAGTAATGGGAGAGAAGGAATCATATCAAGGCCCAATATTAATTACACATTGGGGAATCAGTGGTCCGGCAGTATTAAAAACCAGCGCATGGATGGCTCGTAAGTTATTTGATAATGAATATAAATTCACTGTATTAATTTCTTGGGTGGGTGAGTTAAACGAAGACGACCTAAGAAAGTTGATTTATCAGGAAATAGAGAAAAATTCCAAAAAAATATGGAAAAACATTTCCATCGTTGATCTTCCCAATAGATTGTGGGATCTAATTTTAAACGAATGCGAAATAGATGTAAATGCTATCTGCGGCGCCTCAAGTAAAAAACTTGTGAATAGACTTGTAGAAAGTTTGTTGCGCTATCCAATTGAGATATCTGGAAAAACTACGTTTAAAGAAGAATTTGTAACCGCTGGAGGTATATCAACAGAAAGCGTATCCCCCAAAAGTATGGAAATCAGAAATCAACCTGGTATATATGTTTGCGGAGAAGTATTAGATATTGATGGCGTTACTGGAGGATTTAATTTCCAAGGCGCCTGGAGTACATCAGAAATAGCTGCGCGTGCTATTTCAAATAAAAATTAATCTTCTTCGGTATACTTGTATCCAACACCTCTGAGGCTAAGAAAATACTTTGGATTTTTGGCGTCTTCTTCAAAGTACTTTCTGAAAGCCAAAATGAAGTTATCAATGGTTCTGGTACTTGGAAAAACGGTATAACCCCAAACGGTTTTTAATATCTCTTCACGGGTCACAACCAAATTTTTCTTTTCAATGAGTAACTTAAGCAGCTGTGCTTCCTTTTTAGTTAATTTGAACTCACCAGATTTCCCAACGGCTCTATATGAATTGAAGTCTATGGTATTTCCACCAAAGCTATATTCTTGAAGAGTTAATCTAGGAGTGTTTTGTTGGGTTCTACGAATCAATTTTTGCACCCTCAACATCATCTCTTCCAATTCAAATGGCTTAGCTAGATAATCATCAGCACCTGCCTTTAATCCTCCAATACGATCTTTACTGCTGTTGCTTGCAGATAGAATCATAATGGGTATATCGTTATTTGACAATCGAATGTGTTGCGTTGCGGTAATTCCGTCCATGGAAGGCATCATGATATCCATGATAACCAAATCAAAACTTTCAGATTTTAGCTTTTGGATTGCTATTGCACCGTGACCAGCTACGGCTACTTTATAACCCTCCATTTCAAGATTGATCCTGATCAATTCTGCTAAATCTGCTTCATCTTCAACCAATAGAATTCGATGGGACTTCATATTATTTAGTTTGTTGTTGTTTGTTAATTTTAAGATTAAAAATGGTGCCTTGGGGTTTATTGTCAAGAATAGATACCTTCCCACCATGCATTTCGGTTATTTGTTTTACCAGATAAAGGCCTAATCCAGAACCGGGTTGTGAACGTGTTTTTTCTTCACCTACTCGATAAAACTTCTCAAAAACCCGTTTTTTATCAGAATCAATAATTCCAATTCCTTGGTCTTTTACTTGGATTTGATAATGCGTTGTAGAATCCGTCAATAATATTTCTACCATTGATTCATCATCTGAATACTTAAATGCATTGATTATCAAATTCTTAATAACGGTTTTGAGCATTTTTTCATCAACTTGACCAATGATTCCGTCAGTTAAATGTGACAATAATCTACTTTTTCTTTCAGAGGTTAGTTCTAGGGAAGCAATAGCTTCATCAATCAACTCACTTATATTTCTTTCAGCAAAAACAGGGTCTACAAATTTGCTTTCAAAACGAGTGGCCATCAAAATTTGCTCCACCATATTTGATAATCTTAGCAGGTTTGAATTTGCCATTTCCAACATTTTGGGAAGCAGTTTAAGTGAAGAATCTTTTTTAACTGTTTGAAGTGCTAGTCGTGCCGCTGAAATAGGCGTTTTCAATTCATGAGTAACTGCTAACAAAAAATTATTTTGTTGGGCATTTAACCGAAGAATTTTATCTACATACACAAACATGGCACCTCCAATGATTAAAGTTATGATTCCAAGAGTGATACCTTCGTAAATCCACGCCTTCTTTTTATTTAAAAGGGTGTTATTTACATCTTGTATTATCTCTTCACGAAGAGATAGACTGATTTCTACATAATTTCGTTGCCTATTTGTCACAAAAAAAACACGAAAGTCTTTAAACTCTTGATTTACAATGGATTTTATTTTTATTGAATCACAAATCCCCAGGGTATTATTGATTTTAAATAATGCGCCAGAAGGATTAACTTTTTGATGCAGGAGTAAATAGTTCTCAATTTTTGCCTCAACGAGCTGTTTTTTTAAGTCAAGCTGTTCAATCTGAGATTCATAATTTCTCTCTTGAAAACGAACCAATGCAAATGCCCACCATAATAAGGCGCTCAGCATATACAAATTGATTGCCCCAATGGCCAACATTATTTTTACTCTATTATTTACCATTGTCAATATTAAATACCTTTGTTTACGATATGGTTCAAAAACAACCTTTTTCTCAAATCCATGTTCAATGGTTTATTGAATTTCTAGGTCACGCGAATGTAAGTCAAAATTTGAATGACTTAGATTCGGTATCAAGAGATTACACCGAAGACCTATCATTTTTACCCGATTTATTGTTGATTCCGTCGAATACTGAGCAATTATCAAAGATCTTAGAATATTGTAACCAACATGATATTCCAGTCTATACTAGGGGAGCCGGCACAGGCCTATCTGGCGCTTGTTTGCCTGTTAAGGGTGGGGTGGTTATTTCAATGAAAAGGTTCAATAAGATTCTCAATCTTGATTTTGAGAACTTCCAAGTCACCGTTGAATCTGGGGTAGTAAATGCGGAACTAAAAGAATATTTAAAACCCTATGGATTAACTTATCCGCCCGATCCAGCAAGTATGGGGTCTTCTACCATTGGGGGTAATATTGCACACGGTGCCGGTGGACCTAAAGCCGTGAAATACGGAACTACCCGAGATTATGTATTGAATTTAGAGGTAGTTCTTCCAACGGGTGAGGTTATTTGGACAGGTGCAAATACTTTAAAAAATTCAACTGGGTTTTCATTGACTCATTTAATGATTGGAAGTGAAGGTCTGCTCGGCATTGTAACAAAAGCCGTCTTAAAGTTGATTCCTTTAAAAACAGAAGAATTATTGATGTTAGCGGCTTTCTCTGATGCATCTAAAGCCGCCGCATGTGTGAATTCTATTCTAATCCATGGGTTTGAACCTGCTGGAATTGAGCTGATGGAAGTTTCAGGAGTTGAAATTGCCGTGGATTTTTTAAAAATCCCTTTTCCAAAACCACCATCAACTGAATTTTATTTACTTATAATTTTGGATGGCAACAGTTTAGATGATCTTAACCAAACTGCAGAAAATTTATATCCATTTCTTGAAGAGTCAGGTGCGATAGAAGTTTATTTACCCAATAATTCGGAAATGGCAGCCGATTGGTGGAAAATCAGAAGATCTTTAGGTGAATTGGTAAAACAACAAAGTGTGTACAAGGAAGAAGATACTGTAGTTCCTAGGTCTAAACTTCCTGAATTGCTGAGTGGAGTAAAAGAAATTGGAAATAAATACAGATTTAGAAGTGTTTGTTATGGACATGCTGGCGATGGAAACCTACATGTTAATATATTAAAAGACCAAATGTCTGAAGATCATTGGCAAATTGAAGTCCCAAAAGGAATTATTGAAATTTTTGAACTTTGTAAATCCCTAGGAGGAACCATCAGCGGTGAACATGGTATAGGGTTAGTGCAAGCTCCATATTTAAAAATAGTATTAGACGATATACACTTTAACATCATGAAAGGAATAAAACATTCTTTCGATCCTAAAGGAATATTGAATCCCGGAAAATGGCTGTAAGAATTATTGATTACAATCGGTGAATGACGTTAAAGGTACTGGTTTGAGCCTTTTCCTTGAAATGAATTTTGGTTTTTCTCCAAGTTTGAATGAATAATTCGCTGTTTCTATAATTCTCTAGATCTTCAACCGCCCTCCAAATACTGGAGGTATAAATTACGCTAGAATCTTCTATATCCACAATTAAATTAAGGGCTATGCAACCAGGAAAATTTCTAATATTTTCTTTTGATGCTTCAAAAACCTCCATAAAGTCTGGTATGCGGTCTGGTTGGAAACTCATTCTTACTAAACGTTGGATTTCACTCATTTTGTTAATCTAAAAATTCTACTATAATCTGGGAATTAGGTTCAATGGCTAGTGCATGTGCTACATTTCCGGCATTTTGAGCAATTTGAAAAATATCACCATGGCCAAATAAGCAAAGTATTTGTCCTTCCGGTACATCATCATAGTCTGTTGAAATACGGTCAAAAGTTTCAAATAAGGTTCTAATTCTGAACTTTCGGCCGTTACACAATTCGTTAAATTCAGCCTTATTTATATTGAAAAATGCATTACCACTGTTATCAACATAAGTACATGTCAATCTAATTACATTTCCAACTATGGTGGGATTTAATGCTAAGGGCTTTACCATATGTACTTTGGGTTCATATGCTGAGTCAATCAAATCAAATAGATTTTCGTGTAAAATCCTTTTAACCGTTGGGATGTAAATATCAGTTAATGCCTTTATAGGCAAGGGTATTCCCTGTGTGGGAATGATGAAATAAGACACTTGATCTTGAGGGAATGCCAAATAGAAAAAGCCATTATCAGGACCTAAGAATAGCTGATTGTTGTATTGAGCAATGATATATCTTTTGGTTTGAATGGCAATAAATGAAAGATTGCAAATATGAATTGTGCCTTCAGGAAACTCATTCATGAACTGACGCAATACCACACTCTGGTATACTGAATGTCCTTTTTTAATATCTGATGGACTTAGTGCTATTGAATATTGGCTGAAGTTGGAAAATAGTTTGGATTGAGCAATGGTGAAATCAACCGAATCAAACCGGGCGTCAGACCAATAATGAATGATTTTTGGCTTATTTCCATTAGCGCTTTCCATATATTTGTAAAAATAATCCAAAATAGTTTGACGGAGTTAATCTATACCCTCGAAATTATCAACCCACAGTTGTTTTATGGGCCAAATAATCAACATTTGAATCTCATAAAAGCAAAATACCCCAAGCTTCAATTTGTAGCTAGAGGAGACGAAATCAAGGTGTTTGGTGATCAAGAAAGCCTCGTTAATTTCAGGAGTGGGATGGAAGTGTTAGAAAAATTGTACATCAAAACGGGCGAGTTAAATGAAAGAACCATTACCGATGCTTTAGACATTCCTGAAGGTGCTGAACCCGAAGCACGCGAACTCAACGATGATGTATTATTTATTGGAACTCGCGGACAAAAGATCAAGGCGAAAACCCGCAATCAACGTAAAATGCTTGATGCGTGTAAATCTAACGATGTGCTTTTTGCTATTGGGCCAGCGGGTACCGGAAAAACTTATACAGCTGTTGCACTAGCAGTATTGGCTCTGAAAAATAGAGAAATTAGAAAAATCATTTTAACAAGGCCTGCTGTTGAAGCCGGTGAAAATCTTGGCTTTCTTCCGGGCGATTTAAAAGAAAAAATAGATCCGTATTTAAGGCCTCTATATGATGCTCTGGAAGACATGATTCCTTTAGACAAGCTCAAGAGCATGATTGAAAGTAGAACCGTTGAAATTGCTCCGCTTGCATTTATGAGAGGAAGAACCTTAGACAATTGTTTTGTGATTTTAGACGAAGCCCAAAATGCCACAGAACTTCAATTAAAAATGTTCTTAACCAGAATGGGGCCCAACGCCAAAATGATAATTACTGGCGACATGACTCAAGTAGATTTACCCAAAAAGCATATGAGTGGCTTGTTTAAAGCCCTTAGAATTCTAAAAAACATAGAAGGAATTAGTATCGTAGAATTAGATACTTCTGATGTTGTTAGACATAAATTAGTTAAAGAAATTATTAAAGCCTACGAAAAATCCGAGGATCAAAATCAATAATAAAATGGAAACTCAATCACTAACGTCCACCAATTTCTATTTTCAGAATCAAACGTCATTTTACCGAGGAAAAGTAAGAGATGTATACGGAATTGGTAATGATAAACTGATCATTGTTGCAACAGATCGTATTTCTGCTTTCGACCATGTCTTACCCAAAAGCATTCCTTTTAAAGGACAGGTGCTTACTCAGGTTGCAAATTTATTTTTAGATTTAACTTCTCATATCATCCCCAATTGGAAAATCTCTAATCCCGATCCTCATGTAACCATTGGTTGGAGATGCGATGCAATACCCATTGAATTTGTTGTGAGAAATTACCTTACAGGACACGCTTGGAGGGTATATAAAGCTGGAGGTAGAGTGCTCTGCGGAGTCGCTCTTCCCGAAGGAATGAAAGAAAACGACAAATTCCCCAATCCCATTATCACTCCAGCAACAAAAGCGACCTCCGGACACGATGAAGATACTTCTTATGCGGAAATTTTGACTAAAAACATCATTTCTAAGGAACATCTTGATTACTTATATCAAAAATCAATTGAACTATTCAACTTCGGAACCCAATACGCCGAAAAGCAAGGTTTAATATTGGTTGATACGAAATACGAGTTTGGTATCAAAGACGGTCAACCTATGTTAATTGATGAAATTCATACACCTGATAGCAGCCGTTTTTTCTATTTGGATTCCTATGAACAACTTCAATCAGAAGGTAAGCCTCAAAAACAATTATCTAAAGAATTTGTAAGGGAATGGCTCATGGAAAATGGTTTCCAAGGTCTTGAAGGTCAATTGATTCCAACAATGACAGATGAATGGCTGGTAAATATTTCGTCAAGATATTTAGAGTTGTATAAGGCTATGGTAGGTAAGGATTTAGAAAAGCGTTCCTACTCAGATATCTACGAGAAAATTGAACAAAGCATCTTGTTGGGGATAAGTAGTTTAGAGAATTAAATAATTATTAATTTATTTCGGGTCATGCAAAGATCCATTCTTTACACAGGCCTTTTGTTGGGTTTGACTTTCTCATTGGGTAAGTCAAATGCCCAAACCGTTTCAACCATTGCTGGTATCCAATACACAGATTCTGGAAAATTCAATGCTACAGCTGCCAATGATGTTACTCAAGAATATTACAGCAGACCTTTAGGTGTAGCTATTGATACGAACAATCGAATATACATAACCGATGAGCATAACGTGATGCTCATCATTGGAAATACTTCAAGAAATAGGGGAGGTTTCAGGGGTGATCCAACTGATTTTCAAGCCCTTGGAAGCAACGATGGTACAGGTTTGACCTCTAGATTTTCAACCCCTGCCGGCTGTGCCGTCCATCCCAAAACCAACGACATCTACATTGCAGATAAGAACAACTGTTTGATTAGAAAAGGAATGAGATACGTTAACTCATCCAATGAAGCGGTTTGGTCTACCATTTCAGGTAAGGTTTCTTTTCTCGGAGGATATAAAGACGGTGCGCTTGGTGATGCTGAGTTTGCTTCGCCCGAAGATTTGGAGTTTGATTCAAAAGGAAGATTATTTGTTTGTGATTTTGATAATCATGCTATTCGTTTGATTGATGGAAGTAATGTTTCAACGGTTGCTGGTAATGGTTCACTTGGATTTAAAAATGGAACTGGAAAGAATGCACAATTCTCCTATCCATGTGGAATAGGGCTTGAAAGTGACTCGTTTTTATTGGTTGCTGATAGAAATAACGAAGCTATTCGAAGAGTAAACACCTACACAGGTGAAGTTACGACCATTATCTCCCAAGGTTTGGATTATCCTTTGGATGTAATCAAAGTGGAAAACGTCATTTACATTCTTGAAGCTCAATGCATTAAAATGTATGTCAACGGAAAACTCACGGTCTACACTGGTAAAGAACGCACTTCTGGTTATGTAAACGGCGATATCTCAGTTGCTCGCTTTGGTCGTATGTATCATTTCGCTTACATGAAAGCCCAAAAGAGCTTCTACGTTCCAGATCATTACAACAACGTCATTAGAAGAGTGCCTCTATTATTAAGTGTGAATGCAACTTTTGCAGCGAATAATACGGCCCCAATCGTAGATCAAACAGTAACCATTAAAAGTTCTACCGAGTATGCAACTAGTTTAAATTGGGAAATCACCCCATCTACCTACACATTACAAGCAGGATCGAAATTAACTGATTCAATTATTTATGTTTCGTTCAACTCTGCAGGTTCATACTCTGTAAAATTAAAGGCAAGCAATTCATCCTCATCTGATGAAGAATTGAAGAACAATTACATCAATGTTTCAACCAATAGTACAGCAAAACCAGTAGTTGATTTTACCGCTACCAAAACCAAACCAATGGTGAATGAGACCATAACACTTGTTGATTTGACAGCAAATAATCCTACTTCATATTCCTGGACCATAACTCCCCAAACCTATTTATTGCAAAATTCAACAAACCTTACTTCTAGGAATCCTCAAGTTAAATTCACACAAACGGGTCAATATACCATTAAGTTAGATGCAAGCAATGCATTTGGTAATCACTCAACTACAAAAACATCGTATATCCAAGTAGTATTAACCTCAGTCAATCAGGAATTTGAAAAATCAATTTCCATGAAGATATATCCAAATCCTAGTAACGGAACCGTGAATATTAATGGATTGCCTGAGGCAACAGTAGTCAGTGTATTTGATGCTACTGGTCGAAATGTATTAAACACTTCTAATGCTCAATTTGAATTGAATCCTGGAGCTTATTATATTGTAGTGCAAAACAATGAATATCGTTGGTCACTCGGAAAAGTAATTATCGTTGATTAATGATTTCACATGTGTTGAAATTAATGAAGAAAAACCTGCTTTCAAGTAGGTTTTTCTTGTTTTATGGTGCGTTGTGGCTAGTATTTATTTTAATACAAGGTATCCTTAGAATGACTGTAAGTCTATCGTTTCCTGACGCCAATATCAGGGAACTTTGGAGCGCTGGATTATTGCAAGATATATCTTGGAGTTCGTATGGATTGATTTTTATATTGATACTTGGTTCAATTGCAGGAAGATTGGGCGAGCAGTTAGCCTTGTCGTCTTGGTTGTTAATTACACTACTATCAAACTTCGCTGATTTCATTTTATTAAAGCAATGGGGCAGTAGAATCAATCCTCAGGCCCTCTTTTATTTAGAAAACACCTCTGAAGCATTGGCTTCATTGAATATTTATCATTGGATTATGATAATGGCTTTAATCTTATTGGTTATTGGTGTTGCTTTTTGGGGATATTCCCACTTGTTAAAAAGAGCGAATCCTGAGAAAGAACATAGAATTTTAAAAGTCGCCTTGTATAGTGTTTTTTTAACCATTGCTGCAAGGGGTGGTTTAGGAAAAAGTCCATTAACCATTGAAAACGCCATGCAATTTAAGTCTAACATAGACAATCAAATAGCCATAAATAGCAGTTGGAATTTTATGTATTCTTTGATTCAAGGAAATCAAATTCCAGATGTTTCTCATTTTCGAGATTCTACATTTTATCATTCAACCTATAATCAAGTACTATTTCCTACAACCAGCGGTGATTCTGAATCAATTCAAAAATCCAGGCCGCATATAATTTTGATTGTTTTAGAAGGAGTTTCGGCTGAATTATCTGAATTTTTTGGCGGAAAAGTTGCGGCGGTAACACCCAACTTAGATCTAATTGCCTCAGAGGGACTTTCTTTTACTCATGCTTATGCCACAGGTGATAGAACTGATAAAGGTTTGGTATCTATTTTTAGTGGCTGGCCGGGACAACCTTGGCAAGGAATATTGGCTTTTCCGGAGAAATCATCATTATTGCCAAATTTAGTATCAGATTTAAAAGGGCTTGACTATAAGACATCATTTTTTTATGGTTCAGATCTTCATTTTGCCAATCAGAGATACTACTTTGAGCAATCTGGAATGGATGAAATTCGAGATATTAAATCATTGTCTGTTCATTCGAAGTTTAACTTGGGGAGCTGGGGAATTCAAGATGCTGAAATGTTAGAAATCCTGGCCAATCGTTATCTATCATCGTCCCAAAAAGAAAAACCTCAATTTCTTAGTCTCTTGACATTGAGTACCCATGATCCATATGATGCAGTGCCTCAAAATACAGGTTCCGATAAACAAAAGATGATTAGAACTGTCAAATATTTAGATGGAGAATTGGGGAAGTTTTTTAAGCGAATAAAAAAATCAGATAAATACGGAAATACATTGGTTATTTTGGTTTCTGATCACGGGAAGAATTTGGCAACCCCTGAAACTAATTTTGGACAAAAAGGCTTTTTTCACATTCCCATGGTTTTCACAGGCGGCGCATTGAATTCGAAATTTAGAAACAAAAAGGTAAACCAAGTGGTATCTCAGACTGATTTATATTCAACCATGTTCTATTTGTTGGGATGGTCCGAAGATGAATTGAAAAACGGTAAGTTATTTCCAAAAGGTGATAGGTCTTTGCTCAAATATTCTAGATGTGGGATTGATTTAAGTCACCCTCAATTTGCTTGGTTCAATATTCCGGGAGTAACTGGAATAATAAAAGGTGATGGGGCATTTTGGTTGGGAACTGACAAATTGTCAATTGACGCTGAAAGGCCATTAAATCAACAAGATTCAATGGTTTTGAACTTATCAACAGTTATTGTGAATGATTTTTTTAATATGAGATGAAACATTTTGTCACTTAAATGCGTCTAACACACAATTGGCATAAATATTGAAGACTAATATTTAAATTATGGCACAGAAAGTAAATAAGAAAATCATCATATTGATCGGCCTGCTTGTCATTAATTTGGTCGGTTACATAACAGCTAGTTATTATTTCGCAGACAGCGACACTCCAAAGTTGTTTTCATTGGATTTCCTGCACTCAGCTGCACATTCCAGTACACGAATTTTAAATACCGAAAGAATTCTAAATATTGGTTTAGAGCTATTCAGAAATATCGGTAATTAGTCAATTGCCTCATCGTCAAAAAACATACCTTCAAAGACTTGAACATAACTTTCTGAGTTGGAAGTTAGATCATTTATTATTTTGGACATCTTATGCCTGGGTATACAGCTTCGTGTTGCCATTGGGAGTTAATTCTACAGAGTCCTTTATTATTGCCAATGGAATATTGGTATTGCATGCTGTAATTGCCTATTTTAATAATGATTTTCTGATACCCAGATTTCTACTCAATAGACATTATTTAATTTATCTGATTAGCTTGTCATTGGGGATTCTTAGCGTTTGTTTTCCCTTGAGTATTTTAGTTCACATGGTTATCAATAATGCCGAACTTCAAAATCTTGTTTGGTCAGATACGTTTTTCTTATTCCTTGTAATCAATGTAATATTTTCGGTCATACTAACCATGGTGCTTAAATTGGTAAAACAATGGTATGGCGATCAAAAAATAAATAAAGACCTCAGACAAATTCAGTTGCAAACAGAATTGAAGTTTTTAAAATCTCAAATAAATCCACATTTTCTATTCAACTCTCTAAATAATCTCTACGCTCTCACATTATCAAAATCAGACGCTGCCCCTGAGGTGGTATTAAGGTTGTCAAATATTCTTCGGTACATTCTTTATGAAAGTAACCAAGGAAAGGTATCCATAAAGAAAGAAATGGCACACGTAGAAGATTACGTATCCATTGAACGACTTAGATTGGGTGAAAAAGTAAAAATTGATGTCAATATTGAGGAGAATTTGAATGATGAGCCCGTAGAGCCTATGTTGTTTCTTACACTGGTAGAAAATGCTTTCAAACATTCAGAATCAGTTTTGCCTGATCATCGGTTCATCAGACTATTTGCTAACAAAACTCCCAAAGGATTTAGATTTCTTATCGAAAATTCATTCATCCCGTCGAAGAAAAACGAAGAATTGGGGGGCATAGGATTGCAAAACATAAAAAAACGACTTAATTTAATATATCCAAACGAACATGACCTTAAATCATCTGCAAAAGATGGAGTGTATCGAGTGGATCTTTTAATAAATATTTAAACATGAACAATCAAATTAAAGCTGTTATCATTGATGACGAACCATTGGCAATCACTGTATTGGAAAGTCTTTTAAAATCATATTCCAATATTCAAATTGTGGGTTCTTTTTCTTCTACTCAAGGCTTATCTGAACAATTGACCGCACTCGCGCCAGATGTTGTTTTTACAGATATTCAGATGCCAGGGGAGACCGGGTTAGATTTTGTAAAAAGTCAATACCCCATGCCTTATGCTGTGATTTTCACAACGGCTTTTTCAGACTATGCCGCTGAAGCCTTCGAATTTGAAGCCCTTGATTATATGCTAAAGCCAATTTCTCCTGACAGGTTAAATAAAGCAATCAAAAGATTAGAAGAATACCTTGAGTATAGATCATCAATAACAGTTGAACCTGCCAATACTGAAAATGACTATGTTTACGTCAAAGTGGATGGAGAATTTCAAAAAATCTTTTTCCAAGACATTCATCATATTGAGGCATTTGCTGATTATGTTAAAATCTGGGTTTCAGCCGATAAGAGAATTGTGACACTTCAAACCATGAGAAATATGGAAGCAGGATTGCCCAAAGACCAATTTATTAGAATTCATAGGAGTTTTATTATTGCTTTAAATAAAATAAAAGCGATTCAGAATTCAACTATTATTCTTGAAGATGGGGTGGAAGTTCCAATAGGTAAAAACTATAAAGAAGCTGTTAATGCTATCTTAACAAAAAACCGAATAAAAAACTAGTTGCGTATTATTGTTAATTTTAATTTTAGTCCAAATATTGTCATAAAGAAATTTTATTATTTCCGCATAAAATAAAAACGTAAAAAGGTAGTTTATACATTGTGCTGATAAATGCATAAGTACAATATGATAAACTAATACCAAAAGGAAGTGAGTAAATTAGATTACAACAAGATTAAAAATCTTGCTGCGGCGAAGAGAATCCCGATTAAAGAGTTAGCAAGATTATGTGGGTTGAGCGAACAAGGTTTTCACTACATGCTGAAGAAGCAATCCATGAGAGTAGACACCATGGAGAAAATATGTGAAGCCCTTGGAATATCTCCTTTCGATTTATTTGAAAATGAGGATTCTGAGAATCAATCAAATCCTTCATCAATCATTATCAGAGCGAAGGAATCAGATTACAACGATTCTATTTTGCAAAAATTAGATGTGATCATTGAATTATTGAGGTACCAAAAGGTACACTAATCAATGAACTAAAAACTACTGTATGTTTTGGCCGCCTCTTCCAGTAAGTCGCGGCCAATTTTTTGTCCCAATTTCTCAACCAATAGTTCGGTGGGAACATTGCCAACAAGTTCATCTTTAGCGAATGGACATCCCCCGAAACCTAAAATAGCCCCATCTAATCGTCTACAACCACCTCTTAAGGCCGCTTCAATTTTTAAAGATGAATCTGCTAAGGTAGCGTGAAAATGACCGCCAATTTTCACATGTGGAAGATGCGAAATGAGTTTGGTGTAAGTTTTCTCAATTTGCTCAGGTGTCGCAAGACCAGTGGTGTCGGCAAGGCTAATGACTCTAATTCCCAATCCTGCAATTTTCTCAGCCCATTCTCTAATCATTTCATTTGTATGTTCATCTCCATAAGGGTTTCCAAATGCCATGCTAATATAGGCAACCACCTGCTTGTTGGATGCTAAAGCAATTTCCTGAACTTTGGCCAATTGTAAAAAAGCATCTTGGCGTGATTGATTGGTATTTCTCCGTTGAAAAGTCTCGCTGATAGAAAATGGGTAACCTAAATATTTGATTTTAGGGAATGCTGCTGCTCTTATTGCACCCCTTTCATTTGCTACGATAACCAAAAACTCTGTGGAGGTTTCAACTTTACTGATTGCATCAATTACATCAGCGGTATCAGCCATTTGCGGAACAGCAGCAGGGCTGACAAAACTACCACAATCAAGCACATCAAAACCTTCGCTCAGTAACTTAGTAATGTACTTGATTTTTATCTCTGTGGGTATAAACTGCTTGATGCCTTGCATGGCATCTCTAGGGCATTCAACCACCTCCACATTCTCACCCTTGTAATTGAATTTGCCCATGCTTCTTATAAATGATCGAAGAAATATTGACTCACCTTTTTATATAAGTGTATTCTGTCTCGACCAGAAACATTGTGTTTATGCCCAGGATATACAAAATAATCTAAGTTGGGATTCGACAATTCTACCGATTTTTTTACAAACATCATGCTGTGTTGCCATACCACTACATCATCATCGGCACCGTGAATTTGCAACAACCGGCCTTTTAATTTACCAGCGTGATTTATCAGATTGTTGGACTCATAGCCTGTTGGATTTTCTTCAGGTCTATCCATGTAACGCTCGGTATACATGATTTCGTAATATTTCCAATCAATCACGGGTCCACCTGCAACGCCAACTTTATATTTACCTGCTTCACGAGTCATTAAGCTCGTAGTCATGAATCCTCCAAAGCTCCATCCATGAACGCCAATTCGCGATGAATCCACAAAGGACTGAGACTTTAACCAATTTAATCCAGCTAATTGATCAGACATTTCAAGAGTCCCTAGTTGACGATGTACGGCATTTTCGAAATCTAATCCTCGGTGAGATGAACCGCGATTGTCTAAGGTAAACACTATGTATCCTTTAGCTGCCATGTAAGCCATCCATAAATTTCCTCCACCCAGCCAAGAATTAGTGACCATTTGTGCATGTGGGCCGCCGTAAACATAAACTACCACTGGATATTTTTTATTACTATCAAAGTCTGGAGGATAGAAGGTCCTGGTAAACAGGGTCACGTTGTCTGTTGGATGCTCAATGCTACTTAATTCTATTTTTCCGATGTTAAAATCGGCGATAGGATTTTTGTTTTCAAACAATAAAGCAGGAACTTCCATGTTATTGGGATTGAATTTTTGAGATACGTTTACCGCGATAATTTCTCTATTTGTTGTTATCGAACTAGAAGTAATTACAACATAAGGATTGAATTTATTAAACACAGAAACTGGAGTTCCGCCTAAGTTAGTTTTGAGAAGTTGACTTTTATTTTTTACAATATCAATGCTAATAAGAGCTCTGTTTAACGCTGTTCCGTAAGTTCCAACACAAAGAATATTTTTTTCATCAGCCGTTAAACCCAAGACTTCGGTAATTTCATAAATACCAACTGGTAAATTGAGTTTTGTAGATTTTCCATTTTCATTTAAATACAATCGGTTGTATCCGTCTGTCTCACTTTGCCAAATGAATTTGTTAGAACTTCCCAAGAAAATTGGACCGTTTTCAGGTTCAATATATTTAGGATGTGATTCCACAAAATGAGTTTTTATCAATTCTCCAGTTTCTGAAGAATATTCCAAAAGATGCATTATATCCTGGTCACGATTTACACGTGCAATAAAAATGGATTTTGAATCTGGTGACCAAGTAATGTTTGTTAGGTATTGGTCATATTCTCCGTCTGTTTTTAAAAATAAAGTTTTGCCTAAATACGGGTCATAAATCCCTATGGTTACCGTATGGCTGCTGTCTCCCGCCATTGGATATCTTATTTCTGTGGGTTTTGCGGGACGTTCATTGATGGAGAACATGGGATATTTGGTGACCCTGCGTTCATCCATTCTGTAAAAGGCCAATTTGTGCGCATTGGGTGACCAATACATTCCTTTGTTTATACCAAACTCATTTCTATGAACAGATTGTCCATAAACAATGCCTTCTTTTCCGTCAAAAGTAATTTGAGTGGTTTTTACATAATCAGATACAAAAATATTGTGATTTTCAACGTAAGCGGCCATTCTGCAGGTGGTTTTACCATTGTGATACATGCAAGCTTGGTCTGTTGTTGAAATTTCCTCTGCAACTCGATCTTTTGACAGTTTTAGCATGGGTATTGCTTCAAAACGTCCTCCGGGACGGAGAAAAAAATTAAAAACGCGATCGCCCGCAACGAACCATCCAGATTCTTCTGTATCGAAATTGAAACTTAAAAATCCTACGGTTTCACCATAAGATTTCATCGTAGATTGAACAGAATCAAAATGCACCAATATTTCTTCAGAGTTTTTGAGTTCGCCCATTCCTGGATTTGCCCTGTAAATGTGATTTCCTTTATCCTTGTTTCTTAAATATTGATAAACCACAAATTTTGGAGAGGGATAGGATGTAAAAAAGGGCCCAGAAGGATAGTTGTTGGGGTTAAAAGCATCTTCGATAGTCAAATCTTTACCGCCTTTTTGCTCTAAAAATGCAGTGACACCTGCTTTTTTTTGCCAATTTGGGGTGGACATTTGTCCAAAAAGTGGTGCAAAAGGTGCACTTAATAGGCATAGGCCCAAATATTTGTTAATTACTCTCATAAATCTCTTGGAAACTATTTCGGAACTTTGCAATTCAAATTTGTTGCAATTTAATAAATGACAATGGAAAAGTACCGTACACTCATCGAGGAAATTTGGGAAAACAGAGAACTTTTAAAGGATCAGAGCAATGTTCTGGTTATTGAAGAGATTATTGAAGCTTTAGACAAGGGTAAATTAAGGGTGGCTGAGCCGCTTGAAGATGGATCTTGGCAAGTAAATGATTGGGTTAAAAAAGCCGTCATTTTATACTTTCCAACCCGACAAATGGAAAAATACAATGCAGGTCCATTGGAATTTCACGATAAAATGCCATTGAAAAAGAATTACGATGAATTGGGAATTCGCGTAGTTCCTCATGCAGTTGCTAGACACGGTGCTTATATTGCTCCTGGTGTGATATTGATGCCATCGTATGTGAACATTGGAGCATTTGTAGATTCTGGAACCATGGTGGATACTTGGGCCACGGTAGGCAGCTGTGCTCAAATTGGTAAAAATGTGCATTTATCTGGTGGCGTAGGAATTGGCGGAGTTTTAGAACCAGTGCAAGCAGCTCCAGTAATCATTGAGGATGGTTGTTTTGTAGGTTCTAGATGTATAGTTGTAGAAGGAGTTCATGTAGGAAAAGAGGCGGTTTTAGGAGCAGGTCTTACTTTAACTATGAGTACTAAAATCATGGATGCCGAAACAGGCGAGGAGTTGAAAAAAGGATATATACCGCCTAGATCTGTGGTTATCCCATCTAGTATCAAAAAAGAATTTAAAGGTGGCGAATTTTATGTGCCCATTGCCTTAATCATTGGTCAGCGCAAAGAAAGCACCGATCAAAAGACATCATTAAATGATGCGTTGAGAGATTACGGTGTTTCTGTATAAATTTGGTTGAATGAATATAGCTTTTGACGCAAAACGATATTTCCATAATTCATCAGGGCTCGGGAATTATTCCCGAACCTTGGTGGATGGGTTAAGATCGAGATATGCCTCAGAGCTAAATTTAAATCTTTTAGATAAACCAAGTGGAGCTCTTCCGTGGTGGAGGTCCTATGGACTCGGTAAAGCAGCTTCTGAATGGGGGGCTGATATCTTTCACGGATTATCAAATGAACTGCCCTTTGATTTGCCATCTTCGGTCAAATCTGTTGTAACTATTCACGACGTCCTTTTCAAAAGTAGGCCAAATGATTACCCATTTTTGGATAGATTAATTTACGATTTCAAAACTCAATACGCTCTTAAAAAAGCAGACATTGTGGTAGTAACAAGTGAATTCACGGAATCAGAAATTAAGAAATATTATCAAGCGGAGATTGATAGATATTTTTTTTCTAAAAGATTGAAAAGTAAAGTTATATACCAGTCTATTTCAACAAAATATTTAATAAATTCTTGGAATCCTAACCCAGAGAATCTTTACTTCATTTATCATTCTTCATTTGTTGCTCGAAAGAATCATTTGAATTTGATCAAAGCCTTTTCCGAGGTTTGTCATTTATTTCCACACAATCTAATTTTGGCTGGAAAGGGCAACTTAGAGGCCGAGCTCAAGAAGACCGTAAATGATTTAAATTTAACCACTAGAATCCTATTTTTTCAATACCCATCTGATGATCAATTGGAGGAGTTATTGGTTAAAAGTTCAGGATTTATTTATCCTTCTTTTTCTGAGGGATTTGGTATCCCCTTGGTTGAGGCAGCTACCATAGGTATTCCAATGGCCCTGTCAAAAATTCCCGTATTTCAAGAGTTGATGAACGGTGTAGAAACCGTTGGATGGTTCGATCCAAACAGCGTCATGGAGATTTCACAGTCCATTATACGATTGACAGAAACAAAATCTGCTCAATATACATCATTGCTATCCAAAATGGATGCCTCAAATATCACTAAGCAGTACTACGATATTTACCAATCTCTAATAAAGTAAGATTCTAGAGGTTTGTTTTAAACAGTTTAACGGCAATTGCCAATAGAATAATCCCGAAAAATTTTCTCATTACCATCATTCCTGATTTTCCAATTTTACGTTCAAACCATCCTGTGGCATTAAGGACAATGAAAATCAATACCACATTAAGTATGATTCCACTTAAAATAGTGGTTTTATCGTAAATAGCCTTTAAAGATAAAATGGTGGTTAGCGTACCTGAACCTGCGATAATCGGAAATGCTACCGGTACAATACTGCCTGCTTGAGTGTCGGGGTCATTCCTGAAAATATCTACACCTAGAACCATTTCAAGTCCCAAGATAAACATAACAATACTGCCGGCTAACGCGAAAGATGCAAGGTCAATTCCTAAATATTTTAAGAAATATTCTCCGATGAATAGAAATCCAATCATCAAAGCCGAACTTGCCAAGGTCACTTTTCCTGGATGTATATCGGGTATCTTGCGCTTTAAACTTACTAAGATAGGCACCGCACCAAGGATATCAATTACCGCAAAAAGGGTAAAAAATACGGTGATGACTTCGTTGATGTTTATATTCATGGCTTATTTGATTGGACTATCTGGTTCCTTTGAAATGACGTTGTAAGTTAATCTATCTGCGAGTTTGGGGAACCATTTATTGATAAAAACGGCTAACTTTCCTTGCAATGTCATGATAATATACCAGCGTTTTTGTTTGATGCCGTTCCATATTTCAATGGCCACATCATCAGAACTCATTAATTTAGCCTCGTTTAAGGGAGTTTCTCCTTGAGCTAATCCTTTTGAATTTAAGGCTGACTTCCGAATATTTGATTCGGTATATCCGGGACAAGCAATCATCACGTGAATGCCTGTTTTTAGGTTTTCATTACGTAGACTTTCTAAAAATCCTTGCAATGCAAATTTACTGGCGCTGTATCCTGTGCGAGCAGGTAAACCTTTAAATCCGGCGATAGACGAAACACCAACAACAGAACCTTTGGATTGCAAAATAAATGGCAATGCGTATTTGGTACAATAAACAGATCCCCAGAAATTGATATCCATCAAATTCTTCAAAACTTGCAGTTCTGTATCATTGAATATGCCCCTCATGGAAATTCCAGCATTGTTAATTAAGACATTGATATGTCCATGCTTAGACACACCTTCTTCAATAAAACGTTTACATTCAGATTCCTGGCTTACATCCGTCACCGAAAAGGTGGAAAGAATGCCAAATTGAGAGTAGATTTCTTGGCATATTTGTGCGAGCGCACTTTCATTACGAGCGGCAAGATGGGTTACATATCCTTCTTGGGCAGCTCTAAATGCCAAAGATTTCCCGATACCACTTGAGGCACCGGTAATGAATGCCACTTTTATTTCCATTTAACTGAGCAACCAACTGCGGGTACTTCTGGATAATCAATATCTACACCATCAAGAGCGTATTCAATTGCGTCTTCCAAATATACCGATGTTACCGTTGCTTCATTATCCCAACTGTCATCAATAGCCCCTTTGTAAACAAGTTCTCTTTTTGAGTTAAACAAGAAAACTTCCGGAGTTCTTTCTGCACCCAAAGCCTTTAAAACTGCTTGGTTTTCATCGTGTAAATATTCGAATGGAAATTGACGTTGAACTGAGATATCCATCATATTTGAAAAGCTATCTTGAGGATATTGAACCGCGTCATTACCGCAGATGGCTACAATACCCAGGTTATCTTCTTCGTATTTATGAGCTAATTTGATGATTCTATTCCAATAAGACTGTGAGTATTTGCAATGATTGCATGTAACAATTACCAATAAAGCAGATTTGTCAGCGTAATCAAATGAACTTACATTTTTGCCCGAAACAGATGGCAATTCAAACGGATTTAGCACGTCTCCAATAATCATGATAAATCAAATTTAAAGAGTAATTCCTGAATTTATCAGCTTTGGGGATAATTACTGTAATCGGTGTATAAAATGGGGTTGTTTTGATTGTTGGATTAAAATACTTGGTTTTAATTTGCAGTGTGCAACAATTCATCGTTTCTGCTCGAAAATACCGTCCAATGTCGTTTGACGACGTTGTTGGACAAAAGCATGTAGCTGAAACGCTCATGCACGAGATCAAGAACAATAAATTAGCACAAGCTTTTTTATTCACTGGTCCTAGAGGGGTTGGTAAAACAACTTGTGCAAGAATTCTTGCAAAGGTTATCAATACCACGGATGAAGTAAATGAAAACCATGATTTTGCATTCAATGTTTTCGAATTAGATGCGGCTTCCAATAATTCAGTAGACGATATACGTCATCTGATGGATCAAGTTAGAATACCCCCTCAGGTTGGAAAATATAAAGTATACATCATTGACGAGGTTCATATGCTGTCAACAGCTGCATTCAATGCTTTCTTGAAAACTTTAGAAGAACCTCCCAGTTACGCTATTTTCATTCTCGCTACGACGGAAAGACATAAGATACTCCCTACCATATTGAGCAGGTGCCAAGTCTTCAATTTCAATCGCATCTTAGTATCCGATATGGTGAAGCATTTGGTTGGAATTGCTGAAAAGGAAGGCATCAAAGTCAGTGAAGACGCTCTCCACTTGATTGCCCGGAAAGCAGATGGCGGATTGCGTGACGCTCTGAGTATGTTTGATCAGTTAGTGAGCTTTTCAGGGGGAGAAATCACCTACGAAAAAGCCGTAGAAATGTTGAGTATTCTTGACATGGATACTTATTTCTCGCTGGCAGACAATATGCTTAATAATGATTCAGCATCTGCATTGTTAACCATCAACTCTGTGTTGAATCAAGGTTTTGACGCTTCATTAATCACCAGCGGAATGTCCCAACATTTCAGGAATTTGATTGTCAGTCTTGACCCAATGACTAATTCTCTTTTGGATGTATCTGAATCTTTCAAAGAAAAATACAAAGAACAATCCAGAAAATTCGATATTCATTTCTTATTGAATGCTTTAAATATCTCAAATGAAGCAGATGAGAAATACCGAATTTCAAGAAATCATAGGTTGTTGATTGAATTGATGATTTTGAAATTGGTGAATCTTCGTTCTTTCATGAAAGATATTCCCAATCTGCATGATCTAAAAAAAAAACTAGCTGATACATCAGCTGAACAACCAACAAAATCTACTCAATCAGCTTCTTTTAAAGCAGCTCCTTCAATCAAAGAAGATGTAGTAAAAAAGGTTGAATCTACTAGAATGGGCTTACTCAGTAGAGAAGCATTCAAACAGAAAAAACAGTCTTCAATTGAAAACATCCAAGAGAAAAATGAAGAACAATCTGCAGTTGTAGAAGTCAATACCCAGCCAAAACAACAAATTGATACAGATAAAATCATCAGTGAAATTGCCAAAAGTCAAGGCCCTAGAATTGCTGGTTTATTGAATTCTATTAAAACGGAATTACGCGATGAAACATTACTTTTTATTGTAAATTCCAAGATGCATATCCATACAATTGAAGAAATTAGACTTGAACTGCTTCGGGAGCTCAATCAACTTTCTGATGGCAGAATCAAACAAATTGATGTAGAAATGGGAGAGTTGGAAGTTGTATCTCGAAAACCCTACACAGATAAAGAAAAATTGGAGTTTTTAATGTCTAAACATCCGCTATTTCAAGAAGCAATTGAAAAACTTCAATTACGATTGCCTTAAGTCGGTCTTTTTATCGTTATTTTGTATCAAATTAGTATGAAGGAGGGGTTAAATATTTCCTTTGAAAACACTGAAATTGCCTTTAATGGTAAGTCTCTCAGTGACTTGAAGAAAGCTAAAACACTGTTTAAATCATTTGATTTCCCAATTCTCTTGAAATGGGGTCCAGCTTTGGCGCAAATTGCTGTTCGCTTGGGATTTAAATTCGTGATAAAAAATACCATTTTTGAGCAATTTTGTGGCGGTGAGAACATCCAAGAATGTAATCAAGCCATATCATCACTGGCATCAAGAAATGTAGGTACAATACTAGATTATTCCGTGGAAGGCGAAGATAATGAATCGGTCTTCAATGAAACTTGCCGTGAAATTATAAAGACCATTGAAAAGGCTAAAGACAATAAAGACATTCCCTTTTCAGTGTTCAAGGTTACGGGAATTGTTTCAGCTAAAATTCTTGAGAAAGTTTCTTCTTCACAAGAATTGTCAAAGTCTGAACAAACAGAATGGAATGACGGCATGGAACGATTCTATAAAATCTGCAAAACCGCTTTTGATCTAAAGGTCAGGTTGTTTGTTGATGCTGAAGAATCTTGGATTCAAAAAGCCATAGATGACTTGGTGGAAGATGCAATGAGATCTTACAACCAAGAACAATGCATTATATACAATACCTTACAAATGTATCGACACGACCGATTGAAATACCTGAAAAATCAACTTTCATCGGGTAATCACTATTTAGGATTTAAGCTGGTTCGTGGTGCTTACATGGAAAAAGAACGCTCAAGAGCCACTGAATTCAAATATTCAAGTCCTATACAACCCAATAAAGAAGCAACAGATAACGATTATAATGCAGCTGTGGAGCTGTGTATTGAAAATATCAATCGTGTTTCTATATGCATTGGTACACATAACGAACTTAGCTCCATTTTAGGCGCTAAGAAAATGAATGAACTAAACATAGAACCAACAGATACTCGAGTGTTCTTCTCGCAATTGTTAGGAATGAGTGATCATATCAGTTTTAACCTATCAAATGCTGGTTATAAAGTGGCGAAATATGTTCCTTACGGACCCGTTTTGGCGGTCATCCCTTATCTAACTCGACGTGCTCAAGAAAATTCTGGCATGGCTGGCCAAATGGGCAGAGAACTAGGACTGATTAATCAAGAAATTCAAAGAAGATCAAATCTAAAATCTTGAGACACATCAACAAATATAGAATCTTATTCTTCTTAGCATCTTCATTGGTGCTTTATACCTTAATAGGTGGACTAACCATCAAGCTAAAGCCGGGTATTTCAGCGGTTGATAAAACATTAATTAACTCTGATTCTTTACAAACTGTAAATATTGAATTATATAACTGTCCTGAAGAAATAAAGATCAATCGACTTGTGGTTGTAAAGAAAGATCTACTTTGGGAAATTCCTGGAAATGCCCTCACTCGCTCTCAAAACAATTTGAATTCCCCAATAAAAATCAACTTGGGAAAGGCTTCATCTGGACTTTGCGATATATTATTAGAAGTTGAAACCAAAGAAAACACTCCTTCATGGATGTATTTTCCACAAGCATTTTGGATAGAAAAATCAAGGGGTGACACTCTTTCTACAGGAAACGGTAAAAGAGCGACTTTAGAAGATATTTCACCCAATGGAGAACTGAAATTGATTGACGAAGTGGAATTTGGTTTTCCAAATAGAACCATTCTAAACGAAAGTATACGTAATCTTTTGTATCACGTTCCTATGTGGTTCAGCATGATTTTCTTATTGGGAGTTTCTGCAGTCGCTTCAATACTTTATTTAAGAAAAGGCGACATGTTCTATGATTTACTGTCAGATAGCTTTTTGAAAATAGGAATATTAAATGGTATTTTAGGCTGTTTAACAGGAGCTGCATGGGCAAGAGTAACTTGGCAAAGCTGGTGGCCAGCTGAAGATCCCAAGTTAAATGGGGTGGCAATTGGTATGGCAATGTATTTTGCTTATTTAATTCTAAGATCGTCCATTCAAGACCCATATCAAAGAGCCAGAATATCATCTGTATACAGCGTACTGATTTATCCAATTTTCTTGGCGCTCATTGCAATAATGCCTAAACTCACTGATGGTTCATTGCATCCAGGTTCTGGTGGATCAGTAGGATTTAATCAATACGACCTTGACAATACCTTAAGAATGTTCTTTTATCCTGCCATTTTAGGATGGATTGGCGTATTTAGTTGGATTGCCATCTTGAGGATTAGAATTAAAAAACTCGAAGAATTAACTTTAGAACAAGACTAGAATGAATATTTTTCAAACATCAGATAAAGCAGCAAAATTGCTCGCGAACAATGCTAAGTTTAACGTGGTTATTGCCGTTCTGTCGATTATCTTCATTGGCATAGTCATATATTTAGTAAAATTGGACCGTAAAGTTTCTAAACTAGAAAAGAATCAAAAATGAAACCCTTACAAATTGCATTGATTGTTATAGCTGGACTTGGTGTAGCTAGTGTTGTTAGTCTTTATGGAAATACCACAAAATACGTATCGTTCCAAGAGGCAGATAAATTGCGCACTGAAAACCCCAATAAAAGTTATCACATTGCCTGTAAACTAAACAAGGCTAAACCCATTGTTTACGATGCACAGAAAGATGCAAATCATTTGGAGTTTACGGCAGTTGATTCTCTAAATTTTGAAAAGAAAGTTATTTTCCTTCAACCCAAACCCCAAGATTTGGAAAGAACAGAAACCATTGTAATCATCGGTAAAAGTCAAGGAGATTATTTCCTTGCTGAAACCATCTTGAGTAAATGTCCTTCAAAATACGAAGATGCTCCTGTTAAACAAGCCTCATTGGTAAACTAATATGTTCACATTATTGTCGTCAATGCCCTATTCTACCTTGCCAGCGTTCAATAACGAATGGCTTTGGCTTGGGAATCTTGGACATTCATTTGTGGTGATTAGCTTTATCGCAACTTTGCTATTTAGCTATTTTTACTTTCAAGATGCCCGATCTGAAAATAGTACTTTGAAAAAATGGGCTCGAAATTTTCTTTATTTACATTCCTTTTCCGTAGTTTCAGTCTTCTCCATTTTATTCGCCATCATATTTTTTCATAGGTACGAATTCTTTTACGCTTGGAGACATTCAAGTAACGCCCTTCCAGTTTATTACATGATATCGTGTTTTTGGGAAGGACAAGAAGGTTCCTTTTTATTGTGGATTTTTTGGAATTCAATTATCGCACTCATTTTAAGGCGTACCGCAGGGAAATGGGAGAGTCCGGTCATTGCAATTATTGGACTAGGACAAATTGCATTGGGTTCAATGCTTTTAGGATTTCATTTGGGTGACTTGAAAATCGGTAGCAGTCCCTTTGACTTATTAAGAGATGTTCGACCCGAATTCTTGAATATTCCCATTCTTGGAAGTATTGGTGTAGAAAATTATTTACAAGTATTTAAAGACGGAAACGGCTTAAATAAGTTGCTTCAGAACTATTGGATGGTCATTCATCCTCCCACATTGTTCCTTGGATTTGCTTTGGCCATTGTGCCATTTGCATATAGTGTGGCTGCGCTTTGGAAAAGAGATTTAAGATCTTGGATACATCCTGCTATCATTTGGAGCATTGCCTGCGTAGGGATTTTAGGGGCAGGAATTATCATGGGTGGATTTTGGGCCTACGAAAGTTTGTCTTTCGGTGGATATTGGGCTTGGGATCCTGTAGAGAATGCCTCATTACTTCCATGGTTAATCATGACATCAGCTTTGCATATGTTGTTGATCAGTAAAAACACGGGCAGACACTTATTTACTTCACATTTGTTGACTCAAATATCATTTTGGCTGGTTCTATACGCTACTTTTTTAACCAGAAGCGGAATTTTAGGTGAAGCCAGCGTTCACTCGTTTACTGATTTAGGTCTCAGTGGACAGTTACTTCTATTTTTATTTGGATTTATTGGACTTTCAACTGCTGTTGCATTTGTCGATTCTAAAAATCGTTTACAATTTACTCTCGCCATATTGGTTTTCTTTGCCGTTGTAGTTCTTACATCTTTTATAATTCCTGCAAGTATAAAAGAGAACTACACGCTTGTCATCAAATACTTAGGTATTGGTCTGTTTGTTTTTGTTCTCGGGCTCTATCTTAGAAATCTGTATAAATCTCAAAAAACAGACCTCCCAGATGAACACTTGTTGAGTCGTGAATTTTGGATATTTTTAGGTTCCTTATTCATTATCTTATCACTGGTTCAAGTTTTTAGTGCTACTTCAATTCCTGTTTTCAATAAGCTCTTCGGATTTAAAAATGCCGTACCTCAAGCGCAAGACTACAACAATATCCAACTTTGGATGGCTATGCCCATCATGTTGCTGATGTCGGTTGGACAATATTTCAGATACAAAGAAACCCAATGGTCAGATTTATTGCGCGACTTAAAATGGCCTATGGTTATGAGTGTGATTGTTTTTGGGCTTCTTACATGGGGATTTGAAATTGAAGGGTATCAGTTCATTTTGTTTTTATTCTTCGGAGTCTTATTGAGTGGGTTGAATTTCGCATTCCTATTTAGAAAAAGAAAAAATCAAGTCCTACGTTGGGGCGCATCAATCTCACATTTTGGATTTGGCGTATTATTGATTGGTGTTTTGGTATCGTCTGTCAATAAGAATGTTTTATCAAAGTCTCAAGATGGAATAAACCTTGCTCCAGAACAAGATCAATCGGGTAAAATCGATGAAAAAGGCATCCAATTCAACAGAGAAAACCAAATTCTCTATCAAGGTGAACCAGTAGATTTGATTGGATATAAAGCAGTTTATATGGGGTCCAAAAAAGGGATTCACTATGATTCTTTGGATGAATTCTTTACAGTTTCATTCGTATCTACTAAAAACCCCAAAGATTCATTTAAGCTTGTCCCTAAAACCCAGAATAATCCGCAAATGGGATTATTGGCAGAGCCTTCCACTAAGCATTATTTGCATAAAGATGTATTTACCCATGTAAATTATCAAAGCGGTATGGATAAGGTTGAGCCGTTTAGCTCCTTCAAATTAGATACTCTCTATGTAGGACAACAAGGGGTTAGTTCCTCTGGTAAATGCGTTTATCGTTTAAAAGGAATTGAAAAAGCTAGTCGTACAAATGGATTGGCGCTAAGATTGGAAGTAGAGGTGGATAGATTGAATGAAAAGGAAATCATACATCCCGAAATTCTTATCAATGAACAAACCGGAGGCTTAGAATCGTTACCTGTACAACTAGATAAATTAGGGTTCTTTATGACCATCAATAGTTTTGATATTCAAGATCCAGATCCGTCAAAACAGAAAATTGCATTTGTAGTTCAAACAGGGGAGAAGACTCCAGTTAAGAATTACATTGTAGTTAAGGTCATTGAATTTCCATGGATAAATTTAGTTTGGTTTGGAACCATTATCATGGTGATAGGGTTTGCATTTGCAATAATTGATAGAATCTTAGCTCAAAAAAGAGTCATGGCTTAAAGTTCTATGGAAAACCATCCTATTTATATTGTTGGTAAAGGTAATTTAGGATGGCATCTAGATCATTTATTCAAAATAAAAGAAATTGAGTGCGCAGGATGGATTTCATCTAGGGCTTCACTTGACTCTGTTGATTTTTCTGACGGGTCAATTATTTTTTTAACCGTAACAGATAATTTAATTGAGAGTCAAGTATGTAAAATTCTTGATGAAAATAAACACATTACCATTGTTTACTGTAGCGGATCCATTGACATTGTAACAAAATATCCCAATTATGTAATGTGTTGGTATCCATTATATTCATTTACGAAAGGAATACCGGTGGACTGGGATAAAGTGCCTATTTTCACTGAAATTCAAAATGCTTCAATAAGTTATAAGATTCAAGAAATTAACAAAAAGCTTAATTTTAACTCCATTGAAATATCGGCTGAAGAACGTAAAAAACTTCATCTGTCAGCTGTTTTTATGAATAATTACACCACGGCTTGTGCCGTTGCTGCCAATACAGTTTTAGATAATTCTAAGCTATTTAGTTATTTAATGCCAATACTCAATCAAACAGTTGAGAAGATCATGAATTTTAATGGGGACGAATTGGTGAGTATTCAAACTGGTCCGGCAAAAAGAAGGGATACTATGGTTATTCTAGAACATTTGGAATTATTAAAATCTTTAGTTCCGGAACATCAACTATATGATGCCGTTTCTAAATATATTCAACAAAAAATCCAATAAAAACTTGTAATCTTAAACATTTTGTTTTAATTTGTTTAAAAATTCAACAAAATGTCTCCTGTAGCTGGTTATTTGTCAAACGAAAAGCATCTTTTCGAATATTTGGGTCTCGAAATTTATTTGAGTACCCGTGACCAGCAGCCGTTGGTTATTTATGGTAGATCGGAAGATCAATTATCAAAAGTGGTTATTAATTTCGAGGACGGTGTTTACAGAGGTATTGAATTGCAGCATGTACCTGATTTTCAAGAATTAACCCCTAAAGACAAGGAGAAGCTCCTTGAAATCATTGATTATAATCTGCCAGACATTATTAAGTTTTGGATTGATGTTTTTGTATACAATAAGAAAGTGCCGTTTGAAAAAGTATTGAAACCCATTCAAACGACACAATCAAATCAATCTCGTTAAATGATATCGTATCTAAATCCAACGTAGATCATTCTACCGTTGGCAGGTGCCCAGTTAAATGCGGCATCAAAAATTCGATCTCCACCAACAGGAGGTAATGTCATTAAAGGAAGATTTAAAATAGGATCATTTTGTTTAAAGTTGAATACATTTTCAATTCCTAAATAAGTCTCAAATTTCTTACTGAATGATTTCCTAGTTTGAAAATTAAAAATAGTAAACCACGGACTTCTGTTTTCCTGTTCATTCAAAGGTATCAGATTGATTAACCTCTTTGGGCCATTAATCTGAAACACTCCATCAAAATACCAGTTGTTTCGGGTTTTATGATGTAATGTAATTAGCCCTCTATGCGCACTTTGAAAAGGATTCATTCTTAATTGCCCTGCAATGAATTTTTGATTATCAATAAAACGATAAGCCAGTTTTACATCTGTACGTCTTCTTGGTGTAAAAGTCCATTCAACATGCACACTCCTAGTATATCCTGCTTGATTTTTGGACCTTCCTGCAATGTTAATCTCATATGGATTTGCTTCTCTATCGATCACAATTTGATAATCAAACAATGTTTGAAATACATCCAATGTAATATTCGATGGATACCCCATAACCATGAAATTCTTGTAGTAAGAAACTCCCATATTCCAACCTCTTTCTTGCTCTAGTCCAAAAGTAGGAGAACTTAAACTCGCATTTTTTACGTTCATTGAATTAATGCACAATGATCTGTTGCTAATTAAATTGGGCAGATGTTCTGCAAATACATAGGGTGACCTGCGTGCATATCCCCCTTGAAAAAACAACTTATTGTTGGGATTGAATTCCCATTTACCGTGAAGTCGGGGAGTGGCATACCATCCAAATAGATTGTGGTAATCAGTACGAATACCACCCACCATGGTAAGATTACCAGAATTATAAACCCACTCGGCAAATCCACCTAGTTGAATTTCATTGAATTCGTTGCTGACTTTAGTTGAGTTTGGTACGTAAAACCAACTGTCTACATCCGAGAATTCTTCAGAAAGTTGAGTCAAAAGCGTAGAAATCCCCGTTTTAAGTCCCCAGTTTTCACTCAACTCCGTTTGGTAAAGACCGGAATAGCTGAAACGCATTTCACGGGCTTGATATTTCCTGTCTAATCTACCCCCAGCAACTTTAAATGGCATTAAATTATAGTCCATGTTGTGCATGGAAAGATTCAATATATTTCCAAATGTACTTTCCGAATTGGTAGGGATAATACCTAGCTTCGCATAAATATCAAGTCTTGATTCATTGCTTTGAAAATTAAACACATCTGAATTGGGATTTATTTGGGTTCCACCGATAGCATTTGTAACACCAGCTACTTTTTTATCGTTCCAAAACGTGGCTCCAAGCTTTCCTTCCAAATTTTTAGTCTGAAAATCGCTGTGATTACCCAGATAAATTCTGTCCGTCATTGGCATATCAGAGAAACCATCTTTATTCTTGTCAGTGGTCATCCATTGCTGACCGGTATGCAGATAGGTGAAGTTTTTCCAATTCTTTTTATTGGCTGAGTAAATAATTGAATTGATCTCTGTTCGACCTTGATCATTTTGATAAGCATTGAAATGGAACCGAGGTTCATTGTGTTTTGATTTGAGCGCATAATCTATTCCTCCTGTAATTCCTTCAAATCCAAGTGTAGCAGAACCAACGCCTTTAGCTATTCTTACATCACTCACAAAATCACCTGGAATATTTGACAAGCCGTTTAAAGTTACAATTCCATTGAACTGAGGTAAGTTATCTCTGGTCAACAGTATGTACTTACTGTTTAACCCCATCATTTCCACTTGTTTAATACCAGTAATGCCATCACTATTGGAAACCTCTACCGTATTACTCAACTCGAAACTCTCAGATAATGTACAGCATGCTGCCTTTTTGAATTCATTTTCAGACATGAGGGTTTTGAGTTGTGCTCCTCTATGATCAACCGAAGTTCCATCATCCTCTACAGAGACATTGACTTGTTCAATTTTTGAGGTATCTACTGTTTGCGCGTACAAGTTACCGGCTTGAAAATCACAAACAAATAAAATCAACGCTATTTTGAATAGCGAATTATGAATGTACTTCATAAATTGTTAAAAATCGTCGTCAGATCTATACTTACAACAACCCGGTAAGTTGTTGTATACTAAGTCATCAGCTTTGACTTGCTCGGTATCATGTCCAACGCTTGCAATGATATTGTGCAATTGAATTTCCTTAAATTGAGCTGCATTATAAACAATAAAAATCTTTTTATTGTTGAGATCATAAATGGCTTGGTAGACACCTTTTACATCTAACGCTTTTTCAATACGTTCTTTGCACATTTCGCAATTGGCACCAACACCAAAAGTGATTTGCGCTTTTATTTTTTTTGTTTTAGATGCTCCGCATTGAGTAAATGAAACCAACACCAAAGCAGCTACTAAAATTCCTTTTATTATATTTTGTATTTTTTTCATGTGTATTTTGTTTGAATTTATTTATATTTATCGAATAAAAACGATAAATCTAAATTACCCAAACATCATACTGAACCAATAAAGAGGGCGGGACTTTCTTTCTTGATTTATATTGATGAAGAAATTTATTGGAGTACTGTGGTCCATTATCAAAATTGTCCACAAGCAATTGAGAGCGATGATTCGTGATTATAAAATGATTTGATGATTTTGAATCTTCCTGCTTATCAGTATTCTGAAATTTAGCCGTAATGTAGTAAAAATGACTTTCAGAATCGGTACAGCAGCAACCATCAGATTTTAAAAGATCATCAGAGGTTGACTCGTTTTTTTCAATGGGAGGAGCGCAGCAATTTATCTCTTCTGATTCGCAACAGCTATTTATGGCAAACTCAACCAATCCCGAACTAATCAGATTGACTAAAACCAATAATACTGCAGCTATTCGCCTCATTTCATACGAATATACAAGTTAATTTGTTGTACTCATAAATCATGGTTAATATCGTAGGTAATTCCACATGATTTCTCAACTTTTTCGACGTAAAACTGACTTTTCCATTCAAACAGGTCATCAATTGCCTAGAATTCTATCGGTTAGGGATTTGACATTTTTTGGTATTGCCGCAATCATAGGAGGTGGAATTTTTTCATCCATCGGAAAAGCCTGTGCAGCAGGAGGTCCTGGCGTAATTTGGTTATTTGTGATAAGCGCAATAGCGTGTGGATTCGCTGCTTTAAGTTATGCTGAATTTGCAGGGAGAATTCCCGTTTCAGGTAGCGCATATACTTACGCCTATGCTTCTTTTGGCGAGTTATTTGCATGGATTATTGGTTGGGCACTTTTAATGGAATACGCCATTGGAAATATTTATATAGCTTTCTCTTGGTCAGGTTATTTTACCCATCTATTAGACGCAGTTGGATTGGATTTACCGAGATGGATGATAACCGATTATTCATCGGTTTCAACGTTTATTTCGGATAAGAGTTTAGCAATTACAACAAATATTCGAAATTCAGAATTTAAGGAATTGTGGGCAAACACAAATCTACAAGGTGAAGAACTTGATTTTTATAACGCTTGGGTAACTGCGCCTGTGATTTTGGGACAGAGAATCATATTTGACTTACCTGCGGTTTTAATTAATGTTTTGATTACCATACTTGTTTACAGAGGAATCAGTGAAAGCAGAAGGGCCAGTAATGCTATGGTTATTCTGAAGGTGGTAATCATTCTATTGGTCATAGTGGTTGGAGCGTTTTATATTGATTTTGATAATTTCACGCCTTTTAATCCGAATGGAATGTCTGGAATCATGACCGGTGTTTCTGCTGTATTCTTTACTTACATTGGATTCGATGCAGTGAGCACCTTGGCAGAGGAAAGCAAGAATCCCAAAAGAGACCTTCCCAGAGGCATGTTTTATTCTTTATTGATTTGTACCGTTTTATATATATTGATATCATTGGTGCTAACTGGAATGGTTCCTTTTAATTTACTGGGTGTTGACGATCCGTTGGCTTTTGCTTTGAACTACAAAGGAATACATTGGCTTGAATATATAGTTTCAGTTTCAGCCATTGTAGCAATGACCTCTGTTTTACTCGTATTTCAAATGGGTCAACCACGTATTTGGATGTCTATGAGTAGGGATGGATTATTACCCGAGAAGTTTTCTCAAATTCATCCAAAGTTTAAAACACCAGGATTTGCAACCATTATCACAGGCTTAGTGGTTGGGATTCCCATCTTTTTCACAAATGAGACTTTTGTATTAGATTTTACATCCATAGGAACCATTTTTGCTTTCGTGCTAGTTTGTGGTGGAGTTTTATTGTTACCGCCAAGGACATCAGAGCAAGATTCAGGATTTAAATTGGTTCACATAAACGCACAGTATTTATTTCCTGCTTTGATAATTGTGTCTGCAGTACTAACTCAGATTTACATTCCGGAATATTTCAGAAGTTTATTAGCACTTGATTTTTATGGAATCAGTCATCTCTTGATGTGGTTATTATTAGTTGCGCTTTCCATTTTCGCATATTTAAGAAAATGGAATATCATTCCGTTGATGGGTGTTTCAACTTGCATGTTTTTATTGACCGGTATGACCTTAGATAATTGGAAATGGTTTGGCTTGTGGTTCCTTCTTGGACTGGTTCTTTATTTTAGCTACGGATACAAACACAGTAAACTTAAAAACGTCCAAAGCTAAAAATGAAAAAAGAAAAAAAAGACAACCACATCAGTTCTGTTATTCAGGCTATGTATAAACGCTATCATCTTGATTCCAAATTAGATGAGATGAGTATTGAAAAAGATTGGGAGCAGATTGTGGGCAAATTGATTGCAAAATACACCACCGAGATTACCTTAAAATCGAAAACTCTCTACATTAAAGTGGATAATCCCGTTCTCAAGAACGAGGTATTCCTACAACGAAATGAGTTGTTGGGTAAGGTTAACGAATATTATCAGAAAGTGGTTGCTGAGAAGATATTTGTTTCTTCTTAATTCGAACTCGGGCAATTTCAGCCTTGTCAATACTTGTATTTAGTTCAAATCCAATAATCATTGAAAAGGTATTGATATAAATCAAAACCATTAATGCGATGATTGCACCAATTGAGCCATAAACCTTATTGTAGCTATCAAAATTATTCACATACAAGGTAAAACCAAAGGTTGCAATAATAGATAATGCACCTGCTAAAAGGGCACCGATAGAGAAAAAGGTCCAGCGTTCTGTTTTGGATGGAGCGAAGTAATAAATGGTAGAAACTGTAAATACAAAAACCGCTGCAACCAATAGATATTCAATCAATACAATCAGAAAACTGTATAAACTTACAAGGGGCCAATCATTTTCTATCATATAGGTTTCAATTTGAACCGAAACCGTAACTATTGCTAAAAAAACAATGATCAACACAGTCAATAAGAAGGTTAAAAATACCGCTCGGGCTCTAATTACAAACCAATTCTGTTTGGCACGCATCTCAGTTCCAGCTAATCGTCGATTGAAGGTGTTTATGAGAATATGAAACGCATTAGAGGCAAAATAAATGGTCAACAAAAATCCGAACGACAATAAACTGGAATTTTGCTTTCTTAAAATTTCTAGAATGGTCTGACTTATTTCTTCATAGGTTCGTTCGGGCAATATCAATGACAATTGCTCAATCAACTGCGTTTTCATTCCGTTGAATGGTAAATATGCAATCAGTGTCAGTAAAAAAAGCAGGGCAGGAAAGAGTGCTAAAAAGAAATTAAAGCTCAGTGAAGAAGCACTTAGACTAATATTTTCCATGAAAATTGCTCTTAGAAAATATCTGCCCACTTCATAAAATGAAAGTCCTTTAAAACCTCGAATTGTTTTATTCTGAAGATACTCTCTCAGTTTCCTGGCAAGGAAATGTTCCTTATCGGTGGAGATTTCTTCAATCAATTCTTGGTTCTGAGGAGTTTCTGACTTCATGTTATCAATACATTTTATTCAAAAATTTTTCAGGAAGAGCCATAGGCCTCATATTTGATTTGTTAACAAAAAATAATTCAGTCTCAGCATCAGACAGGAAATCTCCATTTTCATTGTATATCTCATATTTGAAAACCATTCTGACCTTGGGTTCACCTACAATAGATACCCGTATGGTTAGAAGATCATCATAAAGTGCGGCTTTTTTAAATAAGAATTTCATGGATCTAACCGGCATGATAATACCTTCATCCTCCATTTCCTTATATGTAATTCCTCGCGACCTTAATATTTCTGTTCTTGCTTCTTCGAAAAAAACGGCATAAACACTATGATGCAAAAAACCCATCCGATCACATTCGTGGTATCTAACTCTAATTTTATGTTCGTAATAGGGTAGCGATGACATGTTTCAAATGTATGATAACTTTCAGTACCTAAGTTGAAAATGTTCTTTAACTTGTTGTGTACGTTTTATAGCAATTCCCATATGAAAGAAATCAATAGTAACATGAAAATCTTTATGATTCACAATTCGTTGCCAATTCAAACGTGAATTTTCATTTTGATAGGGATGTGTAAAAACAAAAAAATCATGAATACTTGAACCAGGTAATACACGATCAAAATAATTCCAAAAATCAAGTTCAGCATCTAATCTATGAAATAAGAAAAGTGATGTACTACCCATTCTTGATTCCTTAAATTCATCTTCATGCTCTACTGCGTAATCAGATAAATTGGGAAATACCTTTTCAAACTCCTGTTGACTTTTTTTAAATAGAGAAGAATAAGGTTCTGTCTTGTCAGAGGAAGATAACATAAGGTCAGGAGATAAACCAGTAGATTTTATAAATCTTAAGTAATTAAACTCCAACCCTGTAGATGGACCTATTTCTTGTATTTGTTTAATATCATAGTACAGTACAATTCTCTGAAGTAACTCACAATATTTTGATGGTAGCGCGTAATTATTTACATATTCAGATAATGAAATCCCATCAAATCCCTCTGTTGTACTTTGAACCATTAAAGTCCTCTGATATTCCAAAAATTCGTTTTTGTCAAGAGAATTTTTATACAATACATGATCAACGAATTCGTAAACAAATGGCGAATGAACACCGTGTCTATTGGTTGAATTCAATAAATAAGAAAGGTAATCGAACCACTTTCCGATTCGGTTAATCATGTTAGAGCGCTTTCTCTACGATTCCTAACTCAGTTTTTAATCTGTCCTTTTGCTGATTTAATTTGTTGATTTTATCATCAAACTGCTTTAAAACTGCATCGGCATTTTTCGATAAAGCAAAGAAAGACTTATTGTTATCAATGGTAGAAATTTCTTCTTCCAATTTTTTAATTGCTTCTTTCAGTCTTCTTTGTTCAGATTTCAATTTTGACTTTCCATCAACAGACTGATTTAGATTTTCAACGTAATCAGACATTGTTTTCTTGCGATCTTCATTGTTCTGTTCTCTCAATGATTGAAACAAGGGGTCAATTAAATTCTGAAACTTCGTATTTAAAGAGTGAAATCTTTTACCTGATACAAACCCGCTGTTATTCCATTCTGTCTGAATTTGTTTTAGGTCTGCGAAAGTGAAATTCTTTTCAGCCTGAGAAATTAATCCTTCAAGTTTTTTAACTACGGCTTCCCTAGCTTGAACTGCTCCCGATTCTTGAGATTTTCTCTCTTCAAACCATTGATTTCTCCTCTGATAAAAATGATCAAATGCTGCTCTAAATCGTTTCCAAATTTGCTCATTTTGTTCCTCAGGAACAGGACCAATTTTTTTCCATTCTTCTTGTAAACTTTGGAATTTATCAGCTGTTTTATTGTATTCGGAAGCATCTTTCAAACTTTCGGCTTTTTCACATAGCTCAAGTTTTAATTTTAAATTATCCTTCTTATTAGACTGTAATTCTTTAAAGAATAATTTTCGTTCTGAATAATATGCGTTTCTTGCCGTTTGGAATCTACTCCATGTTTCTTCGTTAAGAGCAGCAGGAACAGGACCAATTTTTTTCCATTCTTCAAATAATTGATCTAATTCTGTACCTAATTTTTGCCAATCTTTATTATTCACTGGCCAAACTGCTATGGCCGCTTCAGCCTGTTCAATGAGAACAACTTTCTTCTCCAAGTTGGCTTTACGCTTTTCGTCTAATTCATTTTGAACAGCTTTTATTGCGTTTAAAATCTCATCACTAGCACCTTTAAATCTAGACCAAATTTCTTCAGAAATGTCTTTCCTTACGGGGCCGGCATTTTTCCAATCTTCGTGATACTTATGCAGCGCAATATACGATTTACGAATATTTTGTTCGTTTTTCAGAGCTTCAACTTTTTTGATTAATTCAATTTTAATCTCAAGATTTTTTTCTCTATCTAAATCCTTTAACTCATTGTAAATAGTGAGGTTATCATAAAACCGGTCAATCAAAGCTTTATACTGTGATGCTACTTCGTCTTGGTATTCTTTCGGAATGATTCTAATTTCTCTCCATTCACGCATGTATTCGCGAATTAGACCAAGACTAGCTTCGGTTTCTTCGCTTTCAACCAATGACTTTATTTTGTCAAGAATGGCTTTCTTTTTTACCAAGTTTGCCAATTTCTCTTCTTCAGCTCGTTTTTTCTCTTCTTCTCTTAATTTTTGAAATTGATTGAAAATATCGAGTAATTTGGTTTTTAATTCATCTTGGGGAGGCACAAATTCACGTGCATCATTCCCAGCATCAATCCATGCTTTGATTTGAGCTGGTTTCTCAGCAGAAACAAGTCCTTCAAAAATTGATTTTAGTTCTAACAATTTTTGATAAGAAGCTTTCACATCGGCAGTCTGAATCAGAGACTCAGCTTCTTTAATGATTTCTTCTTTGCTAAGTTTACTGTATTGGTCTCGAAAAGTACTTGACTCTTCTTGACTGTGAATCAGTTTCTCAGCCTCGCTCAATTGCTCGTGATAATTTTCAGTAAACATATTCAATAGGAATGAATTTTTTATAACGTATAGAATTCTGTTAGCATATGAATTGCTGTCTGTGCAGCCTCAATGCCTTTGTGTCCATGACTACCGCCAATGCGATCCATGGCTTGTTGTTCTGTTAATGTGGTAATTAATCCATAAATACATGGTTTACTAAATTTTAAACCAACATTCATGATACCATCTGTGGCACCTTGACAAACAAAATCAAAATGTGGGGTATCTCCCTTAATTACAGCACCCAAACAAATTACAGCGTCCACACCTGATGTTTCAAACAACTTTTGAGCTCCCAAAGGCAGTTCAAAGGCTCCAGGTACATCTAATTGTACTATTTGGTCAATATCAAGACCTTGCTCGGTTAATTCTACTAAACAACCATGCTTGAGAGCGTGTGTTATGTGCTCATTCCACAAAGATGTAACAACTCCAATTTTAAGGTTGTTTAAAAAATCAACTAATGGGGTAGGTGAAGAGAAAGTAAATCCGGCGTTCGACACAAAACTGGACTTATGGATTGAATTCGCCTAATTTGGCTTTCATCTTACCAATATATTTTTCAATATCAGTGCCTTCAGATGAAGTTGAATACTTTTGGGCAATTTCTTCATAGCAATTCAATGCATTTTTGAAATCATCGGCCATTTCATAATGGATACCCGCCTTTTTGAGATACATAGCTGCAAAGTCGTTTTCATCAATTCTTGCAGCTTGCTCATATAAATCAGCAGCCTCACTAACATCACCCAATTCAGCCTTACATACGGCTTTCATAGCAATGATTGACGCGCTTAATATTTTATCGTTTGCTTTGGTTTTCCCAAGGTATTTTAATGCTTCTTCAAACTTCTTATCTTTCATCAAAGCAATTGAAGCGCATAATGCTGCTTCTCTTCCTTTAATCGTAGATCCGAACTCATCAGCAATTCTTGTTGCTGACCAAATGTTTCTTTTGGCATCGCCCTTTAAAACGATTGATGTTGAATCTGATTTAAAGTAGTAATACATAGAGGCGAATTTTTCAGCCGCCTTAGTTTCCTGTGCAGGTTTATAACTAAGGGAGTAGAATAAAATTCCACCTACCACTGCAACAACAGATAATCCAATTATGTTGTAATTTCTTTTGTTGTTCGCGTATTTCTCTGAAAAATCAGTTTTGAATGCGTTCCAAGAATGTCTAATGTCCATAATAAGGGGGCGAATATACTATAATTGATTTAAGTTTGAACAATTAGTCCATAATGAAAGGATAATCATTTTCTACATATACTTCAGTAAATAATTTTGAAGCATCTGGATAAGGGGATGATTCAGCGAACTCCACACTTTCTTGAACTAATTTAATTAGCTCCTCTTCCATAGCATCTAATTCAGATTCTGTTGCGTATTTTTTCTTTAGGATAGTAGCCTTTGTTGTTTCCAGAGGGTCTTTTTCTTTATAATCTGCAAGTTCTTCTTTTGTGCGGTACGTGGCTGGATCACTCATTGAATGACCTCTGTAGCGGTAAGTTTTTATCTCTAGGAAGGTTGGTCCATCACCGCGTCTAGCTCTATCTGCTGCTTCAGCGATAGCTTCGTGAACCGTTTCACACTTCATACCATCTACTTGAAAACTAGGCATATCATAGGCAAGTCCAATTTTGTAGATATCTAACATATTGGTGGTTCTTGCAACACTTGTACCCATGGCATATTCATTATTTTCACAAATGAAGATAGCAGGCAACTTCCAAAGCATAGCCATATTGAATGTCTCATGCAGGGCACCTTGTCTAACTGCACCGTCGCCAAAAAAGGTTAAACTAATATTCTTTGTACCTTGATATTGTTCAGCCAAAGCCAAACCTGCACCCATTGGAATTTGAGCTCCAACTATACCATGTCCACCGAAAAAGTTGTGCTCTTTTGAAAACATGTGCATACTTCCGCCTTTTCCTCCAGAACAACCAGTAGCTTTACCATACAATTCGGCCATTACTTCATTAGCAGAAACTCCCATAGCCAATGCATGTCCGTGATCACGATATGCGGTAATAACTTTATCTTCTTTGGTAATAGCTGACATCATACCAGCAACAAGTGCTTCTTGTCCTATATATAGGTGACAAAATCCTTTTATTTTTTGTTGTCCATACAACTGAGCTGACTTCTCTTCAAATCGACGAATCAATAGCATGGATCTGTACCACTCCAAATATGTTTCTTTGTTGAATTTCATAAAAAATGATTTCTTCGGCTGCGAAGATAATAAGGACAACCCGAAATGTTCAAGGGTGTTTGTCAAATTTTATCTTCAATATTCTTCACTTTATCTTTAATAAAGCCAATTTCCCGCTGAATCATACGTAAAGTGGGCCCAACATTGTCATTGTCACTCTGTTGTGGTTCCTCGAATTTGGGATTGATATAATTAACAAATTTCCAAATTTCTAAGATATCTTGAACTTTAAGTGGATAAGGCTGATACAGAGAATTCGTGCTACACAATAAAAATGTACCATCCTCTTCAATACGGTTGTAGAGTATTTTGAATACAATACCATCATCTTTTGACACTACTATATATGGATGTCCATTTCTAACCATATTCCAATCTTGTAAATACTCTCCAGTTACGTAAGCTCCATCAACAACCGGCGGCATACTGTCGCCTGAAATAGGAAAAGTTCTATACTTTTTATTAGGCGATAAAAATGGGAGATTGAATGCCGGCAATACCTTTATATAATTAGGATCTGCATATCCGGTAGTATATCCAGCCTTGGCTTTTAATGGAACCAATTCTATGTTTTCTTCATTCTCCGGACTAACAGAAGTTGCTAAAATTCTCAATCGAGTACCAGAAACATCCAGGTCAAATCCTTTTTCTAATTGTGTTAATTGATTTTCTGGAATTTCATTTAGGTCTACTCTAATGAGTTTATCAATGTTGACTTGAAAGAAATCAGATAATTTAATTAGGATGTTTATTCCGGGTTCTGCGACACCATTTTCATAACTGTTGTATGCAGAACGGGTAATACCTAAACTAGCAGAGACTTCTTCTTGGCTCCGTTTTTTTCGTTTTCTCAATAATTTGATATTTTCCTTCAAATACATCATGCCGTAAAATTAATGCTTTTCCCTCGAATGTCAAATTAATTATCAAAATATTGACATTTAAATTATCAATCATCGAATAAGGACCAAGAATTATATAAGTGAAGCGAATTTGTTTAAATTTGCAATAATGAACTATTGGTTGATCAAATCAGAACCCTTTAAATACAGTTGGGAACAGTTTGAAAAAGATCAGCAAACTTTTTGGGATGGGGTAAGAAATTACCAAGCTCGAAACAATCTGCGTGAAATGAAATTTGGCGACCTTTGTCTTTTCTATCATTCAAATGAGGGCAAAGAAGTGGTTGGAATTGCAGAAGTAATTAAAGAATCTTATCAAGACCCTACAACTACAGATGTACAATGGGTAGTAGTTGATGTGAGGCCGCATTCTAAATTGAAAAATACCGTTACTTTGAGCCAAATGAAATCAGATGAACGATTATCTCAAATGGGATTGGTTAAACAACCTCGCTTATCTGTAATTAAATTAACAGCTCAAGAATTTGAGACCGTCTTAGAAATGTCAAACAATGCCCAATAAAGGTAAAATATTGCTCAGTTTGGATCATACAAAATTGATCCTGAAACGATTTGCATTGGAATTAATTGAAAAACATCAGTCTTTTGATGATACTGCTATTATAGGACTTCAACCAAGAGGAATTGAATTAGCAAATGCATTGAGACTCGAAATTGAAAAACTCATTGGCCGCAGCATCAAATTCGGAGAATTAGACCATACGTTTTTTAGAGACGATATTGGGAGAGGTGAAATTCACATCCCAAAACCGTCTAAAATTAACTTTTCAACTGAAGGTCTAAATATCATCATCATTGATGATGTTTTGTTTACCGGAAGAAGCGTTCGTTCTGCCATAGATGCGGTAATGAGTTTTGGCAGGCCTAAAAGAATTGAATTGTTGGTTTTGGTAGAAAGACTATTTGAACGGGAATTGCCAATAAAACCAGATTATTACGGTGTGCTTGTAGACAGTAGAAATACCAATAATTACGTAAAAGTGGAATGGGAGGCTTCTAATGAAGTACAAGTTTGGCTTTTAGAAAATAAAGATCATGAGTAAAAATGTGCATCATTTACTTGGTATCAAGGGCTTAGAAAAAGGTCAAATTGAAACCATTTTGGATACGGCCACAAATTTTTCGGAGTTGTTGCAGGCGCCAGTGAAAAAAACACCCGCACTCAGAGATATAACCATTGCCAATTTATTCTTCGAAAATTCAACAAGAACAAGAGTATCATTTGAACTTGCAGAAAAAAGATTGGGCGCAGACATCATCAATTTTTCGTCTTCGTCTTCCAGCGTAAAAAAAGGAGAAACTCTCATTGATACAGTCAACAACATTTTATCTATGAAAGTGGATATGGTTGTTATGCGTCACCCAGCACCCGGTGCTTGTTTGTTTCTTTCAAAACACATTGATGCCCAAATAGTGAATGCAGGAGACGGCACACATGAGCACCCAACACAAGCCTTGTTAGATGCATTCTCAATCAAACAAAAATTGGGCGATATTTCTGGTAAAAAAGTAGTTATAGTTGGAGACATTAAACACTCAAGGGTAGCTCTAAGTAATATTTATTGCTTACAATTGCTTGGTGCTGAAGTGATGGTTTGTGGTCCTGCAACTTTGATTCCTAAACACATCGAAAAACTAGGTGTAAAAATATCGCATAATCTCGATGAAGCCCTTAAATGGTGCGATGTAGCGAACATGTTACGCATTCAACTTGAACGTCAAGACCAGCGATTCTTTCCATCCTTGAGAGAATATTCAACATTGTATGGCTTGGATTTAAATCGTTTGAATAGGCTTGATAAGGAAATAACCATTATGCATCCTGGACCAATAAATCGTGGAGTGGAGATTAGCAGCGATGCAGCAGATAGTAAACATAGTATCATACTTCAACAAGTTGAAAATGGGGTAGCCGTTAGAATGTCTGTTTTGTTTTTATTGGCTCAACACAAATTATAATTAAAAAGTGAATCCAATTTTAGTCGAGTTACATAGAGGGGAGGTGAATGAAAGTTTTCACCGTGGAGTAGTTTGTGTAGTCAATGCCTCAAATGAGATCGAATTTTCACGAGGAGATATCAAACAAGTTTGTTATCCGCGAAGTGCAATGAAATTGTTTCAACACATCCCTCTGATTGTTTCTGGGGCATTTGATCATTTTCAATTTACCCTTCAAGAACTTGCCGTTATGTGCGGTTCTCATAACGGAGAAAAAATGCACATGGAAGTGGTAGATGACATTTTAAAGAAAATTGGACTTTCTGAATCTAACCTTAAATGCGGTGCTCAAGCTCCCACGTTAAAAGCAGATTTACATCAACTAATTAAAAATGATTTAAAGCCAAGACAATTACACAACAATTGTAGTGGCAAACATGCCGGATTCTTGGCTTATTGTATTTTTAAGGGATTGAATTCCAATGATTACATTGCTGATGACTCCGAACTACAAAAGGAAATAAAAAAAGTAGTATCGGTTTTTTATGAGATTCCAGAGGACGAATTAAAATGCGGCATGGATGGTTGCAGCGCCCCAACTTTTGCAATGCCAGTTATCAATCAAGCCATTGCATTTAAAAACCTCATAAGCCCATCGGCACATATCTCGGAAGAATATAAAAAAGCTGCTGATTTAATTGTTAGAGCCTGTGCAGAGTATCCCGAAATGTTAGCAGGTACCAATAGATATTGTACAGATTTAATCAAAATTACCAAAGGAAGAATCATTGGCAAAACAGGAGCTGATGGGGTCTATTGTATAGCTGATACAAAGAATAATTGGGGCATTTCCATTAAAATTGATGATGGTAAAATGGGCCCACAATATCAGGTTGCTCAAGAACTATTGGGGCACCTCGATTTAATGTCCCCAGAAGAACAAAAACAACTAGAACCCTACCATGAATTTGAATTGAGTAATTTTTCTGGAAACATTGTAGGTAAATCAGTTGCGGTAAATTTTGAATGAATATTTTAAAGTATCTTGCCATTGTTGCTGCGACAATGAGTCAGAATGTATATTCGCAGTACCGCTTAATTAAAGCACATTCAATTCTCGAAGATCGTTTGATTTCTTCAAGTTTAGAAGAATTCAATTCAATGAGATTTCATGTTCAGTCTCCTGAATTGATATCAAATTTGGCCCGCCAAACACCATTTGATTCTGCTAAAAACCGAAAGAACTTTTCGAATCAAGATTATAATTTTTTTCAGTGGAATAATCCTGAGTACTTCGGGAATACCCGACATGGTTTTGGAAATTGGAAATTGACAAAGAAATTAGGAGAGCATTTTTTTTCAAGTCCCAACCGTGCATATTGCTGGGAATCAACAGATAAATCAGACTACATTGTAATCAATCCAATTTTAGACTTGTTATACAGTCCAAAAATGGGAAACACATTTGATACCGCTTTGGTTAATGGGCGAGGAGTTGAAGTTCAAGCGCAATTTTCCGATAAAATCACTCTTTATGCGCAAGTTTTTGATTATCAGCACAACTATACCAAAAATTTGGATGACTTTTACACACAGAATAAAGTATATCAAGGTATTACGTATTACCAAAGAACAGATTCTCGTTTGATATCAAATTTTTATGCCATCGGTTATATACAAGCAAAAATCATTGAGAAGAAAAATTCCTACAACATAACATCTACTTTTGGACATGACCGACAGTTTGTAGGTTCAGGTTTTAGAAGTTTGATTTTGAGCAATTTCGCTCCACCAAGTTTGTTTTTGCAAGTTAATTATTCCCTAGGACCGTTTAAATATCAAAATTTATTCAAGGAACTGGTAAGAGATATGACAGAAGACACTTTTGGAGTTCTTAATAAAAAATTCCTAGCCATGCATAGGGGCTCATTGGAATTTAAGAAACTGAATTTTGAATTGGGTTTTTCTGAAATGATCATCCATTCACGTACAAATAACCAATTTGATGCAAATTATTTGAATCCCATTATTTTATATAGGTCAGTTGAAAGAGACTTAGGTTCTCCAGATAATGCCATGTTGGCTTTTGATTTCAAGTGGACACCTAAAAAACAATGGTTGGTTTACGGTCAACTTCTTTTAGATGAATTCACTATGGGAAAGGTGATCAATCAGAAAAACTACTACGGAAATAAATTTGGTCAGCAATTGGGAATATATTTTTCTACAAACTCCCGAAATACAAACACCAAAGATCAAGCATATGTGCAATTAGAGTACAACCGTGTTCGTCCTCATACATATTCACATTTTAGTAGCAGTTATTACAGTCATTTTAGCCATGCATTGGCACACCCTCTGGAAAGTAATTTCAGGGAAATTGCTCTACGTACGTTTTGGGTTCCAGCTAAAATTCAAAAATTAGAAATTAAATGCGTGGGTATTTTTGCGCAAAAGGGACAGGATACCGCAGGATTAAATTTCGGGGGAAGTTTATTTAAGTCATATAGAACAGCTTATGATCGCCAAAATGCAATGATGCTTCAAGGCGCAAAACAATCTATTATACAAGCTCAATTAACAGCTAGATATTATTTATTTCCTGGTGGAAGCATTGAATTGAACTATCAATTGATGAAAAATATTGGCTACAATGCTTACACAAGAAGCTATTTGGGATTTGGAATAAGATGGAATTTCTACGATCAGAGAGACAACACGCTAAGGTGATTTATCATCATTCAATCTTCCTGAAAATTCTATCCCAGCGAATAAAGCTCATGGAATTATCAGACTTAGCCTTTGTTTCGTAAATCATATTATTTCCTTCAATCAATGGCTCTCCAATATCGTTTATACCAATTACCTTTCTCAAAGAGAAGAAAGTGAACAAGGGTTTACCTAAAATGTGATCTTCTGGCACATATCCCCACATTCTGGAATCATAACTATTGTAACGATTGTCTCCCATCATCCAATAATATCCGTATTTGAAGGTATATTCAGTGACTTCAATAGAACCTCCATTTTTATAGAAACGGCCATCTTGTTCAGAGATATCGGCCTTTTCATAAACATTGATTGCCGCTTTAAACCAATCCCAATTTCCTTTAGTTAGGCGGATTTTATCGCCTCTCTTGGGAAGGTAGAATGGCCCAAAATTATTTAAATCCCAGTTATGCTTCAAATAAGCTGTGTTCATAGTATCTGGGAATAAATGTCGGTTGTAACCTTCATCAATAATATCTTCGAATAACCCACGTACACTCTTTACATTTCTAATTTTATCGGCATTTTCCGGCCAAGTGTAAATGTGATACGGTATCAACATTTCACCTTGCTTTTTAGTAGATTCTAAAATTTCTGGAGCCACACGATATGGAATGGTATAATCACCTAAATCATTATTTACCAAAAAGTCTTGTGAAATGAACTCATTCATCAACAACAAATATCTTTTTTGTTGTTTTTTTACCGATGGAAGAGCCTTTCCATTGACATAAACCACTGCATCTTTAATGTAAATGGAGTCACCTGGAATACCTATGCATCTCTTAACGTAGTTGTCTTTCTTATCAACAGGAAATCCCGCATCAGCCGGCCAATTGAACACGATGACATCGTTATTTTTGATCTTATACCAACCAGGCAGTCTCATGTAAGGAAACTCAACCAATTCAGAATAAGCTTTGAGTCCCATAATTTCTTTCGGAGCTAATACCGGAACTGATATGGGTGTCAAAGGAATTCTCATTCCTATGTTGGTTCTAGAAACCACTAAATAATCTCCCACCATCAAATTAGATTCCATTGAAGGGGTTGGAATTTGATATAAATCAAAAAACAATGCTCTCATACCGCCTGCTACATAGGCAGCAAACAACAATGCATCTGCCCATTCACGACCGCCAGACGATTTTTTGAGGTTCTCTGTTCTCCAATCTTTATTTCCTGCAGCTCCAATATAAGCCAACTTTTTATCAAACAACAAATAGGGAAAATAGGCAAAAGTCAATACTATACCTGCAAACTGCTCCCAAAAGGTATTCTTTCCAAAACTTCTGAGTAGATCAAGTTTAATGTTGAAACTAAACAGAATATTTAGTCCTGGAATAACCATCCCAATCATATACCATTTTGGTCTATCAACTAATTTTATCCAAAACCACCAATTTAATATAGGAATCCAAGCAAGCAAGGGATTAAATCCAGCGAGCTTGAACATTTTTGAAAGTCCTAAACGAGTAAGAATAAAGGCTGCAGCCCAAATGGTAATAAATATCTGGAGATTAAAACTATCCATAGGTTACAAATGTAAATTCAAATTTGATTAATTCGGTTATGTTCAAAGTTGGAGAAGGTCATTCATCGAAAAAACACCTTTTTTACCTATCAAGTATTTTGCCGCATATACTGCACCTTGCGCAAAACCTAAACGACTTTTTGCTTCGTGCTTGATTTCAATAAAATCAATCGCGCTATCCCATTTTACAATATGAGTTCCAGGAACATGTGGTTCTCTGTAAGCCTCAATGGGTAATTCATTACTTAAATGAGGATCTTTATTCAATGTCCAATTTTCATATTGGTGATTATGGGCACAAATTTGATTTGCCAAACTGATTGCCGTACCGCTAGGTGCATCCTTTTTTTCTGTATGATGAATCTCCTGCATGGATGCTGAATACTGTGGTTGTTGATCCATCAGCTTGGAAAGCAAAGTATTTACTTGAAAAAAGATATTTACCCCAACTGAAAAATTAGAAGCGTAAAAAAGGCTTCCGTTATTAGATATTGTATGTTGTTTTACTGCATCAAACTCATTGTACCATCCTGTGGTTCCAACAACAATGGGGATTCCTATTTCATGAGCATGAAGAATGTGCTTAACTGCTAATTCAGGAATAGAAAACTCTATGGCTACATCGGCTTTTATAGATGAACATTCTAAAAATGGATTGATTGAGTTAAATCGTTCCACAACTTCAAATCCCATCTCCGAAGATAAACCTTCTATGGTTTTACCCATCTTACCGGCACCTATTATTGCTACTTTCACCCCACAAAAATACGCTTGAAAAAATTAAACTCTTTGATTTGAGAAAAAAGTTGATTTTTGCGTTTTGTAAAAATATGAAAAAAAGCAAAAAGTGGGTAATTCTGTTAGTATTGAGTATTATATTAATGGCCATCGTAGCCATCTTTTTCTTACAAACTTCCAGCAATAAAAACCATCAAGAAGTTATCATTAAAAACAATTGGAATTCAGACAGTTTAAATACCTACTTCAATAATAACTTTAAAATTGAAATGCCATTGGGATTGGCCTTTTGGGCTGAAAAAGCGGGATATAAAATCACGCCTTGCAAGTTTTTCCTTCCCCCAAACAGCAATCCGTTCAAAATCATCCGAACATTGAGGGAAAATAGAAATCAAACCATCAATCTTGTCATTATTCCTGGGATTTGGGCTGAAAGTTTGAGCGAAAGAATTTCTTCAAAATTGATCATCAACTATGGTGACATTCATGGTGAATTGGTGAACCCTAAATTACTTTTAGATTATGGATTCAATGACACTACTTGGCCAACATTCATCATACCAAATACTTACAATATATCGATTGGAGTATCTGTAGAAGGATTTTTTGACCGTATGAAAGCTGAACATGAAATTTTTTGGGATAGTGTTCGGACAAGTAAATTGAAGAATCAAAATTTGAGTTTACTTCAAGCAGTTACTATTGCCAGCCTAGTTCAGAAAGAAAGTAACAAAAAAGACGAGTACACTAAAATTGCTGGTGTTTATATAAATAGGTACCGAACAGGAATGAAATTACAAGCTGATCCCACTATAGTCTTTGCAAAAGGCAAGGCTGAACGGGTGAGGGGCAAAGAAGATTTATTTATTAATTCACCTTATAACACTTATATCCACAAGGGGTTACCTCCTGGACCTATTTGTATTCCTTCTGTGGAAGCCATAGATGCTGTGTTAAACTATACTAAACATGATTATTTGTATTTCTGCGCAAAGTCAGACTTTTCAGGTTACCACATTTTCGAATCTGATTACAATAATCACAAAAAAAACGCCTCTGCTTTTCACAGGGCGTTAAATAGAGAGGAACTTAAACGTAAGTAAATTAATCTACCACAGTAAATTGTTCTGAAAAACGATTTCCATTCTGGTCAATACCCTGAAGGATGTAATTCCCTGACTGAAAATTAGTTACATTTATGCTTTTGCAGTTGCTCTGTTTTAAAACCACTTGGCCATTCAAGTTCCAAATAACGGCCATTTTAAGTGTTTGATTGATTTCCAAATGATTTCCTTTTGAAATTGGGTTACCCAATAGTTTTACAGCAGTTTGTGAAAGAACGGTTGTAGAGTTGGCGTTTGCTTTCAACTGTAGAACGGCTGTTTTCACATCATCTCCGTTGTCTGAACCATTGCCATTTGAAATTACCGATGCTGCATATACGTTTAGGTTACCAGAAATGGAACTTGGAGCTTGCCAGTCAATTTCCCATACATTCTCTCCATTTGAAGTACCTGGAGATGTGTGCCCCCAAACTTTTGATGAACTCACATTGGTTTTGGAAGGAGCTGTGCCAAATGTACCTGCCGCCGCATTAGATGCATCTAATATAACAGCTTGAAAACCCATTTTTGATGAATTTCCTTTGGATGTAATTCTTAGAGTGTAAGTTGTTGATGGAATAATGTCTGTAACAGATGTATTAGTTGTTTTGTCAATTAATTCAGCAGTGACAGAAGATGCTAAATTGTTATTGGAGCCATGACAAGACGTACATGTTCCTGAACTTCCTGGAGAACCAGTTCTATTTCCGCCTGGCCCTGAAGAATTGGATGTGAGGACAACAGTCAATCCAGCCATTGTCAATAACGACGTAATTCCGAGTATTTTTCTTTGTTTCATAATTAAATTCTGATGCAATTTCAGTCAAATTGTCTGATAAATCCATCAGTGATCCTAAAATGTGATAAAACTTGGATATTTTTTTACACAAAAGGGCAATCATTGAACAATACATATACTGCGTTGTATTATTTTTGTTGCAAGTCATGAATAGTCCAGAAAGTTATATTCCGATATTAATCCAATTGGGTTTTTCCATTGGGTTTGTGGTGTTAGCCTTGTTTTTATCTCAACTCTTAGGTCCTAAGAAAAAGACTGTCAAAAAAATAGAGACTTTCGAATGTGGAATTGAATCTCAAGGAGATGCTCGATTTCCTGTTTCAGTCAAGTACTTTTTGTCGGCTATTCTATTTGTTTTGTTTGACGTGGAAGTGATTTTTTTCTATCCTTACGCGGTCAATTTTAAAGAAATGGGTTGGGAAGGATTCATGGCCGTTGTCACTTTTGTTGGATTTTTCTTGACCGGATTCATTTACGTGTGGAAAAAAGGTGCCCTTGAATGGGAACGTTAATCAAATAAATTTGTTGTATAGTTATGGTTAAAGTAGTTGATGCGCCAGAAGGATTCGAAGGACAAGGTTTCTTTGCAACTTCATTGGATACGGTAATTGGTATGGCTAGAGCAAATTCATTGTGGCCATTGCCTTTTGCAACTTCTTGTTGTGGAATTGAATTCATGGCTACCATGGGTGCAAATTACGATTTGGCTCGATTCGGTTCCGAACGTATGTCTTTCAGTCCAAGACAAGCCGACTTACTCATTGTTGCTGGAACTATTTCTAAAAAATTAGGTCCTGTATTAAAACAAGTTTATGATCAAATGGCTGAACCTAAGTGGGTACTTTCAGTTGGAGCTTGTGCCTCTAGTGGCGGAATATTCGACACATACAGTGTACTTCAAGGCATTGATCACGTTATACCTGTAGATGTTTACGTTCCTGGTTGTCCACCAAGACCTGAACAAATTATTGAAGGTGTTTTGAAAATTCAGCATCTTGCCAGAACTGAAAGTTTGAGAAGAAGAGATTCTGATGAATACCGTAAAATGCTTGAAACTTACAACATCGAAACTACAAAATGAGTACATCGTCTTTTTTAGATAAAACCATTGAGGGTTTAAATTCAAAAGGATTTATACTCGAGTATACAGCAGATAAATACAACGAGCACAATATTGTCATTGATGCAAAAAATGCTTTAGAGGTTGTTCAATATCTGAACTCTGAATTGGGTTACAACTTTTTGGTTGATTTAACTGGTTCACATTATCCTGACAAGGAAAATCAAGAATATCAAGTGGTGTTTCACATTCAAAATCTGATTGAAAACACTAGATTAAGATTTAAATCGAACTTGAGTAAAAACCAAATGGAGTTTCCATCTTTGACACCCGTTTTCTCTGCTGCCAATTGGATGGAAAGGGAAACCTTTGACTTCTTCGGAATTCAATTTATTGGTCATCCAGATCTTAGAAGAATTTTAAATGTGGATGACATGGATTATCATCCTATGAGAAAAGAATACGCACTCGAAGACGAAACACGTAGAGATAAAAACGATACATTTTTTGGAAGATGAGCGAACTAGAGGTAAACAAAAAATACAACGTCCAAGTCAGCACAGAAACGATCGATGGCGAAATCGCTACGCTGAATTTAGGTCCAACACACCCCGCAACACACGGCATTTTCCAAAATGTGTTGAAAGTGGATGGAGAACGCATTTTACATGCTGAACAAACAGTAGGGTATATTCATCGCGCTTTCGAGAAATTAGCTGAGCGAAGACCATACAATCAAATTACTCCAATAACTGACCGACTTAACTATTGCTCTTCCCCTATAAATAATATGGGTTGGCATATGACTGTAGAAAAGCTTATTGGCGCAGAAATGCCCAAACGTGTTGACTACATGCGTGTAATTGTTATGGAGTTATCTAGAATTGCTGACCATTTGGTTTGTAATTCTGTAATTGGTGTTGATACAGGCGCATTGACTGGTTTCACCTACATGTTCCAAGAACGTGAGAAAATCTACGATTTATTTGAAGAAATCTGTGGAGCCCGTTTAACAACGAATGTTGGTCGTATTGGTGGTTTTGACCGCGACTTTAGTCCTGAATTTTACAGCAAATTGAAAACCTTTTTGAAAGAATTCCCAAAGAATTTTGACGAATTTGGTAGTTTGTTGGAGAGAAATAGAATCTTTATGGATCGTACCATTGGTGCTGGTCCTATTTCTGCAGAAAGAGCATTGAATTATTCGTTTGCTGGTCCTAACCTAAGAGCAGCAGGTGTTGATTATGATGTGCGCGTCATGAAGCCTTATTCATCATATCAGGACTTCGACTTTAACATCCCCGTAGGAACAGAAGGAGATACCTATGATAGATTCATGGTTCGTCAACAAGAAATCAGAGAAAGTTTGAAAATCATACATCAAGCTCTTGACAACATGCCTTCTGGTGATTATCATGCTGATATCCCATCATTTTATCTTCCTCCGAAAGAAGAGGTGTATAGAAGTATGGAAGCTTTAATTTACCATTTCAAAATTGTGATGGGAGAAACACCTATTCCAGTTGGTGAAGTATATCATTCTGTGGAAGGTGGAAATGGTGAATTAGGATATTACTTAGTTTCTGATGGTGGCAGAAATCCTTACAGATTGCACTTTAGAAGACCTTGTTTCATTTATTACCAAGCTTATCCGGAAATGATCAAAGGTTCGTTGTTGTCTGATGCTATTTTGACCATGAGTAGTATGAACGTAATTGCAGGAGAACTTGACGCTTAATTTTTATTGAACGTGGAAAACAATCAAAGAATAGAACTACCTCAACATCTTTTAGATGAAGTACAAAGGGTAATTACCCTGTTTCCAGAAGGAAAACAAAAAAGTGCGCTTCTAAGAGTATTGCATATTGCCCAGGCTCACTTTGGATGGCTTTCTGTGGATGTTATGGATTATGTTGCACGCTTGCTTCATATTCAACCCATTGAAGTTTACGAAGTAGCTACATTTTACAGTATGTATGATACCCAACAAGTGGGTAAAGTAAAATTAGAAGTCTGCAGAACCGGTCCTTGTATGATAGAAGGTGCCGAGAATATTGTCAACTACATAGAGAAAAAACTAGGAATTAAAGACGGTGAAACAACCGCAGATGGAATATTTACTCTTAAAACAGTTGAATGTCTTGGTGCATGTGGTTATGCGCCAATGTTGCAAGCAGGAGAGAAATTTCACGAACATTTAACAGAAGAAAAAGTAGATGCTTTGATTGAAGCCTACAGAAGCAATCCAGTAGCTAATTATATGGGAGAAAATCAGAATGGCTAGAAAATTGTTGCTTAATAACGTTCACATTGAAGGCATTCATACCTACGATGTTTACAGGAAAAATGGTGGATATTCAGCCGTTGAAAAAGCTTTAAAAACGATGTCACCAGATGATATTGTTGAAGAAGTTAAAAAGTCTGGCTTGAGAGGTAGAGGCGGAGCAGGATTTCCAACAGGTATGAAATGGAGCTTCTTGGCTAAGCCTGAAGGTGTTCCAAGACATTTATTGTGTAATGCCGATGAAAGTGAGCCTGGTACTTTCAAAGACAGATATTTGATGGAGAAAATCCCTCATTTATTGATAGAAGGTATGATTCTTTCTTCATTCGCATTGGGCGCCAATCAGAGTTACATTTACATTAGAGGTGAATACATGTTTGTTCTTCGCATTGTTGAAAAAGCAATCGCAGAAGCATACGCTAATGGATGGCTAGGAAAAAACATTTTAGGAACTGGATACGACCTTGACCTTTCCATAACTCCTGGGGCAGGTGCATACATTTGTGGCGAAGAGACTGCACTCATTGAGAGTCTCGAAGGAAAACGTGGAAATCCGAGAATGAAACCCCCTTTTCCTGCGATTCAAGGTTTGTGGCAGCGTCCAACTGTTGTGAATAACGTAGAAACCATTGCCGCAGTTGTTCCTATTGTGAATGACGGGGGTGACGAGTATGCAAAAATTGGTATTGGTAGAAGCACTGGGACTAAACTAATATCTGCTTCAGGCAATGTAAATAAACCAGGTGTTTACGAAATCGAATTGGGTTTATCGGTTGAAGAATTCATATACAGTGATCAGTATTTAGGTGGAATGAAAAATGGAAAACGTTTGAAAGCGTGTATTCCTGGAGGTTCTTCTGTTCCTATTTTGCCTCACTATTTGGTTTGTAAAACTGCCAATGGTGAAGATAGATTGATGAGCTACGAATCCTTGGCAGATGGTGGTTTCCAATCAGGTTCAATGCTTGGTTCTGGTGGATTTATTGTATACGATGAAGATCAGTGTATTGTTAGAAACACCTGGAACTTCGCCCGTTTCTATCACCATGAAAGTTGTGGACAATGTTCTCCATGCAGGGAAGGTACTGGATGGATGGAAAAAGTCCTTCACAGACTTGAGGAAGGACACGGAACTATAGCCGATATTGATTTACTTTGGGACATCCAAAGAAAGATTGAAGGAAATACGATTTGCCCATTAGGTGATGCTGCTGCTTGGCCAGTTGCGGCAGCCATCAGACACTTCAGAGAAGAGTTTGAATGGCATGTTAACGAGCCCAAAGAAAGTCAAATTCGCAACTATGGACTGGTTGCAGAAAAATCATTTCAAACAGAAAACGCATAACTATGTCTGATCAAATTCAGAAGTTTACAGTAACCATAGATGGAAAAACTGTTCAGGTTGATCCAGGTACAACCATTTTAAATGCAGCACGCATGATTGGTGGAAACGTAGTTCCACCCGCTATGTGTTATTATTCCTCGTTAAAAGGAAGTGGAGGAAAATGCAGAACTTGTTTAGTAGAGGTTTCCAAAGGAAGTGAAAAAGATCCTCGTCCAATGCCCAAATTAGTGGCAAGTTGCAGTACTACTGTGATGGACGGTATGGAGGTTAAAAACAAATCCAGTGAAAAAGTACTAGATGCAAGAAAAGGTGTAGTTGAATTTTTATTGATCAATCACCCCTTAGATTGTCCAGTTTGTGACCAAGCAGGCGAATGTCACTTGCAAGATCTTGCTTTTGAACACGGTGTGGGTCAATCAAGGTATGAGTTTGATCGTAGAACGTTCGATAAAGTGGATTTAGGAGAATACATCAAGCTCCATATGACACGTTGTATCCTTTGCTATCGTTGTGTTTATACCGCTAATCAACTTACTGATAACCGTGAACATGGAGTTTTGAAGAGGGGAGACGCTGCCGAAATCAGTACTTTCATTGAGAAAAACCTTCATAATGAGTTTATTGGTAATGTTATAGATGTTTGTCCGGTTGGAGCATTGACAGATAAAACCTTCCGTTTCCGCAGTCGTGTTTGGTATACCAAACCCATGGATGCATCGTGTTCTTGCGATAAATGCAGTGGAAATGCAGTTTTATGGATGATTGGTGACGAAATTGCTCGCGTAACTGCGAGAAAAGACCAATACGGTGAGGTAAAAGAATTCATTTGCAATGATTGTAGATTTAATAAGAAAGAAACGTCTCAATGGAATATTGAAGGTCCACGTAAAATTTCAAGACATTCGGTAATTTCTGCAAATCACTACGAAAGAGAGATTCCAAAACATACGGTTTTATTGAATAAAGCATAAAATGGATAGTTCATTATTATTAGAAAAAACCATTCTAGTTGCTATTTTAACCTTGGTTACACTAGGTATTGCAGCTTATTTGACTTACGGTGAACGCAAAGTGGCCGCTTTTATGCAAGACCGTATTGGTCCGAACAGAGCAGGTATTTATGGTATTTTCCAACCTTTGGCAGATGCCGGTAAATTGTTCTTCAAGGAAGAATTCATACCCGCAACTGCAGAAAAATGGTTGTTTATACTAGGTCCTGCAGTGGCCATGGTTACAGCAACCATTACCAGTGCTGTTATTCCTTGGGGAACTGAACTTCCGGTTTTGGGAAGAATGGTTCAACTTCAAGTAGCAGATGTTAACATAGGTGTCTTATACATCATGGGAATTGTTTCAGTTGGTGTATATGGAATCATGATTGGTGGTTGGGCTAGTAACAACAAATATTCACTTTTGGGAGCCATTCGTGCAAGTGCACAAATGATTAGCTATGAATTGAGTATGGGTTTAGCTTTAATAGCAGTTATTATGATGAGCGGTACCTTGAGCCTTGGTGAAATTGTTGCTCAACAAAAAGGAATGAATTGGAATATTTTCTACCAACCTCTTGGGTTCTTAATATTCTTTATCTGTGCTTTAGCAGAAACAAATCGAGCACCTTTTGATTTACCAGAATGTGAAACAGAATTGATTGGCGGTTACCACACAGAATACTCATCCATGAAATTAGGTTTTTATTTATTCTCCGAATACGTAAATATGTTCGTTTCATCGGCATTGATGGCCACAGTTTACTTTGGTGGATATAACTTCCCTGGGATGGATTTAATTGAGAATCAAACCATTCTGGGAATCGCGCAAATCGCCGTTATGTTCTCTAAAATATTGATTTTCATCTTTGTTTTCATGTGGATTCGTTGGACTCTTCCAAGATTCAGGTATGATCAGTTGATGCATTTGGGTTGGAAATCTATGATTCCACTAGCACTATTCAATATGTTAGCTACTGGAGCGATTTCTTTACTTTTCAAATAAAGAATAAATATTATAACACTTAAAAGGCCCTTTTAAAGGGCCTTTTTTTATGATTTAAAGTGTTCCAAAACCGTTTCCATCTTCATCCCTCGGCTTCCTTTGACATAAATGTATTCCGACTCTATGGGATGAGTATCTAACCAAGCCAACAATGTAGCTGCCGAATCAAATTTAAATGGATAGGAGTTGTTTGCCAAACTAAATTCAGGTCCACAAATAAACAATTCTTCAAAATTCAATTTTACTGCTAATTCAAAAATATCTAAATGTTCTTTTTGAGAATGATGTCCGAGTTCAAGCATATCACCTAAAATCACAGCCTTACTGCCTTTAATGGTTGAAAAAGATTCTAACCCAACAGCAACACTGGATGGATTGGCATTATAAGCATCTAAAAATATCTTTTTATTGCCAAATTCAATCCATTGTGATCTGTTGTTGTTAGATTCAAAATTAACAATTGATTTAATCGTTGATTCCCAATCAACATTGTATTTGATGGAAGCTGCAATCGCAGCACAGATGTTGTATAAATTGAATTTACCGCCCAATTTGGCTTGAAAAATACCTTTTGATTCTTGATGAATAAACACTTCGAATTTAAGGTGGGGCATTTCTTCTATAGGTCTAATATAAATATCAGCAGTGGCAGATAAAATACTATACGTGATCTTCCGAGATAATCGCTTAGACATATTTCCAAGCCAAGGATCATCGAGATTCACAAAGGCCAATCCTTGCGATTGTTGTAATTTTAAGTACACCTCGCTCTCTTCTTTTGCCACTGACTCTAAATCACCAAATCCTTCCAAATGTTCTTTACCAATATTGGTGATAATACCAGAATCGGGGTTAAACAAGTCACATAAATATTTCATTTCACCCGGATGATTCGTTCCGGTTTCGATGATTCCTATATCAGTGTCCTCAGAAATTGAAAGCAATGTTAATGGAACACCAATATGATTGTTGAAGTTACCCAATGTGTATTTTACATTAAAATGGTTCGATAGTACAGCGTTAATAAGCTCTTTAGTAGTGGTTTTTCCGTTGGAACCTCCTACGCAAATAAGCTTAGCCTTCATTTTAGCCGCATGATGCGAAGCTAGTTGTCCGAGGGTCAAATTAGGGTTATCCACCAATAGAACCTTTTCATTCTGAATCTCAGAATTATTAGTCACAACATACGCGGCACCAAGATCTATTGCCTTTTGAGCAAAGATATTTGCATTGAATTTTTCGCCTGATAAGCAAAAGAATAGACTTCCATTAATATCCTTTCGAGTATCGCTTGTAATTACACGATTTACTTCGTTCCAAGCATGGTAAATTTCTTCGATGGTGCTCAATTGCATAATATGTTCTCAAAATTACATTTTAGGTGCTGATTATCACTTTAACTTCAAAGTATTTTTGTTAAATTCGATGTATTCCTATGAAAATCAGTAAAATTATAGCTTTGTTCTTTTTTGCAATACTTTTTGGGTATCACTCAAAAGGTCTACAAGCTCAGAATAAATTTGAGATTACCGATGGAATACAAGTGAGAATGAACGGCTTTGACTTAGAAAAACCATTTACTGGGGGATTAAATTCGCCGCAATTCACAGAATTTGATTTAAATCAAGATGGGGTGCTTGACTTAATCATTTTTGATCGCGTTGATTACAAGATTCTCCCTTATTTGAGAACCAATAAGAATTCATTTTTATACGCCCCCCAATATGAACCTCAACTTCCCAAAGGAAAAGACATTTACATAGCCGCTGATTTGAATTCTGATGGAAGACAAGATCTATTTACATTATCGGAAATTGGCGATCTATTGATTTATGTAAACATATCTGACAAAAACTCTGACAAGCTAAAATTTAAGGACTTAGGACCTTGGTATTACAGAAATCAACACGATTCTACCTTTTTTAAATTATACAATCCTTTATCATTCGCCAATACCATTACTGATTTACCTGCAATTAAAGATATTGATGGTGACGGTGACTTAGATATTGTTAGTTATGATCCTTTTAATCTTACCTATTACATGTTTAAAGATGTTAGAGCAGAAAAGGGATGGAGCAAAGATTCATTTGAATTTCAAAATATGGATTATTGCTTTGGTTACTTTTGGGAGGGATTTAGCGGTGGTATCATATTGAATGATTGTCCATTAGATCTTGGTTTTCCTAAAAAACTCAAGCCTCGACATGTAGGAGGAGCCAGTTGTTGGTTTATGGACGAAGATAATGACGGCGATCAGGAAATGTATTTGTCCAATTTAGATTGGTCAAAAATAATTCGACTTGAAAATGGAAAAATGCAGCGTATGCACGAATACGACACCATGCTAAGATACGATTCGGTGTTTCTTGATGATAAAGTATTCAGTTCATATATTTTTCCTGCTGGATACACTTTTGATGTTGACAAAGACGGCCTCACAGACATGATTATTGCTCCGAATAGTGTTTCCAACACAAAAGAAAGTCAACAAATTCGGTATTATAAAAATATGGGCTCCAAAACCAAAGCCGATTTCAATTTAGTAAAGACAAACTTTATCTCTGAGCAAATGATTGATTTTGGAGCAAGAACATCGCCCGCCTGGTTAGACGTGAATGGTGATGGATTGAAGGACCTACTTGTTGCTCACAATGGTGATTTTGATTCTACAAAAGGTAAGAACGACAGAATTGATGTCTTTTTAAATACGGGGACATTGGAAGCGCCACAGTTAACATATTCAATTTATAACTATTTGAATATTAAAGATTCAGGATACATATATTCAAGTATAACTACAGGTGACATTGACAATGATAATGACGATGATTTACTCATTGGTTCAATAAATGGAGATATTGCTTGGTATGAAAATTACCAGTTAAACGGCAAGCCATTATTTAAATTGAAAAACAGAAATTTGTTGGCGAATTATCAAAAACAACCCAGTGAAAACACAGCTGCACCCGCTGTTTATGACTATAACAATGATGGAATTAACGATTTATTGGTCGGTTTTTACAATGGTAAAGTAGCACTATTTGAAGGACAGTCTAAAACAGCTGTACAATTGGAATGGGTGAGTAGCAATGCCTATGGAATGAGGGCCAACGAATGGTTAACTAGTTTGTCTGAGCCTGATTTTAATATATTTGGATATGCAACTCCTACAGTTTCTGATATTGACAATGACGGTAATCTAGAAATCATTTTGGGTACACTGCATGGAGATGTTCGTATTTACCACCCTGAAAACCACCAAATTACGGATAGCCTCATTGCCGAAGAACATACATTTTTCAATCAAAACAACGGTGATACCTCAATCATTTTGGGTAGTGCTTGGCTGAAACCTGCTTTGTATGATTTAACCGGTGACTCTATACCGGAATTGGTTTTAGGTAATCTAAAAGGTGGATTGATGTTTGGGCAAAGTGTATTATCAAAGAAAAGAGCGAACACATTAGAAAAACACGGACCCCAAGAACTTACATTAACTATTTATCCCAATCCAGCGAGTTCGATTTTCATAATTAAAAATCCTGATACGCGAACAAACTGGATGGCCAAAGTTGTGACAATAGATGGGAGAGTAATTACATCAAAAATTCTAAATTCGGGAGAACCCGGTATTTCGGTAGATTCTAAAAATATGAGTAATGGTATATACTTTGTGATTTTAGAAAATAACTTCTCAAAAATCACTTCAAAATTGATAGTTGAGCATCCTTGATGTGCACTTGATGTTCGCAAAACTGATATTCATCAACTCTGTTAGATGCGACAATAATACACTTACTTGATTTGTATTCTGCGATTAACCGTTCATAGAGCTCTATTCCCTTCTGATCTAGGTTAGACAGTGGTTCATCTAAGATACATAGAGGAGAATCTGTCAAAAAGCTATGACACAATTTAACTCTCTGTTTCATGCCAGAAGAAAAATTCATAATAGATTTATTTCTAACCTTGGGTGGGAATTGACAAAGTTCAATGATCTGATTCAAATTTACGTCTCTATAAAGAGGCTTTATCTCACTTTGAAACTCAAACCATTCTTCCAATGTCAGTTCCTCTGGGAGTTCCATGGATGGAGAACTTAATGCATACAAATTATGCACTTCTTTCGAATTAATTCCCTGCCAATCTATGGTACCTTCTGTAGGCTCAATTTGGCGCGTAAGTAACAAAGTAAACGTTGATTTTCCTGATCCATTGTCCCCGAGCACAGCGAGGGAATTCCCCGGAAAAATCTCAAATTCAAAATTCACATTCCGAAACAACCAAGTACGGTGATAATTTTTACCGCAATTTTTCAGAATGATTTTTAACATGGAAAATTATTTCGACAAATAGCCTTTCATCACGCCGCGATCAGAATCTTGAATAAAAGCAATGATTTCGTCGCGTTCATTGGTGGGAGCGAAGGCTGCTTCTATTAAGGCCAATGCTTTAGTGGTATTTGAACTTTTAACAAACAAAGTCCTGTAGATGTCTTGAATTTCACCAATTTTCTCATTGGTAAAACCACGTCTCCTAAGGCCAATGCTGTTAACACCTTCATAAGATAGTGGTTCACGGGCTGCTTTTGTGTAAGGAGGAACATCTTTTCGAACCAAAGAACCGCCGCTTATCATGGCATGTTTTCCAATTTTTACAAACTGATGTACCAACGCAGCTCCACCCAAAATTGCCCATTCACCAATGCTGACATGACCTGCCACTTGAACGTTATTTGCTAGAATTGCATAATCACCAACAACACAGTCGTGAGCCAAATGAACATAAGCCATAAGTAATACGTTGGAACCCACTTTTGTATAACCGAGTGCTTTCGTTCCCTTGTTTATGGTTACATATTCGCGGATGGTGGTATTGTCTCCAATGATGGTTAAGGTTTCTTCCCCGTCAAATTTCAAATCTTGAGGAATAGCCCCAATAGAAGCGCCAGGAAATATTCGGCAATTTTTTCCAATTCTAGAACCGCGGAAAATAACTGCACCCGACATTACGTGAGTGCCTTCAGCAATTTCAACATCGGCATGAATGGTAACAAAGGGATCAATGACTACATTATCCGCAATTCTCGCACTAGGGTGAACGTAAGCAAGGGGCTGAATCATTTTGATATTAATTTTTAATTTTAACTACCTGAGCCATAAGTTCAGATTCGCACACTAATTTATCACCTACCCAAGCTCTGCCGCGCATAGCACAAATACCGCGTCTGATAGGTTCAGTCAATTCAAGTTTCATAACTAAAGTATCTCCTGGAACGACTTTGTCTTTAAACTTGGTGTTGTCTATTTTTAAAAAATAGGTTCCGTAGTTTTCAGGATCATCAACGGTAGAAAGCACTAAAATACCACCCGCTTGAGCCATCGCTTCAACTTGCAATACTCCTGGCATAATAGGGTCACCAGGAAAATGTCCACCAAAGAATGGTTGGTCGTAAGTAATATTCTTAATTCCAACTACATGCTTTTCCGAAATTTCCATGATTTTATCAACCAATAGAAAGGGGTGAGCATGAGGCAACATCTTTATAATATCTTTGGTCGCGTATAATGGCTTCTGGTTTGGGTCGTATAAAGGTCTACCTTCTTGTTTACGCTTAATTTCTTTTTTTAGCACTTGTTTTAGTTTTTTTGCGAAAGCCACATTTGATGCATGTCCAGGACGAGCTGCCATGATTTGTCCCTTTAATGGCATGCCTACCAAAGCTAAATCACCCACCATATCTAATAATTTATGTCGAGCAGGTTCGTTTGAAAATCGAAGTTCTAAATTATTAAGAATGCCGTCTGTCTTAACTTCAATACTTTCCTTGTTAAATACTTTGGCTAATCGATCAAGCTCGTCTTGATTTACTACTTTATCAACTACCACAATAGCGTTATTCAAGTCACCACCTTTAATTAAGTTATTGTTGAGTAGATATTCCAGCTCATGCAAAAAACAAAAGGTTCTGCAAGGAGCAATTTCTTTTTCAAATTCATTGATTTGAGTTATGGAAGCATGCTGAGTTCCCAAAACCGGTGAATTATAATCAACCATTACGGTTAATCTATAATCTACCGCAGGCATAGCTACGATCTCAACTTGATTCTCAAGATCTTGATAATGGATATTATGAGGGATTTCAAAATACTCTCTATCTTCTTCCAATTCAACAATTCCTACGTTCTTAATACCTTCCATGAATGAAATTGAACTTCCATCCATGATGGGCATTTCAGGTCCATCTACTTGAATTAAACAATTGTCAACTTCAGAACCCACAAGTGAAGCTAAAACATGTTCAATTGTAGAAACAGAAGCTCCGTTTTTCTCTAATGTTGTTCCGCGAGAGGTATCTGTAACTAAATCAGCGTCAGCCTCAATAATGGGCATTCCCTCTAAATCTATACGCTGAAATTTATATCCGTGATTATCTATTGCAGGTGTTAAAATTACTTTAACTGCAGCTCCAGTATGCAAACCAACGCCTTTGAATTCTATGGAATGTGCCAGAGTAGTTTGTTTGGGATTGATATTAGCCATTGGTTTCTTTAAGACGGTTAATTTCTTTTTTTAATGATTCGATTTCCTTTAATAACTGTGGTAGTTTTTGAATGGCAACCACACTGCGAAGATACGAATTTACGTTCATTGCTGGGGTACCACTCATTTTTTGATGGGTTTCCTTAATATTTGAGGTTATGCCAGATTGGCCACCAAACGAATTGAATGGTGCAATATATAAATGGCCAGCAATACCAGTTTGACCACCAAAAACGCAGTGATCTCCAATTTTTGTACTACCTGCAATACCTGTTTGTGAAGCAATAACCGTGTGTTCACCTATTTCCACGTTGTGAGCTACTTGTACCATATTATCAAGCTTGGTACCTTTTCTAATGACAGTAGAACCCATGGTGGCTCTGTCAATGCAACAATTAGCACCCAATTCAACATCATCTTCTATGATTACATTTCCTACCTGAGGAATTTTCACATATGTCCCATTTACAGGTGCAAACCCAAAACCGTCGCTTCCAATTACACTACCAGAATGTGCAGTGAAATTTCGTCCAACAGAACATCCCGAATAAATCACAACCCTCGGAAATAGGGTAGAGCCTGATCCAATGTTAACTTGTTCACCTATAACACAACCATCAGCAATAGATGTATTATCGCCAATAACCGATAATTCTCCAATTGTACAATATTCGCCAATGTAAACATTCTCGCCAATCGAAGCACTTGGGTGAATGATTGCAGTATTTGAAATGCCTGATTTTCGTTTATTAGGATTGAAATACTTGGTCAATATAGTGCAAAAGGCGAAATATGGATTGGTGTGTTCTATGTACGTGGCATTTTCAGGTTGTTTTTGACCGTATCCAACGGGAACAAAAATAATACCGCAAGCAGATTCTTTAAGGGCCTTTTCGTATTTCGGGTTAGAAAAAAAACCCAAACTCAAAGAATCGCCTTCTTCCAGTTTTGAAACTTTATCAATGAATTGGTCTGGGTTTCCTACCACCGTTCCTTGAGTTTGTAGAGCAATATCTGAAGCTGTTAGTTTCATTATTAAACGCAAATTAACGGATAATTGGCGCTTTGCAGTATGGCTTATTCAAAAATTTGGTCTATTTTAGCCCCCAACATTTACACATACAAATAGAAAATATGAATACAGTAGCTCAAAAGGGACACCCTAAAGGACTTTACGTCTTGTTTGTTACCGAAATGTGGGAGCGCTTTAGTTATTATGGAATGCGCGCTCTTTTTACGCTTTTCATGACCAAAGCTCTTCTTTTTGACAAGGCATATGCTTCAGACATTTATGGAAGTTATACCGGATTGGTTTACCTTACTCCATTGTTAGGTGGTTACATGGCTGACCGTTATTGGGGCAATCGCAAATCCATCATCATTGGTGGAATTTTAATGGCTTTCGGCCAATTTTTGATGTTCCTAGCTGGTACATATTATCAAGAGGTTTCAGTCGCTTCCATTTTCATGTTTAGCGGATTATTCATGCTAATAGTAGGAAATGGGTTTTTCAAGCCCAATATTTCTACTATGGTTGGTCAATTATACCCAGAAGGCGACAAACGTGTTGACTCTGCTTTTACGATCTTCTATATGGGTATCAACTTAGGTGCATTCATTGCTCCTCTGTTGTGCGGTTATTTAGGAGATACAGGTAATGCTGGTGATTTCCGTTGGGGATTCTTGGCAGCTTGTGCAGGTATGATATTGAGTTTGATTTTGTTTATCTCCCTTAAAAATAAATATATTGTTACACCAGATGGTCAACAAATTGGTGAAAAAGCCAATTCTACAAGAGATGAACAACCTTCTACAGGTGAAGCCCTTCCTGTCAATAACAACAGAGTATTTATTTGGGTTGGAGCTTTCGTAGCCTTATTTTCTTTGTTTTTCTGGGGACTTGAATACGATTTGATTGGATCGTTCATCTTTGGTTTGACAATTGCCGCTCCTGGATTCATCATTACCGACCCAAGCTTGACCAAAATTGAAAAGCAAAGAATTTGGGTTGTTTATATTGCTGCATTCTTTGTTATTTTCTTCTGGGCTGCCTTTGAACAAGCCGGTGCATCATTGACTTATTTTGCCGAGGAGCAAACCGATAGAAATTTGTTTGGTGAATTAATTCCAGCATCTTACTTCCAATCAATCAACGCATTAGCAATTGTCATTTTCGCACCAATCTTTGTTTGGTTGTGGGGTGTTCTTGGTAAACGAAATATGGAGCCCGCTTCACCGTTTAAACAAGCATTAGGTCTTTTCTTGCTTGCTGTTGGATATTTAGTAATTGCTTTCGGTGTAAAAGGATTAGATCCTTCTACAAAAGTGAGCATGATTTGGTTGGTTAGTTTGTATACCATTCATACCTTGGGTGAGCTATGCTTAAGTCCTATTGGTTTGTCTATGGTGAATAAATTGTCTCCTGCGCGTTTTGCATCATTATTGATGGGAGTGTGGTTCTTATCAACCGCATCAGCAAATAAATTTGCTGGAACATTAAGCTCATTATATCCGGAAGAAGTAAAAAATGAAACTTCTTCAATAAAAACCGACAGTGCGTCACTGAACTCCGTATTAACTGCTATTAAATCAAATTCTTTAGATACCATGGTATTTAAAGATGATCCGAAAGCACAATACATTCTTCCTGTGGCTACTGCAAATTGGACAGAAACAACGGATGAAAAGAGTATCTTAAATTCAGTTTCCGTTGATACAGGCTCGGCAAAAACTGGTACAGTTTCTGTTTTCCATTTAAAAGTGATTAAGAGTTTCAATAAGAACTTCAATTCAGCTTTATTGGTTGGCGAAAATGAATTATTAACCTACGAAGTAGTGGAAGAGGTAAAGGATTCCAAATTGGTTAAAACTGAAAAAGTTCAACTTTGGAACTTAAAGCCTGAAAAACCAACTTTTGTTGGATTTACCATTGCCACATTATACGATTTCTTCATGTTATTCGTATTCATGGCTGGTATTGCCTCTGTATTCTTGTTCTTCTTGAGCAAAAAACTCTTGGTCTTGATGAATGGAGTGAGATAATCATTTGTGTCAGAAAAAGCATCTGTTATCATTATTGGCGCCGGCCCAGCCGGACTAACTGCTGCATATCAACTCATTAAACTCGGACATCCTGTTACCTTGATTGAATTAACTAATCAAGTTGGCGGGATGTCACGCAGTTTAGATATGTTTGGTCAAATTGTAGATTGTGGACCTCACCGGTTTTTTACCAGCGATAAAATAGTCAATGACTTCTTCCATGAAATTGTGGGAAATAACTTCACGGTAGTCAATCGACTTACTCGAATCTATTACAGGAATAAGTTCTTTGATTATCCATTGAAAATTGGAAATGTTATTCGAAACATCTCCATTTTTGAGTTAACCCATATATTGTTCAGTTATTTCTGGATTAGAATTTTCCCAAATAAGTCGATTAAAACCTTTGAAGATTGGGTAACCAATAAATTCGGGGAAAAGCTTTTCGGAATGTTCTTTAAATCCTACACCGAAAAATTATGGGGCATTAATTGCAATCAAATTGATGCCGATTGGGCATCCCAAAGAATCAAAAAACTATCACTTTGGGAAGCTTTAATTTCATCTATAAAAGGCAATAAAAACAATAAACACAAGACCCTCGTGGATGTCTTTGCCTATCCTCACAAGGGAACAGGTGCTATTTACAATGAAATTGCACACAGATTTGAAAATCTAGGTGGAAAGATACTTTTTGGACAGAAGATTGAACGTTTCATTGAGCATGATTCAAAGATTACTGAAATAATCACTGAAAATGGGGAATCGTTTAAAGCCGATTGGATTGTTTCAACCATGCCCATGACTTCGCTAATTCAAGGATTATCAAATGTACCCCAACAGATTTTAGATTATACCCGAAAATTGTATTTTCGAAATACCACATTGGTGTATTTGGAGATTAACAGCAATCAACTATTTCCAGATAATTGGATCTATATCCATTCACCAGAGGCAACCCACGGCAGAATAACTAATTTTAGAAATTGGTGCCCTACACTCACCAATGGTAAATCAACCAGTATCTTGTGTTTAGAGTTTTGGAGTTTCGATAGTGATTCTTTATGGCAAAAAAGCGATGAAGAATTATCTCAATTAGCTCACAGAGAGTTATTGATGCTAAATCTCATTTCAAATAATGATCTTGTATTGAATTCAAAGGTGATTAAAATACCCAAATGTTACCCAGTTTATGAAACTGGATACATGGAAAATCTGAATCCCATCATTGATTATCTAAATACCATTTCAAATTTGAAACTCATAGGTAGATATGGCTCATTTAAGTATAACAATCAAGACCATTCCATACTTATGGGGTTGCTACTTGCAAAAGAAATCAATACGGGAATTAATCAGAATCTTTGGGATATAAATACCGATAGTGATTATCAAGAATCGACCGAATTTAACCTGTCAGGTTATTCGTAATAAATTCAAAAAACTAAGAGAGGATTTTCTTTGCTTCGGCCAATAGTTCATCTTTATTGATGGGCACAACCCCGCGTTTTTCGCAAACCAGTCCGCCAGCCAAATTACTCAACTCGGCAATCAGTTCGGGCGACACTTTTTGGGCAAGGGCAAGTGCCGCTACACTAACAACAGTGTCTCCAGCACCGCTAACATCGGCAATATTTCGAATATGAGCTGGAACTTGAATGAAACTTCCAGAGTCTGATATAATTACCCCTCTTTCGCTTAAGGTAACCAATGTTCTTTTATTGTTTAATTTACTTTCCAATAAAGAAATAGCCTCTTCTACTTCATCAATTTGTTCAAATGAAGAATCAAGATTTAGACCTTCCTTAATTTCCTTTAAGTTGGGCTTAAAAATGGTTGTATTCTTGTATTCCAAGAAGTTGTTTTTCTTAGGGTCTACAATAGTTGGAATGCCTAATTTATTGGCTTTATCAATGAATGACTTGATATTCGAAGCATGCAAAACTCCTTTATTGTAATCTTCAAAAATCACTACATCGGCGTTCTCAATTTCTTTATCGAAATACTCTTCCAACAAAAACGAATCAACTGAATTTAAATCATGTTTAACCTCATGATCAAATCTTAAAAGTTGGTGATGATTTCCAACCACTCGAGTTTTTGTGGTAGTTTTACGAGAGTCACTGACCAATAATGCTTTAGAATAAATACCTTGATCTTCTAACAACATTTTTAAGTCTTCACCTTCTTTATCATTACCAATAACGCTAACCATAATTGGAACTGCTCCCATAGATTTGATGTTCAAGGCTACATTCCCGGCGCCACCCAATCTAGACTCTATATTAGTTACATCTACAACGGGAACAGGGGCTTCGGGAGAAACACGTTCAACCTTTCCATTGATGTAATTATCTACCATTACATCTCCCACAATCAATACTCTTAATCCGTTGAAACTATCAAAAAGCGAGTCTAAGTCTAGCATGTTCATTTAATTTGGCAAATATAAAGTTCAATTCAAGGATTCTAAAGCCTTTTTGATTCGAGAACAAGCTTCAACAATATTCTCCTCTGAAGTTGCATAACTCAATCTGATGCAATTCGGGGCTCCAAATGCAGCTCCTGAAACCAAAGCTACCAAGGCTCTCTCCAACAAGTATAGGCAAATCTCATCAGCATTATTTAAAGTGGTTTCCCCATCTTTCTTTCCAAAATAATAAGAAACATCTGGAAAATGATAAAATGCTCCTTCGGGGTTGCCCAATTTAATGCCGTTTATTTTTGATAATTCCTGATGCATTAGATTTCTCCTTTTTTCAAAGGTTATTCGCATCATTTCCACTTGAGATTGATCGCCCTTTAATGCTTCAATTCCTGCTGCTTGGGCTATAGAATTTGCCCCTGACGAAACCATTCCTTGGAAACGCTCACATGCACTTACCAACTCCTGTGGACCCGCTAAATATCCAATTCGCCATCCAGTCATTGCAAATCCCTTAGCTAAACCGTTTACCACTGCAACTCGGTCTTTCATTCCAGGATAGCTTGCAATACTCACTGGCTTTTCATTGTACACAATACGCTCATAAATCTCATCACTGATAACAAAAACATGAGGGTGTCTTTGAAGCACTTCAACCCATTGGTCTAAAAGAGCTTTGGGTATAACGGTTCCGCTAGGATTGCAAGGAGAGGAGAAGATAATAAGCTTGGTTTTATCGGTAATTGCCGATTCTAATTTCTCTGCCGAACATAGGTAATTTTCTTCAACAGATGTAGTTATTTCAACCACTTTACCTTGAGCATAATTAACCATTGAAGGATAACTTACCCAATAAGGTGCAGGAATGATTACTTCATCACCAGGGTTCACCAATGCCATAATGGCATTAAACAAACTCTGTTTAGCGCCGTTACTCACAATAATTTGAGAAACAGAATAGTCTAAACCATTTTCAATTAATAACTTACTTTGAATTGCCTGTCTAAATGCCATTGTACCCAATACCGGCGGATAATGAGTTTCACCACGAGACATTGCCGCAGTAGCTTCATTGCAAATGTTAATGGGTGTATCAAAATCGGGTTCGCCTATGCTCAGGCTGATCACATCGTTTCCCTGTTCTTTCAATTCTCTGGCTTTTTTTGTCATTGCCAAAGTTTGACTCTCTATTACTCTATCTAATCGACTGCTTAAAGTCACCATCTCCTACAATATTATCGATTCATTTTAAATAATGCGCAAATAAAAAAGCATAATTTTGCTAGTGAATGAAAATCTTGTTCGTTGCAAATCGAATGCCTTTCCCTCCATACCGCGGAGATAAATTGAAAATTTACAATTTGATGGGTGAATTAATTGATAAGCACGAAATTCATTTACTTACCATTGCTGAAAACCAACAAGATTTAGATTCTGTTCAACCACTTTTAAAACCCATTGGCAAAAGCTCTAAGGTCATTTCTAGAATTGAATGGATCTACAGACCCATTTGGGTTTCTGCTTTTTTTACCTTTTGGGGGACGTTTATACGAAAGCCTTTTCAAGTTGCCTTTTTTCAATCAAATAAGTTCAGAAATAAGCTTAAAAATCTATTGGAATCTGAAAAATACGATGCCATTCATGTTCAACACATTAGAATGGCTCAATATTTTGACGGCATCGATAAGTCAAAAGTAATTTTGGATTTACCTGATGCATTTAGTTTGTATTGGCAAAGACGAAGAGATCAATCGAATCATTTTTTACAAAAATTATTTGCGTCTACCGAGTTTAATAGGCTATATAAATTTGAACAAGAGATGATTCCTCAATTCGCTAAAACTTTGGTATGTAGCACCGTAGATCAAGAGTTTTTGTTCAAAAGTACAGGCTCTAATGTTGAACTACTTGAAAATGGAGTAGACATCAATCAATTTTATCCTCGAACCGATATTGAATTTGTAAAGGGCAGAATTCTATTCACGGGAAATATGAGTTATGCCCCAAACATTGATGCTTTACATTATTTTATTGATGAAATATGGCCATCAGTATTAATTGCTTTTCCTGAAGCCACCTTCGTAATTGCCGGTCAAAAACCAGGCCATTGGATACAGTCTTTAGTATCAGATAAAATCACGGTAACCGGCTTCGTTGAAGATCTAGCCAAAGAATATGCTTCAGCAAATGTGGTTATTTCACCATTAAGAATAGGCGCTGGCACCCAAAACAAAGTATTGGAAGCCTTGAGCATGGATGTTCCTGTTGTAAGTACGGAGGTTGGTTATAAAGGCTTGGGGTTAGAAAAAGGAGAAGGGGTTATTGTAGCGAAAAACCCAACGGAATTTACCGATGGAATACTGAAAATACTGAATGATGACTCATTTAGATCCGAATTAGGCCGAAAAGGTGGTGAGAAAATTAGAAACCGTTTTTCTTGGCAAGGCATTGCTAAAAAACTAGAAGGCTATTTCTTAGAGTTGCAATGATTTTGTAACTTCCCCCGAAAAGGAAGTTGTTATCTTAATTATGAGAAAAATTTTACTATCAGTGTATGCTGGGTGCTTGATATTTGCCCAGTTAAATGCACAAAACAAAGAATTCGAAAGTTTCGTGGGGCAAATTGGTTGGCGTAACATTGGTCCAGCAAAAACCAGCGGCAGAGTCATTGATATTGCCGTAAATCCCAAAAATCCGTCCATTTATTACATCGCATCTGCTTATGGAGGTGTTTGGAAAACAGAAAATTCAGGAACTACTTTTAGTCCAATTTTTGACGGTTATGGGACTCAAAGTATTGGTTCATTGGCCATACATCCAAACAATCCAAACATCTTATGGGTAGGTACGGGCGAAAACAACAATCAGCGAAGTGTAGGCTACGGAAATGGACTCTATTTCTCTGAAGATGCCGGCAAATCATTCACTAAAGTTAAAGGTGTATTTGAAAATTCTCAGAGCATTGCAAAAATCATTATCAATCCAACAAATCCTTCAGAAATGTGGGTGGCCGCTTACGGGCCTTTGTGGAGCGCAGGAGGTGAAAGAGGCATTTATTACAGCTCAGATGCAGGGAAAACCTGGTCTCTGTCACTGTTTGTTTCTAAACACACCGGCTTTAATGAAGTGCACTTAGACCCATCCAACAACAACATTTTATACGCAACAGCACACCAAAGAAGGAGACACGAATGGACTTACCTAAGTGGAGGGCCCGAAAGTTCTCTCTATAAGTCTGTTGATCACGGAAAAACGTGGCAAAAATGTGCTGGTGGATTTCCTAGCGGAGATTTGGGGAGAATTTCTTTAACCACTTCCAACACCGAACCTGGAAGAGTTACTGCTGTAGTTGAAGCTGAGGGTAAAAAAGGAGGTGTTTATACTTCCAGTGACTTTGGCGCAAGTTGGACAAGAATCAATGATTTTCAAACTGCTGGAAACTACTATCAAGAGGTTTTTGCTGATCCATCCAATGGAAAACGTCTATTTTTCATGGATACATATTTACATTTCTCAGAAGATGGCGGAAAAACCATCAAGCGTTATCCTGAAGACAACAAACACGTTGATAATCACGCTATTTGGATCAATCCTTCAAATACCAATCATCTCTTGGTGGGTTGCGACGGTGGTTTATATGAAACATTTGACAATGGTTCAAACTGGATATTCAAAGAAAATCTACCCATCACACAGTTTTATAGGGTTTCTGTAGATAATTCTGCTCCATTTTACAACGTTTACGGTGGCACCCAAGATAATTTCTCTTTAGGTGGACCTAGCAGAAATAAAACATCCAATGGAATTGGAAACGATGAATGGTTTGTTACCGTAGGTGGAGATGGTTTCAAAAGCCAAATTGACCCCACAAATCCAGATATTGTTTATGCTCAATGGCAATATGGCGGATTAATTAGACATAACAGAAAAACTGGCGAGAGCATTGATATTCGCCCTCATTTTACTGAACCTTCTGCTTCTGCATTACGTTGGAATTGGGATGCTCCTTTATTGATCAGTAAATACAATAACAAGAAATTGTATTTTGCTGCGAATAAATTGTTTATCAGCCAAGATTACGGCAACACATGGACTACCAACAGTCTCGATTTGAGTCGTCAAATAGATCGAAATAAACTTCCCATTATGGAAAAAGTATGGGGATTAAAAGCCGTTGCCAAGAATCAAAGTACGAGCATCTATGGAAATATTACCTTTTTATGCGAAGGCAAGGAGGGTCAACTTTTAGCTGGAACTGACGATGGATTGGTTCATTTAACCATTGATGATGGTAAAACTTGGACATTGTTAAGCCCCAATTACCCAGGAGTAAATTTATGGTCAGAAGCTCAAGAAGGTAAAGCGAGTAAGAGTATTGAAACCATTTACCCTTTGATTAGTTCATTAAACATTACATCAAAGAATGAATTCATTATCTCATTAGACAACCACCGTCAAGGTGATTTCAAACCTTATTTATTGATTTCTTCTGATCAAGGAAAAACTTGGAAAAAGATCGGTGCTGGACTTCCAGAAAACGGAGCTATAAAAAGTGTTTGGATAGACCCCAAAGACAACGAAATTGTATGTGTTGGAACCGAATTTGGATTCTATATTTCCATAGATAATGGGTTCAATTTCACCTCATTTATGAAAGGACTTCCACCAGTTGCCATAAAGGATATTGCATTCCAAGAAAGAGAGGAAGATCTTGTTTTGGCTACTTTTGGACGAGGATTCGTGGTATGCGATGATTACCAGCTTATCAGAGAATTCAAAAAGTCTCAAAAACAAGTTTTTGCTGCGAACTCAACGCATAAATTATTTGTTCCTTATGCCAAATTGGGAAGCGACGGAAATGCATATCACGGAAAAACCAGATTTATGGGCGAGAATCTAGATGAAAAATTGAGTATTTATGTAAATATCCCTCAAGATATTTCTTCTGTGAAAAAGAGACGCGAAAACAGGGAGAAAGAAGCAAAACCATTGGACTTAATTTATCCTGCGGTAGATTCAATAATAGCCGAAGAATCTGAGATACTAGACAACTATTGCATTTCTGTATACTCGGAAAATAACCGTAACTCAAAATTAATTGCTCGCTGGAATATTTCCTCAGGAAAAGGCTGGACACAAACCAAATGGAATTGCCGATACACCGTAATACCAAAAGATTTATATGACTCAAAAGCATCTGTTTCTGATGGACCATACGTGAGTCCCGGCAGTTATTATATTGGTTTGGATAAAATCACATCCAAAGGAATTGAGTCGTGCACAGAGTTATCTAAAGTAGCTATTGATTACTTATTTGAGTCTAATCAACTGCAACCCTCTGAGATCGAAAACCGAAATAAAAACATCGATCTAATATTATCGGTAAGAACATCTTTGATTCAAATGAACAATGATTTAGAGCAGTTGAACATCAAGTTGAATCATTTGATAAAAATTTCTGCATTAGATCAAAGCAAACGCGGCGAGTTGATGGATTTAAAAGTAAAATACGATCAAATTCAATCGCTCCTTCAAGGACAACAGGCACTTTCTAAATACGAATTTGCTACGCCTAATTCCATCAATTCATCTTTTTGGGGTGTTTATTACGAAATGCTGGGTAGTTTAACTACACCAACTCAAACACACATTAGCACCGTAAAAAATGTTAACGATCAATTAAAAGGTCTTCAAATGCAAATTGAGAATATCAAATCTTCATTAATGAAGTTCAATTAATGATTGATTGAAGGTTTCCAACAAAAAAGGCTGCCCATGGGCAGCCTTTTTTATGAATTAAAATTCCTATTTATTTCTTGTCTTTACAACAAGCCTTTTCTTCAGACTTCTTGAATTTACCATTTTCATCGTACATGGCCATGCATTTTGCACGTTCTTCAGGAGAACATTTCAAAGAATCGCACTTTGCCATACATTGATCTAAGGTTAAATTTTCACACTCAGACATATTGCAAGTTGATTCTGAATCACAACCTGCATGTGCAGTTGTCATTTCAGTTTTGTCTTTGCAACAATCGTCTGAGGCAGCTGTATTTGAATTACCTACAGCAATGTAAGGAGCAATGATCAAAGAAACGATAGAGGTCAATTTAATCAAAATATTCATTGATGGGCCAGAAGTATCTTTAAATGGATCACCTACAGTATCACCAGTTACAGACGCTTTATGAGGCTCAGATTTTTTGTAATAAATTTCACCGTCAATTTCTACACCTTTTTCAAATGATTTTTTAGCATTATCCCAAGCACCACCAGCATTGTTTTGGAAAATTCCCATTAACACACCAGATACTGTGATACCAGCAAGCATACCGCCTAATACTTCAGGACCAAATAAAAATCCTACTAAAACGGGAGAAATCAAAGCAATTGCACCTGGCATTACCATTTCACGGATAGAAGCTTTGGTTGAGATTTCAACACATTTCTCGTATTCTGGTTCAGCTTTATATTCCATGATACCAGGAATCTCTCTGAACTGACGACGAACTTCTTGCACCATATCCATAGCTGCACGTCCAACAGCGCTGATTGCTAAGGCTGAGAAAATAAATGGAATCATAGCACCAACAAATAAACCAGCTAATACATCAGCCTTGTAAATGTTGATTGCATCAATTCCAGCTACACCTACAAATGCCGCAAAAAGAGCAAGTGAAGTCAAAGCTGCAGAAGCAATTGCAAAACCTTTACCGGTAGCGGCAGTTGTATTACCAACGGCATCCAAAATGTCTGTTCTTCCGCGAACTTCTTCTGGCAATTCAGCCATTTCAGCAATACCACCAGCATTATCGGCAATAGGACCAAAGGCATCAATAGCCAATTGCATAGCGGTTGTAGCCATCATACCTGCTGCAGCAATAGCAACACCGTATAATCCAGCGAATTCGAAAGACACGAAAATACCAGCTGCTAAAACCAAAATTGGAATGACGGTAGATTGCATTCCAATAGCCAAACCACCAATGATATTGGTAGCGTGTCCAGTTGCAGAAGCTTTAACTATTGACATTACTGGTTTTTTACCCATTGCGGTGTAATACTCAGTAACATAACTCATAATTGCACCTACAACTAAGCCAACAATAATGGCGTAGAAAATATCCATCGATGTAAATTCCTCACCTCTCAATGACAAGGTAACATCAGAAGGAATCAACCATTTAACAGCAACAAACGATGCGATAGCAGTCAAAATGATACTTGACCAGTTACCCATGTTCAAAGCATTTTGAACGTTACCGTTATCGTCTTTAATTCTAACAAATAAAGTTCCAACAATAGAGAATATCAATCCTAAACCTGCAATAAACATTGGAAGTAGGATAGGAGAAAGGCCCTGGAAATTGTCAGCTACTGTCATTTCAGAACCTAAAACCATGGTAGCCAAAATAGTAGCAACATATGATCCGAATAAATCAGCACCCATACCTGCAACGTCACCTACGTTATCACCTACGTTATCTGCAATTGTTGCAGGGTTTCTCGGATCATCTTCAGGAATACCGGCTTCAACTTTACCTACTAAATCTGCTCCTACGTCAGCAGCTTTGGTATAAATACCGCCACCCACACGAGCAAAAAGTGCAATCGACTCAGCACCCAATGAAAAACCAGTCAATACCTCAATGGCTCTTTTCAAACCATTTGGATCAACTCCATCTACGAACATTGCATAAAACACAATGAACAATCCACCTAAACCAATTACAGCTAAACCTGCAACTCCAAGTCCCATAACGGTACCACCGTTAAAACTAACTTTTAGAGCTTGTGCCAAACTTGTTTTAGCAGCTTGAGTTGTGCGAACATTTGCCTTAGTGGCAATTCTCATTCCAAAATAACCTGCCAATGCTGAGAAAAATGCACCAATCAAGAAAGCCACGGAAATGATCCAATGTGAATGAATCTCCATTCCGTTAACTTCGTGAATCGTACCACTGTAAGCTAATAAAGCCGCAGCGATAAGAGAAAAGTAAGTTAAAACTTTCCATTCTGCCTTTAAGAAAGCCATTGCACCAGCGGCAATCTTTCCTGCGAGATTCTGCATCTTTTCATCACCCGCATCTTGTTTCGATACCCAGGCACTCTTGATTGCCATGACCACAAGGCCAACAACACCAAGCGCTGGAATTAAGTAAACTACATTATTATTCATAGTATTTTATTGTTCCTTTCTATTTGAAAGGCGCGAAATTAACCAAAGTTTGAATTTCTACCACCACTTTTCATCACATTTTTGATTGAATGACCCAATTAATTATTCAATTATCAAAGGTTTAGTTATAGTTTGTGTTTGATTGCATGCGACAATCCAATACATCCCGGGCATCAAATCTTCTAGATTTAATTCCAAATCAGACTTTGATTCATGGAGTTTTACTTCTTTTATCAGTTGACCTTGAACGTTAAAGATGCTAATCTTTTCCGTTGGAAAACCTTCTAGATGAACTCTACCACTTGACGGATTTGGATAAATTTTAATTGCATTGTCTGAAACAGCTCTTAAAGAGTTTACATGATCAACTTTCACGCTCATGAATTTACTTCTATTGTAATAAGTTCCTGCTCCCGTAGTATCCAGTCTCACCGCACAAACCAAGTATTCAAACTTACCCGAAGTCCAATTTTCATCATCACTGAAATTTGTAGTATAGCTGGTAAAGTCCTTTTTTCTCAAATTCTTAATATGACCGGCTTTATTAGAAGTATCCAACAAATAAACTTCATAAAAATCAGCATCAGGAGATGCAGTCCAATTCAGTTGCACTTTTCCGTTATTTGATGAAGCTGTTAAATTTGAAATTGTCTGTGGGGGCGCTAAAGTAATTGTAGGATCGCCCATTAACGATATGAAAACACCTCTATCTGAACCGTTAAACTGACCATTGAAATACTCCGTGGTATTGTTCATGGTAATCATAGCCCCAAATCCAATATTTGAACCTAGCGCCATGTGGTGAACATACCATTTAGGAATTCCACCCCAAAAACAATTTAAGCTACCTGCCAATAATGGGGCTTTCAATAAACTGTTTTTCACATCGAAATCCCCAAAATAACTTCCAGCTAAAATGGTAAACGCATTTTGAAAACTGTCTTTTGATTTTACAAAGTCAGTGGTACTTCCAATTCCATTACAACTTGTGTAACTGCCGGCTCCGCAACCATAACTCCAAAGATATGAACCCTGTTTTTGAGCAGTGAAATAATCACGATCATCAAAGACACTGTCTAGTCCCACAAAACAAGGTAGGTTTTGATATCCCGTAGAAGCAAGGTTAAGTCCGGTAAAGTTATTATCAATCAATGCTCTTTTCTCCATACTGATTTTACCTAAACGCCAATCATGAATCCTATTTAAATATTGTTTAGTTAAAGCAGTGTCATTGTTTGAGAATGCCGACATATTAAAAAAATCTGCTCGTCCAATTTCTAAAACTACATCACTAGGAATCACCGACTGATCAAATTTTCCGTCTTTGGGAATGTTGTGATGCCTTGTTTGAGTGCCCGTAGTACAGGTAACGTTTCTATCGGTCCAAATTCCTTCAAAATCACCGTAATAGCTATCCGCGGGCCATGCACCGGTGTGATTTCCAGAACCCTCAGCATGTCCGTCTGGGGGATATTTTGTACCCTGCGAAGAAAAATAACCAGAATAGGGAACAGGAACATGACCAATGATAAATAGTGTTTCTGGTGTTTTAATTTGACTGTAATGGTGTTTTTTCAACCGTTCTTTGACTGTTTCTGCTGACTCATTTCTACCTGCAAAGACTTTACTCACTTGCCAACCCATAAAATACAAATCTTCAACTAGTTGATCCAATTCAGTATTCAATGCTATCAAGTAACTACTATCAATCAATAAAATTACATGTTTTCGATTTACTGGAGGATTGTATTTTACTCCTGAAAGTGTATACCCCAGAGCCGTAGTTGAACTATTTTCAGTTTTTGTTAAGATGTATTCAAACGGATTGTTTTCTTTGGTAATTTGATTAACATCATTGTTAGATTTAATCTCAAATAATACAGAACTTCCTGGAATACCAGTTGTAAGTGTATTAAAAGTTGAACCCTGTTTAAAAAGGGGTCTATAAAAAATATTATACGTTGAAGTTGATGAACTTGATGGAAAATTGAAATTTAGTCCGTCAGAATTAACCTTTATTTCAACTGGAATGGTTTGACTTTTTGCTACTTGGGAGTATACAGCACTGCAAGAAAATGACATTGCAATGAGTCCAAGAATTCTTTTAAATCGGTTCATGATTTTCAAATATAGTAGATGTTGTGTTGAGAATCTTGAAACATTCTTGATAAATGCTCAATCTTAGTTGTGAAGAGCAAAAGATTTCGTTTATTTTCGCGAGCAATTATAATTGCCATGAAACTGAAAGGACTTTTTGTCGCTGGTTTGATTTCCCTAACTACAACCTTAGGCGCACAAACTAAACCCCAATCTCCAAAGGTTGACAATAACCCTCAAAAAGCGGGTATCGCTGAAGAGCCAAGAGAGCTTTCCCCTGCAGTAAACATTTTCTTTGATATCAATGAATCAGAAATTACTACGAAAGAGCAGAAGAAATTGGAATCATTGATTAATACACTTAAAGGAATTAAAGAATATAGGTTGGTTTTAACCGGTCATACTGATTCAACAGGAAATGATGTTTACAACATGGAACTTTCTCGCGATCGTGTAGATGAAGTATTCGATGCATTGATTTCTCTAGGTATCAACGAAAAATGGATGATGCCAAAATATTTTGGACGTTCTAAACCCAGAGTAGGAGAAACTAATAAAGAAAAAGCCGCTCAAAACAGACGCGTTGAAATCACCATTATCGAAAAACCAAAAGAAGAGCCAAAAGTTGAGCCCGCTAAACCTGACCCTTGCGTTGGTGATACTACTATTATGTTGAACGGACAGCTTGAAATGACTATAAACAAGTGTGATTTGAAAAAATTACAAGATCAAGCCAAAGCAAAAGGCAAATCAGGTGACTTGGGTATTAAAGTTTCTAAGATTTCAGATATTATGGGAATCATTCAATCTGATATGCCCTTGGTTTACAAACAAAAAGAAGGTATGGAATGGGTTGGTATCATTGATGTAAAATTTGCTGTTGACAGTTGCTTGGAACATCCTGTAACAATCACAATTGACCCTATGGACTTTGAAGGTTACAGAAAGTCAAGAGTAAAAGTATTGGCCAAAAGCTTGAAAACTGGCAACATGGATAATTCCAAAGACAGAAACAAAAAGATTCGCAAACGTACCATCAAAAAAGATGCTGTTAAGTTTGATGTAACATTAAACTGTCCAACTTCAAAAGATGCTGAGGGTAAAATTGTTTTAGCTGCTCCTGCTGGTGCAAGTAAAGTGGTTGAGATAAAAGATAAAACCAAACAGATTGAAACCGTTTACATCGTTCAAGAAAGTCCAATTACCATCATTCAAAGTCAAATGGTTGACAACAAGATGTATATCAATTACAAAAAGTTGGAAAACCCTCAATTTATCTTCAAATTAACTGATGGTACTTATACTGAAATGATTCCAGTAAACAGCGTGAAGAAAATCAGCAAGAAATTACAAGCAGCAAAGGCTCTTGGTAAGAAATACAAAATCAAAGGAAAACACTTAAGAGATTAAAACGTTTTTCACTTATGCAGTCATTAACCAATCGTTCCCAATCTGTCTCCAATAAAAAGATGTCTTTTGCGGAGAGAATCTATTTGCCTGCAGTTTTTGGAGGTATGTGGATTACATTGAAGCATTTCTTTAAAAAGAAAAATACAGTTTCATATCCTGAAGAAACTAGGCCTATGTCAGCTATTTATCGCGGACAACACGTTTTGAAAAGAGATGAACAAGGTAGAGAAAGATGCACGGCTTGCGGACTTTGCGCGGTTTCATGTCCAGCAGAAGCAATAACAATGATTGCTTCTGAAAGAACAAAAGGAGAGGAGAATCTTTATCGAGAAGAGAAATACGCTTCAACCTATGAAATTAATATGTTGAGATGTATTTTCTGCGGACTTTGTGAAGAAGCATGTCCCAAAGAAGCTATTTTCCTAACAGATAGAATAGTTGATGCCAATTTTGGAAGAGATGAGTTCATCTTCGGAAAAGATAAACTCGTTGAACCAATAGATCAACGTGTGGATGTATCTAAAAGACAAGTTTGGGATTATCAAAACAAGTAAAATGTCAGAAATTAGTAGTTTACCCCTTCCATTTCTCATACTTTCATTCATTACCATTTTGAGTGCATTGTATGTAGTAACAAGTAAAAATCCTGTTCATAGCGTTTTAGCATTGATTTTAACTTTTTTTAGTATATCAGCCCATTACATATTACTTAATGCACAGTTTTTGGCGATAGTGAATTTGATGGTTTATGCTGGTGCAATTATGGTTTTATTCTTATTTGTATTAATGCTATTAAACTTAAGTAAAGAATCAGAACCCATAAAAAGCAATCTTTGGGGTATAGCTGCAAGTATTGCAGCGGGTATGGTTTTAATTACATTAACGGCGGCATTCCAGAAATCAGGAATTGCAGTTATGCCTGCACCATCTGAAGGCATCGGTTTGGTAAAAAACCTTGGTCGAGTTTTGATGACTGAATACTTGGTTCCTTTCGAATTATCTGGAATACTATTTATTTCAGCTATGGTAGGAGCCGTTCTTTTGGGTAAAAGAGATAAAAATTCTGAAGAATTAGTGGATTTGAATAATAATAATAATGCTTAACGTTTTTCATAATCTTGAAATAAGCCATTACATCTATTTAAGCACTGTACTTTTTAGTATTGGCTTATTTGGTGTTTTGTTCAGAAGAAATGCCATCGTTTTATTGATGTGCATTGAGTTGATGTTGAACTCTGTAAATCTTCTATTGGCCGCATTCACCGAATACATGGGAGATGCAAATGCAAACGGTCAAATGTTTGTATTTTTCATCATGGTTGTAGCAGCTGCCGAAGCTGCCGTTGGATTAGCAATTTTGGTAATGGTTTATCGTAATACACGTAAAACCGATGTTAGTTTCTTAGATCAATTGAAAGACTGATGAATCCAATTATTTTAATTCTAGGCCTCCCGTTATTAGGCTTTATCATCAACGGTGTATTGGGTAATAAATTGCCAAAAATAGTTGTTGGTGCAATTGGTACCTCTGCCGTTTTAGGTGCTTTTGTCATCGCAATTCTCAATTGGAGCATCATTTCTCAACCAGAGAACAATTCTATTCACCTAGATTTATTTACATTCCTCCAAATTGATCAATTATCGTTAAAAGTTGCATTTCAATTAGATCGACTTTCTATTTGGATGACCTTGATTATTACCGGAATAGGCACACTGATTCATCTGTATTCTATTTCATATATGAAAGAAGATGAAGGATTTTACAAGTTTTTTGCATATCTGAACTTCTTCATATTCAACATGTTGTTGTTAGTGCTTGGTTCTAACTTCTTGATGATGTTCTTTGGATGGGAAGGCGTTGGACTTTGTTCTTATTTGTTAATCGGATTTTGGTATAAAAACGAAGATTACGGAAAAGCTGCGAGAAAAGCATTTATTATGAACCGTATTGGTGATTTAGGACTTCTTTTAGGGATGTTCTTGATAATTTCCCAGTTTGGCTCTCTCGATTACGACGTGGTATTTACTCAAATTGCTGCCGGAAACACATCCACTAACATGTTAACCGCAATTAGTTTATTGCTTTTTGTGGGTGCTACAGGTAAAAGTGCTCAAATCCCACTCTTCACTTGGTTACCTGATGCAATGGCGGGTCCAACACCAGTTTCTGCATTAATTCACGCGGCAACAATGGTTACCGCAGGTATTTATCTTACTGTTCGTTGCCAAGTTTTATTTGCTCTATCGCCACTTACCAATGAAATTATTCTTTGGGTAGGATTAGGAACTGCTGTTATGGCTGCTCTTATAGGATTGAAACAAAATGACATTAAAAAAGTATTGGCGTATTCAACAGTGAGTCAACTGGGTTTCATGTTTGTAGCGTTGGGCACTGGAGCATACACAACTGCATTGTTCCATGTTACCACTCATGCATTTTTTAAAGCTCTTTTATTCTTGGGAGCTGGAAGCGTTATTCATGGTATGCATCATGAACAAGATATCAGACACATGGGTGGACTTAAATCAAAGATGCCATTGACGCATCTTACATTTTTGATTGGAACTTTAGCTATCAGCGGATTTCCCTTACTTTCTGGATTCTTTTCAAAAGATGAAATATTGACCGCTGTGTTTATGCACAATAAAGTTGCTTACGCATTATTGGTGGGTTCAGCATTATTGACCACCATTTACATGTTTAGACTTTATTTCTTGACGTTTCACGGTCAATATAGAAATCACCATTATGCATTTGAAAAAGTGCACGAATCTCCAATTAATATGACCTTACCTTTGATGGTTTTAGCGGTTTTGAGTATTCTAGGTGGTGCATTAAACTTACCCGCTTATCTTACTCATACTGAAGGATTTCTATTCAATTGGTTGAAGCCCCTTTTCATTATTCCCCAATCTATTCATGAAATTGATCATAGTACTGAATATGTATTAATAGGAATTGCTGTTTTGATTTTCGTAACCGGATTTTTAATTGCTAGGAACATCTTTGTAACCAAAGCCACTATACCAGCTGAGACCTCAACCGGGTTAGGTGGTTTATTACAGAACAAATTTTATGTTGATGAATTCTACAATAAGGTTTTTGTTCGTCCTTTAGAAATCACATCAAGCATATTGCATGATTTGTTCGATGGATTGATTTTGAGAGCGTTTACATTTGGAATCTTCCCTTTACTAAAGGTGATAGGTAGATTGAATAAAAAAGTTCAAAACGGAAATATTGAAATGTATTTATTGTACATGGTTATTGCCATTGTATTGTTGTTGGGTGTTAATTTAATTTTTGCATAGTGGAACTCATACTTATACCCATACTTGCTTCATTAATTTGGGCATTTTTACCAATTAAATCAAGATGGATTGCCTCTGGTTTAAGTCTAATTGGTTTGGTAGTTTTATTGACTAAATACAATCAGGGTTCATTTCCCGATGGATTAGTTGTGTTTGATCAACCCTGGCTAGGCGAATCTGTTCGTTTTACTATGGTTATTGATCAAATTACTTGGTTCATGTTATTATTGACCCAGATATTATTGCCCATCATAGTTTTGTCTGTCAAAGACCAAAATCAAAAACTCATTGCTTGGGCATTTTTAATGCAAGCAGGTTTGAATGGTGTTTTCATGGCACAGGATGGTTTAATATTTTACCTTTTCTGGGAGCTTGCCATGATTCCTATTTACTTTATTACACTCCAGTTTTCAGAAAAAGACAATTTTGTAACAACCATCCGTTTTTTCATATACACTTTTGTTGGTTCCCTTGCAATGTTGGCTTCATTGATCTATTTGGCTTCGCTTTCCGGAGGAAGTTTTGCCTATGCTGATTTATTAAATACCCAGCTGAGTCATTCACAATCGCTGATTATTGGCGGGGGACTTTTATTGGCGTTTGCCGTTAAAATACCTATTTTCCCATTTCATTTGTGGCAAGCAGATACCTATACCAATGCGCCTGCACAAGGAAGCATGTTGTTATCAGGTATAATGCTTAAGATGGGTCTTTACGGACTGATTCGTTGGTATATGCCACTAGCAGCAGAGAGTATTGACTTTTATCAACCAATAGTAATGACTTTAGCTGTAACTGGAATTATTTATGGTGGAATCATAGCCATTCGCCAAGATGATATGAAACGCATCACCGCCTACAGTTCATTGTCTCACGTAGGACTTATCGCTGCAGGTTTCTTTACTTTAAACTCATCAGGTTTTAATGGTGGATTATTACAAATGTTGGTTCACGGCTTAAACGTGGTTGGTATGTTCTTAATCATTGACATCATTCAAAAAAATGCAAATACTCGAAACTTATCTGAATTAGGTGGAATTGCATCTAAGTTTAAGTTTTTCACTGTTTTGTTTTTTATCATTGTCATTGGAACTGCAGCAGCGCCATTAACTAGCGGTTTTCCTGGAGAATTCATGTTATTAAACAGTGTATTCAAATACAACTCAATTCACGGTGTCCTCTCTGGTTTAACCATCATTTTATGTGCTGTTTATATGTTAAGGATATTTCAAAAAGCAGCTTTAGGTTCTAACGACATTAAAATGTCAGAGATATCTTTTGTAGATTATCTACCTTTGATAATTGTCGCATTTACGGTGTTGTTTATCGGATTATTCCCACAAGTTATTTTGGAAATCTTTCCCTTGTCTGTAGAAAAGTTAATGTTAGAAATTTCTAACGCGAAAGGAGTATTATCATGATTGGAATAGCCTTAGTTTTTTTAGGAGGTGTTATTACCCTTTTCTGGGGTTTAAATAAGTCAGAGTCAAAGAGCCTTGGGATTCTTCAACTTTTCATGCTGTTATCAGCATTGTTATCTGGGGCTGAAAGTCAAGGTTGGATAGATTTTTCTGAACTCTTCAAATGGGTACCCTCCCATATGTTGAACTTCAGCGCTTTTAAATTAAGTATGGTTTCTGTACTTTCTTTCTTTGGATTTTACATTCTTTCTTTATTGCCATCTACCGATAAAAAAGGTGCAGACGTTTTAGGATTGTTTGCCTTTGCATTAACCGGTGCAATGATGATGGTTGGGTCTCAACACCTTGTTATGCTTTTCTTGGGATTGGAAGTACTTTCTATTCCTTTGTTCGTATTAGCAGGTAGTGAAAAAGAGAATATTTATGGTAACGAAGCGGCCATGAAATATTTCCTTATGGGTGCATTTTCAACGGCTATTTTCCTTCTAGGTGCAGCATTTACCTATGGCGGTTCAGGAACGTTGATTCTTGCTGAAATTCAAATGAAACTTTCATTTGCCGCTCATTTTGGTGAATTTCCTGTTCTTCTGAAGGCTGGAGTTATTTTGATGTCGGTAGGTTTGTTATTTAAAGTATCAGCAGTTCCTTTTCACTTTTGGAGCCCCGATGTTTATGAAGGTAGTCCAAATCGTGTAGCGACATTTATGGCAGTGATTGTGAAAGTAGCTGGATTTGTTGCATTCGCACAGTTGATAAATACCTTTTCACCCATGCAAATTTGGATCAATCAATGGATTGTACCTGTTAGTATATTGACTATACTGGCTGGAAATATTGCAGCTTTGGTTCAACAAACCGTGAAAAGAACCTTGGCATACTCAAGTATTTCTAATGCAGGATATTTACTATTGTTTTTAATTCTACCAATGGAAGAGAATCTTCCAATACTTGGAACTTATTTATTGAGTTATGGATTAGGAACAATAATCCTATTTTATCTGATGGATAAATACTCAGTTCATGGAGAAAAGTCATTCGAAATGTTCAAAAACATCAAGAATAACAAAATTGACATGGCCGCTTTAGTCATTGGTACACTTTCTATTGCTGGGGTTCCATCTACCATTGGTTTCGTAGCAAAATACCAATTGTTTTCAGCTGCTTTTTCCCAGAACCATTACTCCGTTTATTTAGCTTTATTAGGTTCTGCAATCAGTATTGCCTATTATTTTAAACCTTTCAGATATGCATTAGCAGAATCTAATGAGGTAGATGTTGAACAAAACTCAAATAATGGGCTTTTTTCTCAGATTTGTTTAATTATTGGTATGTTGTTGATCATTACATTGGGGCTATTACCTGTGATCACCGAAAGAATTTTCTAAAATCGAAAACCAAATCGATAAATGATACTTCCCAATGAGGAGGTATAGGCATACTTGGGATTGGTTGCAAAACCTACTAAAAAATAGGAATTGATTTGCGAACCATCTGCATATCCAATCCCAAATATTCCTGTTCCATAAGTTTCTCTGATATTTGGTGAGATATCGACCAATGCATTTTGATATCTGTATTCTGCATGCAGGAAGATAGAATTAATGGGTATTCTAACGAATGCAAATGTGGCGCCATTGAATGTGGCTATTCCTCGTAAATCACTTTGAAAAAATCCTCCTGAAAGACCAGCTGCTGCAAAAATTTTATTGTTGAAATGCAATCCTGTGTAAGGCGATAATTCCAGAGAATACACTCCAGCATAACCAAAAGCCGTTACATCTGCACCATTATACTTCAGGTCTCTATAACGGTATGCAACAATCTCATCTGCAAAGGGAGCATCGTCTTCTTTTTTTATTTGCTTCATTTGTCTTCTATTGCTATCTAAACCTTCATATTGCGAAAAGACTGAAGAACAATTAAATAATAAAATTGTCATTGAAAATATCCGAAACAAACACTGCATTTTCTTGTAAACACGCAATTATACACGTAAAATTGTAGTAGTTTATGAGCAACACCAAAAAGATTCACAATTTTTCTGCAGGTCCTTCAATTTTATCGCAGTATGCCATTGAAAAAAGCAGAGAAGATCTAGTAAATTTCGCGAACACAGGTTTAAACATTTTGGAAATTTCTCACCGAAGCAAACAGTTTGAAGCGGTGATGGATGAGGCCATTTCTTTAATCCGTGAGATTCTTTCGGTTTCAGATGAGTATGATGTACTTTTCGTTCAAGGTGGAGCTTCTACACAGTTTTTTCAAATTCCAATGAATTTCTTGAAAAAATCGGCTTCATATACAAACACTGGAACTTGGGCAACAAAAGCAATTGAAGAAGCAGTTCATTTTGGAAATGTGAATGTTGTTGCAAGCAGTGAAGGTAAAAACTTCAATTTTGTCCCAACAGAGTATACCATCAATAATACCGATGATTATTTCCATTGCACTTCAAACAATACCATTTACGGAACTCAAATACAAGAATTTCCAAAATGCGATATTCCATTGATTTGTGATATGAGCTCTGATATTTTCTCTCGTCCAGTTGATGTAAGTAAATTTGATCTCATATACGCCGGTGCACAAAAAAATCTTGGGCCAGCAGGTGTTACATTGGTAATCATCAAGAAATCCATGTACAATAATATGTCTGAAAGACATGTTCCAACAATGCTCAAGTATCAAACACATGCTAAAAACGGAAGCATGTATAATACCCCACCTGTATTCCCCATTTTAGTATCTAAATACAACCTTGAATGGGTGAAACAAATGGGTGGCGTGCAAGGTATGGAAAAACGCAATTCTGAAAAAGCTGATTTATTGTATTCTACCATTGACAGTAGCGAATATTTTCAAGGTACTGCAGAAGTAAACAGTAGAAGTAAAATGAATGTTTGCTTTGTTTTCAAACCTGAATATAACTCTTTGGAGGAAAAATTTGAAACCGCTTGTAAAGAACATGGAATTTCCGGAATCAAAGGACATAGAAGCGTAGGTGGTTATAGGGCATCCTTGTACAATGCTTTACCACTTGAGAGTGTTCAAGCCTTGGTAGATGTAATGACTAATTTCAACAAGTAATCATGAGAATTTTAGCAAATGACGGTATAGACGCCGCGGGAAAAGCAATTCTTGAAAATGCAGGATTTGAAGTAGATACTCAATCAATACCCCAATCGGAGCTTTGCGATAAAATAAGCAATTATGAGGTTTTGATAGTTAGAAGTGCCACAAAAGTTACATCCGAGGTCATTCAAGCTGGGGTTAATTTAAAAGTTATTGCGAGAGCTGGCGTTGGTTTAGATAATATTGATCTTAAAGCTGCTGGTGTAGCAGGTATCCCTGTATTGAATACCCCAAATGCCTCTTCTAGAAGTGTAGCTGAATTGGTGTTCGCACATGCATTTTCGGTTTCAAGATTCTTGCATCTCAGCAATAGAAGAATGCCTGAATTCGGAAAAGAAGAATTTAAGTCCCTCAAAAAAACTGCCTCTGAAGGATTTGAATTAACAGGAAAAAGTATTGGAATCATTGGATTCGGAAGAATAGGACAAGAAGTTGCTAAAATGGCTATTGGACTTGGTATGAAAGTCTTAGTTTACGATTATAAAGGAAGATCATTTGATTTAGTGGTTAATTTACATCCTGAATATCAAGTAAAAAACTTTCAAATTACCTTGAAAGGCCAGGATTTAGATACTGTTTTAGGAGAAAGTGATATTTTAACCGTGCATACACCTGGTAGTGCCGAATCTATCGGTGAATCTGAAATCCGTAAAATGAAACAAGGCGCCGTTTTGATCAATTGTGCAAGGGGAGGAGTTGTCAATGAAAATGCACTCGCACAAGCAATGAAAGATGGTAAGATTGCTTTTTCAGGGGTGGATGTTTTTGAAAATGAACCTCCTACAAATGATACCATTTTATCACTAAATAATGCTTCATTGAGTCCTCATATTGGTGCTAGCACTGCAGAAGCTCAAATGCGTGTAGGAATTGAGTTGGCTGAGAAAATAGTTCAACACTTAAAGTAGATTTTTTTATGAAGGTTTTTCCCATCAATACTCTTCTTCCGAAACAGGAAGTAATTTCTGATGTAGTAAGTCTAGGATCTGGGAAACTCCCCGAACACTTGTTAATTGAAAAAGCTCAAAAGTCGGATTTAAGCTATTTGAGAATTGTTAAACCTCAATTTATAAATCCTAATCTTGTAGCCGGAACCGAAGAATTTTATAATTCGAGTGTTCAATATTTTGATTTATTGAAATCATCAGGCAATTTGACTGAAATCAATAATTCAATATTCTATTATGAACAAACTCATCACGCCGGTGCCAAACTTGGTGGCTGGATCATTGGTGTTGATGGAGATGATTATTTGGATGGCAAGGTTAAACGACATGAAAACACCATTCGTGCCAAAGAAGATCGTTTAGTTAAACACATTCAAGTATTGAATTCTATGGCTGAACCTGTTCTTCTATCACAGGTTTTGCCAAGTTCATTAAATGTTTGGGCAAGCGAGGTATTACAAACACCACCCACATTGAGTGTCACTGATGAGATGGATAATTTACATCAAGTTTGGGTGATTCAAGACAAATCATTGCAATCTTCTGTACTCAGTGAATTTCAACATATAGATTCATTGTATATTGCCGATGGACACCATAGAGTAGCTGGTTCTTCTAGGTTTTTGGTTGATCAGTTTGGACATAACTCTGGCAAGGGTTTTATGGCTCTAATTATGAATGAAGACGATTTACTCATCAAACCATTCTATAGAATTGTAAAAACTGAACTTAAACACGAACAATTTCAATCTTTCCTAGAAAATCAAAGTATTGAATGCACTAAATTAGATTTAAATGATCAATCTGATTATAAATCAGTTCCTTTCCGTTCGGTATGTTGCTTCTGCAATGGGCAAGCATTTATTTTCAAGCTTCCAGAATCCAATTCTTCAAAAGCCGTTGATCAATTGGATGTGGCGATCACAGAAAATCTAATTTTTGGGCCAGCATTCAACATCACAGATTCTGCTCATGATGTAAATATCCGATTTCAAAGAGGGGATATGTCCATTCAACAAATGATGAATTATCTAAAAGAAGATGAAATTGGATTTTTGTTCCATTCAAATACAATGGCAGAAATTAGAGCTGTTGCAGACGAAGGCTCAATCATGCCGCCTAAATCAACCTTTATTGAACCCAAACTATTAACTGGATTAATAGTTGAAACCTACAAATAGGTTTTAAAATAGAGACAGTTGAGGCTTGTCTGGCAATAACTTAAATACCGTTTGAACCAATTTATTTAATTCAAACAGTGTGTCCTTTTGAATCGTGTATATGGAAGACGTTTTCTGATATTTTAAATTGATGTAACCGTCTTCTTTGAGCTTTTGTAAATGTCCTGAAACAGTACTTTGAGAATAAGGGAGTTTATCAACTATATCTTGGCAAGTAGAAGGACCAGATTCCATTAGAAACAATAAAATCTGAATTCGAGCTGGGTGGCCAATAGCTTTTGATAAACTGGCTAATTTTTCAGTTGATTCTGCGAAAGAGTCCGTCTTTTTCATGATTTATCGTTAAATGCAAATTTAACAAAAACCAAGAAATCCTCGTCATTTATTTTGATATTCTTTTGTGCTTCCAACGTCTATGACTCCAAAGCCAAATTTCTGGCTGATTTTGGATCTCATTTTGAATATGATATGAAATTCTTTGACTGATTTGATCTTCTGTCAAATCTGATGGATTATCAACTATGGTTATGGATCTAGCGGCATAATGTCCTCGAGAAAGCTTGCGACTATCCAAATAAACAATGGGCAAATTAAACTTCTTCGAAATTTTAGCAGGACCACTAAGAAAGGCAGTCTCTTGATTTAAAAAGGAATCGGCCCAATAAACTTGATTTACGCCTGACGGATTTTGGTCGCCAATCAGGGCTGTAACGGTTACAATGTCTCGATTATTGGCAAACGACCTCAAGGTTTCTGTCATACTAACGGGTGTAGCACCAAACTTTGAGCGAATCTGATACATAAACCAATTGAAGCCATCTGAACTTAATGTTTTATAGGTACAAAATACCTGTTGTTTGCAAGTTAATTGAGACATTAGGCATATCCACTCCCAATTGCCGCAATGACTCATTACCACGATAAAGCTTTGATTTTTGTTATAATAGTCTAGATAAACATCTTCATTCTCATTGATCATTCGTCTCATCATTTGTTTTTCAGAAATTGAATATCCTTTGATGGTTTCAACAAAAAGATCTGAAAGATGTCTATAATACTTGCGTTCAATAGACTTGAGGTAACTATTTTCTCTATTTGGGAAAGAATTCCGTAAGTTTTCTCGCACCACTTTACGACGATATCTGAGTATATAAAACAATAAGACGAATACACAATCAGATATTCTATACAATAACCAAAATGGCAGTTTTGAAATCAAATAAAGCCACGGAAATACCAAAAGTTTGAAAAGGGTAGGTGCTTTGGGTATTTCCGGTGAATACATAAATCTGAATTACAAATAGTGGAATTGTTGTCCAGTCTTCAAAGCTTTAACAGAATAGTACATCAAGTCAATGCATCCTTGAATATCATCGTGATGCACAGTCTCAACCGTAGTATGCATGTATTTCAATGGCAATGAAATTAACGCAGAAGCAACTCCAGTAGAAGAATAGGCAAAACTATCAGTATCCGTTCCAGTTGATCGGCTAACTGCATTTCTTTGAAAATCAATTTTATTATCTTTTGCTACTTGAATGATGAATTGAAGTAGGTTATTTTGTACTGCTGGACCGTAAGTAACTACTGGACCTCTGCCGCATTTACAATCGCCTTGTTTCTTTTTATCGTATAAAGGCGAATGTGTATCATGAGTTACGTCTGTAATTATAGCGACATCTGGATTGATTCTTCTGGATATCATTTCAGCTCCACGCAATCCAATTTCTTCCTGTACTGAGTTAACTATGTATAATGAAAAGGGTAGATCGATGTTGTTTTCTTTGATGGTTCTGGCAACTTCGGCAATCATAAATCCACCAATTCTATTATCCAAAGCCCTACCGATTAAAAATTGGTCGTTCAACCACTCAGAGCCAGCTTCAAAAACTGCAACTGCTCCGACATGAATACCTAAGGCTATAACTTCTTCTTTGTTTTTGCATCCAACATCTATGAATATGGTGTCTTGTTTTGTTTCAGGATTTTTATCGGGTCTAACGTGAATGGCTGGCCACCCAAAAATACCCTTTATAATTTCACCATTTTCGCAGAAAATATTACAACGCATGCTCGGTGCAATCTGGAAATCACTTCCACCGTTGCGAATAACATAAATATAGCCGTCGTCGGTAATATGATTAACAAACCAACTAATTTCGTCAGCGTGAGCTTCTAAAACCACTTTGTATTCTTTACCTGGATTGATTACACCAACTGCGGTTCCATAGACATCCATAAATTGTTCATCTACATATGGCTCCAAATAATCTAACCAAATCTTTTGGCCGCTATATTCAAATCCCGTTGGAGAGACATTGTCAAGGTATTTATGTAAGAATTCTTTAGATTCGTTTCTCATACCTACAAATTTAAGAAAACGGTTCAAAATTCAACTATATCCTGTGTTTGATCTGAAATTGTTTTGGCGTCATACCCTCCGAAGACTTAAAAATTCTAATTAATTGATTCATGTTTTGATATCCGAGCATAAATGCTACTTCATTCACTGGTTTACCTTCTCCGATCAGGTATTTTTTTGCGGTCTTCAATTTTTGCTGTTGGATATATTCATTAGGAGAAACTCCAAAATATTGTTTAAATCGCCGAAAGAAATTGGGTCTGCTCATGCAAGCTTTATCTGCTAATTGATCAACATCAATTTTTTCATGAATATTGTCTTTAATAAAGCAGTCAATATAGGCAAACCTGTTTTTACCCTGTAATTGCCGACCTTCAAGTTCAATTAACTGTCTAGCTTGAGTTTGTAATAATCTGTATATTAACTCCTGTAATGTTAAATCAATAAATATATCCTTTGCCGAAGTTTGATTATATATACCTAACTCAATGATTCGACTAATCGTATTTTCTAAACCTTGGTCATTGGTCAAATGAAACATACGTTCTTGAATAGTCCATTCACCTAAATCTGGTTCCAACGGTAATTTTTCATTGAGTCGACTCACGGCTTGGCGAATATTTTCTTGTGAAATTGCTAATGCTAAACATTGAGTGGGGTCATCACGCTTTGCTTCTGGAAAATCAATAACCATTTTCTCAGATGGTTTAACCAATACACTTTCTCCTGGATGATAATCAAATGAATCCCTGTTGGGAAGGTGCATTATCTTTTTCCCTCTCAACATGGTAGTTAATACCAAATCATCAAACTGCAATTCCACTTGAGCTGCTTCCTGGTGAGTTTCAAACACATTTAATTGACACGATGCCATATCATAGATCTGCCTATTTTCTATCAAAGAGCTCAATTTAGACTCATTCAATATGGGTACCTGATGATAAAACATTTTATGTTTAACTTATTTCTTAAACACAATTTAAGAAAAGAAAATCTTCTTCTCTCATAACGCGCTGAATATTTGATACAATTGGGTGATTTTTTTAGATGATAACGTGAAATTCTACAATCATAAATTTCAAATCTTTGGAAACAAATTTTTTAGCAAATGACAACAACATTTAAATTCCCAACCGTAAAATCCCAGTATGACCATTTTATCGATGGTACATGGGTAGCTCCTAGCTCCGGACAGTACTTCGAAAACACAACGCCCATCGATGGATCGTTATTTTCAAAAGCTGCCAGAGGCAATGCCGATGACATCAATAAAGCCATTGATGCAGCAAATAAAGCTTTTAAAACTTGGGGAAAATCAAGTGCTGCAACACGCAGTAAATTATTATTGGCGATTGCCGATAAAATGGAGCAAAACATGGAATATCTCGCACAAGTTGAAACCGTTGACAACGGCAAAGCAATTAGAGAAACTATGGCTGCAGATTTACCATTGGCTATTGATCATTTTAGATATTTTGCAGGGGTCATTAGAGCCGATGAGGGTGAACTTTCTGAACACGATGAAGATACACTTAGTTTAATAGTACATGAACCCATTGGGGTTGTAGGGCAAATTATCCCTTGGAACTTTCCCTTGTTGATGGCCGCTTGGAAAATTGCACCCGCACTAGCCGCTGGATGTTGTGTAGTAGTTAAACCGGCTGAACAAACACCTACTTCTATTATGGTTTGGATGGACTTGATTAAAGACATACTTCCTAAAGGCGTATTAAACGTAGTCACTGGTTTTGGCTTAGAAGCTGGAAAACCTTTGGCGACATCTCCAAGAGTTCAAAAAGTAGCATTTACCGGTGAAACAACCACTGGAAGATTAATTATGCAATACGCATCTGAGAATTTAAATCCGGTAACCATGGAGCTTGGTGGTAAATCTCCCAATATTTTCATGCCAAGTATTGCTGATGAAGATGATGAATTCTTTGATAAATGTGTGGAAGGCGCTGTTATGTTTGCTCTTAACCAAGGTGAGGTTTGTACTTGTCCCTCAAGAATTTTGGTTCATGAAAGCATTTATGAAAAATTCATGAGCCGCGTCATTGAACGCACAAAAGCGATAAAACTAGGACATCCATTAGATAGCAATACCATGATGGGTGCTCAAGCTTCAAATGACCAATACGAAAAAATACTAAATTACATTGAAATTGGAAAGGAAGAAGGTGCTGAAGTACTTTGTGGTGGAGGTTCAGCTTCGGCTAACATTGGTTTGAATGATGGATATTACATTCAACCTACCATTTTAAAAGGCCACAACAAAATGCGTGTTTTCCAAGAGGAAATTTTTGGCCCTGTTGTTGGTGTAACCACTTTTAAAACCATGGAAGAAGCCATTGATATTGCCAATGATACGCTTTATGGTTTGGGTGCAGGGGTTTGGACAAGAGACGCGCATGAACTATACAGACTGCCAAGAGCCATTCAAGCAGGTAGGGTTTGGGTAAATTGTTATCACGCCTATCCAGCACATGCTCCTTTTGGCGGATATAAAAAATCTGGGTTCGGAAGAGAAACCCACAAAATGATGCTCAATCATTATCGACAAGCCAAAAACATGTTGATTTCCTACAATAAAAATAAACTTGGATTCTTTTAACTGATATTTTATATCTGAAAGGGGAGGTAACACCTCCCTTTTCTTTTAACTATGATTGATAAAGTAAAATACACCGAAGCCGCCAAAAATTTGATTGACGAATTATTCATTCAACATGGTGAATTGATGTTTCATCAAAGCGGTGGTTGTTGTGATGGCTCGCAGCCTATGTGTTTCCCAAGGGGCGAATTCAAGATAGGAGATAGCGATATCCTGTTGGGTCATGTGCACAACCAACCTTTTTATATGTCTAAAGATCAATATGAATACTGGAAACATACAGAGCTCACCTTGGATGTTGTTAAAGGACGTGGATCCAGTTTTTCTTTGGAAATTCCCATGGGAGTAAGATTTGTGATAAAATCTAGACTCTTTGAAGATGATGAATTAAAAAAACTGGGAATTACTTAACCCATGAGATTTAAAAAGAAAAGCCCCGCTTTCGCGAGGCTCTTTTTTGGTGGGGGCTACTGGATTCGAACCAGTGACCCTCTGCTTGTAAGGCAGATGCTCTGAACCAGCTGAGCTAAGCCCCCTTGTGATTCGTTCTTGATTCGAGTGCAAATATAGAGACGTTTTCCTAAAACACAAACCTTATTTGAAAAAAATCGGTGTTTTTTCGAAGCAAATCATCTTAATTGTTCATTATCAAATCATTGTATTTAAAAAAAATTATCCGTGATTTCTAGGCTCTACATCCATACTTTGAAATTGCAACACATTTACCATTCCTGCAGATGCTCCTTTTTGTTTACTTACAAACTTTCTTTCCGCTACCATTACCGTTTGTAGGCCCTGATGCTTGCCTTTTGAATGAAATGCCGCTAGTTCCGCTGCGAATCGAATAACGTCTTTAGGATATTCTCTTAACTTTTTCCTTATAATGACGTGTGAACCAAAGACTCCCAAAGCATGCAACCACAAATCGTTTTTCTTACTCAACCTCAATAATTCATCGTTGCTTTTTGCATTTTTACCAACCCACACTTCAAACCCCTGGAATTCATACAATTTATAAGGAAAGACTTTGGTTTTGCTTTCTTTCTGGGGACGATTTTTCAGACTTGCTTCAATTAAACTCAGATCTTTTGAATTTTCTGCAGTCAAGACTTGACATAATGCCACCTCTTTGCTGTTCATCGCTTGCTGGTTGAATTCTAGATTTTCAGTAAACTTAGCTAGTTCTAACGATTCATTCTTGGCTTTTCTATAATACTTTTCAGCGTTTTCGGCCGCTGTTAAATCCGGATTCAATTTCACCCTAATTCGATGTCCCGTGTAATAATCAGAAACCAAAGCCTCACTGGTTCCTCTTTTTATGCTGTGTGCGTTTGTCAGTAATAAATCGCCCAATTCCCGAAAACTTCTTCGGGTGGAGATTTCATTAATGCGTGCTTCTAAATTCTTAATTTGAGCTCTGTGGACTTTAATTTCTTTTTCAAGTCTTCCTGTAACATCCAATTTCTTTTTATTGAAAAAGTACTTCTTACTGTATGATCTGAAAAAATCATCTAATAAACTTCCCCATTCTTGAAAACTGGAAACTCCCTTTGAAAGTAGAAAATTATCATTCCTTGAAGTCAATTCTCCGAGTTTGTAAAAATCTATATTGTTTAAAAAGGTTATTTGTCCCCCTAAATCACCTTTAAAAAATCCGTCATCAAACAATAATTCTATTTCATTGTTATTTAATGATTTAAATCTATTTTCGAAGTCGATTTTCGTGTAACAAACGTTATAATCCATCAATACACGGCTAGAATTCACAAAAACAAAAGCAGTTGACTTTTGAAGTTTAAATTCCCAATCATTTTTCAAATTCAACCGAAAGATTGAATCGGGCAGGACTTGATCTGGAGCGTAAAGCAACAAATTAGAATAACGTCCAAATCCTTTAATGAGCAACTTATACTGATTAGAAAACTCAATCGTTATTTGCCTATCAAACAATGACCATTCAATACTTAAAACACTATGATTGACCAATTCCTTGAATTGGACCACTGCATTTTGCTTTGTTTTGGAAGTATTCTTAATTTCGTTACCTTCAGATATGACAAGTTCCCCGTCTATAAACTTAAATTCATATACTTTTTGGGTATTCTTACCTGCAAACTGAACCAATAATGAGTCTTTACTGAAGCTAATGGCATTTTGCCAATAAGTACCCAATATCTCAGATGCGAATCTCTCTGACCAATAATAATAGGTCCAATGGCTTGAAATCACAGTGACAAATTTCGTTGCAAACGGTCAATTTATACCAATAAACTATTGAAATCGTTGATCAACATGTGTTGACGCTTAATTTTATGATGTACACCTAACAACTGGGTTATTGTAGGCAAAATTTGATGTGCTTTTCTAGGATCTGTGACTATTCGATTTTTGTTTGACTCTGAAATACCAGCACCAACAATCAAACTCCATGTTTTACGGCTATTATCGTCGTTGTGATCGAATGAATAAAATCCATGTTGATCGATAATAGAATTTGCGTTTAAATTTCGTCCAATCTCAGGAATAACAATCAAAGTTGTTTTACCAGACATATCGGAATCACTTTTCTGAATGTTGTTCCAAAGTTGATGAATAGATTCCGTGGATCTTACAATAGAATTCAAATAACTGCTGTAACTTGAGTGGCAAGCATCGGCATCATTTAAATTGATATTGATGAATTTAGGTTTGTACTGGTATATAACATTTGCAGCATTTTGTAAAGTCTCATCATCAGTTACCCCTGAAGGTATATAGTTGAAATTAGAATTCTTTTCTATTTGAATTCCACCAATTTGCCACATCTGATTTCTTTTGAATTTCTTATATTTTGACAACAATGAAAAAATTGAGTGATGAACTTCATTTTGGGACATAGATTCTTTTACAGAAACTAATGATCTAAAATTTGGTTCGTGCTCGTTACTAATGGCCTCAACTTCTGAAAATAAAATACCCTGATTGATTAAAGGCTGATTTGATACATAGTTGTTGTTTTGAGATATACTGTCCTGGTATTTTTTCGGAAATTTACCTCCAAAAAAAGTGGGAATAATAGTATCAATTTTAGATAAAGCATGAGTATTCTTGGGATTTTCGTACCCAAAAACATCTTGTTTTCTAACTCCACCACCCAGATTTATAAGAACTACATATTCAGAAATACTATAATCAATTTTATTTGAAGCAAATAAAGATGGGATTGCAAGGCTACCACCGATAAAAATTCCTGTATTTTTTATAAATTCCTTTCTTTTCATAAGATTCCAATTCAAATAATGACGTTGATGTATCTTTAGAAAACAATCAACCTACCGAAATTAGGGAAATTTGATGACAATCCGTGGATAAACCTCCATGAATTCTTCATTATATTCGTTGGAATTTTATAATTATGGCGTTTTATTACAAGCTTGGTCAAGTACCGCGTAAAAGACACACACAATTCCGCAAACCTGACGGAACTCTTTACGCTGAAGAACTTATTAGTACTGAAGGATTTAATTCCATGTACTCATTGGTATACCATTCACATCCTCCTACTTTGGTCAAAGATATTGGTGAACCCATCAATGTGGAACCAAAAGTTGCCCAAAGTAAAAACATGCGTAACCGCAGTTTTATTACATTCAAAACTCCGCCAACCAATGATTATTTGAAAAGCAGAGTAGCTTTATTGTTGAATACCGATATTACCATATCCGTTGCAGCTCCTAAGCAAAGCATGACCGATTATTTCTTCAAAAATGCCGATTCAGATGAAGTTTTATTTGTTCACGAAGGAAGCGGAACCCTAAAAACCATTTACGGTCAAATTAGATTTGAATATGGAGATTATTTGGTGATTCCAAGAGGTACCATTTATCAATTGGAATTCAACGATGAAAATAATCGTTTGTTGGTCATTGAGTCTCCTACGCCAATTTATCCGCCCAAAAGATATCAAAATTCGTTTGGTCAACTTTTAGAACACTCTCCCTATTGTGAACGAGACATAAAACTTCCAGAGAACTTAATTACCCATGATGAAAAGGGTGATTTCAAGGTATTTATTAAAAAACAAAACCTCTTGTATCCTTACACATATGCTACCCATCCTTTTGATGCCGTTGGATGGGATGGATACTGCTATCCCTATGGATTCAGCATCCATGATTTCGAACCCATAACCGGCAGACTGCATATGCCACCACCAATACATCAGACTTTCGAAGGACGAAATTTCGTGATATGCAGCTTTGTTCCTCGAATGTATGACTATCATCCTCAATCCATCCCTGCTCCTTACAACCATTCAAATGTAGATAGCGATGAAATCCTTTATTATGTTGATGGTGATTTCATGAGTAGAAAGCATGTTGAAAGAGGAATGATTACTTTACACCCAAAAGGAATTCCTCACGGACCACACCCTGGAACCGTTGAAAAGAGTATTGGTAAAACAGAAACCAAAGAACTCGCTGTAATGATAGATCCTTTTTATCCGCTTCAAATTACCGAAGAAGCATTGAATTTAGAAGATCCAAACTACTGGAAAAGTTGGGTTGAATAACATTAAATTTTACATCTTATGAATATAAAACTCTTACTTTCTATTCTCTCAATTGCATCAACTAGTTCTTTAATTAGCCAAACTCAATCAATTGAATTAAAACAAATTAAAAAATACAATAAAGTTGTAAAAAAGACAAAAAAGTCTCTGAATAAGTCAATTTCAAAGTCTCAAAACATCACCCCTGAAACTCCATTAGAGTTTTGGAAGCAAGATTACATTGAGACCATGGATCCTGCATTAGGAAGACCCACACCTGAAGTTCTTTTTGAGACTCTTCAAAAGTTAAATCAAAAAAACATAGGACTTCGAGCCAATCCAGGAAGTTCAGCCTCACCTTGGGTTTCACGCGGCCCAAATAACGTTGGGGGAAGAACCAGAGCACTTACATTTGATCCGAATGATAATACGGGGAAAAAAGTATGGGCTGGCGGTGTCACTGGTGGACTATGGTATAACAATGATATAACAAGTACTACTAGTGAATGGAAAAACGTCTCCGGAATATGGGCGAACATCACAGTTTCTTGCATGGCTTTTGACCCTAATGATTCAAAAATCATATACGTGGGTACAGGTGAAGGCTTCGGAAGTACTACTACCACTTCTAGAGGTTATGGGATTTTTAAATCTACTGATGGCGGTGCAACTTGGAATCATTTGAGTAATTCAGCCAATTATTTCTATATCAATGACATAATTGTAAGAAATGAAAATGGCAACAGTGTCTTGTACGTAGCGACAGACATCAATTTTTATGGTGGACAATGGAACGGAAGTGTTAGTAACATAGGCTTAATGCGAAGCACCAACGGCGGAAGCTCTTTTACTAACGTTATGTCTAATATTCCTAGTACATCGTTGAAGTATTGCATTGCAGACTTAGAGATTGGAGCCGACAACAGAATTTGGTTAGGTACACGCCGAAATTCAGGATCTACAGCTTCCGACAAAGGCGGTGGACGCGTTCTGTATAGCGACAATGGAACTTCGTTTACAGTGGCCTACACCGATAATAATTCACTTTCTGGAAGGGTAGAGGTTGCATGTGCACCCAGTTCTAAAGATACCATTTACGCCGTCTTTGAATCGGGTGGAAAGGTAGAATCTATTGCACGCACGTTCAATCAAGGCTCTAATTGGAGCACCGTCACTGAACCTGCAGATGCTGACCAAGGGATTCCTTCGACAGATTTCACTCGCGGACAGGCATGGTATGACTTGATTATGGCTGTTAATCCCCAAAAAGCATCGGAAGTAATCATTGGTGGAATAAATTTATTCAGATCTACCAACTCTGGAAGCAATTGGACGCAAATATCGAAATGGAGCAACAATGCCAATCAAAATACATTGAATTGTTCTTATGTACATGCTGATCAGCATCAAATTGTTTATAATTCAGATGGAAAGAGAGTTCTGATTGGTGGAGATGGTGGTGTATTTTACGCCGCAAACATTCAAAACAATCCTCAAAACAGCAGCACCGCATTTGCAGAACGCAATAATGGTTATTTGGTCACTCAATTTTATGGTGGATCAATGTCAAACACAAAAGGCTCACATCTTATGTTAGCTGGAGCACAAGACAATGGCACTGTTTACTTTGATGTATCGGGATTAAACGATGAAAAAAATCTTTGGGGTGGTGATGGAGGTTTAAATTTCATTTCCAAGAAATCAGACCAAAAAATGGTGGTATCGTATGTGTATAACCAATTTTATGGAACCACTGATGGATGGCAATCATTTGAACAAATTCTAAACAGCAACAACACCGGTAACTTTATCAATGCGGCAACCTTAGATTATGTGAATGATTATTTGTTTACTGCTGAAAATGATGGATCTCTTTTCAGAAACAGCATTTTCAATGACTATAACAGTGCTTCCACGATTTCATTTGGAAATTCATCTTTAGGAAAGGCCAGCTTTTTACAAGCCATACAGAAGAAAAGTGATGGCAAGTGTAGAGTTTTTGTAGGAACTGGATCTGGAGCATTATTGTATGCAGACAATGCACATAGTGGAACTCCCACTTTCACCTCTATTTCATCAGGTATAAACGCTGGAAACATTTCATGGTTGCATGGACACAATGAAAATGTAGATACTTTATTTACTACGCTAAGTAATTACGGAGTAAATAACGTTTACGTTTCATACAATGGAGGTACATCCTGGAAAGCCATAGATGGAAACCTACCAAATATGCCGGTACATTGTATTTTGTCTAATCCATACAAAGACGGTGAAGTTATCATTGGTACAGAGTTAGGAATTTACGCATGCAGCGATATTTCAGCAACAACTCCCAATTGGGTGGCTCAAAATGATGGAATGGGAGCTGTAAGAGTAGACGGATTGTATTTTAGACAATCTGATGGAATGATGATGGTTGCAACACATGGGAGAGGAGTTTTCACCAGTGATGCATGGATAAAAACCAACAAACCCATTGCGAAATTCAGTATTTCTAATAAGGTTGTTTGTCAAAATGAAACCATAACTGTAATTGACCAATCCGAATTTACACCAACCAAGACCCGTTGGAGATTTTCAAGTGGGGCACCATCATTTACTAATTCAACGGATTCTACATCCACAACGGCAAAATTCAATTTTTCAGGTGTGGGAAATTACAAGTTAATCTTATATTCCGAAAACGAAATTGGCAGTGATACTGAATCAGTGAACATCACCGTCAGAAAAGTGATTCCCTTAGATGTTAAAATCATTTCGAGCAACAATTCGCCTTGTAAATCAGATAGCTTATTGATTTTATCTGATTTCACCAATCAGGACATGAATAACATCACTTTGAATTACCAATGGTATCAGAACAATACATCTATAAATGGAGCCAATCAAAATGCTTACAAAGTAATGCCTCCGTTAAGAGACAAGGATCAGTTTCATGTAGTTGTATCAACAAATTATCAATGTACTAATCCCAATAGTTTGAAAAGTAATGTAATAACTGTGAACCTTTCAGTACCTACATTGGCTATTGGTGTTGATTTTGATACTTTGAGACCATTAAATTATCCTGGTTACGGACAAGTTCAATGGTTTAGAAACGGAGTAAAAGTAGGAACTGGCGAATTTTTCCATGCTAAAAACACGGGTAGATACGTGGCATGTTTAAGTTGGCAAGGTTGTTTAAGTGATAGTTCTAATGCATTGATATTAAACTCGGTAAATTCGAACAGTTTCCTTAAAAATGCCATTTCAATTTATCCAAATCCAAACGATGGAAATTTCGCAGTGAAATCATTCATTAATGGATCTGTTGAAATCTGGAATGCTAGCGGACAGCAAATGGTTTCCAACAAGATGATTGCAGGTGAATCTTCAGATTTCAATTTGAATTTATCATCGGGAATTTATTTCATCAAAGTATTCAACGAGAACGGCATGTTGATTGAATCGACATCTATATCAGTAAGTAAATAACAGAAAAAGGGCCTGCCACAAGCAGGCCTTTTTTAATCACACATTAGTTTGATAATTTACATTATGTTAAATTATATTGTTAAAAGAAAGCGGGAACTGTTAATCCCCGCTTGCCTTTTTATTAGAATTGAATATAGAATCTAGTCTCAGGACCATCTACTTCTTTCTCAGCAACAATTACTCCGTTTACTAAGATCAATCCTTTTACAGTGCTTTCATCGTTTACACGAACGCTCAAACTCAACATATCTGATTTGTCTGTGTATTCAAATTCCTTTTGCCATACATATCCGTTTTTTACCCAACCTGCAGCTGCAAATTCCTTTTCTACAGAAATCCCTTTCTTTGGATCTGCTTTTAAAGAAATTGTTGAAACGGTATTTCTGTTATTCTGGTAACTAATATCCATGCTGTTGGAATTTCCATCAATTTGATAAATAAACTTGTCACCAACACTTAATGAAAATCCTTCCAATTCACGAATCTTATCTCTGTAATCACCCGCGCATTTGTTGTCGTTTAATTCCAAGCAGCAAGTTCTAAGAGCTTTAGAAATGTCTTTTAATTCAGTTTTTGAATAATCTGGATTTTCCAAGGCAAATTCTAAGTAACCTTTAGCTTCCTGGAACAATTTAATACGCTGTTGTTCAATTTTTGCTTTTGCCGCTGGATCGCTTGGAGTTTTTCCTTCAAGAAGTTTACGGGTTTCATATTTCATCAAACAAACACCCAAATTCCAGTTGGCATCATAATTAAATTCGTCTAACTCGCGTGATTTTTTGTAATCTGCTGTAGCTTCATCGTATTTTTGCGTTTTTTCATTTAAATATCCTCTAATCCAATAAATTCGAGAATTTGGATTCTCTTGGATTTGACCTTGGATTTCTTCCATCAACTTTTCTTCTTTGTTGATAGACAGGTAATAGTTAACTAAAACGTTAAATATGTCGTTGTCGTAGTTGGTTTTTACCAAAGCATTTTTAATTACTCTGTAAGCACCTACTGTATCACCTGAGGTCATTAATTCTTTTGAATAACTCTCAATCATTAAAGGTGTTGGGCGCTCTTTAGCTACCAAATCTTCCATGATTTTTTTTCTATTTTCAAGATTTGAATTACTCAATGCAAAAAATGCAATTCTCTCTACAAAAAAGTCACGTTCTACCTTCTGCCCTTTCAAATTATTGATCATTCCTGTATCTAACTTGGAATATAAATCAAGCAAATATTGATAATAGATGACCATCGTGTCATTCAATTTGCCCTTGATTTCATCTGAACCGGCTTTTTCAATTTGTTCAGAGTACGTCATAGATTCATTGAAAGATGAAGCAAATGCCGCTCCCACTTGAAATTGCGCTTCCTCTAAATCAACAGAAGTTTTTTTGTCGGAAGTTTGTCCGTAAAACTTCAAGATAGATTCAGCCGACTTCATACCTGACATTTTGCTCAATGGTTTGATCATTTCATTGCCTTTTTTGTCAAAAACAGTAGAGTAAACCTTTGAACGGATGAGCCACATTCTGGCTGCATTGTTTGTTTTTTCGTTTTGACGGGCTTTTTCGATTTCTTCAAGAGCGATGATTAGATCGTCAGGATTTCCACTTTCGAGTGCAAATTCAGCAGTGTTAATAGACCTTTTTTGTGCCATTGCACTCATGCTCAAGCAAACAGTTGCGAGTAAAAGTCCTGATTTTAAAAGATTTAAATTCATAACAAGTATATAAATGACTAACTTAATATTATTCCTCAGTAGGTGCTACAGAATCAGAAGAATCGATGGAATTATCCGACGGAAGGTTATTTTCATCTAGTTCACCCATTTCAATTTCTTCATCTTCTTCTCTTGGAGTTTTCGCTATGCTGGCAATGCTATCGTTGCCCTTGATATTAATCAACTTAACACCTTGAGCAGCTCTACCAATAACCCTAAGTTTATCGATAGCCATACGAATGGTCATTCCACTTCTATTGATGATCATTAGTCCATCGTCGTCATTCACATCCATAATTCCAACAAGAACACCGGTTTTCTCAGTGATACTGATTGTTTTGACCCCTTTTCCACCGCGACCTGTAACACGATAATCATCTAAATCAGAACGTTTTCCGTATCCATTTTCGCTTACCACCAAAATATTCGATACTCCTTTGTTGGGATTTACACAAATCATGCCAATTACTTCATCGTTTTCATCTTCTAGGGTAACACCTCTAACCCCAGCAGCAGTTCTTCCCATAGGACGAACTTTAGTTTCGCTGAATCTGATGGCTTTACCTTTTCTCTTGGCGATGATAATTTCACTTACACCATCGGTCATTTTCGCTTGAAGCAATTCATCTCCATCTCTAACTGTGATGGCGTTGATTCCGTTTGCACGAGGACGACTATACGCTTCTAGAGACGTTTTCTTGATGATACCATTTTTAGTTACAAGTACGATGAAGTTGTTTTCTAAATATTCAGGATCTTTTAGGTTCAGAACATTCAAATAGGCTTTGATTTTATCATCATTGGGGATACTTATCAAGTTTTGAATGGGTCTACCCTTTGTTGCTTTGGCACCTTCTGGAATTTCATATACTTTCAACCAGAAACATCTACCCTGCTCCGTAAATAACAATAAATAGTTGTGAGTGCTTGCAACAAATAAATGTTCTACAAAGTCTTCATCTCTGTGAGCTACACCACGAAGTCCGCGTCCACCTCTATTTTGTTCTTTGTATTCAGACAACGCGGTACGTTTGATATATCCTTTATGAGAGATGGTGATTACCACTTCTTCATTTGGAATCAAATCTTCTATGTTGATTTCTTCAGCGTTATATTCAATTTTAGTTCTGCGTTCGTCGCCGTACTTTTCAGCTACTTCACGAGTTTCATCTTTGATGATGCTCATTCTGAGATCTCTATCACTCAAAATTTGCTCGTAGTAAGCGATTTCTTTCAAAATTGCTTGATACTCTTCACGAATTTTCTCGATTTCAAGTCCGGTTAAACGCTGTAAACGCATATCCAGAATAGCTTTAGACTGAATTTCCGATAAACCGAATTGTTCCATCAACCCGTTTTTTGCATCATCGGGGTTCTTGCTATTTCTTATCAGAGCAATTACTGCATCAAGATTATCTAAAGCGATAATAAGTCCTTCCAAGATATGAATACGCTTGCGAGCTTCGCTCAACAAATATTCGGTTCTGCGAACGATGATTTGATGTCTATGAGCCACATAATGGCGAATCATATCCTTCAAATTAAGCATTTCAGGCTTTCCGTTGACCAAAGCAATGTTGTTCACCGAGAAACTGCTTTGAAGCGGGGTATACTTGTAAAGTTGATTTAATATAACATTAGGGATGGCGTCGCGTTTCAAGTCAAACACAATGCGCATACCTTGTCTACCACTTTCATCGCGAACTGCCGATATTCCTTCAATCACTTTTTCATGGATTAAATCAACTGCTTTTACGATGATTTGTGGAGGAGAAACTTGATAAGGGACTTCAGTTACCACAATCATTTCCTTGCCCGTTTTTGAAGTTTCAAATTCGGCTTTACCGCGCATGACAATTCTTCCACGTCCAGTTTCAAATGCATCTTTGATGCCTTCTACTCCATAAATAGTTGAACCGGTTGGGAAATCTGGACCTTTAACCACTTCCATCAATTCAGCAACTGTCACATCGTTGTTGTCAATGTACATGATGATACCTTCACACACTTCGGTCAAATTGTGGGGAGCCATATTGGTAGCCATACCTACCGCAATACCTGAAGCACCGTTTACCAATAGATTTGGTATTTTTGCTGGCAGAACTGTTGGTTCTGAAAGACTTTCGTCAAAGTTGGGTCTAAAATCAACCGTTTCTTTGTCGATATCTGTCATCATTTCCTCGGCAATCTTTCTCATTCTTGCCTCGGTGTAACGCATTGCAGCCGGTGGATCACCATCGATTGATCCAAAGTTACCTTGTCCGTCTACAAACGGATACCTCAAACTCCAGCTTTGGGCCATACGCACCATGGTATCGTAAACAGATGAATCACCATGGGGGTGATATTTACCTAGTACTTCACCCACGATACGGGCTGACTTCTTATAAGGTCTATTGGATGCCAAACCTAAATCAACCATTCCGTAAAGTACACGACGGTGCACTGGCTTCAAACCATCTCTCACATCAGGAAGTGCGCGAGACACAATTACCGACATCGAATAATCGATGTAAGCGGTCTTCATTTCGTCTTCGATGTTAATGGGAATGATTCTTTCGTTGAATTCTTCGGGCTTTATATTGTTCTCTTCCATATTCAAAATCAATTACCTGCAATATACATTCAGATCGTTGTTTTAATCGAGATATTGATGGATTGTTCCCCACAATTTTTAGACAATTTAATGGGAATTTATAGCATAAAAAAAGGCTCAACAATTTAGAATGTTGAGCCTTTTAAAATATAGATTTATCGAATTTTAGCGATAATTCTTGATGTGCTTAGAAGAACCGGCTTTGTAGTATTTAATTTTACCAGAACCGTCTTTGTTCAATAATTGGGTCTTTCCAAGACCTAATTGATCCAAACGATCTTTCAACAAAACCATATCTCCAGCAACAACAATCACCATTTTATCTGTATCTAGATATTTCTTAGCAAGTGCATTTAATTCGTCTTTAGACAACGATTGAAGAACTGCTAATTGTTCATCAGCATAGTTGTCAGGTAGATTTCTAGATGCCATTTGAGCAATAAATCCAGCCTTTTGTCCTAAAGTTTCATAATCAAGGGCTTGAGAAGCAATCAGAGCTGACTTCGTAAATTCAAACTCTTCATTGGTCATACCCTCTTCCTTGTACTTATTTACCATCCAGATAATCTCGTTGATAGCACTATCTGTAGTTTCAGCTTTTACACCCGCAGAAATCACATAATAACCAGGCATATTTTTAAACGATGGGCTAAAACCACCTCTAATGCCGTAAGTCCAACCTTTTTCTTCTCTAATCTTCAAATTCATACGGCTATTAAAGTTACCAGCTAACGCAAAGTTCATGATGCCATTCTTGAAGAAATCGCCTTTATAATCGTAAGGAAGCGATTTAAAGCCCATCATGATGTCGCTTTGCTCTGCATCGGTATACTGTACACCAAATATTTGCGAAGTTGCAAAATCTTGAGGTGTAATAGGTGTAGCTATTTGAGTACTTGCTTTAGGAAGTTTGCTGAAAAAACTTAATTTTTGAGACACTTCTTCCGAAGTAATAGGTCCAACAACAACCAATCTTGAATTATTTGAGTTGAAATAATTCTCGTAATACTTTTTACAATCTGCAATACTAACCTTAGATAACTCATCTGGAGAAGTGTAATGTCCGAAGGCACTTTCTCCGTAGTTTAGTCGAGCCCATGCATTAGACATGCCTGAAGATCTAGACGACAAATTGCTTTTGGCTCCTTCAACTGAACGTTTTCTGATTTTCTTAAATTCTGCTTCATCCCAACGGGGTTCAAAGATCATTTCTTCCATCAATTTCACCGCTTCGTTTAGGTTTGATTTCTCGCAATCTAAGTAAACTGAAAATCCAGTAGAACTATTTGAAAATCCGATACTAGCGCCTAACTTTTCTAGGGCATTTTCCAATTGTTCAGGTGTTTTATTCTTGGTTCCCTCACCTAGAATTGCAGCCGTTAAGCTTGCAACTCCCCAGGGAACATCTTTTCCGTTTTCAAGTAATTCACCACCCTCAACTCCAAAAGTCACATACACTCTTGAGGTTTCATCGAAGTTTGATGTATAAACTTTCACTCCGTTAGATAGTTCTGATCTGTTGATTTTTGGAACTGTAACGGGTTTGATTGGAGCTGGAGTAGGTCTAATGCTGCGATCAAAGTTGTCTTTTACCTCTCTGAGTTGGAGATTTTGGTATTCCAGATCAAGAGCAACGCTCTTATAATTGGCATTTGGATTAACACTTTCGTATTTAGGAGCTTTTTCACCTTCAGCAACCCTCAAAGGTTGAATATCAATCACTGAATTGAATTTTCCTTTTAGATACTTTCTGTATACTCTCAAAATATCATCACGGGTAATTTTTTGATATCTGTTTGCTTCGTCTGCAAGAGAATATAAAGCACCAGAATCATTCTTAATATCTAGGTACCAAACAGTGCTCAAGAAATTTGCTTTTCTTTCAACGCTCTCAAATCCCCCAGAAAAAGAAGACAAAAGATTCTGCTTGGCACGATTTAAATCTTCGTTGCTGAAGTTGTTAAATTCGAAAGAGTCTACCACTTTCATGAGTTCATCCTTCATCTTAAACATATCAGACCAAGGATAGCCCACCATAGTAAAGCTAAACTCACCCGCTAATTCATGATTGATAACACTCAAAGGATTGTTATTCACGTTCAACTGGAGTGCTTTTTCTGAATCTAAGAAACGCTTGTATAAAACCGAAGATTTAGTTCCACCCATTAAATAAGCGAGCAAATCAAGAGCTGCTTCATCTTCATGGTATGCAGGAACCGTTGGATAGGTTATGTACATCAATGGCACCGGAGCATTTGCATCTTGAACGCTTTTCACTCGTTCTTTTTCGATGGTAATGGGCTTAACGCGCTTCTTTTTCACGGTTTTTCCGGCGGGAATTCCTCCGAAATATTTTTCTGTCCATTTTACAACATCGGCAGCATTCACATCACCAGAAACGATGATACACGCGTTATTGGGGCCGTACCAACGAAGGAAGAAGTTCTTTAAATCGTTGCTATCTGCTCTGTCAAGGTCATCCACAAATCCAATAGTAGACCAGCTGTAAGGGTGATCAGAAGGGTATAACTCTTGGTCTTTAACTTCCATTAAGAACCCAAAAGGTTGATCATATCTTTCATCTTTTTCGTTCTTTACCGTACTTCTTTGATTTTCAAATTTCTCTTTGGTAAATCCTTCTAAGAAGAAACCCATACGATCGGCTTCCATCCAGAGAGCTGTTTCTGTGAAATTAGAGGGGAAAGTTTCAACGTAAACCGTTCTATCACGGGTTGTATTACCGTTAACTTCTCCTCCATATTCTTTGATAATTCTGAAGTGCTCTTCATCAGCAACATGCTTTGAACCTTGAAAGAGCATATGTTCAAAAAAGTGTGCAAAACCTGATTTACCTGGGGTTTCTCTTGCAGAACCTACATGATAGGTAACGTTAATGTGAGCAACTGGATCTGAGTGATCTTCACTCACAATCAACTCTAATCCGTTTGGAAGAACATAATGCTCATAAGGGATTACCAATTTACCGGGAACCGCATTGACCTTTTTGATCATTGTTGCTTGAGCGAACAAACCGCTTGAAAGCAAACTAAATGCGACAATGAAAAGTTTTCTCATAAAAAAGCAAAAATAACCCCAAAAGGTGTTAGTATCAAGAATGTTAGATAATTGGTAGAAATAATAAGACGAAAGAGAAAACGTTTTGGTATGTATTTTTGTCTCTATATTTACATAGAGTCCATTAATACAAGCATATGAAGACATTTTATATCAAAACGAGTATTTTTATTTTAGGGATACTTGGGGTTTCTACGTTCCAAATCCACAGCAGTTCCAGTGGAAATTCATCACCAAGAACCGGGGCACCCAACGAAAGTACATGTACTTCTTGTCATACGGGAAACTCACTTCAAACCAGCGGCACCAATCATGGTCGAATTAAATTGACTGGCAACTTTACGGGAAATGGATATATACCTGATTCCACATACAGAATTGTACTTTCTTATAAAGAAACGGGTAAATCTAAGTTTGGATTCATGGTTACTGCTCTCAATAAAAATAATACTGCAGCAGGTACATTCAGTAGTTTAAATAACAGGACTGGTACTTTTAGTTCTACAGTTTCTGGTTCTACTCGTTATTATGTTGAACACAGCAGTCAAGGTACCGGAGCTGTTGCAACCGACTCTGCTGCATGGGTATTTGAATGGACAGCTCCCAGCAGCAATGTAGGCGACATCAACTTTTATATAGCATTGAATGTAGCTGATAATAACGGCGGTACCGGCGGAGATGTCATCTACAATAAAACCATTTCCATTTCACCAAGTACCCTTTTGCCTAGAGCAAAGGCTAGCTTGAAATCTACTGTAGCATGTACTTTTGCTCAGAATCAATTTTCCGCGTCATCAACCAATAACCCCACCTCCTATTCTTGGAGTTTCCCAGGAGGAACCCCTTCCACTTCTACTGACTCCACCCCTACTGTTCAGTATTCAACCACAGGTGCACGTATAGCCATTTTGAGAAGTTTTAATTCAAAAGGTAGTTCATTGAACGATACCCTGTCTTTCAATGTACTCATTGGAGCTTCTGCTCCTATTCTAAATACCAATGGCAATATTCTTCCGTTGTGCGAGGGAGATACAGCATCTATTGAAATTATGCCCATGAGCAATCACTCCTACACTTGGAATAACGGCACAACAGGTTTGACTCTTAAAACAGATACTGCCGGAAAGTTCTTTGCGGTAGCCACAAGAACCAATGGTTGTAAACAAAATTCTCGGGAGATTTCTGTCTTGGCGCTTAAAGTCCCTAAATTTGATGTTTCATTTGGAAGTAATGGAGACAGTGCTTGTATTGGTGAACCTCTATTGATCTTTACTTCGGATAAAAATGGATTCACGGATTCTTATTCTATCTCCTCCGCATCAGGTCCATATGATACTGATTCATTTATCACAAAATCTTTGTCCTTAGGATCAAACTCTATTAAAGTTTGGGCAAAAAATACAGGTGGCTGCATCAGTGAATCTAATACCAAGCAAATATTTGGAGCAGATACCTTAGCAGCTCCGGCAATTTCAATTAGTGGAAAAACCATTAGTTCGGTTACTTTTAAATGGAATGCAGTAAGAGATTTGATCAGTTATCAATATTCAACTAATAAAGGTAAGACATGGGCAAACCCATCAGGAGGTAAAACCACAGATTCCCAAACCATATCAATTACAAATCCTTATGATAAAGTTGAATTTTGGTTGCGTGCTAATACTAAATATTATTGTGGTATAACCAAAATTGCCAAAATCACTGGAACTGGAACAGGATGTAAAGACATAGATTTCAAATTTACTGCCTCTGATTCTACTCCTTGTTTTGGTAATAAAGTGCAATTCCTACTTAGTAACCTTTTGAACAAACCAAATTACTCTTGGACCTTTGACAGCACATCTACCGCAGATACATCCTTCACAATAACGGCATCAAAATTCAAAAGATTTACCGCTAGTGTTTTGGATTCCAATCAATTGGCCTGCGGATATTATTCGAAGTCTATCGATTTAAGGGTGAATGTTATTGATACTCCTCGATTTGATTTAAAGTTATCTGCAACAGAAGGTTGCGGTTACAAACAAATAAACGTACCTGTTAATTTCAACAATTTCAATGCATTGGATACCATTTGGATCGTATCGAGCAAAGGCACCAAACGATACTCAACCACCAATGATGTCACTATCTCGGGCGTTAATAAAGAAGCCTATGTCTTCTTTTATACCAGCAATGAAAATTGTCAATCGGCACTTTCCGATGAAATCAATTTAAAATTGGTAGATTCTATGGATGCTAGCTTTTCAAGCAGTTGGATAAATGACTTTAAGTATAAGTTTGAATCGTCTATTGACACAAACCAAGCCATTCACGAATGGAGAATCAATGATAACAATGGTTTAATATTATCTAATTTAGCTTCATTTGAATATGATTTTGTAGATTCACCGAGTCAGATTTTGAACGTCTATCACTCGGTACAACCCAAGGCCTCTTTAACTTTTGAAAATCCTTGTGTTTTTTCAACTACCGAGGAATTTAAATCCAACAATTTAAATGCTTTGTCTTTTCAGAAATCAAATATGCGAGTTTATCCAAACCCAATCAAGTCAGGGCAGAAACTTGCAATTAGTTTTCAAAATAAAGACACCAAGATTGAATCAGGAAACTTGTTTGATTTAACAGGTAAGTTTGTAGGAAAAACTGAGGTTAACGGCAACTCATTGACGCTTCCCTCAAAAGTAAAAAATGGGGTTTACTTGATTGAAATCAAAACAAACTCAGGTATATTCAAGACTCAAATTTCTCTTTTAGATAACGAGCTGTAATACTTTCAGGAATATTAAGGATTTGAGGGGTGGGACCTTGAAAAACCAAGCTTCCACCTGCATCTCCTGCCTCGGGACCTAAATCAATGATCCAATCGGCGCATTTTATTACATCTAGATTGTGCTCAATACATAAAACGGTGTTCCCTTGTTCTATTAAAGCATTGAACGAAGTCAGTAGTTTTTGAATATCATAAAAGTGTAGTCCAGTGGTTGGCTCGTCAAAGATGAACATCACTCCTCCCTCTTTAAAAGGATTGGCTTTACTTAAATAAAAGGCTAACTTCACTCTTTGGGCCTCTCCTCCGCTTAATGTGTTGCTTCCTTGTCCGAGTTTGACATAACCGAGTCCTACTTTTTGTAAAGGAAGTAATTTCTCTACGATATTTTTTTCGGACTGAAAAAAGGTAACAGCATCATCAACAGTTAGATCTAAAACATCTGAAATGTTCTTGCCGTTATATTCTGATTCTAGGACTTCTTTCTTAAATCTTCGTCCGTTACAAACTTCGCAAGTCAGTTTGATGTCGGCCATGAACTGCATTTCAATGACCGTTTCACCTTCGCCTTGACAATTGTCGCAGCGACCGCCATCTACGTTGAAAGAGAAATGAGAAGGTTTAAATCCATTGCGCTTTGATACAGATGTTTTCGAATACAACTCACGAATATCATCATACGCTTTCACATAGGTCACTGGATTAGATCGAGAACTCTTACCAATGGGATTTTGATCTACAAATTCAACCGATTTCAACAAATGCAGATCACCTTCTAATTTTTTAAATGTACCCGGTTTGGCTGTGGTGAATTGTTTCAATTCTCTGGCTAAAGCAGGATACAAAACTTGTTTTATCAAGGTGGTCTTTCCTGAACCAGAAACTCCTGAAACGGCAACCAATGAATTCAAGGGAATGTCAATGGAAATGTTCTTTAAATTATTTGCTTGGGCACCCAACAATGAAATTTTAGACGCTGGTTTACGCAAAATAGGTACTTCAATCTTGTTCTTGCCTGAAAGATAACTTCCCGTTAGACTCTCATTGGAGTCCAATAACTGCTGGAAATCACCATTGAAAATCAGTTTTCCGCCTTGACTACCGGCAAAAGGACCAATATCGATGATTCTATCTGCTTGTTTCATGACATCTTCGTCATGTTCAACTACTATCACTGTATTTCCCTCAGATTGTAGCTCCTTTAAAACACCAATAAGTCGTTCTGTATCTCTAGAATGTAGGCCAATACTTGGTTCATCGAGAATATACATTGAACCCGTCAAGTTTGAACCTAAATTGGTTGCCAAGTTAATTCTCTGGCTCTCACCTCCGCTTAACGAGTTAGATAGTCTACTCAGAGATAAATATCCCAATCCCACGGCCTTTAAAAAACCAAGCCTAGTTTCAATTTCTTGAAGAATTCGAGTAGCAATTTCTGTATCTGTGCTTGAAAGTTCAATGTTATGGAAGAAATCGTGCGCGTCGTCTACTGTTTTTAGCAATAAATCTTGAATACTGGTATTGGCAATTTTAACATAACCCGCTTCTTTCCGAAGTCTTGTGCCCCTGCAATCAGGGCAAACGGTTTTACCACGGTATCGTGCGGCTAGAACCCGATATTGAATTTTGTAATTATTCTCTTCGAGGTGTTTGAAAAAATCATTTATTCCTAAGATTTTGCCGTTTCCTTTCCAGAGGATGTTTTTTTCTTGGGATGTTAAATCGGCATAAGCCCGATGAATGGGAAACTCAATCTTTACAGCGGCTTTGATGAAATGCTCTTTCCACTCTCCCATTATTTCACCTCTCCAAGGAGCTACACACCCTTCATAAATGCTGAGAGAATTATCTGGAATGACCAAATCCTCATCTATTCCCAAAACAGATCCAAATCCCTCGCATTTTTTGCAAGCGCCATACGGATTGTTAAAGCTCAGAAAGTCTTTGGATGGAATTTCAAAGGTGATTCCGTCAAGTTCAAATCTATTGTTGAAATCAAATTGCTCGTGAGTTTTGTGATTGATGATTACACAGTCACCGTTAGATTCCCAAAAAGCCGTTTCAATGGAATCAAACAACCTCGAGGTAAAGTCGTCAGATTCTTTATCAATTTTAATTCTGTCAATAACAATAAATGATTGATTTAGATCAAGTTCAGTATTGTTTTCAATTAAGTCATCAACTTTAAATATTTCCTGATTCGAATAAATTCTTGAAAATCCCTTTTTCTGAATGATAGACAATAAATCAGGGGATTCATCTTTAATTGGCGATAAAATTAGGATGAGTTCGCCATCTTCCAATGAATTGCAAAAATTAAATACGTCTTGGGGTGTATCTCTCTTTACTTCTCTACCCGATATGGGAGAAATGGTTTTACCCACTCTAGAATACAATAGCTTCAGATAATCATAAATTTCAGTTGATGTTGCAACTGTACTTCTCGGGTTGTGTGTATTTACTTTTTGCTCGATGGCTATTGCCGGACATAATCCTTCAATGAAATCTACGGCAGGCTTCTTCATTCTACCCATAAACTGTCTAGCGTAAGCACTCAGAGATTCTACATATCGTCTTTGACCTTCTGCAAAAAGGGTATCAAAAACGAGGCTTGATTTACCAGAGCCCGAAACCCCAGTAACAACAGTAAAAGAATTTTGTTCAAATTCTACGTCAATGCCTTGAAGGTTGTGTTGACGAGCATTTTTTATGGAAATTTTGTTTGTTTCAATACTCATCTAATGGTATCCTTTGTAATAGAAGCTCCTGCACATATTCCTATCCCACCTTGCATATTCGTAAATATTGGAGATGGATCGGAAAATGGTCCACCTTGTGTTTGATAATCACCAACAGATTTCATGTATTTAAAATAATCAGGACTCAAGCTTTTTACCACCACTAGAAATCTATAGGGAAAACCCGATGAATATCCATATGGAGTAGAAAACTTGAGTAATTTTGTTTGTCCATTAAATCCCACATCTTCCAAGATGAGTGCCCCATCTGAGTTCGTCACTGGATTTTCAGCAATTTCTGGATTTTCAGGAAGAACCGGCATAAGAATCCATTCGTTGAGTAATGCTTGGTATCTAAAAATGCCTATTTCATAAAAATTCAATTCATTTCCGGGGTCCTTAATATTGAAACTAATGGTACCCGTGTAAAATCCTATTGAATCTTTATTGGTTGAATCTCTCCATGTTGCTTTACCAGCTACAAATGACTGAGGGATTTCGAATTGTCCGTAAACCATTGGAAAATCCTTATATTCAACAGACAACGAATACTTATTACCTAATTTAGGTTTGTAATTGGTGTTATAAGAACCGCCATTTAAAAATGAATAGTTGAGTATTTCTTCCTTTGAAGTTGATTGGTCTAGGATTTTGACAACGGCATTTTCTATGGGATCTGCCCCAGCAGTATCATTGATTGCCAGTGATTTTGCTACTTTAACCTGTATAACATTATCGTTATCAGCAAAAGCGTAAACAACCAAACGCTTTTTAAATTCAACACCGTCGGTTGGTAGATCTTTATCACACGACGTGAAAAAGGAAAGTCCAAAAATCCAATATAATGCTCTGAAGTTCTTCATTAAAATTCAATTCTATAAAAGGCTGATGGCATAAACGGGAAATAGCCCGTTCCAATTAAATTTATTTCGCCAGGAACAGTATTGCTATCTTGGAATCTTGCCACCATAACATTGTTCTTTCCAAGTACATTGTAAATGTTCACACCGTAAAATTCTCTGTAATCAAATCTATTGGAGGAGTTGATTTCTTTGGTGAAACCAACATCTAACCTCTGATAATCGGGTAATCGATAATTGTTTTTGTAACTGTAGTCGTAAACCAATCTTCCATCAGGAGTGAAAAACTTAGCGGTTGGCACTGTAACCGGATTCCCAGACATGTAGACAAAATTGCAATGGAAACTTAATTCTTCTGTTTGTTGATATACCATTTGAACAGCAAACTTGTGCGTTCTATCCCATCTAAAATAGAATTCATCACCATAATTTAAATCGTCAAAAAGTCGAGTTGTTGAACTTAACGTGTAAGAAACAATTGAATTCAACATACCTGATCTTTTGGTCAGTAGAAATTCTAGACCTTGAGAGTTTCCGGTACCTTGAATCACACTTTTCTCCCAATAGGCTAAAGACAGTTTTTCATCTCTCGAAGGCAGTACATCCGTGATTCCAGAAAAATACTTGTAATATCCTTCAATCGATAACTCCCAGCCTTCTTTCAAAGGTTGTATGAAGGCGGCTGAAACTTGAGTTGTTTGTTGAGGTTTTAACTTACCTGTTGTTGGGAACCACACATCTTGTGGTAAGATTCCTGTAACGTTAGATAACTGGTGTATACCTTGGTTGTTAATTCCTAAGCCAAGTTGTATTCTCTTTTTACCTTCTAACATTTGATTGATGGTTAATCGGGGTTCGAAGCGTAAATAGGTGTTTTCAGCAGATAAATAGGTCCAAATTCTTCCTCCTAAATTTAAACTCAAATAAGGATTGGGGTGAAACTCTAACTCAGCATAGTTTGAGAACTCTGAAACCAAGTTGGTATTCCATGTTCCGTATAGGGTATCTGTTTGAACGGTACTGTTGGTTTTAAGGAAAACATCTAATTCTCCCGGTTTCATATGATGGGTTACCCAATGTGTTCCATATTTGAGGCTGGATTTAGGCCCGATTAAATAATCAAAATCTACATTCAAAGAAATATCTGTAATGGCATTTCTCATATGCTCAAACCCTTCATTGGTTTCGATCCCGTTATTGGAGGTAAACAGTGATTTTGCATCGAGCATATTCTTATATGAATATCTCGAAAGACCTAACTGAGCGTGCATAAAGTGGTCTTTTGAGAGTTTTTGGGATAGTGACACCCCTCCCAATGTATTCTGCCAAGTCCATGTCCACCCAAATTCAATGTCGGCTGATCTTCCTAAAGAATCTGTTATTAGGTCGCCAAATTTCAAGCCATATTTATCTCTACCGTTATAGGTCCAAAAGCTCCAATGTCTATCTCGAGATTCTTTAAAATCTAACTTAAAGTTAAAATCATGAACATTGCCTATCAATGAATTCGAAGCATCGGGAGAAAGCGATTGAAGCAACAAATCAAGGTAACTACGTCTGTAAGCTAGAGAGGTTGTCCATTTACCAGCTTTATCTAAAGGACCATCAACAGCAAAATTCATTGTAGCTAAATCAAAATTGATATTCCCTTTCCATGCTTCAGCATTTCCACCGGTTGTTATAACATCCAATACTCCTCCCCCAGCTCTATTTCCAAATCTTGCGGGAGCAATACCTCGATATAATTCAGTGCTTTTTAGGATTTCAGGGTTGTAATTGCTTAATAGTCCCCAAATATGCCCGTTTCCATAAACTGGCAATCCATTCATGAGCATGAGGTTTTGATCTGCATTGCTACCGCGAACAAATGACGAAGATAATCCTTCGAAACCACCACTAACTCCGGGTAAAAATTGAAGCAATTTGATGGGATCACTGATACTTAATATGGTTTTGTATTGTAGAATTTGTCGTTTAAGGAGTTTATAGTGCGAAATATCACTGGTGTGCAGATTGACAATTTGATTGGTGCTGTCTTGTTCATCAAAATAGACGGGCTCCAGGAAGATGTTTTTTTCAGATTCGCCGTATACATCAATTTCAATCAACACAGGACGATACCCTGGTGCTGCAATGATGAATCGTTGATCGCCATTTCCAGATCTAATTTGAAAAAAACCAGATAAATTCGATTTAGAATATTGATTGTTCGCGCTGTTAACAATCACCGCGTTAGGAATCGTTTCTAAGGAGCGTTGATCGAATACCCAACCCTTTACGGAACTAGTCTGCGACAAGCACAAATTAGAAATAAGGAGGGCGGCAATCAAACCTACTATTTTCATTGTTCAAATATAATTGCTAACAAAGGATTTAACGTTCTTGAAATTCGTTTTTTTCGACGAAAACCTCATGACTTTGGGCGTCTATTCCGGCTTCAAGAATGTGCATTTTTTTTATTGCAACTGAGATACATTGCAAATCCAAGTGGGCATAAAGAGATGAAAGCTGTTCAATTAATTTTTCGGCGAAGGTCTCAAGCAATTTAAAGGATGCTTGTGACAACTGCTTAACTGACTCTCCTATCTTTTGATAATCAATGGTTTTATTCAAATCATCATCAATACTTTGGGACTGGTATTTTACCTTTACAGTGATAAAAACATCGGTTTTCAAAGTTATTTCTTCAGGATAAAAACCAACCGGTATTCTAACTCGAAGGTCATTGACACTCACAAGGATTAACATATTGTTTATTTAAAATTAGGAATAGTGCATTTATAGAATCTTACTTTTGCGTAGATTGCAATTATGAGCATTTCAAATTTAGATGAACTTTACGAATCCAACAGAGGAAAAGACAAATTTATCGCCCCAGATTTTTACGGTGTAGATGATTTGCTCTCTGATGAACAAAAGTTGATAAGAGATTCTGTCAGAAATTGGGTTAAGAAAAATGTATCTCCCATAATTGAGCATTATGCTCAATTGTCTGAATTTCCTCAGTTTTTGGTAAAAGGTTTAGGTGAAATAGGTGCTTTCGGTCCGCAACTCCCTTCAGAATACGGATGTGGTGGCATGGACTATACCACTTATGGTTTGATCATGCAAGAATTAGAGCGCTGTGACAGCGGAATTCGCAGCACGGCATCTGTTCAAGGCTCTTTAGTCATGTATCCCATCTATAAGTTTGGATCTGAGGAACAAAAACAGAAATATTTGCCCAAATTAGCATCGGGTGAATGGCTGGGAAGCTTTGGACTTACTGAACCAGACCATGGATCGAATCCTGCGGGAATGACCACATCATTTACAGATGATGGTGATCATGTTATCTTGAATGGTGCGAAAATGTGGATCAGTAATTCACCTTATTGCGATGTAGCCGTTGTTTGGGCTAAAAATCCAGAGGGAAAAGTGCAAGGATTGATTGTTGAAAGAGGCATGCAGGGTTTCAGTACCCCTACTACCCACAACAAATGGAGTTTGCGTGCCAGCGCAACGGGTGAATTGGTTTTTGACCATGTAAGAGTTCCAAAATCAAATATTTTACCTGGTGTGGTTGGACTTAAAGGGCCATTAACTTGCTTGAATTCTGCACGTTATGGAATCAGTTGGGGAGCCATTGGCGCTGCCATGGATTGCTATGATACAGCAAGAAGATATAGTCTAGAACGTCATCAATTTGGAAAGCCTATTGGATCTTTTCAGTTGCAGCAAAAAAAGCTCAGTGAAATGCTTACCGAAATCACCAAAGCACAAGTATTAACATGGCGTTTAGGTCAATTGATGGATGCTGATAAGGCTACGCCCGCTCAAATATCCCTCGCAAAAAGAAACAACGTAGAAATGGCCTTGAATATCGCCCGTGAAAGCCGACAAATGTTGGGTGGCATGGGCATTACGGGTGAATATCCAATAATGCGACATATGATGAACCTAGAGTCTGTAATTACTTATGAAGGCACACATGACATTCATTTATTGATTTTAGGAATGGAAATTACAGGAATAAATGCATTTGAATAACCTATTCAAATAGACATATTTAAAATATTGAAATTAAAAGAGATGTATAAAATAAAATTCGGAACTGACGGCTGGAGAGAAATCATTGCAGACGAGTTTAACACGGCAAATGTTAGAAGAGTTGCTTTTGCAACAGCAGAGTGGTTAAAGACCCAAAATTTACCGCAAAAAGTGGTTGTTGGACATGATTGCCGTTTTGGAGGAGAAATGTTTGCAGAAGAAACAGCAACGGTTATTGCAGCGCATGGAATACAAGTGGTTATGTCGGAAGGTTTTGTTTCTACGCCCATGATATCACTAGCAGCAAACACGCTCAATGCTGGACTCGGAATCATTATCACGGCTTCGCATAACCCTCCAAGCTACAACGGATATAAAATCAAAGCTCATTATGGCGGTCCAGCGACTCCAGATACCGTTACTGAAGTCGAGAATTTGATTCCCGATTTGGAAATCACGCCAAGCCGCAAATTTGACGAATTGGTTGAATCTGGATTGATATCTTTCGGTGCATTTGAAGACATGTACTTAGAACATTGTAAACAGAATTTTGACATGGAAGCATTAGATTCCATCTCGGCGGGATTGGTTTACGATGCGATGTATGGCGCTGGACAGCGATTGGTAAAAAGATTGCTTCCGAAAGCCACAATTCTTCATGGAGACTACAATCCTGGATTTGAAGGAAGAGCACCGGAGCCCATTCTTAAAAATCTTCCTGAGATTTCTGAAATGATCGCTGCTAACAAACAATTCAGTGTTGGATTAGCGACTGATGGAGATGCAGACAGAATTGGTTTCTTTGATGAAAACGGAAAGTTCGTAGATTCACATCACTTGATATTGTTACTGATAGAGTACCTTACTGAGTTTAAAGGTTTCAGTGGGAAAGTGGTTAAAAGCTTCTCTGTGAGTGATAAGGTTCAAAAGTTGTGTGAGCTAAAAGGGCTAGAATCAATTACCACAAAAATTGGCTTTAAGTACATTTGTGAATACATGGTCACTGACGATGTTTTGATTGGCGCTGAGGAAAGCGGTGGAATAGCCATCAAAGGTCATATACCTGAAAGAGACGGTGTTTGGATGGGGTTAGTATTGATGGAGTACATGGCAAAAACTGGAAAATCAGTATCACAATTGATTCAAGATGTATATTCGAAAGTAGGTTCATTTGCAGTTGAAAGATACGATCTTCATATAAATAATGAATTGAAGCTATCAATCATTGATAAATGTAAATCAGGTACTTATGAAAAATTTGGATCTTACAAAGTTGTAAAAATGGAAGATACGGATGGTTTCAAGTTTCATTTAGATAATGGCTCTTGGGTAATGATTAGGCCATCTGGCACCGAACCGGTTTTACGCGTTTATTCAGAATCTGATTCATCTGCTTCAGCATTTGCTATTTTGGATGCAACAAAGGCCACAATTTTATAAATTATGACAGACAAACCGATTCAAATCAATATTGACGAAATCATCAGGAGTAAAAATCCCAAACTCTTGAAACAAATCCCTCGATTCATTTTGAATTGGTTTAAACGATTCATACATCAAGACTACATCAATGAAATTCTTCGTAAAGGACATGGTACCCAAGGGAAGGAATTTGTTGATGTAGTTTTCAATGAGTTAAAGATCAATATTATTTGTCACGGGTTAGAACATATACCCAAAACAGGCGGATGTATATTAGCTGCAAATCACCCGTTGGGTGGTATTGATGGCATGGCCTTATTAAAAGGTGCATCAGAGGTTAGAGATGATTTGATTTTTTTGGCCAATGATATTTTGATGAACATCAAACCATTGAGTCCGTATTTTATTGCAGTAAACAAAGTAGGAAAATCAGATAGAAATAACCTTGCTCAGATAACACAGGCATACTCTTCTGGTAAATGTGTTCTTATTTTTCCCTCGGGATATGTTTCTCGAAAAATTGACGGTCATATTACAGATCTCGATTGGCAAAAAAGCGTGGTGGTAAAGTCTCGACAAAATCAAATCCCCATCGTTCCTGTATTTATTGACGGTCGAAATACAGAAAGGTTTTATCGTATTTCAGCGATAAGAAAAGTCTTTGGAATAAAAATCAACTTTGAGATGTTCACCTTGCCAGATGAAATGTTCAAAGCAAGAGGAAAAGACATCCATATTTATTTCGGAAAACCGATTCCTGCCGAGAAGATATCTCAAGGAAATCCCTTCGATGTGGCTCAAAAAATCAAGAAATTGGTTTACCTGCTCAAAGGCAATTTATTAACGGAATATTAAATCTTTCCCTTATTTTGCACCTTATATGACACCTATCGCTGACAGGGTAAATAGAGAATTACTTACAAAAGAGCTGACTTCGGATATCTTTGTTCGCAACACCAATAAAGCCAATAACCAGATTTATATTTTCAACGGCAATAATAAACCAAACCTTTTACGTGAAATTGGAAGGCTCAGAGAGTGGTCATTCAGAGAGGCCGGAGGTGGAACGGGTAAAGATCTAGATTTAGATGAGTTTGATCAGGGTGAATATGCATACAATCAATTGATTGTGTGGAATTCAGAAGATCAAGAGATTGTTGGTGGATATAGGTTTGCATTCTGTAAAGACAACCAAGATTCTGAAGGTAAATACCATTTATCAACCACTGAAATCTTATCGTTTTCAGATGATTTGATATCAACCTATTTTCCCAAGACCATTGAGCTCGGACGAAGTTTTGTGCAACCCAATTACCAACCTTCAAAAGACAGTAAAAAAGGCATTTTTTCTTTAGATAATCTTTGGGATGGCCTTGGAGCATTGGTTGTAGACTATCCCGACATGGAATATTTCTTTGGAAAAATCACCATGTACACAAATTTCAACCGCGAGGCTCGCGATTTGATCTTAACTTTTATGTGGACTTTTTTCCCCGATACGGAAAAATTGGTTACCCCGGTGTGTCCCTTGAAATGGACTTTCAATCAAGCCTTTTCAGATGAAATAAAAGGCCTTGAATATAAGCCCGCCTACAATTTATTGAGTCAAAATGTAAGACAGTTGGGTGAACAAGTACCGCCGCTATTTAATAGCTACATGAGTTTGAGTCCAACAATGAAAACTTTTGGTACAGCCATAAATGATCATTTTGGGGGTGTTGAAGAAACCGGCATTATGGTTAAGATTTCAGACATTTACGAAGAGAAGAAAAGTCGACACGTAAATTCTTATCTAGTGTCGAAGTCAGACAACTAATATTTGCTGAAACTAGAAAACAACCAACGTTGAACTTAACAACCCCTCTCCTGTTAATCTTATGATATAAACTCCATTTATTGGTATTCTCAGGTCTGTGATGTTCAAGTCTCGTTTTTGACCTATGGATTCTTGAAATACAGTTCTTCCAGATAAATCATAAATTACCATGTTTAAATCTAGATTCTGTGGAATTCCTTTGATTTCCATTTGATTTCCATCTTTCAGAAACCAAGGCTGAATTTGACTTTTAGGCTCGTGACTTTGTGTATTAGCAAATATACTTGAAGCCATATAGGTACTAAAAGCTTGAATTTTGCCGTGTCCATAGATGTTGTTTTCATTAGATCCAGTGAATTCATCTTTTTTTGCCGATGATTGAATCAACTCTATCATTTGAGAATACGTCAAATTTCCTCTGGTGTGTTGCAATAACAATGCTACGATACCTGCGGCATGTGGTGCAGCCATTGAAGTTCCACTTGCCATAGCATAATATACTTTATCGTTATTAAATGAATCAATGTGCAAAACATACGGCATTAGCCATCCCGGAAGTTGATCTTTGTGGTAGCTGGAAGTAATATACTGGCCCGGAGCACTGATATTGGGTTTTAATCTACCATCAACGGTTGGGCCATTGCTACTGAAACCTGCAATTTGTCCTTCTGCAACAGCAGAATCCGACTTAAACTCCCCCGCTGCATTGATCCAATTAACTCGATTGTTATAGGCACCTACGGCTAGAATTGCTTTAGATGTACCTCCGTTTTCGATGACAGTATACATTTCATCTCCTTCTATCCAGTTTGATGGTTTTAAACTTCTGATATAGCTCCTGAAAGTACCTGATGTCCATTCGTAGGTTCTACCTGAATTCCAACCGTGTAAAACACCATTACCTGCAAAAGATATTTTGATGAACCTTTTATTTGAGTTGGCTTCGGCCATTAGTAATACGTTCGACTTCTCGTTGTTTATGTATTTCTTTTGGGATGATAAAACTATTTGTAACGAATCATTGCCTTGATTCAACACCACTTTCTTATATGAATCACTGTGAAAATTGAAATAGTTAGTTGAAACTAATTCGTTGTTTTGTGAATCAATTAAGGAAATTTTCATCTGAATATTGGCATCTTTTTCAGCCCAGAAATCACAATACACGTTTTCTGTTTTATAATATTCACGACTTCTATCCATCGCGAGTGTTTCAATAGTATCGTTGTTTAAATCGAATTCAATGTGCATGTTCTCTCTAGCGCTGTTTCCGTTTGCTCCCACCAATACTTTTCCTTTATTGCTGTTCCTAAAGGTGTAATTCTTGTTCAACATTGATTCCAGTGATAAATCAAACAGGGAAGTTCCGTCATGTGGACCAGTATGCATTCCCCAACTCAAATTTGAAACTACGGGTTTATCAACTGAATCAGCATAATTGAAAATGTATTGGAATCCATCTAGAATTGTTGAATTCGCCACAATCAGATCACCTAATGCACTGCCATTTAAAGTGTCGTTCTTGTATTTAATTCCCACAAAAACCAAATCAGCATTGGGCGCCATACCAGAGAATTTTAAATCAGGACTTTTATATCCTGAACCAGCAGCAATTCCAGCTACGTGAGTACCATGAGATCCGTCATAATCAACCGCTTTCAAGATACTACTCTGATCAGAAAACAATATGCCATATCTAAACGGTTTTGGACCATCTTGGTTGGGATAGCCTTGATGCCAAAAACGTTTCACCCTGTACTTTGATCCATTTTCGTTGTAAAAAGTGGGATGTGTAGTTTGAAAACCAATATCTACTACTCCTACTATGACATCTTCACCTTTAATGGGTCCTGGATCTTTTAAATTATGTAACTGATCAACCTGGCTTTTTGATTTAGATCTATCATCTAGTGGTCGTGGTGCATTCAATCTAGATGCAACCTCTAAATGAACTAAATGATCATCTAGTAAAAATTGACTTACATCAGATGTATTTAATCGTGCCGTAATGATGTATTGGCCATTGCTTAATGGGAATTCTGAATCAAAGTGAGAGGATGAGAATTGAGATTGGTTTTTCCAATATTGATTGCTTGTAGTAGATTGAAAAGTTATGAATATATTATTTTCATCGTCAAATAGCGATATTTTATTATTTGACAATTGTTTAAGTGCAATTTTGGCAGGAGCGCTTATTTTGGGATTGTATGAAATGAGATCAACATCACTCTTTGATGTTTGTCCCAAAAGGGAATTTGAAATATATCCTAGGGCTGCAATTAATGTAATGCGAAACGTCATACTTCTACGAAAATACATCAAAGCTGATATGCGTTTCAATTTCTGACAATATCTTTGCATTTATGTCTATTGCACCTTGGTTAGAAAGAACTGAATTATTGGTAGGTACAGAAAAGTTAGAACGTCTAGTGAATGCCAATGTTTTAATTGTTGGATTAGGCGGTGTTGGAAGTTTTGCTGCTGAATTTATATGCAGGGCGGGGATTGGAAAAATGACCATCATTGATGGCGACACAGTTGATCCCACGAATAAAAACAGACAACTACCCGCATTGAATAGCACCGTAGGTCAGTCTAAAGCTGAGATCATGAAACAGCGAATGTTAGATATCAATCCTAATCTAGACCTGACCGTCATCTCAAAGTTTCAAAGTCCTGATGATAACATAGAATTGATAAAATCGAACAAGTTTGATTATGTAATGGATTGTATTGATTCCGTATCCCCAAAAATTTACTTAATCAAGACATGCATGGATTTAGGACAAAGAATGATCAGTTCTATGGGTGCTGGGGGCAAGTTAGATGCGGCAGGTGTTATGGTGTCAGATTTCTCGAAAAGTTACAATTGTCCGTTTGCTAAAACACTGCGTAAACGCTTGAAAAGACTGGGAATAAAAAAAGGTTTTAAGGTAGTATTTAATAAGAGTGATTTGGTGCGTGAAAGCTTGAAATTAACCGATGGGAGCAACTACAAAAAATCATTTTATGGAACCATCAGTTATATGCCTGCATTGTTTGGTTTAAGGCTTGCATCGGAAGTAATTAATGATTTGATGATGGAAAATTCATGATTATCCCTATTTTTGGAATTGATATGATGAAAAAAATAGCATTCGCAGTAGCATTAGCCGCAACCGCATTTATTGCATCTTGTGGAAAAGAAGGAAACGATCCAGATGACATTACTGGAAAAACCAACCAAGAAATCTTCATGATGAAAACATGGAAGAGCGTATCTTTCACAGATAGTTCTTCTGAAGGAATCATTGAGACCATGAGCGCTTGTGACAAAGACGACACTTACACATTCACTTCTACAACCAAGTGCATGTGGAAAGCAAACAACAAATGCAACTCAGAGCCAGATCAAGAAGAAGTTGATTGGTCAATGACTTCACCTGACGCTAAATACGTTAAATTCCTTCATGGTTATGATTGGTTCATTGAGAAAATCTCAGGAACTGACATCGTTTTGAGATATTACTACCAAACACACCAAGGTGATATCAACACTTGGAAAGTTACATTGGTAAAAAACTAAAAGTTATTTAAATCTAGATCTTTATCTAGTTTCTTGGCCGCTGAAAATTGTTCTTCAGCGGCTTTTTTATTGCCCATCATGCTGTACGAACTTCCTTTCAATGCATAAGCTTTAGCAAACGTATTTGACTTGTCTAAAATAAGATCAGCGCGTTTGATGGCATCTTGATAATTTTCAAATAAGTAATCTATCACACCCATGTTATAAAGGGCAAATAAATGATCAGGATTCACCTTGATGGTGCGCTCATACAATTTATAAGCGTCAGCATATTTTTCGTATTTCTGGAGGATAAACGCTTTAGAATAGAGAGCTTCGGATGCAAACTCATCTATGGCTAAGGCTTTATCAACATAGGTTTCAGATAATTTGAGATCTTTATTCAAGAGCAACAGTGCCTTTTGCATGGTTGCATCAAAGTTGTTGGGAAACTCATTCAAAATGTAATCACACATTAACTCAGCTTTGACGGTGTCTTTTTGCTCTTTCAATGCAATCAACTTGAGAACAAGGGTCTTCTCTCTATATTCTGGATTTTTCTCTATTTCTTTGAACCATTTATTGAAGCTTTCATATTGTTGACGAGCCAAACTGAGTTTCGCCATCAAGTATTTTGCCTCTATATAATCTGATTTTAGCTCAATTGCTTGAGACAAATGAAAATTTGATTTTTCATAATCAGCGGAATCAAGCTGTAAATAAGACTCACCCAATCGAAAGTGGTACAAAGGATTTTTAGGATTTAGGGTGGTTGCAGTTTGAAAATCAATTACCGCCTTTTTATAATTTTGGTCAAAGAAAAATGTATTTCCTCTGAGATAATAAAGGTTGTCGTCTTTGGGGGACTTATTGATTTTCAGTGAGATCTCTCGAATATCTTGAGAGTAGGTAGTATCGTTTTCTGAAATAAATTGAGCACCGTCTGGAAGTTGATTGGTGCAGTTTGTGATAAGCGCGGCTAGAATAATAATCAGCGGTAGGCGCATGGTGCTCGGGACGGGAATCGAACCCGTACTCCCATTACTGGGAACAGGATTTTAAGTCCTGCGCGTCTACCTATTCCGCCACCCGAGCTAAGAGGATGCAAAAATACAAAGAAACTATTGATTAAGCAAATGATTTTAAGGAATCTTCAATAATTGAAAGAGCTAGATCTAATTGTTCATCGGAAATAACCAATGGAGGTGCGAATCTAATGATATGTTCGTGAGTTTGTTTGGCAAGTAGTCCGTTATCTAACATTTTCAAACACACATCATATGCTTTGAAGTTCTTACCATTGTGCGGGGTAATTTTAATGGCATTAAGTAAACCCTTGCCTCTTACAAACTCAACCATAGGCAGATTTAAGTTTCTCAAATGGCTTCTAAATTTCTCGCCCAATCTTTCAGCGCGTTCAGACAAATTTTCTTCTAAAACCACGTTTATAGATGCCATTGCTACGGCACAAGCCAGCGGATTTCCTCCAAAAGTAGACCCGTGCTGACCAGGTTTTAATGTATTCATCACTTCTTCAGATGCAAGTACACAACTCACAGGAAAAACGCCACCACCCAAAGCTTTACCTAAAATCAATAAATCAGGTTTAACCTCTTCATGTTGGCAACAATATAATTTTCCGGTTCTAGCGATCCCCGTTTGAACTTCATCCGCAATAAAAAGCACGTTGTATTTCGTGCAAAGTTCACGTACACCCTTTAAATATCCCTCATCCGGAACAACAACACCCGCTTCACCTTGGACAGGCTCAACCATAAATGCACAAACATGTGGATTTTTAAGTTCTTCTTCGAGGGACGTTAAATCGTTGTAAGGAATGCTTTTAAAATTGGGAACGTATGGACCAAAACCTCCAAAGCTATCTGGATCATCGCTCGAACTGATGGCTGCAACTGTTCTTCCCCAAAAATTTCCGTGAGCAAATATCGTAATGGCTTGATTTTCAGGAATTCCTTTGATTTCGTAACCCCATTTCCTAGCTAATTTGATTGCTGTCTCCCCTCCTTCTACACCAGTATTCATTGGCAATATGCGATCAAATCCAAATGTTTCACACATGAATTTCTCGTATTCACCCAAGAGATTGTTGTGAAATGCCCGGCTGGTAAGCGTTAATTTTTGAGCTTGTTGATTCAAAGCACCTACAATTTTAGGATGACAATGTCCTTGGTTAACGGCTGAATAGGCTGATAAAAAGTCAAAATACTTTCTACCTTCAACGTCCCAAAGGAACACACCTTCACCTTTTTCCAAAACAACTGGCAATGGGTGATAATTGTGCGCACCGTAGCGATCTTCTAGTTCAATAAAATAACGGGAGTTCATGCTTCAAAACTACAACAGTTTGGGTATATTTGACAAAGACAAATGAGGACGAACAAGAAATACGGGTGGTTACTAACCTTATTACTGTTTATGTCTTTGAATATTTTATATTCCCAAAATAGGACAATTCTTTCAAAAGGGAGAATTGAATTCTTGGTTTTTAACGACGAAAAGAACTACCTCAATAGTCACTCAGATTTTCGAGACAGTTTGTTTAGTTGCGCTAACAGTGCATTATCAGAGTTGGAATCACATTTATCTTACAAGCTCAGCGAACCGGTACAACTGGCGTTATTTAGCAAGTTAAATGATTTTAATGTCCACAAACTGTCAAAAAATTCAAAATACATTGGCTTGATGTTAAGTGGTAACAATAATGACATCAAATATCAAATTAGGTACAATTTAGCGACCCACTTTATAGATGAATATTTATTGGGACTTTCTATTAGGGAGCGATTAGAAAGAAACAAAGCAGATAGAATTCCCAATTGGCTAAAAACTGGATTTATTCAATATTTTGCCCAAGGCATTACTTACAGAGATTTTGAATTGTTTCGAAAATGGAGTCAAGAGGGAAAATTTCGAAACATCAATTTTATTTCTAACAGTGAGCAAGAAGTTTTTGGTTCGGTTATTTGGTATTTATTTGAAAAAGAAAAAGGCCGATCCATTGACGGCGCTTTTTGGATGCTCATTAAAAATGCAAACAGTTTCGAGAAATCTTTTTTGTATCATTTTGATATCCGATTTAACACTTGGCTGAAAAACAAAATTGAAGAGATTCAATTAAGGAATGAACAATCTATTCAACCCGACTTTCAATTTACCTTGCCAAAGGGTAACTACACTTACATAAAATTGACCCCCAATATTCAAACAGACACACCTTCTTTCTATGGTGTGGTTTCTAATTCTATGAACTCCCATCTTATCCGTTCCAATAGAAAAAATAGAAATTTCGATATCATAAAAACTGTTACCAACATTGGCTTCAATCATCAGCTCATTTTCACAATACCAAGTATCGAATTGACCGTGCCAAAAGAAGATGTTCCTATTACCCTGTCTTGGTCTAGTGATGAATGGGTTCTTTACAAGGATACCCATACATTCTTTATTCCTTCAAATCAAAACGGTATTTGGAAAATCATCAACACCACGCAAAATGATATTTTTTTAACTCACCAAGTTTTTAATACTACTGAGATTTATTCACTTTCTAAGTCCAATAAAAATTTACAATTGATATATGAACTTAAAGGTGAAAAGTTGCTTGGTTGGACTAAAGATGATCAAAGTGATTCAACATTTTTTTTGATGAGTGCCAATTGTAATTGGAATCAAAATAAAATACAATCTTCTATTTTAAGACTCCATCTAAATAAAGCGATTAAATCATGTGAAATATGGGCTATAAATGACAATCGATGGATCATTGAATTGTCAGATATGATTCAAGAATCACCCATTCATTTGAGTTTTGTGAAATCGCAAGGAACACAAAGTGAGATAGCGCATCTTTTTAAATCAAACGACTGTCAATATTCAAAATCATCTACCTCAACAAAAGGTGATTTTTATGGTCAGATAATGCTCAGTGGACCATCTAACCGTCAAGCCGAGTATTATACCAAGAATAAAACATTAAACATAAACTTCAATAATACCGATGAAACGATTTTAGATTCAGACACACTGGTGAATAGAATTTACACTTTTGATAGCACTCAAATAGATACATCCTCAAGAAATAAGCAGATTGAGTACCCACAAGGAACATTGTTCATGAGCGAATATGAAAAGGATAATTCATTGATTGTTTTTGATTTGACTCCCAAAGTAAATCTAGACTTATTTAGGTCGTCTGATTACAGAAATTGGTTTTATGCAAAAAATTCTACTTTTCAACTAACCAATAGAGATCTTGAATTAGGGTATTCCCGAAATATTCCAACCACAGAACTATACAATTCACCGTTGACTTTGTTTTACAGTGGTAATTTTTTTAACAATCTAGGTTCTGAAATTTTAGACATTCAATTGTTTAGCAATTTTAAAAGGCGCCGAATTGGAATGTCAGTGAATTACACCATGAATGATCGCCATTGGGTACAAGACATTAACATTTCATATAGACAAAGGCAATTCAGCGGTTTTAACACCATTAATCAGCGTGAACAGACTTTTCAATTTTTGCATGGTATGGCCTTCAAAAATAAAAAGAGTAGCTTCTTTTTACCTTTTTTGCGCAGTAAAGGACAATGGATATCAGATATATCAATGAATTATCGCCCTGAAATAAGCAATGTAGAAATTGGTAGATCATTTTTAATGGAAATTGAATGGGGGATTTTAATACACTCTCAAAATTGGAAAAAACAAATTCCTGATTTTCTCTTGAATCTTGAATTATCTAACCAAAATGGTGCATTTTCGGGAAAATACATTTCTGGTATTTCTATTAAATCAGAGTCGAAATTCAAAATAAAGCACATAGAGTTTCACCATCGAATCAATGGTAAATATTCGTTTACTGATGCCAATCATTTGTATCTCATTGGTGGAACAAAGGGTTGGATTAACTCCCTAGCTAATACCAACATCATATCTAATAATTTAGATCTTCGTCATCAAGGCTTGGTATACACTGGAGGCTATGTTCGTGGTACCCAATTGGGAACTAGAATGGGAAATAGTTATATCGCATCACAAACTGAAATGCATTACAAACCATTAAAATTAATAAAGTCTTATGTTTTAGGATCCTCTTTTTGGAAGCATTTTACGGTTTATGGATTTTTTGATTTTGCCACAGGTTTTGTTGGTGGTTCAACAACACACTACAACAATCCTTACAATACCTTGATATTTGATTATCCCAATTATTTACTTAGTGCGGGTGCTAATAGAAATCCGTGGATTTATTCCTATGGATATGGGGCACAAATTCGTATTTTAGGGACTGATTTTAGGGTTGAAATTCCTCAATCGACAGTTGGCGATGAAAGTTCAAAAAGGTCAATATTAATATCTTTAGGAAAGAATTTTTAATTGGCTGTTTTAACTCCGTTCAGAAAGACGTAATTTTGTAGTTCAAAACCATTTTTCATGGGCCTTTTTAGTTTTTTAACACAAGAACTCGCAATTGATTTAGGAACTGCCAATACCTTAATCATTCATAAAGATAAAGTGGTAGTTGACGAACCGTCAATTATTGCATTAGAGCGCAACACCGGCAATGTCATTGCTATTGGTAGAGATGCTATGCTCATGTACGGAAAAGAGAATGAGGGTATTAGAACCATTCGTCCCCTGAAAGATGGAGTTATTGCTGATTTCCAAGCGGCTGAGCACATGATTCGCGGAATGATTAAAATGATGAATCAGAGACAACAATGGATATCTCCACAGTTGAAAATGGTCATTTGCATCCCATCAGGAATTACAGAAGTAGAAAAAAGAGCCGTAAAAGATAGCGCAGAAAGATCTGGAGCAAAAGAAGTATACCTTATTCACGAACCTATGGCTGCGGCCGTTGGAATAGGTATTGATGTTACTCTTCCTCAGGGAAACATGATCATTGATATCGGAGGTGGTACAACTGAAATCGCCATTATTGCCTTGGGCGGTATTGTTTGTGATGAAAGTATTCGCGTCGCAGGAGATGAATTCAATTTAGATATCGTTGAATATATGCGTCGAGAACACAATCTTTTGATTGGTGAACGGACTGCTGAAAAAATTAAAATCAATATTGGAAGTGCTTTGCAAGAATTAGAAAATCCACCAGAAGACTATGCAGTATTTGGCAGAGATTTGATGACGGGCATTCCTAAAAGCATTCATGTTTCTTACAATGAAATTGCACGTGCATTAGATAAAAGCATTATGAAGGTGGAAGAAGCCATCATGCGCGCATTAGAACAAGCTCCTCCAGAATTAAGTGCAGACATCTTAAGCAATGGTATCTGGTTAACTGGCGGTGGTGCATTGTTAAGGGGTTTAGACAAACGAATTTCAAATAAAACAAAATTAAAAGTAAACATTGCTGAAGACCCTTTGAGAGCAGTTGTAAGAGGAACGGGTACGGCTTTGAAAAACATTGGTAAATTCAAGTTTTTGATGACTGCTTAAAAGCAAGTTAAGCTATGTGGGTTATTTATCAGTGGATTAAAAAAAATTCATATCCCCTATTAGCCTTTTCCTTGTTTTTATTCAGTTTCAATCAAATTCTTCAATACCAAATTTACCAACATAGCTTTTATTTCAATACAAGCATTTCTTTTATCAGGTCTATTGATGAATGGCGTACAAACTTCACATCATTTGTTAATCTTAAAACCGAGAATGAAAAGTTAAGAAATGAGAATCTGTTCCTCAGAAATTCAATGGCTTATTCTGATTCATTGATTGGACTTTACGATCAAATTAAAGGTGACACCTCTTACCTTGATACTCTGACTTCCCCTGGTAAAATCAGAAAAATATCATACGATTATGTCTCTGCTAAGGTGATAAGAAATTCCACCAATAGACCAGACAATTACTTTTATTTAGATAAAGGTAGTGTTCACGGAATCAAAGAGCAAATGGCCGTAATGGGTCCTGAGGGTGTGGTTGGCGTAATTATTCAAACTACAAAACATTATGCGGTTGGTATGTCAGTTTTAAATTCGAAATTTGAAACCACTCCATTACTCAAACGCTTAGGACTAAGGGAGGGTGTATTAAAATGGAATGGCTCAGATTCTAGAATCCTGAATTTAGACGAAATCAGCCGCACTGAAAAAGTCAAAGCGGGTGACTTGGTTTTAACAAGTAATTATTCGTCAATCTTTCCTCCGTATCAACCTATTGGTAAAGTCAAGAAGGTTAATACCAATACCTCTTCACAATTCTCTGAAATTGAGGTTGAACTTTCTACGAATTTTAATAAGTTAAATACTGTTTATTGCGTATCCACTCGATTTAAAAATGAAATGGATTCGCTTCAGAATTCACCTTTAATTTCACCTGTTTCTGGCAAAAGTGATAAGAATAAATAAATGATTGAAGCTGTCAAACATATTTTTATTGCCATTATTCTTGGGTTACTTCAATCGTATCTAATTCAAGAGGTTCCTATGGGTTTTTACCTAAAGCCTATGCCCTATTTGATGTTGTTTTTCGTACTACCGTTAGACCTCAATAGGTTTGTTGTGCTGATTTCTGCGTTTATCTATGGAACACTCATTGATTTGTCTTCTGGTTCCTTTGGTACGCATACAGCAGCAACTGTGATCATGGTATTTATTAAATACTATGTTGACAAAGCTCTTATTGATTTTGATTCGCTTAAACTTCAAGGTGAAAGTTATATTGGGTTGGAATCTAAGGGCTGGATGTTTTTCGTATATTATTCATTGAGTTTAATTTTCATTCATCACTTTCTGTTTTTTGGACTAGACTTTTTTGAAATAAGCAGTATCATTCGAATTCTTACCACTACTTTGGTTAGCACCATGGGTACATTCTCTTTAGTTTTGTTATTTAAATCACTGTTTAAAAAGTAATTAACAATGCAAGACGTCCATAAAAACAGAAGTCGTGTTTTTGTCGTAGGACTCTCATTTGTATTCTTGTTATTTCTTTATCGCATTGGCACCCTGCAATTGGTTGATGATAAATATGAGAAAAGAGCCATCAATAATGCGCTGAATAAAATCACCTTATATCCTGCAAGGAGTGTCATTTACGATAGATTCGGTAAAATCATCGCTAAGAATGCTGCTTCCTATGATTTGTTCATTTTTCCAAAAGAAGAAAAAGTTGATAACCGATTATTCATTCAACAAATATTGCAAATAGATAGTAATCAATACAATAAGTTACTCACTGAGGCTTGGATTAATTCCAAAAAACGCCAAAAAAACAACGCTTACAATCGAAGTGCCATTTTTTATTCCAATCTAAGTCAACAGCAATACACTGCACTCCGAGAAAACCTATATAGATTATCGGGTTTTTACATTGAACCTAGAACAGATAGGGCTTATGAGATTTTTGGCGGCGCTCATGCTTTTGGGTACTTAGGGGAGGCAAGTGAACTATTATTAAAGGAAGACCCCTATTATCAACCAGGTGATTTGGTTGGAATTACAGGTATAGAGAGGTATTACGAAGAGTTCATGCGCGGCACAAAAGGCATTAAAACGGTTTGGCAAGATAGAACTTACAAACAACGAGGCGAAGTTCAAGACCAAGCTTTTAATTATCCTGCAAAATCCGGACCTGACTTTTATGCCACTATAGACATAGAATTACAAAACTTTGCTGAAGAACTTTTTAATGGAAAACGCGGTTCTGTTGTAGCTATCGAACCTTCTACTGGAGAAGTATTGGCTTTCTTAAATAAACCCGATTACAATCCCAACGATTTAGTAGGACAAGACAGGGCTCGCTCTTTCAGAAAAATGCTGATTGACCCCAAAAAACCACTTTATAATAGAGCGGTTAAGGGAGTTTATCCTCCAGGAAGTACCGTTAAAACGGTCTTAGCTTTAATTGGATTGCAGGAAGGTATTATTCACCCAGGCTCCACTAAGGGTTGTGGTGGTGGATATAGAATGGGGAATATTGTTGTGGGTTGTCACCCACATGGAGGTCCATTGGATGTAGTTGGATCCATTAGAATCAGTTGTAATTCATATTACTGTGGATTATTTAGGGAGATCATAGATCATCCGAAATATGGAACTACACATAACGGTTACAGAGTTTTGGAGAGATATTGGCGTTCTTTTGGTTTAGGAGACCCAACGGGCATTGATTTATTGGGAGAATCCTCGGGCAATGTTCCAACGGTGGAAAGATTAGCCAAACGCCACGGAAAAAAATGGAGGAGCTCCATGGTTATTTCTCTCGGAATTGGACAAGGGGAAATATTGCTTACCCCGCTCCAACTTGCAAATGTTGCTGCTATTTTAGCAAACCGTGGATATTACATTCCACCTCACTTGCTGAAAAAAGTAAATGGCTTAAAAAATAACGGCCTAAAGGAAGAATATAGAACCAAAAAAATCATCCCTATTGATGCTAAACATTTTGAGACAGTAATTGAAGGAATGAGTCAAGTGATGAAGCCAGGAGGCACGGCCAATGGCATCGGAATTAATGGTATTGAAATTTGTGGTAAAACCGGTACGGCTCAAAATCCACACGGAAAAGACCACTCCTTATTTATAGCATTTGCACCTCGAAACAACCCGAAAATTGCCATTGGAGTTATTGTGGAGAATGGCGGATTTGGAGCAACCTATGCAGCTCCAATAGCATCCTTAATGATTGAAAAGTACTTGATGCGCGATACTGCTTCGAGTAAACAATTTATGATTGATAGATTGAAATCTACTGTTTTGGAGCCCCAATAATTAATTATGAAATACCAATACAGCAGTTCTGATAACAATAAAATGGATATATGGGGAGTTTTCTTCTATATTCTATTGGTTGCCATTGGTTTCATCAATATTTTTTCAGTTACCTCAGATGTAAACCAAACTTCATTGGTTTTATCAGATATTGCATACAAGCAACTATTTTTTATTGGTGGCGCAATTGTAATCATCTTAACCCTGTCATTTGCCAATGTAGTATTGATAGATTATCTGTCTTATTATGTTTATGCCTTCGTGATTCTGTTAAACATTGCGGTTTTATTCATTGGCAAAGAGGTGGGCGGTGCAAAGTCTTGGTTTGGATTTGGTGGATTTGGTATTCAGCCTTCGGAATTTCTTAAACTAGCCACTTCTATGGCTTTAGCCAAATTTTTAGGGGGATACGGAATGCGTTTTTCCGGGTGGAAAAATGTGACCTATTCTATTGGTATTTTCTTATTTCCGGTGATTTTAATTTTACTACAAAACGATACGGGTAGTGCTTTAGTTTACTTTTCTTTTTTCCTGGTTTTATACCGTGAAGGAATGCCGGGTTATATTATTATTTTGGCTTTTTGGATGGGCTTACTTGCCATTTTAAGTATTGTATTTCAGGGTTTAGAAATATCTAGTTACTACCTAGTAGGTACAATTTTAGGAGTTGGTTCTATTGCTGTTTATTTTGCCCGAAAATCAAGGCAATGGGTGGTTCTAATCACTTTTATTGCTGTTTCTAGCGCTGTGTTCTCAACTATTGTAGGTATTGTTTACGACAAAGTATTTCAGTGGTATCAGAAAGATAGAATAGAAATTGTTTTAGGCTTAAAAGAGGATAAACAAGGAATGGGATACAACCTTGACCAATCTAAAGTTGCCATTGGTGCTGGCAGATTCATAGGAAGAGGTTTTCAAAATGGGACACAAACAAAAATGGGATTTGTCCCTGAACAACATACCGATTTTATTTTCTGTACCATTGGCGAAGAATGGGGATTTGTTGGGGTTATCGTTTTCTTTTCAGCCTTTTTGGGATTGCTCATCAGATTGATTCAACTATCTGAAAGACAATCTGATGCATACGGCAGAATCCTAGGATATAGCGTGTGTTGTATTCTGTTTTTCCACTGGTTTGTAAATATTGGGATGACCATTGGATTAATTCCAGTCATTGGTATTCCCTTACCTTTTGTATCAGCCGGAGGAAGTTCATTGTGGGGATTCACTCTCCTACTTTTTACTTTCTTGAGATACGATCAAGTACGAAGAAATTAATCTTGTAATATTGTAGATATGAAATCCATAAAATGGTTGGGAGTTTTGGGATTCTTGATGTTGCATTCTTGTGGCAGCAGTGATGAATCAACTAATACAGAAGATGCATTATTTGAGCGAATTGCCACTGATGTATCTGGAGTAACATTCAAAAATATGGTCCCTGAATCAGACTCCATGAATCAGTTCAATTATCATTATTTCTTCAATGGAGCCGGAGTTGGAATGGGCGATATCAACAATGATGGTTTGAATGATTTGTACTTTGCCTCAAACTCAGGTACTTCCAAATTGTATTTGAACAAAGGAGATTTCAAATTTGAAGACATCACAGAAAGTGCGGGTGTAGGCACAAATCAATGGATGACTGGCGTTAGTATGGTGGATGTAAATAATGATGGATTGTTGGATATTTACGTTTGCAGCAGTGGTCCGTCGAAAGTGCCTGAGCAAAAATCAAATAAGCTCTTCATCAATCTTGGAAACTTAAAATTCAAAGAATCATCCAAAGAATGGGGTATTGACAATAAAGGCAACACGTCTTGCGCTACTTTTTTTGACTTTGACAGAGATGGAGACCTAGATCTTTATGTAGGTAATCACGCTCAGAAATACTTTTCAGATATAAATGTCCCTTTCAAAAAAACCATGGAACTGAATGAGACTTCTCAACAGTTCTTCTACAGAAACGATGGTAAGAAATTTACGGATATCACCACAGCAGCCGGAATGATGGCGGGGGGATATTGTTTAAGCGCCACAACTGGTGATTTTAACTCTGATGGACTTGTAGATCTCTATGTTTGCAACGACTATCATGTTCCTGACTTTTATTATATCAATCAGGGTGACGGAACATTCAAAGATCAATGTTTTACTTCGTTTAAGCATATCTCAAATAATTCCATGGGTTCTGATGCCGCCGATGTTAATAACGATGGACTTTTAGATTTCATGTCGTTAGATATGTTACCTGAACTACCTGAGCGATTTATGACCATCATGGGCCCTCGTGATTATGAGTATGTAACCATCAGTTACAGAAACAATTATGGCCGACAATACATGAAAAATGTGCTCCAAATTAACCAAGGAAACAATAAATTCTCTGATTTGAGTTATTTGTATGGTGTAGCAAGAACTGATTGGAGTTGGTCGCCCTTATTTTGTGATTTTAATGCTGATGGCCTTCAAGATTTATTCATCACCAACGGTTATTACAGAGATGTTACCAATTTAGATTTTGTGCAATATCAAAATCGAAAAGAACAGACAAAAGGTGAAAAAGTCACTCACAAAGACGTGTTAGATCGCCTGCCCATTGAGAAAATTCAAAACTACTTTTATTTAAACACTGGTAAAGGCATGTTGAATATTGCTCAATCAGGTGGAACCCCTGAACTGTCATTGAGCACGGGTTCGGCATATGGTGATTTAAACGGCGACGGAAGACCCGATTTAGTGGTTTGTAATCAAGATGAAGAACCTTTCATTTACAAAAACAAAAACTCCAAAAATGCATTTCAAAACATTCAACTTTTCAGTTCAAAGAAAAAATCGCCCATTGGATCAAAAGTTTATGTTAAAGGTAAAGATGATTTGAGGGTATTTGAATATCAATCCACACGCGGTTATTTGAGCAGTTCTGACCCAGTAATTCATATAGGTTTAGGCGATAAATCGGTTCAAGATTTTGAGTTTTATCTAGTGACGTCGGGCGGGAAAATGTCCAAAATAAAACCTCAAGATAATAACACTTGGAAAATAGACATCGAATTGTCGACAGAGGAATTCGATATCAAAAAGATTTTTAATGCATCCTCTTCATTGATGTCATACGTGGGTAATTTAGGGAATTTCAAACATCAAGAACAAGAAACCCCTGATTTCAAAAGAGAACCAATGCTGCCCCACCGTTTTACCATGTTGGGACCTGGAATGACTTCTGGTGATGTTAACGGCGACGGATTGGATGATATTTTCGTGGGAAATGCTGCAGGAAGTTCAGGTTCTAGTTTGATGATTCAAGGTAAGAATGGTGATTTCCTGCCCTCTTCCTCTCAACCCTGGAAGTCCATTCAAGCCGATGTAACGGGTTGTTTGTTGTTTGACTTTGATGGTGACAAAGACTTAGACCTATATGTAGCTGTTGGAGGAAGTGAATTTGCTTGGCCGTCAAATAAATATGCTCATAAGCTATATGAGAATAACGGCAAAGGAAATTTCAGTGATGTGAGTTCTAAATTACCGGCTGTAATATCATCAAGTAGTTCTGTATCAGCTGCAGATTATGATAACGATGGCGACCTAGACTTATTTGTGGCTGGAAGAGTACTTCCTGCTGTGTACCCAGTTTTGGAAATAAGAAGTTATCTTTTAAAAAACCAAGGCGGTACGTTCATTGATGCCACACAAACTGATGCGCCAGACTTGTATATGCCCGGAATGATCAATGAAGCTATTTTTACAGATTATAATAATGATAATTTGCCTGATTTGATGCTGGTTGGAGAATACACGCCAGTGGTTTTCATGAAAAATACGGGCGGAAAGTTTGTAAATGCCACCAAAGAGACAGGTACCTTTGAACATTCTGGCTGGTTTAATAGCATTTGTCCGATAGACATTGACAACGATGGAGACCTAGACTATGTAGTAACCAATAAGGGAAACAACAGCTTTATTCAGGCCAGAAAAAATGAACCCCTTTCCATTTATTGGGCGGACGTTGATAAAAACAGTCGTTTGGATTTTTTCTTAAGTTATCAAACGGGCGGAAAAGAATATCCATTGTATCAAATGGATGAGATGGCGATGGCTTTCCCTAGTTTTTTAGGAAAAAAATTCCCCTCTTACAGTTCATACACAGGTAAAACCATGGAAGAAATTTTTGGCGCCGAGAACTTGAGTCAAAACAAAATGTTTGCCAACACCTTTTCCCATCTGTTATTAGTAAACAATGGTGGTGTGTTTACCGTTAGTGATTTGCCTTGGAATGCTCAAATTGGTCCCATTACAGGTATTCTTGCCTTGGATGTTGATGCAAATGGATACGATGACTTGGTTTGTATTGGAAACAACGGATACACCCGAGTTACTCATGGCCCAGACGATGCTCAAAACGGATTGATTATATTGAATTCTGCTGATGGATTAAAAGTCAGTGGTGGGGTTGGTAATGGATTTTATGTTCCAGGAGATGGTCGTGGTTTGGTTTGGTATGAAAAGGCAAATCAACAATTGGGTATTGCAGCATCCCAAAATAATGACTTTGTTAAATTATTTAACCCTCTAAAGGATGTAAAGTTCTTGAGAGCTCCATCAAACGCGGTGAAGGCCACCTTGATTTTAAAAGATGGTACGAAGAAGAGCAGCTATTTAGGGCGTGGTGCGGGTTATTACTCAAGTAAGGCACCTGGTGTAGTGATCAATAATTTGGTAAAATCAGTTGTATGGATAGATAAAAATGGCAAAGAAATCTCAAACTCAAAGAATTAAACCAAATTTCTTTTGAGAATTATTAAAATAACCCTATATTTGCACGAAATTTAATCGCCATGGGAGTTACAAGACTTAAAAGAAAAGAAGCAAAAAACCGTTCTAAATCAACTGTACGCGTTAAGAGCATTAAGCGTTTAAAAGATTTTGTACAGGTTCAATCTCCATACAAAGGACAATCAGGAATCATTCTCGAAGACGAGAAATAATCTTATAATCGTTTCAAATAAGAAAAAGGCCGCTTACAGCGGCCTTTTTTTGTTAAATTTGATCATGAAAATCTCTACCACCATCAAGTTTTCAATTTTATTTGCAGGACTATTTGTTTCTTGCTCCTCTAAAGTTGACAACAACCAAAAAGTTATTTTCAATAATGACATTCTGAGTGAATGCAACCTAGCCATACAAAATGCCGTAGTTCTTGACGGCGTTACTCCCCCTGTAGCGAGCAGAAGGTATTTTTATAGTTGTGTAGCTGCCTACGAAGCAATTCAACCCTTTAACTCCAAATACCTAAGTACATCAAAGCAATTCAATGGATACACCAACAAGCCCACAGTAGATACTTCGTTGGGATATTGCTTGGATTTAGTGGCATTGTCAGCATATACCACTACTGCTCGACAACTTGTATACAAGGAAGATTCAATTACCCATTTTAGAGAACGGAAAATCAATCACTATAAGAATCTTCTTAATTCTAAGGTATTTGAACGCTCTTTGGCTTGGGGAGATTCCATTGGAAATACTATAGTAAGCTGGGCAAAAAAAGATACCTTTATGCAAATCAGGGGTACTGACTTTTATTTAGCAAAAAATGACCCTCAATATTGGCAACCCACTCCCCTAGAGTTCATGCAGGCTGTAGAACCTCAATGGAAAAGAATTCGTCCTGTATTATTGGATTCATCATCTCATTTTAGGGCTGTTTTACCTAAGCCAGAACCCTATATCCTCAATAATGGCAAATGCACCAATAAGAAGTTCAATGAGTACATGAGAGAAGTGTATGAAGCCAGTAATAGTGCCGATAGCTTCAAATTACTTACCGCTAAATATTGGGATGACAATCCCAATAGCACCTTTCACTACGGACATGCAACCATCAAGGTACTCAAGGTTTCTCCCGCAGGTCACTGGTTATCTATGTTTTCAACGGTGGCGAGAAAACAGAAATACAGTTTATTTCAAAGTGCCGAGGGAATGTTAAGAATGTCAGCTGCTATGTTCGATGGATTTATTGCCGCGTGGGAAGCAAAATATCATTTTGAGTATGTTCGTCCGGTAACGGTAATTCGAAAGCACATGGACTCTACCTGGCTACCTAGAATAGAAACCCCCGCATTTCCAGAGTATCCAAGTGCCCATAGTGTCATTTCAAGTGCAGCTGCAACGGTACTCACTTCCATATTTGGAGAATACGAATACACAGACTCCGCAGAAAATGAGTTTGGATTGGGTGTAAGAACCTTCAAGAATTTTAGAGAAGCGAGCGATCAAGCTTGTCAAAGCAGACTATATGGAGGTATACACTTTAGGGAAGGTATTGAAAACGGAAAACTATTAGGAAATGCCGTTGGCGAGTATCAATTGAAGAAACTTAAAACGCGCAAAGATTAACCTTTGAGCGCTTTAAGTTGAATTTCGAAGTTGTTAATCTTCGATTGGGCATCGTCGTATTTTTGCTTTTCCCTTTCAATAACATCGGGTTTAGCATTTGCCATAAACTTCTCATTCAATAATTTAGCATCAATACTCTTAAGAAACCCTTTTAAGTAACCAATTTCCTTTTCGATTTTGGCACACTCTTCTTCAATATTGATTTCCTGTTCTATTTCTATCCAAATTTCAGTTTGTTTCACTAATAACATAATGAAGTTTCCTTCATGTCTCATGTTATTTTGAAGTTGAATATTGGCCAATTTTTCAAGCATTGAACTGAAGGCATTGATTGATGGATCTGCATTCACCATCCAGGTTTTCAGTTCAATTTTGGGAGATAATTGTTTCTGAGCTCTTAAATTTCTTATTTCTGACACTGCCTGAAGCACCAATTCTGAGTCGAATTGTACAGCCTCATTTTGGGGCTGAGGATATTCGCTAATCACACAAGGTTTATCGAGTTTTTCACCCCACAATACATGATAAATTTCTTCAGAAATGAAAGGCATAAATGGATGAATGGCTTTCATCAATTGGGAAAAAAACTGTTGCGTCTGAATTCTTGCAGGTTCTGAAATTTGCTCACCGTACTTTGGCTTCACTCCTTCTAGATATACCGAACAGAAATCATCCCAAATGAGTTTATATAAATTCATTAAGGCATCAGATAGTCGGAAAGTTTCAAAATGCTTTTCATTCTCTGCTAAGACTTGATTTAATCTACTTTCAAACCATTTTGCTGATTCCAACTCATAGGGTCTTGCATTTATTTCGGCACCCGTCCAGGAATTATACAATCTGAATGCATTCCAAATTTTATTGCAGAAGTTTCTTCCTTGTTCAATTTGAGATTCGTCAAAAAGAATATCATTACCCGCAGGAGCGCACAATAACATTCCCAACCTCACAGCATCAGCACCAAAGTCATCAATAAGTTTAAGAGCATCTGGACTATTACCTAGACTTTTACTCATTTTTCTTCTGAGTTTATCTCTTAAAATACCTGTAAAATAGACATTTTTGAATGGCTTCTCTTTTTTGAATTCGTAACCAGCCATGATCATCCGGGCAACCCAAAAGAACATGATATCTGGACCGGTAACTAAGTCATTGGTTGGATAGTAATAATCTACTTCCTCCTGTGATTCAAATCCATCGAAAACACTGATGGGCCAAAGCCAACTGCTGAACCAAGTATCAAGAACATCTTCGTCTTGTTTCAAATCGCTCTCGACTCTTGTTTTGCCTTTTTTTGCAAATTCTTCAATTGCCTTATCAACCGAGTCAGCAACTACAAAATCTCCTGCTTGATCATAGAACGCGGGGATTCTATGACCCCACCACAATTGACGTGAAATATTCCAATCACGGATGTTTTCCATCCAATGTTTGTAGGTATTTTTTAATTTTTCTGGATGAAAATGAACTTCATCGTTCATTACAGATGATATAACTTCTGGATTTTGTTCCATGAATTTCTTCATGTCTAAAAACCATTGAGTGCTGATTTTGGGTTCAACTACAGCATCTGTGCGCTCACTGAATCCAACGTTATGAGTATAATCTTCAACTTTAATGAGTAAACCTTTCTGATTCAAGGCTTCCACCCAATTCTTCCTTGCTTCAAAACGATCTTGCCCAACGAATAATGTGCCTGCCTCAGAAATGCTACCATCATCATTCAATGTATCAATAACTGGTAATTTGAATTTTAACCCGATTTCATAATCATGAATATCATGTGCCGGTGTAACTTTCAGTACTCCAGTACCAAAATCTTTATCAATATAGGTATCTGAGATGATTTCAATTTCTCTATCAATTAAGGGTACACGCACTTTCTTACCTATCAAAGCCGAATAACGCTCATCCTCTGGATGCACACAAACTGCAACATCACCAGCTATGGTTTCAGGTCGTGCGGTAGCCACTTGCAAAAATCCATCGAAATCAACACCTTCATATTTCACATAATACAATGAGTCTTGAACTTCTTTGAATTTTACCTCTTCATCGCTTAGAGTTGTCTTACCTTGTGGATCCCAATTGACCATACGAGTACCTCTGTAAACCAAGCCCTTGTTATAAAGGTCAATGAATACAAAAGAAACCGCGTCAGACAATTTTGGTTCCATGGTAAAACGAGTGCGGTCCCAATCACAACTTGAACCTAGTCGTTTAAGTTGATCGAGTATGATTCCACCGTACTTCTCTTTCCAATCCCAGGCATGTTTCAAAAATTCTTCTCTGGTCAGATCCGATTTTTTTATTCCTTGGGACTGTAAAAGTTGAACCACTTTAGCCTCGGTAGCTATGCTTGCATGATCTGTTCCTGGTACCCAACAAGCATTGAATCCTTGCATTCTAGCGCGTCTTATCAAGACATCTTGAATGGTATTATTCAACATATGTCCCATGTGTAATACTCCTGTAACATTGGGAGGAGGTATTACAATGGTATAAGGCACTCTATGATCTGGCTTACTTGAAAAGTACTTATTATCAAGCCAAAATTGGTACCATTTATTTTCAATTTCTGAGGGATTGTATTTTGCGGAAAGTTCCATTTTAATAGATGTGCGAAATTAAGGATTCTAAAATAAAAAAGGCCTCCTTGAGAAACAAGAAGGCCTTTAAATTTAATGTTTCTAAATATTATACTCCAGTATCGTGATAGACAGACTCTTCCAAGTAAGGGTGATTGATTGCAACCAATCCGCGTTTTTGAAGATTATTCAAAATCCAGAAAGCGAATAGACCTGCAAAAGTCAAGAACATACCAACTTCAAGTAATCCAATGGTAATACCATTTCCAAAAACTCCTGGGAAAACCATGAACCATACGTCAAAGTAGTGTCCAATAACCAACATTACACCAATTACTACCAAAATATTGCTATTTCTCTTTGCAGATCTCATCAACAAGAACAAGAAAGGCATTGCAAAATTGATGAAGAAGTTAGCTAGGAACATGGTTTTATGGTTCTCAAAACGAGGTTGGTAGTACATCATTTCTTCAGGAATATGAGCATACCAAATCAACAAATATTGGAACAACCAGATATATGCCCAGAAAACTGTGAAGGCAAACATAAACTTACCTAAGTCGTGTTGGTGCTCTTTATTCACAAGACCCAAATAACCTTGGCTCTTAAGATATAGAACAGTTACAGCAATAACCGAAATGGCAGAAACCCAACTTGTAGCAAAGTTATAGATACCGAAAATAGTTGAATACCAATGTGCATCAACACTCATGATGAACAACCAAGCAACTATACTGATGGTAAAGCCAAAAATCACCAAGAAAGTAGCTGACAAACGAATGCTTTTTCTGAAATTGGTTGTGTCACCTTTAGGTGCTGAATCTTCTGCTAAAGATAAAGCTCTCAATCTACTTCCCAAAAACACCCAAATAGCCACCAAAACGGAAGGAAGTATGAATAACATTGGTGTATTTAGGAAACCTGATTTTCCAGCAAGAATCTTATCATATCCAGCATCATTAGGTCCTAAATGCAAATGTTCGTAGTGCGCCCAATGGTAAATGTCATTTTTACCCATAAAAACCGCAATTAACAACACCACAAAAGGCACTGGAATGAACGTGTAGATAGCCTCAGGAACTCTTTTCAGTGAGCTTGACCAACCTGCGTTTGCAGCATATTGGATGGCATACCAGAATAATCCACATAAAGATACCATGGTGAAGAAATAACCTGCAACCAAAAGGTTAGCCCAAATTCTTGTTGCCCAAGGTTTATCTTGAGATGTGTAAGTAACTCTTGGACCAAAAGCTTCGGTTTCAACGTTTCCATGCTCTTCATGTGTCGCTTCAGCTGATGAAGCCTCATGACCTTCATGTGCTTCATGTTTAGCTGATTCAGCTGCGTGATCACCTTCGTGTTTCGCTTCAGTAGCATGAGCATCGTGATGTCCTGATACAGCAACAAAACCATTGGTATTATGATCAATTGTAGCAATACCAATTCCAGAAAGAACCAAACCAATAACCATAACAATTAGTGTTAAGTTCTTTGCCTTAGCAGGCATAGAAAAGGTTTCTTGCTTAATTTCAATATGATGTCCGTGTCCCATAAAAATTCAAATTAGAATTACTTTGCTACTGCGGCTGAATCTGATGATGTTGTGTTTGATGCAACAGCACTAGAAGTACCACCTTGGCTTAATAGTTTAACATATTTAACAACTCTCCAACGATCAACGGGTTTTAAAACCGATGCGTGGCTACCCATGTTATTCTTTCCGTAGGTAAGTACATGGTAGATTTGTCCCTCAGGAAGATTTTTAATGTAATCATCGGTATAACCTTTCCAAGCAGGTTTCAATGTTGAAACTTTCTTGAAGACACCACCGTCATTATTGCCTGTGTTGCCGTGGCAAGGAGAGCAATAAATTTCATACATATACTTTCCACGGGTATCAATTTGATCAATACCAGCAGGAGTAACTACTTGAGTGGCGGCAGCCTCATATCCTTCACCTGTATTGGGCAAAGAATAATGAAAATCCGACTTACCAACAGCAACTGTACCCTCTACTGGAGTTCTCATACTCATACCATGAGGATTAAGAGTAAATGAATCACCTTGATTGTAGGGTTCATAGCCTTTTGAATAATACATGTCAGGTGCATATTCCCAACCTGGATCATTTCCACGGCTTACGCAACCAGTGCCCAAAACAACGAGAACAAGGGATGCAACAGCTAAATTTAATTTCTTTGACATTTTAATCTCCTTAATTATTTACAAACTGCCTGAAACTCTTTGGTTTCAACAGCACCCTTTGACTTCATTAATTCAACAACTTCTGCTTCATTCATACCTTCAACAGTTTCAATGGCAACCACCAATCTGTCGTCGGTTTGACGATCATCTAACAAATCGTTCTTCACTGCAAAAAGCATTCTATTTCTCCAAAAGAAAAAGAATCCCATTCCATAAGCAGTGCACAATACTGTACCTTCAAACATTACAGGGATCCAAGAAGGAGTAAAACGAACGGGTTTATTACCTATGTTGATGGGCCAATCAATAACATACATATACCAAATCATGGTAACCATAAGTATAAGACCGGTCAATCCGCACAAGAAAGCAACTCGTGCCAATTTACTTCTTTTTACACCAATGATACGATCTAAACCGTGCACTGGGTAAGGAGTGTAAATATCATGAATATGAATTCCCTTGTCAACCAATGCATGAGCTGCATCTACAAGAGCATCTTCATCTTCCCAAACCCCAACCAATATCTTGTTGCGGTTTCTAAGACTTAAGTTTTTATCTAAAATAGCCATGTTAGAATCTATTTAATTATTCGCGGTTTCTCAAAATGCTCTTAACCTCAGCCATGTTAATAACGGGCAAGAACTTAGCAAACAAGAAGAAACAAGTGAAGAAAATTCCAAATGTTCCCAAAAACAACCCAATTTCAGTCAATGAACCTGCATACATTACCCAGCTACTTGGCAAGTAATCTCTATGCAAAGAGGTTACAATGATCACAAAACGCTCAAACCACATACCCACATTCACTACAATACTCATAATGAAAATGAACCAAGGCGTAGTTCTAGCCCATTTGAACCAAAATACCTGAGGTGCAATCAAATTACAACTCATCATACTCCAATATGCCCACCAGTATGGTCCAAATGCACGATTTAAGAATGCATATTGCTCTTCTGGAACACCAGAATACCATGCAATAAAGAATTCCGTAATGTATGCGATACCAACCAATGTACCGGTAACCATGATGATCTTTGTCATCGCCTCAAGGTGTCCAATAGTAATGTAATTTTCATAGTTCATTACTTTACGAGCAACAACTAACAAGGTAGCAACCATACCAAATCCAGAGAAAATGGCACCCGCTACAAAGTAAGGAGGGAAAATGGTTGTATGCCAACCAGGGATTACCGAAGTCGCAAAGTCAGTTGATACAATGGTATGTACCGAAAGTACCAGTGGAGTACTTAAACCGGCCAAAATCAATGAAACTAATTCATATCTAGCCCAGGTGCGAGTACTACCAGTCCAACCCATAGCAAAGAAGTTGTACCAGTATTTGGCAGTTTTAGTTTTTACTTTATCGCGAATAGTTGCAATATCAGGAATTAAACCAATGTACCAAAATAACAACGATACCGAGAAATATGTAGAAATCGCGAATACGTCCCACAACAGTGGAGAATTGTAGTTAACCCACAAAGAACCAAATGCGTTAGGAAGAGGCAATGCCCAGTAACCTACCCAAACACGTCCCATGTGGAAAACAGGGAACATAGCAGCACATATTACGGCGAAGATGGTCATCGCTTCCGCTGAACGGTTGATACTCATCCGCCATTTTTGACGGAACAATAACAATACCGCTGAAATCAATGTTCCTGCGTGACCAATACCCACCCAAAATACGAAGTTGGTGATATCCCAACCCCACATCACAGATTTATTGATATTCCATACGCCAATACCTGTCCAAAGAGTGTAGAACAAGCTGATTCCAAAAATCGCCAAAAACACAATAGACAATGTAAAACCTACTTTCCATGCACTTGATGGCTGATTTAAAATCGGACGGGAAATATCTCTGGTTACGTCAGCGGCGGTTTTATCGCCGGTAACTAACCTTTCCCTGATTAATGAATCGTGTATCATTTTTTTAATTTGTGGGGTTAAATATTTTGAGTATTACGAATCTTGGTCATGTATTTAACAGATGATTGAATGTTCAACTGTTCCAACACACCAAATGATCTTTCATTCTTATACAACTTGCTGATTTCGCTGTTCTCATTGTGTAAGTCACCAAATACAATTGCATTTGAAGGACAAGCACGTTGACAAGCAGTTTCAACTTTTACTTCTTGAGGAGATCCGCCTTCGCGTTTTACTTTCAATTTAGCTTCTTGAATCTTTTGTACGCAGAATGAACATTTCTCCATCACACCTCTTGTTCTAACGGTAACATCAGGATTGATGACCATTTTACCCAAAGGATTATTGAAATGGAAGTCAAACCTATCGTTGTCGTTATAACGGAACCAGTTGAAACGACGAACCTTGTAAGGACAGTTGTTTCCGCAGTATTTAGTTCCAATACAACGGTTGTATGTCATTTGGTTCAATCCTTCAGATGAATGGGTTGTTGCCAATACTGGACAAACCGTTTCGCAAGGTGCTTGAGAGCAATGCTGACACATCATTGGTTGATGAATCACTTGTACATTTTCCCAATGAGAATATCCGGTATCTTTGGTAGATACAGCATCTAACTCAGTTACTTTATCTTCTTCAGTAACATAAGAAGCACCGTTGAACATTTCCTTTTGTGTATTTGCAAAAGAATAGTATCTATCGATACGAATCCAATGCATTTCACGACGAAGTCTGATCTCATCACGACCTACTACTGGAACGTTATTCTCAATAGAGCAACTAACAACACAAGCTCCGCAACCAGTACATGCATTTAAGTCGATAGCCATTCCCCAAAGGTGATTAGGTGAACCATCTTTACGGTATTCAGCTTTTTCCCAAATGGTGTAAATATGTGTTGCCGCTTTTTCGTTACCCGCTTTTGGATTCTTTTGGAACTCAGCAAACGTTGACTCTTTTACAATGTCACGACCCTCAATACTGTGGTGGGTTTGAGTTTGTGCCAATGGATAAGAATCATCACCCTTAGAGATGGTAACATTATTGACAACCATTGAACGGGTAGCTGACATGAATTTGTAAGCATTTACACCTACAGGTGCGAATCCTTTTTCAATCGATCCACCTACTTTTCCAGCGTGTGTATGTCCGAAACCTACAGCCAATCCAACGGTATTGTTCGATTGACCTGGTTGAACCATGGCAGGAACATTCTGTAATTTTACACCGTTAATTTCAATATTAACCGTATCATCTTTTTCAATTCCCAAAGAAACTGCTAAAGATTTAGGCAAAGAAACGTAGTTATCCCAACAAACTTTGCTCACTGGATCTGGTAATTCAAACAACCATGGGTTGTTTCCAGAAGCACCATCGCGCATACCAACAGATTGGTAAAGCACTAAATCAATACCATTGCTGCTATTTGACTTAGAAACTGCACCAGCCAAATCAGCAACGGTTCCTGCATAAGATGCTGGAGTTGAAGTAGCATCTGCTGTGCTCACATAACCAATTTCTAATGCTTTATTGAAATCAGCAACTCTACCTTCCCAGAAAGCTTTCAAGAATAGGTAATAAGGAGCTGCTTCTAATTTTTGTGAAAGAATGCCTTTTTTAGCAAAAGGATCGTTTTCATTTCCTGGTAAAGCATTTGACCAAGTCAATAATGTTTCTTGAGCTTGGCGGGTATTAAATACATTTGAAATTGTTGGCTGTATGAAATGAACGTGTCCTTTGATTGGTTCAGCATCACCCCAACTTTCTAAGAAATGGTTATCAGGTAAAACATACTGGCAAGATGCAGCAGATTCGTCTTTAGTAGAAGACAAGCTAACTGACAATGATGCTTTAGCGATAGCAGCCGCCCAATCTTTATTGTGATTGTAAGCAGGATTTGCTCCGTAGAAAATTACACCTTTGATTGTTCCTTTGTTTAGGCCGTCAAATGCATTTTGGATAGCATTATCATCGCCTTTGAACTGGTTTGAGTGATTCTGAATGTCAATGGTGCTGTTATAGCTGCCCAAAAGCATGTTGATTGCGTTGATGACTCTTTGTACTTCAACAGAATTACTTCCAGAGATAACCAAAGATTTACCTTCGTTTGCGATCAAAATTTTCGCTGCTTTTTCAATTGAATTTCCTGCCAATTCAGAGTTGGTAGGAACAGCAATCTGTGCGATACCTTTAGCTTTTGCAATATAATTATACAATGTTGCTACATATGCTAACTCCTTAGATGCCAACATGGGGAATCTATGGTCAGCATTTGTACCGGTAATTGACAAATTACTTTCAAACTGAATGTGTACAGACATGCCGTCTTTGTTTTCAGGACGACGATTTACTGAGTATTCACGTTGAAATTCAACGGGTGAAATCCAAGTTCCTAAGAAATCTGCAGCAAAAGAAACAATCACCTTAGCAGCGCCCATATTGTAATGAGGAATTGCACGCTTACCAAAATCCTTTAAATTGGCTTCCAACATACCATTGTATGATACAGCATCATACATGATGTGTTTAACATTTGGATATGTAGTAGTGAAAGTTTCAATTGTTTTTAAGGTTGAAGGACTATGAATTGAATTTGAAATCAAGACAACGGCTTCTGAATTAGCGCTCATTTTGGCTAATTTACCTTTGATATCTCCGTCAATAGAATTCCAGTCTTTGTTCTCCTCACCTTTAACTAAAGGATTCGCCAATCTTTCTGTATCGTATAGTGATAAGATTGATGCTTGTCCTGTAGCACACAAACCACCTTTAGAAATAGGTGAATCAGGGCTACCGTCTAGCTTAATAGGTCTACCTTCACGCACTTTCACTTCTATTCCACAACCTACTGAACATGAGTTACAGGTAGAGCGGTAATAGTTAGCAACACCTGGAGTAACATCTTCGGGTTTCACTAAGTAAGGAACTGCGTGTCTAACTTTTGTTTTATAACAAGAAGCCAAGGCTACTGCAGTTACGCTAAAGCCAAAGTACTTCAAGAAGTCACGACGATTAGAGTTTAATTCAAACCCTTCATCAGACAATGCTTTATCTAAAGGCAATGCTTCTCCAAATTCACGTTTTTGGTCAGCTAAAAACTGAGGATCTCTGTTTAATTCCTCTTCGCCTTTCCAGTATTTGATATTATTTGACATTTCGTGTTTTTCTATTTTTTAATAGTGGCACTTAGCACACTCCAATCCACCGTTCATAGCAGGAGTGATTTTAACTTTTCCGTCAGGTCCAAAATATTGGCTGTTGTTTTGATTCTTTTTCAAATCTTTCGCCGCTTTATCGTGCAATGCTGCATAATAATTGTTGTTAGCAGCATCTATACCTGTATTACGGTGACAATCAATACACCAACCCATTTGAAGAGTGTTCCATTGTTGTACAACTTCCATTTTTTCAACGGGACCGTGGCAACTTTGACATTGTAATTTCCCAACTACAACGTGTTGTGAGTGGTTGAAATATGCATGATCAGGCAAGTTGTGAATTCTAACCCATCTTATTGGCTTAGGATTGTTACCATACTCTTTACCAGGAAGTGCTTGAGGATCATAATCCAAAGCGGCATATATTTTTTTGATTTCTGGAGAAATCTCACCGTTGTATTTCTCAGTGGCTTGTACACCTTTATGACAGTTCATACAAGTGTTCAATGCAGGAATACTTGCACTCTTAGATTCTTCAACGGTTGAGTGGCAATACTTACAATCAATGTTCAATTCTCCTGCGTGCAATTTGTGTGAAAATGCAATAGGTTGAGTTGGAGCATAACCTTTTTGTACACCAACTTCGGTAATAGCAAATTTATAACCATACCAAGCACCAGGAAGTGCAACTGCTAAGGTGATGAAAATTGCCAATACAGTTGGATTCATATGTGCCAATTTAGATGGCAACATCTTCAAATACCATTTGCGGTTATCTCCCAAAAATTCACCTTCAGAAGGGTCTTTTTCAGCTGCAACTCTGCGTAAGGTATTTTTAACTCTACCCAGTACCATCAAGACAATTCCAAAAATCACTACCAATATCAATAGAATGTATTTAGTAGATGGATCAGCCTGTGGTTCAGATGGACCTACAGGTGCATCTGTTTTGGGAGCTGCTGGAGCAGGAGCAGTTTTGATGTATTCAACAATATCAAGAACTTGAGCAGGAGTCAAATTCTCGAAAATGTTCATGGCTGCACCACCATACTCATTGTAAATGGCGATTGCATCGGCATCACCACTTTCTCTGAATTTCTTGTTGTTTCTTATCCATTGCACCAACCACTCCTCTGATCTTCTCTCATGGACCCCGCGCAAGGCTGGACCCACAACTTTCTTGTCAAGAGCGTGACAACTACCACAGTTGTTGGCTTCATAGAGTTTTTTCCCTTCATCGGCATTTGGTTGTGCCTGAGATAAAATGGGAGAAGCAATGGTGAAACCAATTGCTAGAGCCCACATTTTGATTCGACTAATATTCATAACTAGTTTGACGAAACTTGTATCGCGTCGCAAATATACCAAGTGAAACCAAGCCTCGAAAATAAATTGTTAACATAGTTTTCAATTTAAAATCGCTCTAAATAATGATTTATTTGCCTAAAAATGAATGACTTAAAAAAGACCTATCACCTTCAAAATGTTAGTATGTGAGTTTTGTTACACATACTTAGGGTCATTTTGTCCATTTTATTATTCCGTTTATCGACCAAAAGTTGAGAAAACAGTAAAATTTACGCCACAAAAAAACCCCCAATATTTTTGGAGGTTTTTCGCGATTCAAATCCCCAAAAAGGGCAATCAGTCTAAATTTTCTTCAGTTGGAGCAATCCTTCGTAATCGAGATCTAACTCTTGTTAATACCAAGAATAATATAAAAAATACAATGACCAAAAAAGTTAGATAAGTGATCGATTGACTCTCTTCTTGAGGCTCCTCTTTATTTGTAGTAACACCTTCTTCCTTTGCTGTGGATTCCAACTTTACATAAGCTAGAATGTCTTTAACATCATCAGATGAGAGATTTTCATACACATTCATTGGCGAACTGTTGTATTCAGCGTATAATTTTAATGCTTCGGCATCACCCGTTTCTCTAAGTTTCTTATTGTTACGAATCCATTGAATTAACCACTCCTCCGAATGTCGATCATTTACACCTGCAAGGGCAGGTCCAATGATTTTCTTATTAAAAGCATGACAACTTCCGCAGTTGTTTGACTCGTACAATTTTTTCCCGTTTTGGGCATCGGCTGCCAAAGTAGTTGATACAGAAATAGCTGAAAACAAAAGCCAAGTAAAGAATTTAACCCGACTAATTTCCTTAATCATCTTCATCATATAATACGTTTGCCACGAAAATACAATGATATAACAATTAGATCTGTGCTAATTGGCACAATTGTTTTGGTCTGAATGTGAATAGACCTCTGATTTTTTATTTGATAAATATCGATTGTACGCTAAATGACTTGCTAAAGCAACTTGTGAATAATTTTGAGAACTATTTCCGAATGCCCCCACATGCGTTTTCCATAATTTAAAAATCAACTCCTCACCTGTTAATCCATCAGCAGAATAAATTCTTACTGCTTTTGCCACAGTGCCCGCACCCGCATTGTAAACATGCAATACCAGTAATCTAAACCATAATTCAGTCTTTACAGATGAATCAACCATTATACCAGCACTCAAAGCTATTCTTTGGGCTTGTGGGATGCAATATTGCTTCATCAATTTGGCAGCTGCAACAGCAGATTTTTCAAAATTTAATCTGTCATCTCTATACTGGTTTATTACCAATCCGTATTTCCGGGCCACAGATGGCATCAATTGAAAATGTCCTCTAGCGCCTGAGATAGAAGTTGCAGAAGAATTGCTTGGGCTTTCAATGAGCAAAATAAATCTTGCTAATGCAGAATCTACACCAACGCTTTTGAAAATAACTTCTGCTGGTCCAATGTGCGGTTCAATTTTGGGATAGTTAAAAAACTCTTTACGTCCTCGAACAAATTTCACCTGAGAATTCGAATCTAACTTGTGCAAATAATGGTAAATTTTTGCCAATTCTTTAAGGTTTTTACCGGTTTCAATCTTCAAAACTTGTGACTTATGCAATACATCAATTACTTTTCGAGATTGTTTATCAACTACCAAAAATGAATCTGAAGATAGTTCAATATCTCTCAGCCAAAATGCTACATCGGGTGTTTTAAAGAAATCGTTCGATTGATTTAATGTAGTATCGTTGTTAATAGGATTTGCTTTTTGTGTGGGATTAATTCCATTTGAAAGGAGGAACAATCCACCCAAAACCAAAAATCCATATGTAATGATTTTCACTCGCAATAGTTGTTTAGATATTTTTTTGAAATGGTTTCACCCAAAAGTAAGCTCTTCTCCCAATCTGCGCATGCTAATTTTTTCTGGTTTAGGTTAAATCGGGCGATTCCTCGTCCTAGGTAAACATAACCCAAATGATCAGATTTATATTTGATGGCTTGGTCAAAATTCTTGATGGCCTTGTTCCATTCCCCCTTTTGGAGTAAAATGTGCCCGTAATCACTGTAAAACAAGCCATTTTCAGGTTCAAGATCCATGAGTTCTTGGATATAAATCTCGCATTTGGGTAAATTTCTCAAAAAATAGTGATTGTCAAACCTCAGTTTTAGAGCATTGATAAACTTGGGATCAGCTATTAAAAACCTATCCAAATCAATCAAAGACTTTTCATATTCTCCCAAATTAAAATATGCTTGCGCTCGGTGATAATACCAACCATGATTATCACGGTTATCCAGAATTACTCTATTCAAAAAAGTAATTTGTTCTTTGGGACCTTTTTGCATTTCAAGCAATTGAATTTGCTGAAGAATAAGGTCATCTCCCCCGAATTTGTGATCAACCAACCAATATCCTTCTTGAATGGCATCATTATACTCCCTCATTTGGATGGCTAATTTCATTTTTTGTGAATGTGCCAAGGTATCTTGTGAGAAAAATTTCAAATGCTGGTTGATGTCAGCCATTGCAAACTGAAAGTTTGAGGTTTCGATATTGGCTAAAAACCGGTAGAAATAGGCGTCCTTCAAATTCGGATTTAAATTTATGGCTTTATTGAGGGACACTAAAGCGGTGCTATATTCTTTTGAATTGATGTAACAGAGTCCCAATCCGAAGTGTGCTTCAGAGTTATTGGGATTGGCGGCTAACTGTCTTTGAATTTCAATTTTAGCATCTGCTATTTTACCTTGTTGAATCAGCGTTCTTATTAAATCTTCATTGGATGATGAAGAGGAAGGTTGCCCATTTAACGGGGTAAGTATGAATGTAAACCAAAGAATAGCCGACCAAAATTTCATTGTACTAGTTTATCAGTGGTAAAATTAAACATGATTGATTAAAGGCATTAATTGGCTTATTCACATTTTAAAACCTGTCTAATTTGACTAGATTTGAATGCGAATGTTAACTAAATCAACAACTGCTTTCAATGAACGTAAAAATAGACTGTTTATTGTCTTGGGATTTTCATTCTTGACCAATGCCATCATTGCGGAGTTTATTGGTGCTAAGATTTTTTCGCTTGAGGGAAGTTTGGGTATTCAACCATTGAATTTGAAATGGGGAGATTCTACTTATAACCTAGATATGACTGCGGGTGTAATCTTATGGCCATTTGTTTTCATACTTACAGATATCATCAATGAATATTTTGGCAAAAAAGGCGTGCAAAGACTTTCATATTTGGCCGTAATCATGTTGGTTTACTCATTTATCATGGTGCGGCTTGCCATGTCATTAGAGGGGGCAACTTGGTGGCTAAAAGGGGCTAAAACCCAGGGAATAGAAAACATGGGGAGTGCCTTTAACGCTGTATTCGGGCAGGGATTAATGATCATTGTGGGGTCGTTGGTAGCTTTTTTGATTGGACAATTGATAGATGCATTAATCTTTGAAAGAATCAAAAGGTACACCAACGATAAAATGATCTGGTTGAGGGCTACAGGCAGCACCATTGTTAGTCAATTTATTGATAGCTATGTTGTGCTCGTTATCGCCTTTTATATTGGCGGAAACTATTCACTTACTTGGGTGCTCCAAGTAGGAACCATCAATTACATTTATAAATTGGGGATGGCTATCATTTTATTGCCCCTTTTGTATATCATTCACAATGTGATTGACAAATATTTGGCTAAGAATGCCTAAACTCAAAAAAACCACATCATCAATGCGGAAATAATAATGAGCAAACTGCTAAATATTCCTGCATTGTGTTCCCATTTGTGTGAATTGATTTTACTCAATCCTTTATTGAATAACATTACACCTGCTGTAATGCTTATTTGAGTGGTGATGATATAAATAAAACTTAATTTAAAAAAAGCATCCAAACCCAATGGTGCTAAGGTGAAATAATAACCAATGATTTCCATACAGGGACTTAGGAACATGGCTAGTGCAATTCCTATGGTCATATTTTTACCAAATTTCTTATGGTCTAAATGAAAATGCTTGTGAGTGTAATGTCTATATAAAAATATAAGTCCTAAAACAAACATAATGACGGCCGAAAATTTCTCAAACGGCAGATTCAATCTCAGTTGATCTAGGGCATCTAAAGCAGCCTCTGAGTTGGTATTTTCAGATAAACTTATCGCTCCAATGTGACTTAGGTGAGCAGTGTGATAAACAAGATACCCAATCATAACGGTACCTAAAGTATGAATGGTAGAAATCCATATAGTTTCTCTTAAGAGTCTGCTCCAATCCCATTTTTGGGTTTTTGCATGTGCTACCAAAGGCAACCAATGAGATGGAATTAACCCGTGCAGTAGGCTTATCAAAAAAGCGGCTGTAAGTTGAGCCTGTAAATTATCCATTTTATGATTCTCAAAGTTACCGAAATCCTATAAAACAAAAAAGTCCCACCGTTACCGGTGGGACTTCTTGTAATTTAATTAGTTGGATTAAGCTTTAGCTTCACCGATCCATTTTGACCACTGCTCAGCAGAGATTTTTGAATCTTGTTCAGCTAATTCAGCCGCCTTTTCGTCAGTGATAGCAAGAAGATCTTCGATGGTATTTACACCCAAAGCAGACATTCTCTTAACCATTGCCGGACCTACACCTGAAAGGTCTTTCAATTCAGAAACACCAGTAGATGAAGCTTCTTCGGTTGCTGGAGTTTCAACTACCTCTTTAACTGCTTTTGCAGCGGGTTTAGACTCAGCTTTTTCGAATTGTGCGCGCAATTCAGAAAGTGCATCTAACTCACCAAGGGTGGTCTTTTCAGAAGACTGGTTGATCTTCTTCATAGTTTTAGATGTATTCTTTCTTGCTTTTTCGCGAGATGATTTCTCTTCTCCGTCTTTCGCACGTTCAGCACCTTTCCAAATGTTTGTATGAGAAACGATGATACGTTTTGAATCTTTAGAGAACTCAATCACTTCAAATTCAAACACTTCATCTTCTTTCATTGGCTTGTTATCAGCTTTCTTGATGTGGCGAGTTGGAGCGAATGCTTCAACACCGTATTGCAACTGAATAGTTGCACCTTTATCATTGATGCTGGTAACAGTACCTTCGTGGATTGAACCCAAAGTGAAGATAGTTTCGAAAGTATCCCATGGATTTTCTTCCAATTGTTTGTGACCTAGGCTCAAACGACGGTTGTCAGAATCAACTTCAAGAACAATTACTTCTAGAGACTCGCCTTTTTTAACGAATTCGCTAGGGTGCTTGATTTTCTTGTTCCAGCTCAAGTCAGAAACGTGAACCAGTCCGTCGATACCTTCTTCCAATTCAAGGAATAAACCATAAGAGGTCAAGTTTTTCACTACACCTTTATGTTTGCTACCTACAGGGTATTTGTTTGCAATTTCAACCCAAGGATCTTGAGTCAATTGCTTAATACCAAGGCTCATTTTGTGCTCGCTGCGGTCAAGTGACAATACAACTGCATCAATATCTTCGCCAACAGTTAGGTATTCAGATGGATTTCTCAAGTGAGAGCTCCAGCTCATTTCAGAAACGTGAACCAATCCTTCAACACCAGGCTTAATTTCGATGAATGCACCGTAATCAGCAACGCTAACTACTTTACCATTCACTTTTGAACCTTCGGTGATAGATGGATCTAAATCATCCCAAGGATGAGCAGACAACTGCTTCAATCCTAAAGAAATACGCTTTTTAGTATCATCGTAATCAAGGATTACAACGTTTACTTTTTCGTCTAATTTCAACACCTCTTCAGGGTGGTTGATTCTACCCCAAGAGATATCAGTAATGTGCAACAAACCGTCTATACCACCCAAATCAACAAATACACCGAAGCTAGTCATGTTTTTAACTACACCTTCAAGTACTTGTCCTTTTTCAAGACGAGACAAGATCTCAGATTTCTGAGCTTCAATATCATCTTCAATAAGAGCTTTGTGTGAAACTACAACGTTTTTGTACACTTCGTTCACTTTTACAATCTTGAAATCCATAGTTTTACCTACGTATTGATCGTAATCACGAACGGGTTTAGTATCAATTTGTGAACCTGGCAAGAAAGTATCGATGTTGAAAACATCAACTACCAAACCACCTTTGGTTCTAGAACGAACATAACCTGTAACAACAGTATCGCTTTCCATTGCTTCAATGATGCGTTCCCATGCTGTTTCTTGTAAGGCCTTACGGCGACTCAAGATCAACTGACCCATTTTGTCTTCGGCAATATCAACGAATACTTCTACGTTATCACCCACTTTTAAGTCGGGCATATCGCGAAATTCTGTACGTGGTACCATACCATCGCTTTTGAAGCCGATGTTAACTACTACGTCTTTGTCGTTAATTGCAACGACTACACCTTTAACAACTTCTTTCTCTGTAACAGGATTGAAGGTGTTGTTGTACTGCTCTTCGAGCTTAAGACGATCTTCCTTAGAATAAGACTGGAAGCCCGCTTCGTCAGCGTCCCAGTCAAAATCATCATGTGCAGAAGCTGCAGTTGAACTTTTCTTGGGAGCTGGAGTAGAAATCGTAGCTGCGCTCACGATTTCTTCATTTTGTTGATCTTTTGATTCTTGTGTCAATATAAAATTCCTCCTTTAGTGGGCGGCAAAATTAATGGTAAATTCTCTTCTTTCAAAGAATTAATATTTTATTTGAGACTTAAATACAAAAAACACACAGAATGAATTTGAAATCTTGCTTTCAACTTTGTACTAGCTTCATGCTATTAACACTCATTGTTTTCATAGCTAGCTGTTCCAATCCAACTACAGAACCTGCATCCAATACCGAAATTGATTCAGCATTGGGACTTGAAAACCCTGTATTCGATTCTGGGCCAGATACGGCACAACCCGTGATTTTCTATTTTGAAGATTTAGGTTTTACCTTGGGATTTGACAGCGTTTTTACCGGCAAAACTGGCCATTATCAGCACCCAGTCAATGACTCCATCAAATTTACCATTGAAACAGACCATCTAAGTATGTTAGATCAAAAAATGACCCTGACTTATCTTTATGAAGAACCTAAGTGGATAGTAAAATCAATTGAAGAATCAAGAGTCACAACCTTAATGATTAACTACCACAACTACAGCGAGGATGCAGAAATTTGCAATTTTAAATTCCCCGGAAAGCAAAGCATACAATCAAAATACACCGTGTTGAAAAGGCTCTCTCCTGAGAAATTCAGTCCTTTTAACTTCGGATACGAAGAAAGCGATCTTAAAAATTGGAATATAGATGACATAAAAAAAGTAGTTAAGGCGAATTGCTCGAGCCAATATGCTGAAAGTATATTAAATGCAAAATCCCTTACTGAACATCCGTTTTCACCCGGAGTAACTGAGGTGATCTTAAAAATCAACTTGACCCCTAGTCCATATGCAAACTCACCAAAATCGGGCACTGCTAATAAATCAGTCTACATTCACTTTGATATCATTTGGGGTGATTAACAAAACAGGAAAACTTATCTCAAATAGAAGATTCAACAAGAAAAGAAATTAATTTCGCAAAGAACACTGAAGATCATGGCTAAAAAAGTAGATAAAGGTTCCGTTGAGGGCAAAAACATACAACTGACCACATTAAACTGGATGTCAGATAATGAATCAAACAATACATCTGATTCAACACAAATTTCAAACTCTAATCAAATACATGAATTATCTGATGGTTGGTACATCATTGTTAGTCCCGATAAAACTCTAAAGCCTGCGCAACATCAAAAAATCAAACAAGAAATAACCGCAGAATCAAACAAAGCGCATCATTATATCTGCGCTGAAACCGCTCCTAATTCAACGATCAATCAATTACTGAGCGGACAACATTCTCAACGCGCTAATTTTGTTGCCATTGTTGCTAATCTCTCTGCATTAAAACAACTAACAGAAATCAGTCCTAATCTTTGCAACTTTCAGGAATTGCCCTATTTCCTAGAAAAAGCATGTAGCGCTGAATCTTTCATCACTTTAGAAAACAAAAAGCCTGAGAATCTAGAAGTTTTAAAAAGTTGGAACTCTAAGCTTTTACAAGCTCTTAATTACTACATTAAGCCATCAGGCAATTGGTCTAAATTGGCCTTTGTTTTATTGACGGTTTTGAGCTTTTTCTACATCACTCAAACCAGCAAAAAAGCAGGTATTTCAGGTGATGAATTTGTGCAATATGAATACGCTAAACTCATCGCTAACTATCATCTAGATAAAATAGGTATGCAAATGCCTATCGATACAAACGCAATAAAGGGTCAAAAGATGGTAACCGTTGCGCGTAAATACCAGACCGATGGTGTTGCTGCCGCAACTATTGAAGACCCAGACCGTTTGATGCATTTGTATGGATCTAGCTTTGACACTTTCACCGCAATCATGGCTTGGATTTCTGATGCTCATGATTATATGGGACTAAGACATTGGTGGAATGCTGTTTTTGGATTTCTTTCGGTTTTCTATGCAGCATTGCTGACCCGTAGATTAACCAAAGGAAGTTATTTGTGGGCTTCGGTGGCCTTGCTGGCTGTATTCTTCATGCCCAGATTCTTTGGTGAGTCTTTGAATAACCCCAAAGACGTTCCCTTCGCTTTGGGTTACATCATGTCGCTTTATTATGCCGTGAAATTTGCTCAGTCCTACCCTACTTTTAGATGGTCTGCTGCCTTCGGATTGGTGTTCGGTATTGCATTGGGTATTTCTATCCGTATTGGTGGACTATTATCGATTGCCATAATTGGGCTTTACTTGGGACTGAAATTCATTGAAAAGATTTCAATTTCCAACTTCATCAAATTACAATGGAAAGGTGCGAATGCTTGGATTGGAGCAATTGCTATTGTCGGGATACTGGGTTACTTCTTAGGAATCTATGTGTGGCCTTACGGATGGGAAGCCCCAATCGATAACCCAATGAAAGCACTGGATGCATTTACCAATTATCAAGTAACTTTAAGACAACTTTTTGAAGGAAAATTATACGATAGCGACGGTTTGCCCGGACACTATTTGACCAAATACCTGTGGATTACGCTTCCGTTGGGAATTTTAATTGGACTAGCACTTTATGTCATCACCACTGCTATTCGCAGAAAATCTTTTACCGTTGAAGAATTCTTAATGGTATTCACTGCCATCTTCCCCATTTTCTACATCTATTTGCAGAAATCGGGAGTTTACGGTGGACTTAGACACATTTTATTTACCCTGCCTAGTTTTGGAATCTTAGCCGTTTTAGGATACTACAAGTTGCAATCCCTCGTAAAAATAAAATTACCTGTTGGTGCAATATTATCTATTGGATTGACATTGATCCCAGCTTCGTTTGTAGCAAAAAACTCAAACTTAAGTTATGTTTATTTCAACGAGGTTGTTGGTGGAGTTCAAGGTGCCTATGGCGAGTATGAAATGGATTATTACTTGGCCAGTATCAGACCGAGCTGTGAATTCTTGATAGACAATGAAATTGCTAGAAATCCAAACAAGAAATACGAAATCTTGACCTATGGAATGGATCAAGTAAAGTACTATTTCCGAAATCAACCCAATGTTCACGTGGGGTACACTCGTTTTGATGATCGCTCAGAAAAAAAATGGGATTATGCCATTTTCTATAATGCATATATGGATAAAGCACGTTTAGATAACGGTAGTTTTCCTCCCGCTGGTACCATTTTCACCCCTTCAGTTGATGGTAAACCCATGGGCTGCGTAGTAAAACGTCTTTCCGATTTAGATTATCAAGGTATTCAGGCTATTACAAAAGAAAACAATCAAGACAAAGGAATTGCATTGTTGAATGAGTATTTAAAGGTAGATCCTAAATCAACCGAAGCATTGTTCTATATTGGAAATGCCTATGGAAATAAAGGAAACGTAGACTCTGCTTTGATCTACATGAACAAATGTTTGGAATTGTTCCCAGAATACAGCCGTGCTTTATTTTCTGCATATCAAATGTATGTAGAGAAAGATAAATATGATTTGGCGGTAAACACTATGCAAGCCTACATAGATTCACGTCCCAAAGATCCAGAAGGATATAGCATGAAGGCACAGGCCCATCTGTTAAACAAGGACTATGATTTGGCGATTGCTTCGATTAAGGAGGCGGTAAAAATAAATCCTCTTGATGCAAGAAGTTATCAAATTGGTGCTCAATGTTTTAAATTGAAGAATGATCAAACCAATTTCAACAAATGGGTAGGTGCAATGTCATACGGAAATGTAAAAACCCAGCAAGAGTTTACCAATGCACAGTTTTACATTGATGAGATTTATCAAGAAATCACCGGTGAGAAGGTAAATTGGGAAAAATACTTCCCGCAACAATAATCAATTCAACATATCAACCGAGGCGAAGTTCATTGCCTCGAATTGATTTTTTTCATTCAATGCAATCTTGCTCATTTCATGGGCAAGGTCGTGTTCATAGTAAATCCACCAATTTTCTTCGGTAGCTCTTTGATTCATGGCCTCTTTTTCAATCATTGTGACCAAAGGCTGAATATCATAGGCCATGACAAAATTGGATTTTATGTGAGAATGGCTGGGATACAAATCAGCGCCATACAGCACTTTTTCGCCGCTTGGAAGGTGAATCAACGGAGTAATCATGCCTAAAGTATGACCATTGCAAGTAAGAATTTCAATGATATCAGCTATTTTTTCTCCAGGCTCCACAAAATTCAATACTCCTTCATATTGAAGAGTTTCAAAATTCTCTTTAAGGAATGAAGCTTTTTCACGAGGATTGGGGTTATTGGCATGGTTCCATTGAGTTTCGGTAACATGATAAATAGCCTTGCTAAATGCTGCGGTTAGTTCATTTGTCACCGCTCCTCCCACATGATCAAAATGCAGATGTGTTAATATAACATCGGTAATATCGTCTTTGGTCAAACCTACATACGCTAATGATTTATCCAAACTTTGATCGCCATTTAAATAGTAATGAGAGAAGAACTTGTCAGACTGTTTATCTCCAATTCCTGTATCTATGAGGATTTTCCTTGAACCGACTTCCACTAAAAGGCAACGCATGGCCCAATTGCATAAGTTGTTTTCATCAGAAGGGTTCATTTTATTCCAAAGTACTTTGGGAACTACACCAAACATGGCTCCCCCATCAAGTTTGAAATTACCCGTGTGTATGGTGGTTAGTTTTACGTTCATAGTTTAAAACTTAAAAGTCCCCGTAAACATCGGTCAATGCTTCATAACCATCAGAGGTAATGACAATGGTATGCTCAAATTGGGCGCTCAATCTACCGTCAATGGTTCTGGCAGTCCAACCATCTTTTCTATCAACCTTACAGCGCGCTTTTCCAGCATTGATCATGGGTTCAATGGTAAAGACCATGCCCTCTTTTAAAATTGGGCCTGAGTTTTTTTCAGCTATGTGCGGCACGTCTGGTTCTTCGTGAAATTTCAGTCCAACACCATGTCCACAAAATTCATAAACCACGCTGTATCCATTTTTATGAGCGTGTTCAGAAATGGCATATCCTACATTGCCTAATCTTGCGCCGGGTTTACATTCAGCCATACCAAGTCGAAGACACTCCTTGGTGGTTTCAACCAATTTCTGCGCATATTCAGAAGGTTTACCCACATAGTACATTTTGCATGTATCGCCATAGAAACCGTTTAAAATAGTAGTAACATCAATGTTCAAAATATCACCATCTTGAAGCACATAACTATTAGGAACACCGTGGCAGACCACATCATTGGGTGAAATACAACTAGAATGCTTGTAACCTCTGTATCCTTTTGTTGCAGGAGATGCACCATGTTCTCTTACATATTTCTCAATAATTTGGTCTAATTCTAAGGTGGTAACACCTGGTTTTACGAACTGCTCCATATACTTGAGAGTTTGAGCCGCTAATTGCGAACTTTTCTTGATTCCTTCTATTTGTTCAGGGGTTTTAATGTTGATGGCCATTGATTTTGATGCGTTTAATCTAAATAATTTGGAAAAAATACTAAACATCGGCAATTGCGCGAATGAGGTCTTGTTTGGTGATAATGTGCCAATTACCGCCCATATCCATTACAAGACAAGCCTGATTTTTTTCATCAATCAAACGAGAAATATTCTCAATACTTTCTCCAAAAGAAACCACAGGATATGCTTGTTGCATGACACTTCCCACAGTAGAATTCATCAAATCTAGATTGGTTAACAGTTCCTTGTAAAAGAAGTTATCGTCTAAGGATCCCACGAATTCATTTTGATTATTTTTCACAGGAATTTGAGAAATATTGTATTTCTGCATGAGATGAAAAGCTTCTTTGCATGACATGGTATCAGAAATACTGACTAAAGGCAGTTCTTTGTGATTTGCAATTAATTCTGAAGCTGTCTTGGTTGGTTTAGAAGGAATAAACCCTCTATCTCTCATCCAATCTTCATTGAACATTTTGCCCAAATAGCGAGTTCCATGATCATGAAAAATAACAACAACCACATCATTTGGTCCAAACATATGCTTGACTTGAAGCAGGCCTTGCATAGCAGAACCTGCACTGTTTCCAGCGAAAATCCCCTCTTCCCTCGGAATCAGTCGAGTCATGTATGCGGCGTCTTTATCGGTTACTTTTTCAAAATGGTCTATGAGTGAGAAATCTACATTTTTTGGCAGGAAATCCTCTCCAATGCCTTCGGTGATGTAGGGATAGATTTCATTTTTATCAAAAATGCCCGTTTCCTTGTATTTTTTGAATACCGAACCGTAAGTATCTATTCCAATGATTTTGATGTTTGGGTTTTTCTCTTTGAGATACCTTGCTGTTCCCGAAATGGTACCACCGGTACCCACTCCCACCACCAAATGGGTGATTTTTCCTTCTGTTTGTTCCCAAATTTCAGGTCCTGTTTGTTCGTAATGAGCCTGAGAATTGCTTAAATTATCATATTGATTGGGTTTCCAAGCATTGGGTATTTCAGCAGCAAGTCTACTACTTACACTATAATAGCTACGAGGATCTTCTGGATCAACATCTGTTGGACAAACAATCACTTCAGCACCAAAAGCTTTTAAAGCATCTACTTTTTCTTTACTCTGTTTATCTGTAGTTGTAAAAATGCACTTATACCCCTTTACAACCGCCGCGATGGCTAAACCCATTCCCGTATTGCCACTGGTTCCTTCAACAATGGTACCGCCGGGTTTTAAAACACCCGATTTTTCAGCGTCTTCAATCATTTTGAGAGCCATACGGTCTTTAATGGAATTGCCTGGATTGGTAGTTTCAACTTTTGCTAATACAGTACAGGGTAAATCTTTAGTAAGTTTGTTTATTTTAACCAAAGGAGTATTTCCTATGGTTTCCAAAATATTTTGGTAAAATGCCATGGTGATGCAAAATTACGCAGAGCATTCGGGTTTTTCGTTATAAATTCACGCTCTCAATGGCTTTTCCCAAAACCTGCATTGTCATACCCTGCTATAACGAGTCCGAAAGATTGGAATTTACCTCCATTCTTCAATACCTCAAGGATCATTCGCAGGTCCAAATTTTATTTGTAAACGATGGAAGTACTGACACTACGTCTCAAGTCATCCAAGATTTTATAAAAAACAATCATCAATGTAGTTTACTTGATTTAGACGTGAATCAAGGTAAATCAGAAGCGGTTAGACATGGCTTAAATTGGGGTTGGAACGAAGGATTTGAATGGGTTGGCTTTTGGGATGCAGATATGGCAACACCGTTAGAAGAAATTGAATGGCTTTTCAATTATTCCAACCTTGAAAATCAACCCTATATCTTAGGTTCTCGAGTAGCAAGATTGGGCTCCAATATTGAACGAACCATGTTTAGGCATTATTCGGGTCGTATTTTCGCTACTTTGATTTCTTATGGTTTAGGCTGGAAAGTTCATGATTCGCAGTGCGGAGCAAAGTTGATTCATAATTCTTTGAAAGAACTATTTGAAACTCCGTTTAAAACTAGATGGCTTTTTGATGTCGAAATATTATTGCGAATCAAAAATAAGTACGGTCCTACAGGCATTGATTTATGCCAAGAGGTACCCATTAGAAAGTGGAGAGACGTTGCAGGTTCAAAGATTGGAACTTTTGATTTCATTAAAGTTCCTTACCAAATCTGGAAGGTATTCAATTCTTATAAGAAATAGCTGCTTGAATCTGAGTCAAGTGATGATTTCCATGCCATCCATACAATGCAATCATGTGAGCTAATGACAAATGCATTTTTCTTTCTGGATGATAGAGCGACTTCGTTAAGTACTCATCGGGCTTTTTCAAACATTCTAGCAACAACAAACTCCATCTCTGATGAAGTCCTAAGATAATCATAAAACTAGCTTCGTGATGAAACGATTGATCTAGGTCTGAAGCCCAAATATCTTGGTCATACACCTGCATTTCAGCTACATCTTGTGCTATTACGTGTTTGGTCCTGATATAAGCATTCATGTGAGAATCAGCCAGATGATGTATGATTTGGCGCACATTCCAACCACCCTCTCTGTAACTGCTGTTTAGCTGTTCTTCTGTAATTCCACTGAGTAATTTGGCCAATTGATTGGGAAGTTCCTTAATTGCAACAACTGACTGAAGTAACTCTTCCAAAGAAAAGTCCCTATTTAAATCAAAGCTCATACTTAGTTGATCAAATCAAAACCTGTGTATGGACGTAAAACCTCTGGAACAACAATTCCATCAGGGGTTTGGAACGTTTCCAAAAGAGATGCTACAATTCTTGGCAATGCCAATGCGCTTCCATTCAAAGAATGTGCTAACTCCGTTTTTCCTTCCGAATTTTTATATCTACACTTCAAACGATTGGTCTGGAAGGTTTCGAAATTGCTTACAGAACTGCATTCCAACCACATTTTTTGTGCTGGACTCCAAACTTCCATGTCATAGGTTTTAGCCGATGTGAATCCCATATCCCCACCGCACAGCAACAATACTCTGTAATGCAGCCCTAATTTTTTGAGCAATGACTGAACATACTCAGACATACCTTCAAGCACGTTATAGCTATCATCAGGCTTCACAATTTGAACAATCTCAACTTTATCAAATTGGTGAAGTCGGTTTAGTCCTCTTACATGAGCGCCATAACTTCCGGCTTCTCGTCTAAAACAGGGAGTGTAACCACAATTTTTTATAGGAAGCTGACTTTCACTCAAAATCACGTTTCTGTATATGTTGGTAATTGGTACTTCGGCGGTTGGTATCAAATAAAGATCATCTACTGTTGCATGATACATTTGACCTTCCTTATCAGGTAATTGACCTGTTCCATATCCGCTATCGGCATTCACCAACAAAGGAGGTTGAATTTCCATGTATCCAGCCTTTCCAGCTTCATTTAAAAAAAACTGAATTAATGCTCTTTGAAAAATAGCGCCTTTCCCCTTGTAAACGGGAAAACCTGCTCCAGAAATTTTATTTCCTAGTTCAAAATCAATGATGTCGTATTTGGTTGCTAATTCCCAGTGAGGCAAAGCAGACTCTGGCAATTCAACTGCATTTCCGTGAAGAAGAACCTGAAGATTATCATCTGCAGACTTACCTTTAGGAACGCTTGTATTAGGGGTATTAGGTAATGCAATGATTTTATCATTAACTACCTGTTCTAGTTGTTCAACCTGAACGGTTAATTCTTTAATTTTATCTTTAAGTTGGGTTGACTGATTTCTGATAGATTCAGCTTCGTCTTTTTTTCCCGACTTCATCAACTCGCCAATTTGTCCAGACAAATGATTGTTTTGTGCTTGAGTTTGCTCCATTTCGGTTCTAGCCTGTCTAGATTGCGCATCTAAATCAAGAATTTCTTGAATCAAGGGAGCCGCATCGATACCTCTAATGGATAATCTTTCAATAATTTCGTTAGAATTTTGGCGAATATTAGAAATCAGTAACATATAATTAGTAGTGCAAAAATCGAATTATTTACGGGCAATTCCCAAACTCTGAGCAAATTCATCTAAAAAATCAAAACAGGGTTCCAACTCATTAGGTACTTTACCTTCAAGAATGGCTTCTCTAATTTCATTTTTCAACGCTCCAATGTGTTTCGGCTTATCTATTTGATATCGTTCCAAAATATGATTTCCTGAAACAACCGGCTGCCAATTTCTGAGTTCATCTTTGGCATTCACCTCAGCGATTTTATCTTCAACTTTAAATAAATCAGCAATGTGCCTTTGAACTTTTGCTGCATTTTTACTGGTAATATCGGCCCTGCAAAGTTTCATCAATGCACCTACATCCTCACCAGCCTCAACAATCAAACGGCGAACTGCGCTGTCTGTGACTATTTCCTTAGAAAGCACTATGGGCCTGAGATGCATTGCAACCATTTTTTCAACGAATTTCATTTTCTCGTCTAGTGGTAGGCGCATTCTTCTGAAAATTCCTTTGACCATTCTAGAACCTCTATCTTCATGCCCATGAAATGTCCACCCTATATCCGGATCAAATCTCTTGGTTGCTGGTTTTGCAATATCATGCAGAATGGCAGCCCATCTCAACCATAAATCATCGCTTAATTCACAAAGTTGATCAAGTACTTGTAATGTGTGATAAAAATTGTCTTTATGGCTTTTCCCTTGGATGGTTTCAATTCCCTTAAGCGCCACAAATTCAGGAAAAAATCGCTGCAATAATCCTGCTTGTTCCATCAAATCAAAAGCTATCGATGGTTTTTTACCCATAATCATGGAATTCAACTCATCGGTGATTCTTTCTTGAGAAACGATATCAATTCTTTCAGCATTTTTGATGATACCAGACCAAGTGTCTGCCTGAATTTTAAAATTCAACCTTGCAGAAAATCGAATGCCCCTGAGCATCCGCAACGGATCATCGGAAAAAGTAATATCTGGGGAATTGTTTGCCCTGATGATACCATCTTGCAGATCTTGAATTCCATTAAACGGATCGTATAATTCTGAAAATGTCTCAGAATTTAAAGACAGATACATAGAATTGATGGTAAAATCACGTCGATTTTGATCATCAATAAGGGTACCATCTTCAACCAGTGGTTTACGTGAGTCTAGTCTGTAAGATTCTTTTCTAGCACCTATGACCTCTATGATCCAATCCTGGAATTTTATTTGTGCTGTGCCAAAATTCTTAAAAACAACCAATGTACAGTCATGCTCACCTAAAACTTTCTGAAGGTGTTCAGCATATTCAATTCCTGAGCCAATAACAACAAGATCTAAATCTTTGGAAGGTTTTTGCAAGAAATAATCACGCACAAAACCACCTACAACATAGGCTCTCAGGCCAAGATCATCGGCAGTTTTTGATAGTTTTTTGAATATGGGGTGTTTAAGCGCTTCCAAGAATTGCAAAGATACATGTTATCTTTGTTGAAATGGCCCGAAAACGCACCTTAATTCTACTGCAAATTTTATCCTATTTGTTCTTGCGTTGGTGGTTCATTCCCATTGAATTTACGGGTGATTCATACGGCTATGCTTGTGAAGTCATGAAAAATGATTTACAATCTGGACATCATCTGCTACACAAATATGTCTTGAGTTTTCTATTCGAACAATACAATCACAGCTATTTTGATGTAGATTACATTTCACCGCAAGATTATAATCCGTTGGTATCTTTCATTCGTTTTAATTTAATAATATCTGTTTTAAATCTGGTTGTGGTGTGGCTCATATTTGAACAACGCAAATGGAGACTTTCCTCTATTGCACTTGCATTGTTCTTTCTCTCTGCCACATTCTCATTCATGAAATACAGCTTTGAGAATGAAACCTATATGTTACCGTTGTTCTTCTCTTTACTTGGTACTTATTTTTATGAGAAAAATCAATGGTTTATAGCATTCATTTTACTTTCTGTTGCAACACTCTTTCATCAAAGTCATGTTTTTTGGCTCTTTGCCTTATGGTTGAATCAGAATTGTAAATGGCCTTATAAATTGTCTTATTTGTTCCTATCTGCATCCATCGTTCTTTCAACATACTTCTACTTTAGCATCATTTATTCAAAATCAATTTTTCAACTCATATTTCAAGACGTCGACAATGGTTTGGTTCAACTAGTCCCAAGCCTAAATAATGTTACCATGACAGCGGTAAATTTCGTCAGAGTGTTCTTTCAGGTTCACGGTGAAATGATCATGTTTTGGAAAGTATTTAATCCTTTTTTGTCGGGCGTAGCCATTATTAGCATCCTATTTAGCTTGATTGGTGTGGTATTGTATGTTGGCGCACACCAATTAAATTTCAAAAAATCTGATTGGTCATTAATCTATTTAACAGCATTTTTCTTTCATCTTTTATTTGCAGCATACAGCGTTGGTAATATTGAATTTATGATTGTTCTGCCCTTCCTATTGGTACTTTCGCATAAAACCGGAAGAATCATGAACTATTCCTTGCTGGTTTCTCTTGGGATGTTTTTATGGAATTTTGGACAATTCGCCTTGCCCAGAACAGGCGTATCACCTCATAGACTCCACCAAAAACTCAGTTTGATTTCAACCATGGTTAAACCTCCCAGCGATAGTTTAGTGGTGGCAATTGAAGACAAAGATTTACATCAAAACTTCTTTGAATACCAACTTCTTACACGAAAAACAAACTATAAAATAAAATGTCTAGAGTTGGACTCTTCGCAAGTTTCAGACCTCACAATATATCATCAAAAAAGCAATTACACGAGAAAAAACCTGACCACAAAATCCGTAAATAATTACCTACCAAGCAATAAGCGAATTTATATAGATAGTTCTATTATGGGCAATATTACCATCATCACCAATTAAGGTGATTTACATTGGGAACGGGTTCTAGCGTTTGGTCAATCACCTGATAAATGGTACCCCCAAACTTGTGTATCAGCCTGTAATCATGAGTAGCCATCAAAACGGATGTACCTTCTTCGCAAATTCTTTGCAATAAAACCATCACTTCATCACTGATTTCTGGATCCAAACTACCTGTGGGTTCATCGGCTAAAACTAATTTGGGCTTGTTTAACAATGCCCTTGCAATGGCCAAACGTTGCTGCTCTCCACCGCTTAATTCAGCAGGATATTTATACCCTTTGTTTTGTAAGCCTACTTTTTCAAGTACCTCATTGGCCCTTGCCAGCATTTCTTCTTGCTTTTTCCACCCAGTGGCTTTAAGAACAAACAATAAATTGTCTAAGGCTGATCTATCTGACAGTAATTGGAAATCTTGAAAAACAATTCCAAGTTCTCTTCTCAAATAAGGAATGTCTTTTTCTTTTAAACCATTCAACTGGAATGTTGACACCGATACAGTTCCTTCAGTTACCGGTATTTCTCCGTAAAGTGCCTTTAAAATTGTGGATTTTCCTGATCCAGTCTTACCTATTAGAAATACAAACTCCCCAGGCGAAATTTGCAAATTCACATTCTTTAGAATGGGTAATTTCCCCTGATAAAAATTAGCATTTTGAATACTGATTGGATACTCCACATTGCGAAATTACAAATTTCAGAGTGCAACGCCTAAACTATAAGATCCAATTTATCGGTTCTTTTTTAAGCGAAGTCATGTATTTATTCACTTCTGTGAAATGTCCGCAACCATCAAATCCCCTGTAAACACTCAGCGGACTTGGATGAGAAGTTTGAAATAATTGATGCTTTTGCCTGTCTATTTGAGCCGCAAATTTCTGTGCATGACTCCCCCACAACATGAATGCAAGTCCTTCAGAGTGCTTATTCAAAAATTGAATGCATTTATTGGTGAAGGTTTGCCACCCCAAATCTTGATGAGAAAGCGGTTTTGATTCTTCAACCGTCAAAATGGTATTAAGCAATAAAACACCTTGTTCTGCCCAAGCAGTTAAATCACCGTTTCGAGGCATTTCACCACCCATTTCACGTTGAATTTCTTTGAATATATTCATCAATGAAGGAGGTATTTTAATGCCTTTATTTACCGAAAATGCCAAACCGTGTGCTTGTCCAAATCCATGGTAAGGATCCTGGCCTAAAATAACCACCTTCACCTTTCTAAAATCACACAATTGGAAAGCCCTCAGAATTTGATCTTGAGGTGGGAAAATATTATGTGAAGATCTTGATTTTTCAATTCTATCTGAAAGGAAGTTCAAACCGTCAACCATTCCACTTCTTTCGAAAAGTTGAAACCATTGACTTTCTTGATCAAGACCCATCAATTGCATAACTAAGATAATAGCTCTTCGAGTTCTTCTACGTTGATGTTGTTTAGAATGGTATCTTCATCAGGAATGATGCTCTCTGCCAGTCTCGTTTTCTTTTGTTGCAACGCAAGAATTTTTTCTTCAATGGTGTCTTTAGTAATGAATTTATAACTCATTACGGTTTTACTCTGTCCCATTCTATGCGCTCTATCTTCTGCTTGTTTCATGGTAAATGGATTCCACCATGGGTCAGCCAAGAATACATAATCTGCCGCTGTTAGATTCAATCCTGAATTACCCGCCCTCAAGCTCAACAAGAAAATTCTAATTTCATTGTTGTTTTGGAACACTTCAATTTGATCTTGACGTTCATGTTCATCCATAGAACCGTCTAAATAGCAGTATTTAATGCCTGAATCTTTAAGGATTTCAGCAATATTTTTGAGATAACCTACAAATTGAGAGAACAACAATATTTTATGACCGTTTTCAATGGCCCTTACCAACATTCTCACAATTTCATCGTCTTTTCCGGAGCTACCTTCGTAGTTCGAATCTTTTAAAACAGGATTTAACGCCAATTGCCTTAAATGCATTAAACCATTGAATATTTTCAATCTCGATTTACTGATTCCTACCTCATTGATGTGAGAAAGAATTTCATTTCGATATTGACTTTTTATTTTCTCGTACAATTCACTTTGCTCTTCGCTCATTTCACAGTAATGGATCTTTTCTACTTTCGGTGGAAGATCTTTCATTACTTGACCCTTTGTTCTGCGAAGCACGAATGGATCTATAAAACGCTTCAACTCATCGGTTTTCTTTGTATTTCCTTCTTTTTCTATTGGACGAATGAACTGTTTCTCAAAGTAGGTGTAACTTCCCAATAAACCGGGATTCAAGAAATTCATCTGACTCCAAATGTCTAAGAGTGTATTTTCAATGGGGGTACCTGTTAAAGCAACTTTATGTCGGGCATGTATCTTTAATAAATTACGAGCCGTTAAAGACGAAGGATTTTTTATGGCTTGACTTTCATCTAATACAATTAGGGGGTATTCAAACTTTTTCAAGAAATCCAGATCATTGCGCATGGTGCCGTAACTCATAACAACCAAATCAACTTCGGTAAATTGAGTAATGAGTTTACTTCTATTTAATCCACTATAGGTCAAAACCTTAAGTTCTGGAGCAAATTTATTGGCTTCATTTCTCCAATTGTATAAAAGTGATTTGGGGCACACCACAATACATGGACCATGCCAATGTGATTCTTGGTCAGATTGGCCGTTGATCAGTTGTTGGACTTGTTCGGGTGATGGCAAATTTAATTTACCTATTAGTTTAAGCTTGGCTTGTTCATCAGTTAAGTGCTGAATTAACGCCAAGGTTTGAATGGTTTTACCCAATCCCATATCATCTGCCAAAAGTGCTCCAAGTTTGTTATCCAATAAAAATCTCATCCAATTGTATCCTTCTTTTTGATAGGTACGCATTTCTGCCTTAAAGGAAGAAGGGATTTTACAATCAGGAATTTTTTGATCAGTGATGGCAGCTGCCCAATCGGCGCTTGGCAATTCATCATCCAGATACTCTTGAAGATCTTCAAGAAGAGAAATATGAATCTTTTTTATTTTTAGTCTGTCATCTTCTTCCACCGAAAAATTCAGTACTTTCGAAAAATGAGAGAACCATTCACTGGGTAGAACGGCAATACTTCCATCGGGAAGAACAAACTCTTTCTTGTTATTAAGAATGTGATTTTTTAGACGAGTAAAAGGTATTTCAAAACTTCCAAATCGAACAATTGCCATTAAGTCGAACCAATCTTCTGCTTGAGAAACCTTGATTTTAACGTCAATCTTCCCCAAAAAATAATTAACCTCTGAAAAATCTTGTTCAATGACAAAACCATTTCTGATTAGTTCATCTGAGTATTGATTGACCCATTGAACCATAGAATAATCATAATCTTGGTCAGAATCAATTCCCATAATACTGCCTTTCACAAATGACAATCCTAATTCTTGTAAAATTCGAATATTATCTTTTTCAATGGGATAAGATCTACGAATTCTATGGAAGGTAAATTTCCCGTCTTTTTCTTCGAGCGATACGTTTACTCTCTTATCTACGTGATAGGGGAATTGCCAATTACCATATTGAAAATACAGCAGCAGGTTTTTAACTTTTTCTTGGGATTTATTCAGCCTCAAAACCGGTTTCACTGACAATTGCTCAGTTACAATGTCAAAACTCTTGGCATAGACATCGTGATTTTCTAGAAGGGGTAACACGAATTTATTCATGTAAACCGACAATTGATTTGCCGCAATATGAATGAATCGTTTGTTGAAAAACGGTTTGATTTTAACTCCATCAACCCTTTCATTGAAAAATAACAAGCGGTCTTCGGTTATGATCCAGGCAGGCTTACCTACCAAAAGATGCGCGTTATTTTCGAAAATATTGATTTTTTGATCTTGGTGTTTTAGGGTTACAAAATAATTCATGCCATCTTCTTGTTCCCTAAAATGAAACAACACCGAAGTGGGCTCATTGGCAAACTGAATTCTTTGTCCCATGGGCTCGCCTAACTTCCCAGACCAATAAAGCGGATAATCTTTGATGATGTGCAGCAATTTCAGCAAATGGATCTCGATATACTCTCGAACTAATTTGGCTAGATCCGGATTGTAGTGCTTTAGAATAAAATCAGCCGGTTTCAATTTTTTTGTACCGGTGTAGAATTTCTTCATAATCACATCCATTTCGAACTTTTCAATGAGCTCTACCGCTGCTTTTTGAGCATTGTCTAACTGAAAATAATCAGCATTTTGAATTCTAATACGTTGAAACGTCAACGATGGATTTCCATTATCCAATAACTGTACCGCATTGGCTTCCACTATGATACCAAAATTAGCATGATTCACAAAAGTGAAAACAACTTCAAACTTTTTGGTATTTACAACTTCCATTCCCAAAATAAATCAAATAAACACGCAATTTACCTATAATTTACGGGATAAACACTGATAAAAATCAATTAATTTCGACGCTTTATGAATGAGTTTTCTGTACAAGGGTTAACTAAAGAAGAAAAATACCAATGGCTATTAAATAATTGGCCTCATTTTTTAGACCCAAAAGCACCGTGGTTCTCAAATTTAAGCAATGCTATTGCCTTGCTTAAGGAGCTTTTCAATCACTGGTGGACAGGTGTTTATTTAGTAAATGATGGAGAACTCGTATTAGGGCCTTTCCAAGGCACAAATGCCTGTACCAGAATTGAATATGGAAAAGGAGTCTGTGGAACCGCTTGGAAAGACAAATGCACCCAGCTTGTACCTAACGTTCATGAATTCCCTGGTCACATTGCCTGCAGCTCTGCTTCTAATTCTGAAATAGTGGTGCCTATCTGTAACAGTCTCGGCGAAGTTTGGGCTGTTTTAGATATTGATTCTGTCAATTTCTCTGAGTTTGATCAAACTGACCAATATTTTTTAGATAAATTCTGTCAAAATATTGGTTCACTGGATCCTAAATTATAGGATTAACTTCATATTTCGTATCTTGCCGAACATGTCAAAAGACAGACCAAAAAAGAATATTGCCTTACTAATTATTGTAGCATCTCTAGGCTATTTCGTTGATATTTATGATTTGATTTTATTCAATATCATTAAAAAAGAAAGTCTAGATGCTTTGAGCATAGATTTCTTAACCAATGAAACCGTCCTTTTCAGATGGCAGATGGCCGGAATGCTTATGGGCGGATTGATTTGGGGAATTCTAGGCGATAAAAAAGGTCGCGTGAGCGTGCTTTTTGGAAGTATCTTAATTTACAGTATCGCAAACATTGCCAATGCTTTTGTGACAACATTAGAAGCTTACAAGGTTTGGCGATTTATTGCTGGTTTAGGTCTGGCAGGTGAATTAGGTGCCGCAATAACTTTGGTTGCTGAACTTATGCCCATTAAAAAACGAGGCGTGGGTACCATGATTATTGTAACCTTCGGAGCATTAGGTGCAGTTGCCGCCTTCTTAGTGGCTGATAAAGGTGAGATTATTGGTGAATTTATATCATCCATTATTGGGAAACCATTAGCCAATTGGCAAGTGGCTTACATTGTTGGAGGAGTTTTAGGATTGGTGTTGCTAGCCTTAAGAGCAGGTACTTTTGAATCAAATATGTTCGCCGAAATGCAAGGTGCAGAAGTAAAAAAAGGAAATTTCTTTAGCCTATTCAAAACCAAAGATACCTTTTTGAAATACCTGGCTTGTATCGTAATTGGTTTACCCGTTTGGTTTGTTGTAGGAATCCTCATTGCCCTTGCACACAGATTCCTTCCCGAAATCACAGGCAACCCAAACATCATGTTGGAAGTATCCACCAAAGAAATGGTGCTTTGGAGTTACGTCGGACTTTCTTCTGGGGACCTCCTTTCTGGAATCTTATCTCAATGGTTCCAAAGCAGAAAAAAAGTCATACTCTTCAACTTAATTTCTATTTTCCTTGTTATGACTTTATATCTCTACGGTCCTGTGGGCTCTGCAAATTACTATCGCGTCTTAGCTACCGTTTTGGGAATGGCAACCGGTTATTGGGCCCTATTTGTCACCAATGCAAGCGAGCAATTTGGTACCAATATTCGAAGTACCGTTTCTGCTACAGTTCCCAATTTTGTGAGAGGCGGTGTGTTGTTAATTACTTGGGGATACGAGTATTTTGAGTCAGCGTTAAAGTCGGTTTCCACCCATTACACCTTACATTCTGCCTATTTAGTCGGAATAATTTGTTTAGTCATAGCAATTTGGGGAACTTTGCGGGTCGAGGAATCCTTCCATAAGGATCTTGATTATTACGAATCCTAAATCATTGAAAAAGAATCAAAAACTTTCCTTGGCTGAAAAAGTCATTTTAGCCATTCTGGAAGACCATAAAAAAGGCAGTCTCAATGCCCAACAAGTATTTTTAAGAATCCCCAGAGAAGCTGGACTTAAAAAAGACACCATTTACCATTCATTGCTCAGTCTGGTTCAGAAAGGATTGGTACGTCAACCCACCAAGGGGCAATTCCAAAAAGCGCAAAAAAGCCAATCCATTCAAGCAAAGGTCATCAATAATTACGCCGGTGAATTATTGCTAAAGAATACCGAAACCGATGAAATTATCAGAGTGCCTTCCAGCCTTTTGCAGCGATTTCTTCCCGAAGATATTATTGAACTAGAATTCCTCAAACAAGGAAAACGTTCTGCATTTTCGCCGCCCAAATTGATTTCGCGCACCCCCAGACGAATTATTGGAGTTCTCGACATTTTCAATGGAAATGCCTTTTTGCTCACAGGTAAAAGTGGTTATAAAGACATTAAAATCACCCCATCTCCCGCTGATAAATTTGACGGTTGCAAGGCGCAAGTTGAAGTTTACGATTTCCCGGAAAATAGCAGATTCCCGTTGGGCAAAATCATTGATGTCTTTGGAAAACCCGGTGCGCACGATACTGAAATGCATGCCATTGTGGCTGAATTTGGATTTTCAACCCGGTTCCCGGAGGATGTTTTAACTGAGTCAGAAGCTATTCCGGAGGTTATAGATGCAGCCGAAATCAAACAAAGAAGAGATTTTCGCTCCATCACCACCTTCACCATTGACCCCGAAGATGCAAAAGATTTTGACGATGCAATATCCCTCGAAATCAATGAAAAAAATGAATTTGAAATTGGCATTCACATTGCAGATGTTAGCCACTATGTAAAAGAAGGCTCCCCCCTAGATCAAGAAGCCATTCAACGAGCTACCTCCGTTTATTTGGTTGATAGAACAATACCTATGTTGCCAGAAAAGCTCAGCAACAACCTGTGTTCTCTGCGCCCCAATGAAGACAGATTATGCTTTTCGGTGGTATTGACTTTAGACCAAGATTATAAAATTATCAACCACTGGATTGGTAAGGGTATCATTCATAGTGATCGCCGTTTTTCCTATGAACAAGCCCAAATTGGAATTATTTCGGGGGAAGGCGATTTCGGAAAGGAATTGATCTTACTGAATACCATCGCACAACATTTTGAAAAAATACGATTTGATCGCGGTGCACTTCGATTTGAAAGTAAAGAATTACGATTTGAATTAGACGAAAAGGGTTTACCCACCAAAGTGAAAGAAAAAGTACGTTTTGAGGCGCATAAAATGATTGAAACCTTCATGTTGCTTGCGAATCAAACGGTTGCTGTACATGTACATCAGCATTCAACTCCACCACCACCGTTTATCTACAGAACTCATGACGAACCCCCGCAAGAAAAACTGTTAGATTTTGCAAAGTTCTGCAAATTAATGGGTTACCCCATCCAAATCGAAAACGAAAAAGTCTTAAGAAAATCATTCAATAGTCTACTCGAAAGATCAGCAGGAAAGCCTGAAGCTGACCTACTGCAGCAAATGTCTATCAGAACCATGGCAAAGGCAGTTTATACTGGACAAAAAACTTCGCATTTTGGTCTTGCATTTGCCTATTACACGCATTTCACCTCTCCTATTCGTAGGTATCCTGACTTGCTCGCACACCGAATTCTATTTGACTTATTAAACGCTAAACCCTCCACCTATAATTCGGCAAACATCGAAGAGTTAGCTAAACATTCAAGCAACATGGAGCAAAAAGCCTCCGATGCAGAAAGAGCCAGTATCAAGTACAAATTGGCTGAACTCATGAAACTGCACGAAGGAGAAATCTTTGAAGCTCGTATTACAGGTGTTACTGAATGGGGAATTTATGCCACCATCATAGATTACCACGCCGAAGGATTGATTCGACTTACAGATATTAGAAAAGACCAATTCTATTTCGTGGAAGAACAACGGAAAATAGTGGGGAGAAGAACCAAAAGAGAATACCGACTTGGCGATATTATTTCGGTAAAAGTAAAAAAAGCCAATTTACTCGCAAGAAATATTGATTTAACTTTAATTGATTAAAATTGTTACTTCTGATGATGAACCTCTCCGATTTACAAAAAGAATACGAAAAACATCTTTCCTCCCACCCATTTACAGGTAATCCATCGAATCTATATGACTCGATGAACTACATATTAACTTTGGGAGGTAAGCGCGTAAGGCCTTTGTTGGCAATCATTGGAAACCGAATAGCCAACGGTGAAATTCATCATGGATTAGAAGTTGCGCATATCATTGAACTGTTTCATAACTTTTCTCTCATTCATGATGATATCATGGATCAAGCCGATATTCGCCGGGGCCAACCAACTGTTCATAAAAAATGGGATGAACCAACCGCCATACTTTCTGGCGACAATATGCTCGTTAAAACATTTGAGTATTTATTGAATTACAAAGGTCCGAACAGAGAAATCATCGCCAAGATCTATACTCAAACAGCGATTGGTGTTTGTGAAGGACAACAACTCGACATGGATTATGCTCAAATACCCAACTCCGTTCACGAAGATGATTATTTGAATATGATTAAGCTAAAAACCGCTATTCTATTGGGATGTTCCCTTGAATGCGGTTTTCTTTCCGGTGGTGGGACAGTTGAAGATAGTTCGTTATTTTATAATTTCGCCATCAACGTTGGAATGTCCTTTCAATTGATGGATGATTATCTAGACGCCTTTGGTGACGGCTCAAAGACTGGCAAGAAAGAAGGAGGCGATATCATTGAAGGTAAAAATACTTGGCTCAAAATCAAATCACACGATCTTTATCCAGAAAAAACTGAATCCCTTTTTTCTTTAGCCCCTGAAGAGCGCGTGAATCCAACCATTGAATTCTGGAAATCAAAACAGATTGATCAGGAACTAATTGGTAAAGCAAATGACTACCATAAAAATGCAATGGTAATTTTAGAAACACTCAAAGGGAAAGGGTACAACATCCAACTACTTGATGACCTTGCACATTGGTTGTTAGATAGACAGCATTAATAAAATAGAATTAATGTAAAATCAGAACCGTCCCTGTTTTCTGATACTTCTTGTCATTCCAACCATCGAAAGTCAATAACCAAGCATAAACCCCGTCAGGAGCTGGCTTACCGTTTACAGTTCCATCCCACTGTGTTTTTTTGTTGGATGACTCCCAGATTTTTTGTCCCCATCTATTGTATACTTTCATAGAATATTCACGGGCAAACACCGGTACCGTTCCCCAAACATCATTTAACTCATCTTGATTCACAGTAAATGCATCAGGCACCCAAACCTCTGGAGGCTGAATCAAATAAATCCAATTGCTTTCGGTTGTGGCATTGTAGTTGACTTTTCCTAATCCCACTTGTTCAATTCCTTTCACCCTATACCAGTATCCTCCCCAATCATAATCTAAATCAGCATCTCTATAGTTAAAAATGGATGGAGTGCCAGAATAAATTGGCTCAAAAAGAGGTTTTCCCCCATATTTTCGTTCAAGAATCCACTGACTAGATCCAAGCTCCCAACCTTTGTAATCCAACCAATTTAAATCAAAATGATAATCAGGTGCTTCGGTTGCATCGCCTTTAATTACTACTGTGCAACCCTCATTTGATGGCTTTGAAATATGCCCACATTTATCAACTACAATGATCTCGTAACAATATGAATAATCATCTACTTTTACCACAGAATCTCTCAAAAAGGTATCTGTTGTGATGAAGTTCGGGCTTACATATTGTGGCTTAGCACCACGAGGATATTTGTATACCTCAAATTCTTTGAAATCAGGTTCTTTGCTGGATTCCCACCGCAGGTCTACCCTATAATCCTCAAAAACCGAAGCTGAAATCATATGCACATTGTTAATGGGCGTATTTAGTTCTCTAACGGTACACCAACTATTCAACGGATTGGTTTTAACGTTGCAAATATTCACACCCACAATCTTGTAACAATAATTTTGCAAATTGGGTGTCACTACATTTCCATCCAAAAATGATCCTGCAGTCGCGCTTCTAATAGTATCTATTATTGAGACATTGCCTTGTGGATCTGTTTTTTCGAGTAAGAAATATTTAAAAAATCCACTAGGCACCGAAGTTGCAGGCCACGCCACTTTCATTTCTTTATTTACACGATCATAACTAACACAAATAGCATCTGGCGGATTTACCACAGGTGGTTGTTTAACCACTATTTTAACCAATCTAAATATGGTATCTGCTTCTGGGCAACCACAATCAAAAATCATGAGTTGCAAAATGGCAGTGTCTTTAGAATAGCTGCTACACTGAGTATTCCAAATCAAATCAAATCGCGCCTTATTAATACCCTCAAAAGTATTGATGATTGCTGTGTCAGACCCTGACATACCTGCTTTATTTAACCATTTAGCTTTTATTCTCAGAGTGTCAAACACATCAGGATCGGAGGCCCACATGGTAAAATTAATGGGTTGAGTGGCGATCACCTCCACCAATGTGTCATTCATTTTAGGAACCTTATTTAAATTCTCAAAATCAATTTTAAATAACGCATTGTTACAATTAGAACTATTATTGATTCTAGAATATGCATTCGGTGTTGTAGGATAAATACCATTACGTCGGCAGCCCGCACAAACCGACTGATAAATGATGCCTTTTTTGTCGAATCTGCTGGTTCCTCCGTCAACGTGCTCTTCCGCTTCTTTCGAGCCAGAGGTCATACCACCAAAAAAAGTAGCATATGCCAAATTATACATATTCTTAGAAAAAACAGCAACATAAAAATCGCTCCCATCGGTAGTCCTTTGATAGGCGTCACCGGTTATAGGCAGATTTCTAGTAGTACCTTTATTTCGGTGAGTCTTCGGATTTCCTGTAAAAACATCGTAAAGGGAACTATTGGTCGCACCTCCCCAACCGGAAATAAAAATCCTCTCACAACGATCAACTAAAAAAGCTGACGGACTGATATTCGGTAAATTGGTATTAGAACCAAACGTAGTTTGTAATTCAATTTGATTGAGATATCTATTGAAACGGGTAATAAACTGACCTTTATTGGGATCGTTGTAACGAGCATTAATTACAGGCAAAGGGGCTTCAGTATGTCCGAAAATATAGGGTCTACCTGAATTATCTGTTTGAACAAAATATGATTGATCATAAGAGTTAGTGCCATAGTATCTGCCCGAAAGTAAACTACCGTTATTGGTGGTTAATCTTAGAATAATACCATCTACATCACCTATGAAATTATTGATCCATTTTAATCCATATTTACTCGGAAATTGCTTTCCATTGGTACCACCGGTAGCGTAAATATCACCAGAATCCCCCAATGCAATTCCATAGATAGCAGTATACGAGTTGTCAGTAGAATATATGAGCCTTGACCACCGTAAATTTGATAAATTTCCATCTAAAGAAAACACTACACCGCTCATTTTGGGACCCACAATTGGTAAAGATTCTACGGTGTTTGGAAAGTCATTGGAGTAAGTAAACCCACCAATGTATACATTTTTATTGTCTGTAATTATTTCTCCCCTAAATTCATCTGCATAATTATACAGCAGTGGAAAATCATTAACATCTTGAGTAGAACGGTCAGCACCAACAGCATCCATTCTTGTACCACCTACAAAAGTAGAACCCCTTAATTGAGTACCCGTTGAATTCAATTTTACCACAAAAAACTCATATCCAATATTGGGTAGATGATTGTAAGGCTTGGGACTTGTAATCATGGGAAAATCCAAACTTGTAGTAGAACCCATGATAAACAAGTTGTTCAATGAATCTACCACCATACTATGAGGTTGCTCATTTCCCGAGCCTCCAAGATAAGTGCAATAGAGAAGTTGACTTCCGCTTTGATTGAACTTTAAAATTGCTCCATCTCTACTTCCCCCATAACCTAAATTCTCATCTTCGCCTCCACCAAAATTTAACTGAATTGCTCCAGCGGTGGTTGGTAATCCAAGGTCAAAAACGGTTCCACCTGAATAACCATTACCCAAATCATCATAGGTACCTGTACAACCAAAATTATCAGCAAATGAACCTGAATAGGTACTAAAAACAAGAATGGGATCAATGACCAAGTCTGAATTTGAAATTGAATTCAATTCATTGTTAATGTTTTCAAGTTGAGCGTCAGACCCTCCCCATTGATATGAAATAATGTTGTTATCAATATTGTAGTGAAGTTGTTCTACGGTTTTTTGACCTTCATGATTTACAAAATAAACTAAAGGTATACTTTCAAAAAATTCATGGTTATTGGAATTGACCTTTACTTTCTTATTGTGAATCAATTGAACTTGCGCACCATTAAATCTATACCTAATGTTTTTCAACCATTCAACGTTCTTAGAATTATGTACCAACCAATTGTATTTGATTCCGGAATTGGTGCATTTAAACTCAAGATCTACCCCATCATAAACATTCTTGAATAGAATTACTTCTCTCTTTTTGACATTTGAGGCCCATTTTTGGGGATTATTTCCTTTGATGAAATTATAAATTTCAAGGGAAGAGTCTCCTTCAAACTGATAGTTAGAAAGATTGGCACCTAAAAACTCTAAATGAACAACATCAGAATTAAGCGTTGATTGATCAATTGTTTTATCGTGTAGTCTATCCAATTCTTCGTCTTGGAACATTTGAATCCACACACCTGACTTGGTAAACCATAATTGTCCGAAATTCAAAGGCAATTTTGCGATGACTTGATCAGAATATTGATTCTGATTTGGAATAAATTGGGGTTTATTGCCATCAACGGCAAACGCATTGACCGAAATCAAACAAGTAAACACCCATATATACCAACCTTTTAGGCTCATTAAAAAATCAAATTTCGTACTTCTTCATCTAAGATCACCTACTTAGACGTTAAATTTGGGTCAGAAGTTTTTGCGAAAAATGCAAAAACCTACCTTTGCACCATGAAAATTGCCTTTTTTGGAACTCCTGCATTTGCATCTGAAGCTTTAAAATCACTCGTTGAAGCTGGTTTTGACATTTCGGCTGTGATTACCGCTCCCGATAAGCCAGCAGGCAGAGGACAAAAATTGCAAATGTCTGATGTAAAAAAAACAGCTCTTGATTTGGGCCTATTAATCTTGCAACCCGAGAAGTTGAAATCTACAGAGTTCATTGAACAGTTTCAAACATTAGATGTAGATTTAGGCGTAGTTATTGCCTTTAGAATGCTTCCAGAAGTTATTTGGAGTGCCCCCAAATTAGGAACAGTTAACTTACATGCGTCCTTACTACCTGACTACCGGGGTGCGGCACCAATTAATCATGCAATTATAAACGGAGAAACACTGACCGGGGTTTCTACGTTTTTTTTGAAACACGAAATTGATACGGGAGATATTATCCAACGCGATAGTATAGAAATTACACAGACAGAAAATGCTACCTCACTGCACGATAAATTGATGATATTGGGTGCTAAAACCATCGTATCTACAGTTAAAACCATTGAACAGTACCGAGACAAAACCCCAGCAACCGCGCAAATCATTAGTGAAAACCCAAAGCTAGCGCCAAAGCTTTTTAGAGATTTTTGCGAATTACAAACAACCTTAAATTCTTTTGATTTTTTCAATAAAGTTCGCGGATTGAGTTATTATCCTGGGGCATGGATAAAGAGTCCTTGGGGGGACTTAAAACTATTGGTTTGCAGGCAACTGACTGAACTAGAAAATCAAGAAGTTACTTTTGTTAATCCAAAATTCTTGGGAGACTCTTTTGTTATTGTATCCAAACAGTTATTAGTAAAAACAGCTGATAATTACATTGAAGTACTTGAATTACAAGCACCTGGGAAGCCCAAAATGAAATCATCAGATTTTATTAATGGTTTGAGGTTGTAATTTTTTTTTACTTTTTATTTGTTTTTTCATTTTCGTTTTTATACCTTGCGTTTTAAATAAACACAAAACGCCTATAAGACACATCTTTACCTAAACCTATTTTTTTGTATTTAAACTTAACAGGGAGGTATCTATGATGACTAAGTCTATTTTAGCTGATGGCGTATTAATTCAACGTTACGTTGAAGGAAGTCAAATTGCATTTGAAACACTTATGAAGCGTCATAAACAGCGCATCTTCAGTTCTATTTTGAACGTTGTAAATGATCGTTATATTGCTGAAGACATCTTCCAGGAAACTTTCATAAAGGTCATTCATCAGATTAGGGCTGGAAAATACAATCACGAAGATAAATTCCTACCTTGGGCACTTCGCATTGCTCGAAATCTCGCTATTGATTCCATTAGACAACGCAAGAGATTGCCATCAGTGGTAAACTCTGAAGGTTATGATATTTTTGAAACCCTGATGGTTTTTGATAAATCTCAAGAGGATATACAGATTGAGAACGATGAAAAATCCATGATCACTAAACTAATTCATCAGCTTCCTATAGAACAAAAAGAAGTCTTGATACTCAGAAATTATGCAGACCTAAGTTTCAAAGAAATTGCTGCAATCACTGACACTAATATCAATACTTGCATTGGAAGAATGCACTATGCCATCATGAACTTAAGAAAAATGATGGAAAAAAATAGCGTCAGAGTAAAATAATTTCATACTTCTTCCGTTCTTGTGTTGTATTAAAGACGGAAATCTATGAATATAAACATTACCGAAACTGATCTCATCTCTTATTTTTACAATGAAAGCAGCCCTGAAGTAACTGAATATATTCAAGTTAACATCAGCAACAGACTAGACTGGCAGGAATTTATTCAAGATCTTCAAATACTTAGAAGTTCTATGACAAATTTTCAAAATCCACATCCAACTAGTTTAAATATCGTCTTGGAAGAGGTTTCCTTGGAAGCCAATCACTCATTATAATCGTCAATTTCTTCTGATTTTGCCGTTGTTGGTTCGTCATGTTAATGTTAACTTCGCAACATGTACGAAATTCCAAAACTCGATTTATCTTCATTTGTTGCTGGAAACGAAGAAGAAAAAAAACAGTTCGTTTCAAGCTTAGGTAAAGCCTATGAAGAGATTGGCTTTGTAGCCATCCGAAATCATGGTATACCCGAATCAACCCTTAAAAACTTATATAAATCGGTAGAAGATTTCTTCCATCTTCCTTTAGACATCAAACTAAAATACGATGATACTGCAGGCGGCGGACAACGAGGCTATACTGGTTTTGGCAAGGAGCATGCAAAAGACCGCAATACGGGTGACCTAAAAGAGTTTTGGCACTTTGGCCAATATATCGATCCCTCAGACTCAAATCCTCCCCACTTTCCTGAAAATAAATGGGTTGAAGAGTTAGCGGCATTCAATGAGTCAGGAAAAGATATTTATCAGTCATTAGAATCCACTGGAAAAACCGTGTTACAAGCCATTGCACTTTATTTGGGCTTGGATGAGTTTTATTTTGACCAGAGAATCTTCAATGGCAATTCTATATTGAGAGCCATACACTACCCTCCAATTACTTCTGACCCCAAAAACGCTATAAGAGCCGGGGAACATGAAGACATTAATCTTATCACCTTATTGGTGGGCGCTTCTGCCGAGGGACTGGAAGTTTTAAATAAACAAGGACAATATATCCCTGTAACCGAAGTTGAAAACCATATTGTGGTCAACGTAGGTGATATGTTGCAACGATTAACCAATGATAAACTTCGAAGCACGACGCACAGAGTAGTGAATCCACCTCAAGAAAAATGGCACGAGCCTCGGTTTAGTATTCCATTCTTTTTACATCCAAGACCAGAAGTAAGATTAGATTGCCTTGAGTCTTGTATCACTTCAGAAAACCCAAAGAAATACGACGACTGCACGGCGAATGAATTCTTGATTCAGCGACTAACTGAAATTGGATTGATTAAATAATTCTTAAAGGAACAGGTTTTTAAGTTCCTGAGCATCTTCGGGCTTCATTTTACCCGCTAGTATCAATCGTACTTGTCGACGACGAAGTGCGCCAGCATATTTCTCTTTTTCGATGTCTGACTGTGGCTCAATAGCTGCTACAGGAGTAGGCCTATGTCTGCTATCTAGAGCAACAAAGGTGTAATAAGCCTCATTAGACTTGATTTTCTCTCCTGTGGGGATGTTTTGAGTCCATACCTCAATAAACACTTCCATAGAAGAATTGAATGAACGCGTAACATATGCATTTAAGGTTACCACATCACCAAGTTTGATTGCTTCTTTGAAAGACACAGAATCAACAGCTGCGGTAACTACTATTTTATTGCTGTGTTTTTGAGCTGCTATTGCAGCACAAATATCCATCCAGTGGAGCATTTTACCTCCCATTAAATTGTGAAGGGTGTTGGTATCGTTTGGTAAGACAATTTCATTCATTTGTGTGAAAGAGTCTTGGGGAATTTTAACGGTGAGATTGCTCATTTAGGATGGATTCTTAGATTATAATACGATTATACAAAAAGTCTTAATACAAAAAAGCCGTGCAACATAAAGAAGCACGGCTTTCCAGAGTTATTTCAATGAATTAAGCTTGGGCTTCTACCACAGAAACGAAACTTCTGCCGTTTTTACCTTTGCTGAATTGAACGATACCGTCTGACAAAGCAAACAAAGTATGGTCTTTACCAATTCCAACGTTAACATCTGCGTGGTGCTTAGTGCCACGTTGACGTACGATGATGTTACCTGCTTTTACGATTTGACCACCGTAAATTTTAACACCTAATCTTTTACTGTGAGACTCACGACCGTTTTTGGTACTACCAGCTCCTTTTTTATGTGCCATTTTCTTTTCGTATTAATTGATTAAGCAGTAATTTTTTCAATTCTCAAACGGGTCAAGTAGTGTCTGAAACCGTTTTTTACTTTGTAACCTTTTCTTCTTTTCTTTTTGAAAACGATTACCTTATCACCTTTTCCATGGTTGGTTACGGTGCAAGAAACCTTAGCACCAGAAACAGTAGGCTGACCTACTTTTACTTGATCTCCACCTATGAAAAGAACTTTATCAAACTCAATGGTTGAACCTTGTTCAGCCTCGAGACGATTGACAATAAGGTAGGAATTCTCCTGCACTTTGTATTGTCTTCCTGCGATTTCTACTATAGCGTACATGACGAAATTGGGCTGCAAAGTTAACCATAATTTGCAATTAAACAAGGCATTCGTTGATTTTTTTCAAAGTATTCAGTGACATTTTTTACTTGTTTAGTTTTATAGACAACTAGAATTTCGGGGTACAAGTACAATTATATAATCATGAATTTTGTCATTGAATGAAATACGCAATAATTTCTGCATTTGTTCTATGCACAGGGCAATTGATGGCGCAAGGTGACAAACCTAAAGGCTTCGAAAACAGCAGTAGAGATGTGGTTTCTGGCACAAACATCAAGTTGATATCTGCTTCTCGAATCAACATTGAGCCTGCCGTACCTCAAACCGAAGCGCCGAAGATTAATATTGACTTCAAAACGCCACAGTTTTCGTGGACAACTCAGAAATACATCCAAAATATATCCCCAGAAATCATCAAAGAAAGAAGTCAAGATAGCATTTATTTGTCGAATTACCTTCGCTTAGGTGCTGGTAACAACTCGCATTTGTTGGGCGAGATTTATCTATCGAATAGACCTAACAATAAATGGGCTTACAATCTGTCAGCCCAACATTTTAATGCCAACAACGTTGTTAGAGATCAAAAGGTGGCAAATACTAGGGTTGATATGAGTGGATCTAGGTTTTTCAACAACTCCAGTATCACTACCCGATTGTTCTATCATAGAGACTTGCACACGTTTTTTGGAAAAGACACCAGTATTTCGCAGGAGTTAAATTCTGATAGAGTATTTTCCATCAGTGAAAAAGGTAAAATAGCTCAAAATTATGGCTTTAACATAGACTATATTTCTTTGGCAAATAGAAAGAAGCCAGAATTCAAGTGGTTAAATTCTGCTCAATTGTTTGAAACCAATTTCAAACACCAAGAAATGGAACTTGCATCTACGCTAAGATTCAACTCCAAATTATCGAAATTTTCAATATTTGGTGACTTATCAACGAATTTCATCCAAACTAACCAACACAGTGACACGGGACTTGCTCAAAAAAACAACCAATTATTTATTGATGTTCTCCCCCGGGTAAAGTTTTACCATAAGCCTACTGATTTCAACGTAATTGGAGGTATCAATGTAAACCACGTTCAAAATACCCTCGATAGTGCTTCAAGTAAGACCTATGTGAATGCGCATATTGAATTTGAAAAAGGAATTACCGGATTGGAGATGAAGTTGTATGGAGGATTTGACGGTGGATTGCGTAAGAATAGCATTAGAAGAATTCATGATCAAATGCCTTTCTTCATTGAAAATCAGGTATTAAAAAATTCTTACGAACAGTATAATGTTTTTGTAGGAATTAAGGGCAAAATCTCCAATCAATCGCTGTTCTACATGGATTTTGGTGGAAACTCAATCATTGATCAATTGATGTTTGCTTCGGTTTCTAACAAAGCAGATACCCTTCGCAGCAACATTGATTCACTTAAAGGACTTAAAGCCGTATACAACACTGTTTCTACTGTGTATTTTAGAGTCGGTGCAGAATATTTGCTCGGAGAAAAAATCAAAGTCAGCGGAAACCTGAAGGTATTGAATTATGGTTCTGACGATGTTTATTGGCACTTACCCAGCCTCATGTATGATGTCACCGCACATTTCACTCCTATCGAAACCGTTAAAATCAAAGTGGGATTGACTGGCATGGGTAACAGGAACAATCAAATACTCCTTGAAAGCAACAAGGTAAAGGTTGATCCTGTAGGAAGCGTTTTAGATCTTCATGCCCGACTTGATTACCGTTTCAAGGAAAAAGGGAGAATTTGGATTCAAGGAAGTAATCTGCTCAATAAAAATTATCAAATGTGGTATGGTATGCCCAATTATGGAATAACGGTAATGGGTGGTATTTCACTTGGTTTGTTTTGATAAAGAATCTATATTTGTATGATGTCAAATTCTAATTTTCAATTATGGGTACTACAAGTATTGGCTAAAAACCACTACGTGAGTATACCGGATTTGGGTAGTTTCACCCTAAGAGAATTAGAGTCTACAGCAAATTCGGTAAATCGTGAATACAAGCCTAGGCATTCGCAATTGATATTCTCAACAAAATTCAGCAATGAAGACTCTTTTCTAGTTGAATGCGTAATTAATCACACGGGCTCCTCCTATAAAGAAGCCGTTCAATTAATAAAGGATGAAGTTGCAGTACTTAAAAGTCAATTGATTCAAAAAAAGTACTTTAGCTTTGGCTCATTAGGTAATTTCTTTTTCAATCCTACATCGGGAATTTTTTTTGTTGGTCGAAACCAATCCAACCTACACGCCAATGCGTTCGGTTTGATGCCATTAAAATGGGAGGTCAAATCACTGTCCCAAGAAACAAAAAACGAGCCTGTTACCATAGTATCACCGCCAATTTTGGAAGAAAAACAGGCTGAAGATGCGAAGATTGTTAGTATTGACGAAGAATTGTTAGATCAGACCATTGAGCGTCATAGAGGTTTAAGATTTTGGAATGTTGCAGCGAGCGTTGCCTTGTTAAGTGTATCTGCAGGTGCCATTTATTTAATGTCCCTAAGCTGGAAACATGTATTGAGCAATCAACAAACAGCAAGCCAAATACCTGTTCCACATGTAAATAATGAAGGCCCCGAATTCATTATGGTTAATGGTAAATTAATCAGCACGAAATCTAAAGTAATAGCGAAATCCGACTCAATTGCTGCCTCATCTTCAACTTCAATTGATTCAAATTCGGCATCATTGCATTTTACCATTGATGAATATAGGTCAGACATCGTTAAAAATGTCGGAAGATATTTTGTGGTAGGTGGTTCTTATATGACAGAAAGTGCTGCTCAGTTGGAGTGCAAACACTGGGATAAATTAGGATATTCTTCTACCTATATTAGAGTTAAGAATAGTAGTTTGCTCAAAATTATATTAAAACGTTTTGAAACTGAAAAAGATGCAAGTGATTTTGCCGTTAGTATTAAAGATCAACCTACGCAAAGCATTTCTGTTCAAAACCTTCACCTTCAATAAATAAATTCCCATGAGGAAATATGTTATCGAAAATACATTGGGAACGACAACCCAACAACGCACAGCGGCTGCAATTATCAGCTTAATCATTTCGTTGATCATCACTGCCGCCATGTATTTACTCCATATCAGAGTTCCTAATCCCCCGTTTGAGAATAAAACAGGTGAATTGATGCTTGATTTTGGACTGGAGGAAGTTTCATTGGGAAGCCCCAACGAAGGAGGTCCGTCTGACTTTCCACCGGAATTAGGTGGAGGTGCTTCAGAACCATCTACCACAACATCTACACCAAACGCGGTTCAAACTGGTGGTTATGGCGATATTGTAAATACAGCAGATCAAAGTGTTGAAACGGGCTTACCTCCAATTGACCCTCCAGCGAGTAAAACACCTCAAGTTAATTCTCGATTGGCCGGACTACAATCAAAAATTGGAAAACGCGGTACGGAAGGAAATGGATCACCCAAAGGCGTTGAAGGAGGTCAAGGCAATGTTGGATTTGGCGGCGGAGCTAATACAGGAGGTATTCTTGGTAACGGCGGAACCCGTGTAACCAAAAACACTGGAAATGGTTTTTTTACAGCTTCTGGATTTGCAAACTACAGTGTGAATAGCAATGTTCGAGAGTTAAAAGAAAAGTTAAGAGGTACCATTGATGCTGAAGTAACTGTAGATTGCAATGGAAATGCTCGATTTAAGCGCTTATTGCCTTCTAGTAATTTCCAAGGATTAGATACCGATGCCAAGCAGGCCATGGAATATTTTATCTCAAAAACAACTTTTACCCGTGTAGGAGATAAATGTCCAGAAACAGGCAGAATTTCCTTAAATGTAAAAAATACCATATCCAATTAATTTAGTTCCGTGAACTATCAAGAATCGCTTGACTTCTTGTTTAGCCAATTGCCTATGTTTCAAAACGAAGGCAAATCTGCTTATAAAACAGATATTACGAATACAGTTTTATTACTAGATGCTTTAGGTAATCCTCATTTAAATGTACCTACCAAATGGATACATGTAGCAGGCACCAATGGTAAAGGCTCTGTTTCAAGTAGTTTAGCGGCTATTTTAACCTCTAACGGATATAAAACCGGATTATATACCTCTCCTCATTTAATTGACTTTAGAGAAAGAATTAGAATCAACGGGGAATGTATTTCGGAAGAGTTTGTCATAGATTTTGTTGAATCTGTAAGGCAGTTGGTTTTAGATATTAAACCGTCGTTTTTTGAAATTACGGTGGCTATGGCCTTTCAATATTTCAAACAACAACAAATTGACTGGGGCATCATTGAAGTTGGTTTGGGCGGACGGTTGGATTCTACCAATGTGATTGAAGGCGATTTGAAAGTGATTACTTCCATTGGATTCGATCATATGGATTTGTTGGGAGAACAGTTAGAGCAAATAGCATTTGAGAAAGCTGGAATCATTAAAGGCACCTCTCCCACCGTTATTCAGCGAGATATTCCCAGTCAAGCGCTGAATGTTATATTAAACCAAGCTGAATCTTCTGGGAGTGATGCCTTATTAAGTATAGATGCTCCATCTGATTGGTACCAGAATTTTGAGTTAAAAGGGAAATATCAGCAATTAAATATATCAACAATATTCACCGCCGTTGAAGTACTGAAAACTATGGGAGTGGTTCTTGATGAATCTCTTATTCAACTGGGTATTTCAAATATTGTGAAATTGAGTGGTTTACGCGGACGATGGGAAATCATCCAACAAAATCCAACAATTATTTGTGATACTGGGCACAATGAAGATGGTGTTAGGTTCATTGTTGATCAGTTAATTACACTTAAGAAAACTCAAGACATCATTTTCATTTGGGGCATGGTAAAAGATAAAGATCGTGAAAAGATATTATCCCTTTTGCCAATAGATTCAACATATTTAGTTGTAAAACCTCAAGTCCAGCGTGGTTACAATTCTACTTTGATGACTCAAGAATTCAATAAATTAGGATTGAAAGCCATTGAATGTCAGAACATGCTTGACGCTTTAGAGAAGGCAACGTTATTAGCTCAAAACAATGATTCTATCATCTTCATTGGTGGAAGCACATTTACGGTAGCAGATGCTTTAAGATATTTCTAATTATATTGATTTTTGATTTATAAAAAAAACCACCTTTTTGAGGTGGCTTTTCTTTTATTCTTGGTATGTATCTTATCGCAATAAGGTAATGGTACCATCAAAGACATATTCTTCGTCTTCAAATGAAGTTACAACAACATGATAAACATAAACACCTTGTTGACAATCTACACCTTGAGCATCTCTACCATCCCATCCGTTGAGTGGATTATTGGTTTCGTATAACTTCTCTCCCCAACGGTTGAAAATCAACATATTAAAGGTTTTGAAGTTTGTAGCTACAGGGTTAAATGTTTCATTCTTATTAGGACCTTCACTGTTTGGAGTAAACACGTCTGGAATGAAGACTATAATGTCAGGTCCAATATGTACAGCTCTCGAGAAGGTATCAACACATCCATGGTTGGAAGTAACCGTCAATAGAATTCTGTAAATACCAGTATCACGAGAATAAGCAAATCTTGGTCCTTCACTCATTGCTGTATCTGTAGATTTACCTGTTCCAAAATTCCAAACATAACTCATAGTTGGGTTAAATGGAACAGCTTGAATTGTACTCTTATTCAACATGGTGAACTTAGGTAATGCCACCGTTGTAGAATATGAAGGATCTGTTTCAAAGTATGCATCTGGCAATGGATATGCTTCAACATGGTCTGGGCCATCTATTGTTGTAGCGCATTGTCCACCGTCCGGAGTATTGTTGGTAACAGTAACCTTTACATTGTATCTACCTTGAGTTGGATATAACACCCCAGATGGATTAGAAACATAGGATGTATCTCCATTTCCAAATGTCCAAACATAACTCAATTGATTTTGGGGAATACCCTTAGATTCAGTGACAAACCAGTCAGTTGATAAAGGTACACAACCATCAAACTTAGAAAGTGGCTCAAGAACTGGATATGGATGGATTACAATAAGAATTGAATCAGACACTGACGGACACACATCATTCGTGAAAGGAACAGTGGAAACTTTCAAGAACGCTTGTTTGTTTGCAGCATCATTTGCACCATGTGTATAAACAATGTTTTCTGAAGAGGCATTATCTACAGATCCATCAGATCCTTTAACCACCTGCCAATTTACGTTATTGTTACTCCACTTACTTACACTTTGAACAGGGAAAGGTGAATTTTCGCACTGAGGATATGGATTCACTGTTGTAATTTCTATCTCGGGTTGAGTACGAACAGAGACGTAATAAATTTCAGTATCAGCGCAACCGTTGTTATCTCTGTATGCAAGTTTAAGGGCATATGGTCCTTCAATTGCAGCAGTGTAAGTTGTAACTGGGTTAAACTTAGAACCATTCAAATTAACGCCTTCCCAAGTAGCAATACCCGAAGTTGGCTTGGTCTTACTCATATCTATACGAGTATTCAATTCTAATGGTGAACTATTGCTACACAATGTTAATGGGTTAAGAAGTACTGCATCAGGAGTATCATTTACATACATGTAGAACGAATCTCTTTTCATACAGCCTGTTCCATCATTGCTATAAAGGATTTTATATGTTCCGGGTCCAAAGCTTGGTGGGAACAAATGACCTTTAGGCAATGCTTTTCCAACTCTTGGGTCTGATTTGCTGTAATCAACTTCCGTAATTTGATAAACCCCACCATCGCCAGGTGCTCCAGGATTACCATTTACAGTCACATAGTCATTTAAGTTAATGGTATCCCAGTTTACACATACAGGATCTGGAGTTAACACTTTCACTGTAGGCTCAGGAATAATAACATTTGATACTGTATCGCAACTTCTACAACCAGTGATTACGTCTTCAATACACAGACTGTAATGGTACCTACCCATGTAGAAGTCTTCCGTTGGATCTCCAAATCTAAATCTGAAATCGGGTGTACCAAAGGGATTGTTATTATACAGCACATTATTTGCATCAACACCAGATGGAACTGTTTTTACTTCCCATGTCCATTTGATACCTGCTTTGGTTTTAGGACGTATCACGTTATTATCCATAGAAGTCTCACCAAGGTCTTGGCAATAGATCTTTGGAGTTAATTGAAGTATTGGGTTTCCGTTGATTCTTTGGATAGCTGAATCATAATTTACACAACCGTTAGTGTCTTTGAACCATCCATAAACTTTAGCTTGATAATTTTGTCCATTTTGAAGTTTTGAATTGTCTAACAAGGTTGTTTTGAACAAATGACGAGTAGCAGTTACACTATCAACGTATTGATCTTTCTTTTGCAAGGTACCAGACCACATTCTCACACCATTAGTTTTACCAACGTTTAAGAAGCTGTTTAGTTCAATATCTCCATAGTCATAACATTGAGGAGGCAAAGGCTTCTTTGTCCAAGTTACAATTGGTAGAGTATTGACTTTTACCGTCATGGTATCATAATCTTCGCATGTATGACCTGATTGAGTCACTTTAGAATAGAATTGATAGTTGAAGTTCTGGGCAGATCCACCATTGGGATTGGTATTCTTTGGAGAAACAACATATTCAAAATTTGCACCTAGAGTTGTATTCTGAGTCAAATTCTTCCATTGGTAGATGGCTGTTTGATTGTAAGGCTTGTGTTGACCTTGTAATGTGGCAGATTTCTGATGACAAATTATCTGATCAGCTCCAGCAATGGCGACCACAGTATCATTTACATATAGATTGATGGTATCTGTTCTTTCGCACTTGAAAGTTCTATCCACCAGTTTTACGGTGTATTGACCTGCTACATTTTTGTAAACGATTTGTGTAGTATCACCGGAACTCCAGAAGTAATCTAATGTATCGTTGTTTTGAGCGTCAAACGTGGCAATCTCATAAGTACATATTCTTTGATCTTTACCTAGATCTACTTTGGGTAAAGGTTTTAACCAGATCACCGCGGTATCCCAGAATCTGCAACCATCGCCGTCAGTAATTCTTACACGAATGATTGAGTCAGAAACTACCTTATTCACCTTCATTGTTTCCAACGTATCACCATTAACGTGAAGCTCATTGGTCATGGTATATGAAGTTTTAGTGCTATCTGGGGTCATCTTCCAACGTGTCCAGTAATATTTGTAGGGAGATTTGGCATGTAAGATGTTTGGTTTCAAAGTCATGTTTGTATTCAAACACGCGAAAGTATCTGCTGTAGCTAAAACTGCTTTAGGGGGCGCTGGGAATTCAACAGTGTCAGCATAAACTGTTGGGCAATTGAACGAATTGTTGATGGTATGAACGAAGATGTATTTTCCACCCCAATAGTAATTCATGGAGTCAGACATCTTTGTGCTGTATTTCAATTCTCTACCGCTAGAGTCTCTGACACTCCATAAATAAGTTGCCTTACTCTTGAAATTAGCGGGTAAGACCGAGGTAAAGGCAAACCTACCGCATTTCAGTGTATCGTATTTTCTAACTGCTTCAGCGCGAGGATTTACTTTAACCTTGAAGCTTCGGATAGAGTTCATAGGAGGTGTACAGTGCTGGTCTGTTGCATTTACTGTAAATGAATAAGATACTTCAGACGCGTCGCCACGTTTGGTTTGCCAACAAAATTCATATTCTTTTTCACGTTTGGTTGGATCTACCACAGTGAAAGTACCTCCTGGGATACCACCGTTCCATTTTGCAAGTACAGTATCAGGGGTCTTTTGATTTGGTGTAAAGGTTTCATCTGTAATTTTAATTTTCTTACAAATCTTATCTCCTTCACAGATGTTCCAAGAGAAAGGCCCATTAATAATGGGTGGTTTATTGTAACCACACTCATCAAGTACCCACATCTGCATATCACGACGTGTTCTTCCCACAACTATCCATTTACCAGTAGCACTATCTTGCCGCCACTCGGTTTGCTGAATAACCAAGATTGGAACTTCATCACACTTAGTAGGTGTTACGATGATATCACCGTTGGTAGTATCAAAGTAGAATCCACGTGGGGGAACCAAATTGGGTCTAGGATCGCATTTAATGGTTGTTGGTGGAATACAAAATGGAGTAATGGGGTATTGATCTGTAAAAGGAGAAGAATAAGGTACTGCGTTATTTGGTAAACCGCGTAAACCTTTTACTAGGTTATAAGAAATAGAGTCAAAATCAACCGTATCAATCGCACCGTTATTGTAGTACCAAGGTGTATTACAGCATAAGAAACCTACAGGCTCATTAGAAAGCTGAGGGCTACTGTTACATTTATTTGTGGTTTTCTTGATGTTACAAATGTTGATCATACAAGTAGTGTAGAAGTCTTGATTCGATGCACCCGTGGTGATCGCACCATTTCTACAACACTGACCAGTGTAAAAAGTCACCTCGCAACATGAGCTTTTATTTACAAATTGACTTAATGGCGATGAACCAAAGTCAATAGTAACTTCAAAGGTATGTTCCTCTACGCCTTTACCTGTTCCGTATGTATTTGAAGGACTACAAGGACTGGTAGCTGAAGAACAACGGGTTGTTACGTCTCTAATTCCTGTTCGGGTAACCCCACCTAAAGAAACGCTTCCGCAACCGTTACCGCCGTTGAGTCCAGCGAAAGCACCGAATGCAGGTCCACTGAACGAAATACCACGACAGTCGCGATAAATTTTAAAGGTGATTTTGTACTTGCCGTTACCCAAACATCTGTAACTCATATCTGCTCCCATCATGTGGGTTGCATTTGATGTTTTTGGCCCTATGAAAAATAGGATGGCGAATAAAAAGGGTAAAAATCTTCTCATATTGATTTTGATGATTGCTTCTTTGACACGAATTATAAATTTCGCGTTGCCCCAAAAGTACATTTTTTTCATCATTTTTTCCAAAGCATATTCAGATTCGTTGGAACTTAATGATAAATTTGCCCTACAAATTGACAATAAAATGAAATACCAATCTCCTTCGAAAGACTTGTTCATTAAAAATAGGCAAAAGTTGTCTTCGAATATGAAGCCAGGTTCCATTGCAATTTTTCATTCGAATGCCGAAATGCCTCGAAATGGAGATGCTTTTTTCAGTTTTAGGCAACAATCAGATTTGTATTATTTGACTGGAGTTGATCAAGAAGATACCATCTTGGTTTTGTTTCCAGATTGTCCAAATCATATGTTTAGAGAGGCCATTTTTGTCAAAGAAACCAACGAACAAATAGCCGTTTGGGATGGCGCGCGCTTAAATCCTGAACAAGTTTTAGAAAAGTCTGGAATTAGTTCTGTTTTTTGGTTTCATGAGTTTTGGAAAACCATTCATTCGGTTATTTTGATGGCAGAAAATATTTATGTCAATTTGAATGAAAACGATAGATTTCTATCAGACGTGGCGTATTCAAATGTGACACTAACGCATCAACTAAAATCAAAATATCCAGCACATCATTTTTTCCGCAGTGCGCCTATCATGGCTAGATTGCGAATGCAAAAAGAACCTGAAGAAATTGAAATGCTGAAAGAAGCCGTTGAAATTACCCGTAAAGGATTGATGAGGGTTCTAAAATTCATCAAACCTGGGGTTTGGGAATACGAAATTGAAGCTGAATTGGTGCATGAATTTGTGAGAAACAGAAGTCGTGGATTTGCTTTTGATCCCATCATCGCTTCAGGAAGTTCAGCATGCGTCTTACATTACATTGAGAACAATAAACAGGTAAAAGACGGTGATTTGTTGTTGTTGGATTTTGGTGCTGAATACGGCAATTACAATGGCGATTTAACTCGTTGTGTGCCCGCCAATGGCAGTTTCACTCCAAGACAGAAACAGGTTTATAATGCGGTATTGGATGTACATAAATTCGCTCATTCCATCATAAAGCCTGGAGTTCCATTGCCAGAATATCACGCAGAAGTTTGCAAGTTCACCAACGAGAAATTAGTAGAATTGGGGCTGTTTACATCCCAAGAAATCAAAGATAACCCAAGAGCCTTCATGAAATATTTCATGCACGGCACTTCGCATCATTTGGGACTGGATGTTCACGATGTAATGCATCGATATGAACCTATTGCGGAAGGATCGGTGCTGACCATTGAACCCGGTATTTACATCCCCGAGGAAGGAATTGGAGTGCGAATTGAAAATGATGTTATTGTAAATACGGGCAATGTGATTGATTTGATGGCTAATTTCCCCATTGAAGTGGAAGAAATTGAAGCTGCCATGCACTAAAGAAATTTAAAGCCAGCCATCTTCCCCGACCAGAGGAACAAACTTAAAGTCTCCAAACTTTTCACGTTTAAAATGAGTTTCGGAATTTCGGGTTATGCGAAACATTTCCTGACTATTTCTTTCAGTTCCCACAGGTATAACCAACCTACCTCCTATTTTCAATTGCTTCATTAATTCTTGAGGAATTGTTGGAGCACCGGCAGTTACAATGATGGCATCATATGGAGCATATTTTGAGTAACCCTTACTGCCATCTCCGTGAATGAGTTTGATTTTGTCTCTGTATGAAACCAATAATCTAGCGGCTTCCTGTAATAATGGCTTTACGTATTCAATGGAGTAAAGCTGAACTCCGAGTTCTGCTAGAACTGCAGCTTGATAACCTGAACCGGTTCCAATTTCTAATACTTTACTATCAACTTCTACATCTATGAGCTGTGTTTGAAAAGCTACAGTGTACGGTTGAGATATGGTTTGATCGTGCCCAATAGGAAATGCAGCATCTCTGTAAGCCAGATTTTCGAAGTCTTTTGGGAAGTACCAATGTCTAGGTACGCGCTTCATGGCCTCGAGTACGGCTTTGTTTTGGATGCCTTTATGCTCCAACTCGCTGATTAGCTTTAATCTTCTTCCTTTATGTACTGGGAGGTCTAACATATTGTACGCCTGTAATGATTGTGTGAAACGCAATTTGGGAACACAAAGTTAAACCTCAATTTTTGCATGACGAAAACAATTTTAAAACTTGATGAAACGAAGCATCATTTTAGGTTCAAGTAAAGCCATTGAAGAATACCTCCAAGAATTAAATTCTATTGACGGTATTCAAATACAAGGGTATCTTGATCCTGACGATTCCAACAATTACAACCTTATGGGTGACTTGATTCAGTTGTTGGAAATCATTGACAAAGGCGATCTTTTCATTGTTGGAAATCAAGTAGATAGTGTTGATATTGATGTTCTAAGCCAAATGATTCGCTACGGAAAGCACATTTTCGTTGACGGTTTCAGACACTGGTCCACCCACGAAATCAATACCCTAGAAAAACTCAGAAATGAAAGTCAAACGGTGTTACAATTTGGAAATACCCTTTACGGAAGACCTATTTTTACCACCGCTCAACAATTCATTAAAAAGCCCCGCTTCATTAAATTAGAAAAATTCAGTAAAGCCCCTGTAAAAGGTCAGTTTGAATCTTGGATTTTTAAGAATCTTTCAGAAGATTTAGACATCATTCTAAGATTGATGAATTGTGGCGTAAGGAGCGTAAATGCAAGGCCTATGTTCTTATTTGGGGAACAAACCGACTTACTGAATATACATATTGAATTTGACAATGATTCAATTTGTCAAATTTCTATGGGAAGAGCCATCGATGAAGGCAAACATCTATTAAAAGTATATCAGCAAGACAAGTTGTTTGATATCAATTTTGCAGAAAATCAATTATCTGAATCAAGATATAACAACAACTTAGATCAATTGAAGTTAGATTATGGGGTGAATGATTCAGTTTGGAGTGAAAATGAAATTCCTTCAGAAGCTGAATTTATTACTCTTGATAGACCCATCATGCCCTATCATTCTAAACGAATGGAACTGCGCAACTTTATTGAAAATATAGATAAACGATTGACTCCCCTCACCCATTTACACAACTTGCAGTTGGTCTCCGATCTCAGTGAATGGATTTGCGAAAAAGTCAAACGAAGGTATCAAACCGTTTAAGCCATACTTTTTATTCATCTCCGTTAATCGTAACTTTGCCCTATGTCAATTTTGAGGTATTGGGCATTTGCTTTCTTCTTGTTTCTTGGGATGGGTTTTCTCAGCCAATGTAAAACAGACGATTCTTTTGTTCCGGCTTATTTAGAAATAACATCCATAGAAGTTGACGCAACAAGCATTGAAGGAAATTCCATTCACGAAATTATTGGAGTTCAACCCGTTCACAATGGTCAATCGTTAGGCACATTTCCTATTCCATGCAAAATACCCATCAATGCAGAAGGTACCACCAAAATGCAGTTTGTAGCATTTGTTAAAAATAACGGTAATTCAGCGAACTGGGTACCCTACAGAACATTAGTTTATTTAGATACTCAGGTAACTTTAACCAGAGAAAAAACCACCTCTTTTACCCCCAAATTTACCTACAGAAGCAATACCGAAGTTTCTTGGCAAGAAGATTTTGAATCTGGTAATTCAACACTCGTTCCCGTTCGATTAAATAAAGGAGATACTACATCTATCGAATCTAGAAGCTTTGATTTAAATGGCAAATTCAAAGGGAACACAAACGTTTTTGTGACTAAATTTGGCCCCAACGACTCGTTGAAATTTATAGATTTGTCCATTTTTGATAAAATACCTTCTTTACCCAATGATGGCCGAGAAGTGTTTATGGAATTTGATGTCAAAAGTGATTTACTCGTTACCTTGGCTCTCAAGAGGTACAATTCTGCTGGAAGTGCCTATGTTCAATACATGTCCGTTAATCCTACCAAAGGAAATTGGCGAAGAATTTATTCCAATCTAATTTATGAAGTTCAAGGTCAACCGGTTGGTACAAAATACGAAGTATTTTTCTCCATTGATAAGCCTGAAGGATTTTCTGGAAACCGTGAAATATTAATTGATAATATCCGTTTAACCTATTTAAAGTGAAAAAGGAGAATATCCGTTTAATATCTCATCTCTTCTTTGATTGGATAGCTGCTAGTTTATCTTGGCTTGCCCTTTTTCTATTTCGTAAGAACTTTATTGAAGCCTCAAAACATGGTTACACCATTCCAGTAAACCAAGATCCAAAATTATTTTTAGGACTGATTCTAATACCTCTATTTTGGTTGTTTTTATATGCAATGACAGGGTATTACCAGTTTATTCTGAGAAGATCTAGGCTAAAGGAATTAGAAAATACCATCGCCACCAGTATTGTTGGGGTATTGTTCTTGTTTTTTGTATTAATTCTAGATGATAGCGTATCCAATTACACAGACTACTATACCAGTTTGGGAGTATTGTTTGGTTTTCATTTCTTCTCAACTTTGATTTTTAGATTGTTTAATGCAACCTATACCATCAACAAGTTTAGAAAAAGAGAATGGGGGTATAAAACGCTCATTGTGGGAACGGGTAACACGGCCTTGAACCTATGGGGCGAAATTGAACATGCAAAAGTTTACGAAGGCTTCAATGTCATTGGTTTTATTAGCATCAAGCCTCATTCAAATCCTACTGAATTTATTAAACTTTCAAGAAGGTCTATTTTAGGGAATTGGGAAGAGTTGATTTATCTCATTCAGAAATACGAAATTGAAGATATCATTATTGCCAATGAATCTAATGAATCAGAGATGGTTCCTCGTATCATGGATAAAATAGAGAACCAATCTGTTCATATAAAAATGCTTCCCAATGAATATGCCATGGTATTGGGAATGGTAAAAATGAACAATATTCTGGGCGCATCTCTTGCAGAAGTTGACTTCGAAGTGATGCCCTACTGGCAAAAATTCCTAAAACGGTTCATCGACATTGCCATTTCAGCTTTAGCCTTGGTCATTATTTCGCCATTATTTCTTTTTATTGGGATAGCCATTAAGATAAATTCCAATGGCCCAGTGTTTTTTAGACAAGATAGAATCGGTCACAAAGGTATTCCCTTTAAAATCATCAAATTTAGAAGCATGTTCGTCGATGCAGAGAGGCATGGTCCACAGTTAAGTAATGATCTAGATGACCGAAGAACGAGCGTGGGAGTATTTCTCAGAAAATCACGATTAGATGAACTTCCTCAATTCTTTAATGTTCTTTTGGGACAAATGAGTCTGGTAGGTCCAAGGCCAGAAAGACAGTTTTTCATAGATCAAATCGTTAATATATCACCCATTTACAAACGACTTCACCGCGTAAAGCCTGGAATTACAAGCTGGGGACAAATCAAATACGGTTATGCAGAAGATGTTTCGCAGATGGTAGATAGAATGAAGTTTGATATATTCTATTTGGAAAACATGTCGCTCGCTTTAGATCTTAAAATACTGTTCAATACATTTCTCATCATGATACAAGGACGCGGTAAATAAGATTTTCCTCGTATTTTTGCTTTGAAATACTTACTAAAAATAATATGAGTATTACTAAAGGCACTTTCAATCAAGACACTCCCATTAAAAACATATTGGCTCTATTGAGCTATGAAAAAAGGAATGTTAAATTCCTTTATGTATATGCCGTGTTTTCAGGATTAATTAGTTTGGCTATTCCCCTAGGAATACAGACCATCATAGGATTTGTTATGGGAGGGAGATTGTCTACTAGTTGGTTTCTATTGTCATTGGTCATCACGTTATGTGTACTTTTGGCTGGTGTGACTAAACTTGCCCAATTAAGTATCATTGATAGTGTTGAAAGAAAGTTATTTCTAAAGTTTGGTGAAATTTTCCGAGACAAGATTTCGGAACTTCGTGAAACAGGTATCAAATACGGCTGGTATGTAAAGATGAAAACCTCTTATTTCATTGATGTAATCACACTACAAAAGAGTTTATCTAAATTATTGACTGATTTTACGGGGAAATTACTTCAAGCTATTTTTGGATTATTACTTTTGTCATTATACCACCCCATCTTTATTCTTTTTGGGATTGTAGTTTTGATTATTGTCTTTATCGTGTTGCGATTAACTTGGAAAAGAGGATTTGAAACCGCTCGAAGAGAATCCAACTATAAGTTTTTAACAGCAGAATCTTTAAGACGGTTATTTGCCGAGGAAGATACTGATTTAAACATAGAAGAAATCAATGGCCACTTGAACAACTACGCGGAAAGCAGAACACAACATTTTGGAATTTTATACAGACAAGCTTGGCTTGGAATATTGACCAAAGTTTTATTTACTGCTATGATGTTGATCTTAGGAAGTTATTTATTGGTCAATCAAAGCATCAGCTTAGGGCAATTTTTAGCAGCGGAAATTCTCATTATTACCCTATTAGATGCCATTGAAAAGTTGATTCTCACTGTAGAGAATTTATACGATTGTGGAATAGCTATTGAAAAGTTGAACCAAATAATGGAAATAGATGGTTAATCAAGACTTTTACTCTGATAGCCCTTGGGCCGGCAAACGCCTTCAAAGAATTATTTTAATCATAATTTCTTGTTTTATTGCCTTTTTGTTCCTCCCTTGGACACAGAACATACAATCGGATGGTGTAGTTACTACATTGAGGCCCAATGAAAGACCCCAATCTGTGCAACCGGTAATTGCAGGTCAAATCATCAAATGGTACGTCAAAGACGGTGATTTAGTAAAAGAAGGTGATACCATTTGTGTTATTGGGGAGGTAAAAAGTGAGTATTTGGATCCGGGCTTAATTGGACAAACCTCTGCACAAATTCAAGCAAAAGAAAATTCTGTACTAAGCTACTCTTCAAAAATTGATGCGATCAACAATCAAATTACACAATTAGAAGCGAATCGAGACTTTTCCATTCAAAAAGCAAAGGTGAAATTTGAACAAGAACAGTTCAAGTATCAATCAGAAATGGCTGAATTGAAAGCGGCTGAGGTCAATGCCAAAATAGCTCTTCAGCAGTTGGTTCGAGACTCTCTATTAGGGCAAAAACAGATTAAAAGTCCCCTAGATATTGAAAATAGACGTGTCAAATATCAAGAAGCAAATGCCAAGCTTCAAATTCATAAGGCGAAGTTGGATATTGCACGAAATGCCATTGAAAATGCACGAATAGAGTTACAGAATATCAAAGTTGAGTACGGAGAGAAACTAGCTAAAACCGAAAGTGACCGTTACACTGCAATTTCTTCTCAAATGGAAACGGAGAGTGAAATTGCTAAACTACGCAATCAGTATTCCAACTATTTAATCAGAAATGGATTTTATGTGATCCGAGCACCCCAAGATGGAATGATTTCTCAAACCTTATCCAATGGCGTTGGAATAACGGTAAAAGAAGGTCAGTCTATATGCACCATTGTTCCATCTAATGTGAATCTCGCGGTAGAACTTTTCATTAAACCCGTTGATATGCCATTGATTGAAATTGGATCACCCGTGCAGGTGATTTTTGATGGTTGGCCTACCATGGTGTTTTCGGGATGGCCTGAAATGACCTACGGAACTTTCCCTGGCAAGATTTACGCCGTAGATAACGTACTCAACGAAAAAGGGTATTACCGCGTATTAGTAAAGGCTGATGACGGCAAAAAACCATGGCCTAGAGAATTAAAAATTGGTGTGGGTTCTATGTCGTTCATGCTCTTAAAACGCGTACCTGTTTGGTATGAACTTTGGCGACAACTCAACGGATTCCCACCTGATTATTATCACAACAACAGAAAAGATCCTTCAGAAAATGCAAAATCAAAGTAGAATTTCTAACGTAATTCGAACTTTTGCCCTTGGATTTATGTTGTTTGGCTGGAATCCAATCCATGCGCAATCAACCGCTGATTCTGCCATTCAGGAATTGACTTTTATAGATTTGAGTGCTCAAATAAAGAATGGGCACCCATTATTGATATCTGCTGAATTAGCCGATGACTTGGGTAGAGCAAATCTTAGAGCAAGACGCGGGGCATTTGACCCCCAAATCAGTGGAGATAGAAGAGGTAAAGATTTTCAGTCAAGAAACTACTATTTGGGAGAAAATTACGAACTATTTGTTCCAGTAAGAGGGCCTTTGAATATTGTAGTTGGAAATGAACGTGGACAAGGCGATTTTTTGTCCCCAGAAAACCAAACACTCTCAAAACAATTGCAGTATGTTGGCGTTGAAGTTCCATTGCTTAGAGGTTTGTTGACCGATTTAAGACGAACTGAACTTAACAAAGCAAAACTCGGAAGAGAACAATCCATCCTCGAAAGACAAATTGAAATACTAAATTTGGCTCAACAAATCTGGACAGATTACATTGACTGGTTAATTTCTTATGAGCAATTAAGAGCGTATCAAACGGGAGTTACTTTGGCAGAAAATCGGCAAAAAGCACTCATCAGTTTGTTTCAAGCTGGAGGTTGTAACGGAATGGATACTTTAGAAAATCACATTCAGTATCAACTTTTCAAAGCCAGTGCTGATTTATGGTTTGCCAACACCAATAAAGCCCGACTTACATTAAGCAGGCATTTATGGGCGGTAGATGAAATAAATGAAAATGGTGCATATTTGCGTCCGTTGATTATTGAACCTAAAACGGTGCCCACCCAAACAGGTTTGGACTATTTAGACAGTTTATTCAAGACAGATTTTAGCTTTAATAAAAACTTTACCGAAATTCCTGATTTGAATTGGTATTCTTTTGAGTTGAGCAAAAAAGAATTGGATGTCAAACTGAAAAAACAATACCTTCTACCCTACGCCAACTTGAAGTATCAATCTTTGGCAGGTGGTGATTGGAACTTTAGTTTGAGTTCGAGTAACCAACGCTTTGGAATTGGCGTATCTAGCCCCCTATTCTTGAGGGAAGCTAGAGGAACCTATCAAATGTCAAAAATAGAGTTGACTCGTTCACAAATGGGCTTCAAATTCAAAGCACATGAATTGCAAACCAAAATTGAGGCGATGCAAAATCAAACCAATATTTACAGGTCTGTATTATTTCAATTAAAAGACATTGAACAAGGATATCAAAAGTTGTACGAAATGGAACTTGAAAAATTCAATTCAGGTGACGGAACTATATTCTTGCTGAATACCCGTGAAAACAGATACTTAACAGCGCGAATTAAGACCTTAGAGCAAAAATCAAAGTACTTTGATTCATTGATAAATTATTTACGAATAACGGGCCTCATCAATCAAGGTTTATTTTAGACCGTTCTTGGTCAGAAATGCTTATAATTAGTCGCTTTTTTGTGGAAAAGTAAGCCTAGTGAACGCTCCACAACCCTTTTGTATTTCGTAATTTTACGGAATTAACAAACTAATTATACTCTTAAAATATAGATATGAGTAACGGAGCAAATGATAATTACGGAGCCAATAATATTCAGGTTCTTGAAGGTTTAGAAGCAGTAAGAAAAAGACCAGCCATGTACATTGGCGACATTGGTCCCAAAGGTCTTCACCACTTGGTTTATGAAGTTGTCGATAATAGTATTGACGAAGCTTTGGCAGGGCATTGTGATACTATCAATGTTACCATACTGAAAGATAACTCAATTCGTGTTTTAGATAATGGTCGTGGTATCCCAACAGGTATACACGAAAAAGAGGGTCGAAGCGCGTTAGAGGTTGTAATGACTGTATTACACGCTGGTGGTAAGTTCGACAAAGACACATACAAAGTTTCTGGGGGATTGCACGGTGTGGGTGTGAGTTGCGTAAACGCACTTTCTATCCATTTGCATGTTCGTGTTTTCCGTGAGGGAAAGATATTTGAGCAAGAATACTCAGAAGGAAAACCATTATACTCAGTTAGAGAAATTGGAACTACAGATATTAGGGGAACAGAAGTTACTTTTAAGCCAGACGCAACTATTTTCCAAGAAACTCAACATTACAATTTTGAAACACTCCAAAATCGTTTGAGAGAATTGGCCTTTTTGAACAAGGGCATCAAACTTACCTTAACCGATGAACGCGAAGAATTGGAAGACTCGACTTTTAGAACGGAAGTATTTCACAGCCAAGGCGGATTAAAAGAATTTGTAACCTTTATTGATGGTACCAGAGAAAAATTAATTCCGGAACCCATTTATTGCGAAAGTGACAAACACGGAATTCCTATTGAAATTGCCTTCCAATACAACACTGGCTATTCAGAAAACCTTCACTCTTATGTCAATAACATCAACACCATTGAAGGTGGTACTCACGTTGCTGGATTTAGACGTGCTTTGACAAGAACCTTGAAATCGTATGCTGATCGTCAGAAATTACTTGAAAAGGTAAAGGTTGAAATTTCAGGAGATGATTTTAGAGAAGGATTGACCGGTGTTATTTCGGTAAAAGTACAAGAACCACAATTTGAGGGCCAAACCAAAACCAAATTAGGTAACAATGAAGTGAGCGGTGCCGTAGACATGACTGTGGGTGAAATGCTCGATAATTTCTTGGAAGAAAATCCCAAACTAGCAAAAATCATTGTAGATAAAGTAGTTTTGGCTGCACAAGCCCGCGCTGCTGCTAGAAAAGCCCGAGATATGGTTCAAAGAAAAGGTGCCATGTCTGGAATGGGATTGCCCGGTAAACTTTCTGACTGTTCAAAAACAGACCCATCGGTTTGTGAAATCTTCTTAGTTGAGGGTGATTCAGCGGGAGGAACAGCAAAACAAGGCCGCGACCGTGAATTCCAAGCTATTTTGCCACTAAGAGGTAAAATATTGAACGTAGAAAAAGCTTTGGAACACAAAATCTACGACAACGAAGAAGTCAGAAACATGTTTACTGCTTTGGGTGTTCACATTGGTAACAACGAAGAAGGTGAAAAAGAATTGATTCTCGATAATCTTCGTTATCACAAAATTGTGATCATGACCGATGCTGACGTTGACGGATCTCACATTAGAACCTTAATCCTAACCTTGTTCTTTAGATATATGAAAAAACTGGTTGAAAGTGGTTACCTATATATTGCTACTCCCCCGTTGTATCAGGTAAAAAAGGGAACTCAGTTCAAATATTGCTGGAACGACGATCAAAGAGACATTGCAATTAAAGAATTAGCCGGTAAAGGCAAGGAAGATTCTGTACATGTTCAGCGATACAAAGGTCTTGGTGAGATGAATGCAGAACAGTTATGGGAAACAACCATGGATCCTGCACGCAGAACACTAAAACGTGTGACCCTTGACAGTGCTGCAGAAGCAGATAGAATATTCTCTATGTTGATGGGCGACGAAGTTCCTCCACGTAGAGAATTCATTGAGGCTAATGCTAAATATGCAAAGATAGACGCATAAAGTTCCATCATATCAGAGCTTTTACTTTAAATGGCCGCATTTCTTTGAGAAGTGCGGCTTTTTATTTGAATTGAATTGCTTTGATGGTGTTGATTTTGGAAACGTACCTCGAAGGGATAAATAAACTAAGAAAAATCACAATTAATGCCCCTACATTCACACCTAAATAATGTAAAGGACTTAACTCCATGTACACATATTTAATAAAATACACACTTTGATCCAGGCTAATCCAATGATAATGGTTCTGTAGTCCTATAATGATTGCAGATATAACATTTCCAATCAACAATCCTCCGCATGCAATAATCAGAGATTCATAAACAAAAACCATTCGAATAGCGGTATTTCTTGCTCCCATTGAACGCATGAGTCCTACAAAACTGGTTTTCTCAATGACCAAAACCAAAAGAGTGGTGCTCATAGTAGCAATGGCTACCAATGCCATTAAGGTAAGAATTATGATTACATTGGTTTCCAAAATGGCCAACCAATCAAAAATAACTCTATTGAATTCTTGTAGGGTGTTTAATCTCAAATCGCCGGCCGGCAATATGCTCAATATGTTTTTACGAGCTTGAAATGACTCTTGATTTGGGGGCAGCCAAATTTCTACTTGGGTATACTTGAAATTGGAATCAACAAAGGGATCTAATATACTGGGGTTGATGAAAGCAATTTCTTGATCAATTTTATCAATTCCCGTTTCATAGATTCGTTTAACCCATAATTTCCTTGCTCTTGGCCGGGTATCGTTTTGGTCATTTACAAAAAATACGACGGTCAATTTATCATTTAACTTTAACTTTAATTTTTTAGCTAAATCGCTACCAACGGCTATCCAAGGCATGGTATCAGTGATGATAGACTTACTTATTGTAAATCCTTTAAGGTATTGATCTAATTGATTCGTGGGTATGGTTTTTACCAAAACACCTTCAATTTCATCTTTCGATTTTAATACGCATGCTTTACTTGTAGATGGTATGATTTGTTCAATTTGATTTCTCCAAGGTTGTATTTTGAGTGAATCTAAAAATTGACTCACCAGTTGATTGTCTATAGGGTTGGGTTCTCCGTTTTCAATGTTGTTTCCAGCATCAACAATAAAATCACCCTGAATGCGTTTTACCTTTCTTTCAATTTCATTTTGGAAACCAAATAAGGTTGCCATAGAAATATTCATGACCGTAATACTTGCAGAAACCGATAAAACTGCCAATAATACGACACTTCTTGACTTAGATTGTTGTTCCTTTGTGAGGAATCTTTTCGCTATGAGCCATTTCCAATTCATGAAGACGTCCAAAAATACAACTCATTTTTCGTTTCCGCTTCTAATGAAGTTATTTATTCTATGTTTAGCACTAATCAGTCTAAGAGTTGACGCACAACGTCAGCCCATTCAAGTTGGAGCCGAAAGAATGAATGATTATATGCCCTTATTACAAGGGAAAAAAGTAGGTATTGTCACTAACCACACGGCGGTTATCAATGGAATTCACTTGGTTGATACATTGATGAAAAGGGGAATTAAAATCAATAAAATATTTGCTCCTGAACATGGATTCAGAGGCGATGCTGCCAACGGCGAATCAATTTCCAACGGCAAAGATTTAAAATCTGGTTTACCTATCATCAGTTTATATGGTAAAAATAAAAAACCAACAGCAGATCAACTCAAAGATATAGAGGTATTGATTTTTGATATACAAGATGTTGGCGTAAGATTTTACACCTACTTGAGTACTATGCACTACTGTATGGAAGCCTGCGCTGAAAATAAAGTGAGCTTCATGGTTTTAGACAGACCTAATCCCAATGGATATTACATTGATGGTCCCATTTTAGAAATTCAACATCAAAGCATGGTGGGCCTACACCCCATTCCATTGGTGCATGGAATGACTCTAGGTGAATTGGCATTGATGATCAGGGGAGAATCATGGATCAACAGGAAAGACAGTTTAAAACTCACGGTCATACCTTGTGCCAATTATGATCATAATAGATACTATCAACTTCCTATAGCACCCTCACCCAACTTGCCAACGCCCGAATCCATTATTCTTTATCCTACCTTGGGATTATTTGAAGGAATCAATATCAGTATGGGCAGGGGAACAGATAAGCCATTTGAATGTTTCGGCGCTCCTTGGTTAAAAACGGGTAGATACACATTTACGCCTAAAAACATCCCCGGAAAAGCAAACAATCCGCCATTTTTAGGCCAGGTATGCCAAGGCATGTTGGTTACAGATTTTGCCAGTGAATATTTAATTTCATTCCGACATGTTTATCTAGAGTGGCTCATTTTGTTGCATCAAGAGTATCCCAAAGAGGAAAAAACTCCCTTTTTCAATTCGTTTTTCACCAAATTAGCCGGCACAGAGTCACTTCAAAAACAAATTGAATTGGGGAAATCGGCTGAAGAGATTAGAGACAGTTGGAGCTCAGGCATTGAGTCATTCATGGTAAAGCGTAAACCTTATCTCATTTATCCCTACTATGATGGTTTGGGATTGCAGCGCAAATAAGCGTAATTTTGTAACATGAAATTGGGAAAATTTAAAACTGCTATGTTGTTGACGGCGTTGATTGGCGTTGCATGTAATTCTGACTACAATCAAATTGGCCAACCCGTTGACACCCAAAACGCTGTTGGTATAAAAGAAGCTTTATCGCAGTACACCACAAACAGCAGCAATACCGATTTTATCGTTTTTGGGCGAGTAAAGGAGGTTTGTCAAGCCGAGGGATGTTGGTTTGCTTATGATGTAGATGGTGAAAATATTGTAGTAGATTTCAACGACGAATTTACTGTACCCAAAGGCATTGCAAAAAAGAATGCCTACGCGGTAGGTCATTTCTATAAAGATACCATTTGGTTAGAAAACGAAAATGATACTTTGGGAAATAAATTTGGTGGTTTAGCTACAAAATTTATGGCTACAGGCGTAAGATTTAAGTAAATTAGAACAATACTACAGGTTTAAACTGTTGCTCCACCTTATGTCGTAAATCTCTCATTTCATGTTGTGAAATGGGTTCTGGCATTTTTTGTAATTCGGCAATCAACTTATCTATTTTAACGATAGACTCTCTGAAATAAGGTTCTTTTTCCCAACCTGCCACTTCATGGCAGAATCCTTTATCTACAATGTGTTTTAGGTTTTCCTTAAGTTCTACTTTTAGATCTCGAACTTGGTATCCCATACGCACCAAAATAGGGTCAGCACCCTGAAACATTCTAATATTTGGGCTTTCGGCCATCCATCTAGACAATCTAACTCCTTTTTGTTTGAACAGACTCTGATTGTCATCATTTTGATGGGCCAACTTGGCTTTCTCTGGAACAAACTCTATGGCCATTTTAATTTCCAAAAGAGTTTGAATCATAAGCATTCTCATTGATTTATCGTGAGATTCAACGTGTGCACTTAAGCTTTGTGGCAGCAGAATTAAACTACAAACTATTGGAAGTAAAAATCGTTTCATGACTATTTGATTACAATTATAATGCCAAAAAAAAACACCCCACAAAAAATGTAGGGTGTTTCAATGAATTAAGACTTATTATTCAACAATTTATTGGATTTCGAAGGTATTCATAAAGGCAGTTGTAAAATTACCTGCTCTAAAATCTTCGTTTTTCATAAGTTGAATGTGCAATGGTATGGTAGTTTCTATTCCTTCAATGACGAATTCACTCAAAGCTCTTTCCATCTTAACAATGGCCTCTTCACGCGTCTGAGCTGAAACAATCAATTTAGCAATCATAGAATCATAATACGGTGGAATGGTATATCCTGCATAAATATGAGTATCTACTCTGACTCCATGTCCACCAGGCTTGTGCAATACTTTAATTTTTCCTGGACTTGGACGAAAATCTTTGTATACATCTTCAGCATTGATACGAACCTCTATAGCTGCTTTAGTGGGGATATAATCTTTTCCGGAAATGGGAACACCAGCTGCAATCAAAATCTGTTCTTTCACTAGATCATAATTAATTACTTCTTCTGTAACAGGATGTTCTACTTGAATACGAGTATTCATTTCCATGAAATAGAAATTGCGGTGCTTGTCAACCAAAAATTCAACAGTACCAACGCCTTCATAGTTGATGATTTGAGCAGCGGCTTTAGCAGCTTCCCCCATTTTAGTTCTGAGTTCATCAGTCATGAATGGAGACGGTGTCTCTTCTACTAATTTTTGATGTCTTCTTTGGATAGAACAATCGCGTTCGCTCAAATGACAAACCTTACCGTATTGGTCTCCAGCAATCTGAATTTCAATATGGCGTGGCTCTTCAATGTATTTTTCCATGTAAAGACCATCGTTTCCGAAAGCAGCACCTGCCTCAGTTCTAGCAGAGTTCCATGCACCTTCAATTTCGTCTAGTGCCCATACAATTCGCATTCCACGTCCACCACCGCCAGCAGTGGCTTTCATAATCACTGGAAAACCAATGGTTTCGGCAACGGTTTTTGCTTGCTCGATGCTTTCTAAGAGTCCATCAGAACCAGGAATGGTTGGCACACCCGCTTTCTTCATGGTATCTTTAGCATTGCTCTTATCTCCCATCATATCAATTTGTTCGGGAGTTGCACCAATAAACTTAATTCCGTGATCTCTGCAAATAGCCGAGAATTTAGAATTTTCAGACAAGAAACCGTATCCAGGATGAATAGCATCTGCATTGGTAACCTCAGCAGCGGCTAAAATTCTAGGAATATTGAGATAACTGTCTCTACTCGGTGGAGGACCTATACAAACCGCTTCATCGGCAAAACGCACATGCAAACTTTCTTTATCGGCTGTAGAGTAAACGGCCACTGTTTTAATGCCCATTTCTTTACAAGTACGAATGATACGCAAAGCAATTTCACCGCGATTCGCGATTAAAATTTTCTTAAACATGATGATTTGAATTAGGCAGGTTCAACCAAAAATAAAGGTTGATCGTATTCAACTGGAGTTGCGTTATCAACCAAAATTTTTACGATTTTTCCTTTAACTTCACTTTCTATTTCATTGAACAATTTCATTGCTTCAATGATACAAACTACTTTACCAGGTGCAACTTCATCTCCAACACTCACAAAATTGGGTGATTCTGGGTTTGATGCGCGGTAAAAAGTACCCACCATGGGTGATTTGATTTCGATATAATTAGTTGTAGCGGGTGCTGCTGCTGGTGCAGCAGGTGCTGGAGCTGAAATTGCCGCGGGAGCTGGTGCGGAAGCTGTAATTGGAGCAGCAACCATGGCTGGAGCAGATACAACAGCGGTAGTAACTTGAGCTGGATTCTTTTTGATGAGAAGTTTAAAATCTTTGCGATTGATTTCTACTTCGTCAACCGAATTTTGGGACACAAATTTGATTAATGCTTGAATTTCTCTTAAGTCCATTACGGTAATTATTAGGGGAGCAAAGAAACTAAAAAAAAGCCGATTTTAGTCGATTTTTTGTTAAAAAACGGCATTTTTAAACAAAAAACGCCTCATTTCGAGGCGTTTTGATGGTTTTTTAATGTTTTTCACAATGGTATGTTACCGTGTTTTTTCTTCGGATTATTAACCACTTTGTTTTCTAGCATTTTAAATGCCTTTATCAATCTATCTCTTGTTTCTTCGGGAAGAATTACTTCGTCGATAAATCCGCGTTCAGCAGCTCTGTAGGGATTAGCGAAAAGATCAGAGTATTCTTTTTCCTTTTCTTTCCAAGCGAGTTCTTTGTTATCTGCAGAATCAATTTCTCTTTTAAAAATGATTTCTGCAGCTCCTTTTGCGCCCATTACAGCTATTTCAGCAGTTGGCCAGGCAAAGTTTAAATCTGCTCCGATGTGTTTGCTGTTCATCACATCATATGCTCCACCGTAAGCTTTACGGGTAATCACGGTTATGCGAGGAACGGTAGCTTCACTAAATGCATACAACAATTTAGCTCCATTGGTAATAATGGCGTTCCATTCTTGATCTGTTCCAGGTAAAAAACCAGGAACGTCTTCAAATACCAATAAAGGAATGTTAAATGCATCGCAAAAACGCACAAATCTGCCTCCTTTTTGGCTACTATTCACGTCTAAAACACCTGCTAAATTAGCAGGTTGATTTGCTACAATTCCAATGCTTCTGCCTGCAAGTCGAGCGAAACCAACCACAATATTCTCAGCAAAGTTTTTATGAACTTCAAAGAAAGAACCTTCATCAGCTACTTGTTGGATGACGTCTTTGATATCGTAGGGCTGATTGGGATTTTCAGGTATGATATTCGATAATGCTTCTCTTAATTCATTTCCTTTTTGGTAGGGCAATGAAGATGCATTCTCTTCACAGTTTGAAGGCATGTAGCTTAAAAGTTGTCGAATATTCTTCAAACACACCACTTCATTGGGTTCAGTAAAGTGAGCTACACCACTTTTTGTTCCATGCACAGAGGCACCGCCCAAATCTTCACTAGAAACATCTTCATTGGTGACTGTTTTCACCACGTTCGGACCGGTTACAAACATGTAACTGGTATTTTCGACCATGGTGATAAAGTCTGTAAGCGCTGGAGAATAAACCGCTCCACCTGCACAAGGACCCATAATAGCACTGATCTGTGGTATCACACCACTAGCTTGTACGTTACGGTAAAAAATATCTGCATATCCACCTAAAGAAACGACCCCTTCTTGGATACGTGCACCGCCAGAATCGTTTAGTCCCACCAATGGTGCCCCATTCTTAAGGGCCATATCCATGATTTTGCAGATTTTCTCGGCGTGTGTCTCAGATAGTGAGCCTCCAAAAACGGTAAAATCTTGAGAGAAAACATAAACTAACTTTCCGTTGATGGTACCATAACCCGTTACTACTCCATCACCCAATAGTTTCTGTTTATCCATTCCGAAGTCAGAACTTCTGTGAGTCACAAAAGCCCCAATTTCCTGGAATGAGCCTTCATCGAGAAGAATATCTAATCTCTCCCTAGCCGTAAGTTTTCCTTTGGCGTGTTGGGATTCAATTCTCTTTTCTCCGCCACCTAACTTAGATTCCTGGCGTTTTTGAATGAGTAAATCTCTTGAGTTTGACATTGGTACAAAGTTACTGATCAGAAAGCGCAGCTAAATCAAATAACAATGAAAATCTCATTTGATTTTGCAAAGGATGTCTGCTTCTAAACGGAACTAAATATGCTGCATCTAATGTAAGTGATTGAAATTTAAGTCCCATACCCAATGTAAGGTATTGGCGAGCTCCTTTTGTTTGAGCTTCGTAAAATAAGCCAGAGCGTATGGAAAAAGTTTTGTCGTAGATATATTCCATTCCGAAAGAAGGTGTGATTTCTTTTATTTCTTCTTGAAATCCACCTGGAGCATCATAAAACGACTGTGCCATACCTTGAACCACACCAACGTTAGGGTCATATCCAATTAATACAGGTTTACCCGTTCCGACATTGATTGAATCTCCGGTATTATCGTAATTTTGAAGGTAATAAGGTCTTGTTGGTACTAGGAGTTTATTAATGTCAAGATAGAAATTCACTTCATTGTGAGCGTCAAGTTCGTAGTTTACACCCACCCCTAATTTCAGGTTTGTTGGGATAAAATCTCTTTTTTCTCTGGACGAGTAGGTCATTTTTGCTCCAATATTTTGGATGTTTGCACCTACATTATACCGTAAACGTTTACCCTGAACCTTCAACTGATTTCTATATATCATGTTGATATCACCGGCAACTGAAGTACCTGCAGTGTAGTCGATTCCGTTTCTAAGTCCACTACCCACGATATTTGAATATATGTAACGTAGATTCACTCCCATGGCAAAATTATCGGAGAATCTTGTGGTATAACCAAGATCCAGAGCGAATTCATTGGGATTAAAGCTTCCTGTAGGATTTCCTTCCATATCGGTAAAATTGATATTTCCTAAGGTGAAGTATCTGAAAGAACCTGAAACTGCAGAGTTTTTACCTAGCTTAGAATAGCCCGACAAATATGAAAATCCAACATCATCAACCAACTGACGCAACCAAGGGGCGTAAGATACAGAAAAACCTGTTTTCTTAGTGGCAAAAGCGAGATTGGCTGTATTCCAATGCGTGCTATTGGCATCTGGGTTGAAGAGGGCTACTCCAACATCTCCCATACCCGCACTTCGGCTGTCTGGAGAGATGGTCAAGAATGGAACCATGGTGGTAATTACATTCAACTGTCCAACTAGGTCAGCTGATGTAAATTGCTGTTGAGCTTTTGAAATTCCGCTGAATGCAATTAAGGCACTGAAAAGCAAACTCGATTTGCGCATAACGATTTTGGCAAAAATAGCGTTTGAACCGCTAGAATGACAATTTTTTTTTGTGTGTTTCATTTTTGAAAGAAATTAAGTTATTGAAGAATGATTTTACCTGATACAGTTTCTAACAATCCATCTGATGTTTGAACGCTGATTCGGTACACATAACAACCCGATTTGTGTTGCCATCCCCCAAAATAACCTGAACTTTTTATATTGATTTTAACTTCTGTGCTAGATAAATACTCGGTATCTTCTTGATTGTAAATTAATTGACCCAACATATCAAAGATGTCAACTTTGACTTTCAAATCTTCCCCTGCAAGGTTGTGTCTAAAACTCAATGAAATATCTTGCCCAACATTAACGGGATTTGGTGAACATTGTTCGCCTGATATAATGAGTTGACGACCAGGAACTACTTCGAAATCAACTTTATCGGTTCCGGAGTTATTGAAAATATCCCAAACCTTCACTGATATAGTATGTTTACCGGGTGAAAGTCCCCTTAAAGGAAAATTAATCAACCCCGTTTGATATGAGTTTGGTAAATACTGAAAATACTCATTTACGATGTAAGATTTTTCATTTTCACTACCTGGATCAAGGATTACAAGCATATCTCTACCTATGCCAGCCCCTGTAGAATTAATACCACTCGGGTCATTTACTAGGGCAATAAACTGAGCATCGGTGAGAACATTCTCGCCTGATACAAAAAACGTATCGTTCATGAACGCCTTTACCGAGGGACCCACCGTATCCACTTCGGCTACTATTTCTGACCCCCCTATGACAAAACCCCAAGAGCCCGTTGCATCGGTATATTCATTTTTTGCATAAAACAAGGCTCTTCCTTCACCTAAACTGTAGGAGATGTCTTTGGGGACAGCAAATTTCAACATGAACTGCCCTTTAGATACCGTCACTTGTCCTTTAAAAATCACACTGTTCTCAACGGAGAATGGCACATTTGCATTAGAACCATCGTTGTTTAGAGTGCTTTTTTTGACGGGCTTATCGTAAATTTCCACGTCTAGAAGTCCATCAAAAGAATTGTATAAATTCAAATGTGCAGGCAAGCCTCTTTTCCTGATGCTTCCTTTAATTTCAACCACAGAAAAAGCTTTTAGTGTATCATCAAAACTGGCAGTTGCTATTTGATTGACTGAATCAACTTGAATAAGGTGTTCAGGAAATGCTGGCTTTTGAAACACATCGCCTAAAAAAGCAAATTTATTGTCTTCAGAAGTTAAAAATGGTCGGTTTTTAAGCCGTTGATACAATACACCTGTAGTTGGAACTTCCTCATTCTCCTTTGGAAATCCATATTTCGTCCAAAATGCTTCATTGATTAACGAATTACCCGATACCCAAACTGATCTAGTTGTGGTCATCAAAGCAATAGCTCCGCCGTTCGGATTTAAAAGGGTAAGTTCACCAGCCGACTGAAATTCAGGATTATCATATCTGCTGAATTCGCATGTTGCCGTGAACAAAACAGGCATGTTGAAACGATTATTTAGTCCGTTGATGGTTGGAATATCAAAAAAGGCTTCTTGTCCCCAACCCTTCTCACCGCCATGTCCTTGATAATTGATAAAAAGACTGCCTTTTTGGAAGGCATCCGAAATGGATTTTGTTAGATCTGGATAGGCTTCGTTATTGCCATTGGTTACTTGTTTAAACGCGTCAGCGTAAAGTCTATTGACTTTTAAGAACGAATAGTTGCCAGTAATGTATTGAGCGTAAGATTCAGATTCTCTGGTAAACTCAGCCTCCCATGGTTCATCAATATCATCGGCAACGAAAGAAAGTTGATTTCTCCAGCTTCCTAAAGCATTGGGATGATTGTATCTAATTAACTTATTCAGGTAACTGTTTAGTTCGGCATCGGTTCTCACGGGAATTCTTCCGATAGGCTGTGACAATTTATTCTTGGTACCGTAAGGATCTCCTTGCCCTACTTCATGATATCCAAAGAAATCATCCAAGCAAAAAGCAGAAGTCAACTGTTCATTGGCACTTTGATAAATGGGTAAGTAATTGGTATTGTTAGCAATTCTATCTTTAAAGTCATATGAAGTTGTTCCAATAAGGGTTAACGGAGAGGTGAGTTCACGCGAAAAATTACGAATTGCCATTAAATCAGGTTGCCCGCCCGAAAAAATCTCGTAAACATCATTCAAAAATACAACTTGGACGAACGGAATTTTAGATTTCGCATTGGGGAAATTAGCAAAAACATTCTCTTGATCGCTTAGTTGACCTTTGTATAACCCGTTAAATTCTTGAATTTGCGAAATTCTTTGCTTGATGGTTGTTTTGAATTTATCTGCAGATAGATATAAAGGCTTACCCGCTTCAATTAGATGGTAATCTTTGTTTTTAACATCACTAATTTTTTGCGGTGTTGGACATTGACTCTGATCGAATGCAAAAAGCGTATGCCCTATTTCTCTATCTTGAAAAATGCAATTCGTTGAATTAGAGTTATAAGTACCCATGATTTCTATGGGATTGTAACTATTACTCACATTCCATATCTCGGGTTTGAAATTAGAGGCAATATTCACATTAACAGCATTTTGCGTGCCCAATAATTGTGAAATATAAAACTCCTTTGAACTTGAATTTAGATTGAGGTTTTCGGGTGAATGTACTTCAATATAGTCTACATACAGCGAACTTTGATTGTTGGGCCGAATCAATTCAATTTCCACTTTTAGCTGATTACCCGGCGATTTAACTCCGTAATTACGTGTAAAAGTGTAGTAATTTTCATCTGAAGAGTATACCGCTCTGAGTTTTATGGTGTCTCTAATTTGATTTATTTTGATAATGACCCTACCTGTTCCGCTGGTAATAGATGGAGCCAATCTTAAGTTTACCCAAGCTGAGTCTGGGTTGTGAGAAAGGGGGAAAATGTACTGTTTGGTAAGAGATTCATTTCCCAAGCGCTCACCAAACCAATTCGAACTCATTTTCATTGGGTTTACTCGGTCAGAGTCATGGAATTGAAGATTTAGACCTTGACTTATGGTTTGATTAGCCGAACCTATTGTTTTGTCTTGGGATATCAGACGTTTACCCAAATTCTGAGGTCGCGTATCTGTGGGATCGGAATACCCAAAAATAGCATACGATTTATTTGAAAGTGGATTGATGAAGTGTCTGAAATTTCCATTTTGGACTTTCCAACCACGAGAAATTCTACGATAAACCAAAATGTAATCTTGTGGATCTATTACACCATCTTGTCCCCCAACTATCTTGAGCGGTGCTTCAATAAGTGACCAAGAATCTATAGAATCATTCACAATTGGAATTCCTTCCCCTTGCACCGAAAAGAATCTAATTACTTGAGGATTTATGTTCGCAGGATTAAATCCCCAATCTTTTAACTTGTTGTAATCAATTTTATAAACGCCAGTTCTATCAAATTCCAACTTAACCCATTTACCAGACGCAGAAACGAATGGATTGTTGGTCTGACCAATGAGACCATGGGTCATCACAATAGTTAAAATATTGATTAATATTATTTTAAAGCTTTTAATCATGAATTTTAAATGCGTTATTTACCAATTGTAAATTTATATCGATGTAAAGGTAACGAATATTCAAATTGAATATTTCCTTAACCTTATTTACAGACCGTATTTTGACGAACGGAAATGGGAATTCCCACGGGAATGTCAAGATGAGAAAATATTTTTTTGAATCATTCGTTTTATCCGTACATTTGTCCGAACGAGCAGAATTTGATTTATGAAAATTACATTACGCAAGAGTTTTTTTAGCATATTGGCGTTGACTGTAGGAACTTTGAAAGCTCAAGATCCTGAACTCACTCAATTTTATGCAGCTCCCGTTTACACCAATCCAGCCTTGGCCGGATCAGCAGTTTGTGATGCCGGTGCAGCAGGGCGCATGTCGTTGAATTACAGAAACCAATGGCCAAGTTTACCTGGAACCTTTAGATCTTTGTGCGCTTCTTGGGATCAACACATACCCGCTGTAGGTGGTGGAGTTGGTGCTATGATTTTTCATGATGTTGCAGGGTCAGGATTATTAACTTCTACAAGCATTAGCGGGGTTTATTCTTATTTATTACCTCTTGGAAACGGCAGAAATAGAGCATTTTTAAGACTTGGTCTTCAAGGTTCATTAACATTTAGAAGTTTAGATTTTAATCGTTTGAAATTTGGTGATCAGATATTGCCTACTCAAGGTTTTGCTTTGCCTACGGGTGAACAGAAACCACAAAGCAGCGTTACCTATCCTAATTTCAACGCTGGAGCAGTTTTGTATAACAGCACTTTTTACGGAGGTTTTGCAGCCCACAACATCATTGAACCTACTTGGAGTTTTTACAATAACCCAGATGAAGTATTACCAATGAGATATACCGTTCACGGTGGTGCAGTAATCAAAATGTCTAAATCACGTTACGAGAAGAACACCTTTTCTCCTAACGCATTATTTATGATGCAAAGAAACTTTACACAGTTAAACATGGGATTCTATGTAAATAAAGGTCCTTTGGTTACTGGTTTGTGGTTCCGTCAAACTTTCGGAAACTTTAAAACATCTGACGCAATCATTATGTTAGTTGGTTTCAGAAAAGATAGATTCAAATTTGGTTACAGTTATGACTTTACCGTTAGTGATGGTAGAACTGCCATCCCATCAAGTCATGAAGTTAGTGCCACTATTGATTGGTGTGTACCTCCAGGTTCTAAGCCATTCAAACCTTTGAAATGTCCTGAATTTTAAACAACAACAAATTAAGTTAGAGTTAAGATTAGAGAAAAATTGTTGAAAAAATCATAAGTTTGCAATATTCAAATCAAATTTGCGTTATTGATTTCACTCAAAATGAATAGAAAATTTAAAATGAAACCGAGCTATATTCTATCTGCAGCAATTCTTGCAGGCATTTTTACGGCTTGTAGTCCAGCAGGACCAAAGAGTAAAAGTGCAACTACCGGTCAAGGATACAATGATCCCAAATGGGGTGGATTTGCAAATCCTAAGTACAAAGGACAAGAAACTGGACCTGGATTGGTATTGATTGAAGGTGGTGCATTTAACATGGGTAATGTTGAAACTGACCTTCGCTATGAAAATAACAATGCAGAGAGAACAGTAACCGTTCATTCATTCTATATGGATGAAACGGAGGTGAGTAACCTACAATACCGTGAATTCGTGTATTGGTTTCAAAGAACATTTAACGCGAACAACAGTGGTTTGCAGTCTGAACATGAATTTGCAGGTGTAAAGGTTGATCCTAATGATCCTGCTGCAAACGGTTTGCTTTATACCAAAATTTTACCCGATACCAATTCTTGGAGAAGTAAATTAGGTTACAACGAACCCTTTGTTGAATATTATTTCAGACACCCTTCTTACAAAGATTATCCTGTTGTTGGAGTAAATTGGCACCAAGCAACTGAATTCGCACGTTGGAGAACAGACCGTGTTAACGAATACATTCTTGACCGTCAAAGAATCATTGAATTGAACGTGGGTAACCAAGCCATTTTAAATGATCCATTTAACACCTTCAATACCCGCGCTTACCTTTCTGGTCAAGATAACGGTGTATTTAGTGGTGTAGATGCATCAGGTGCTGTGAATACAAAACCTACAGCAGGTAACATGTTGGGTAAAAAGCCTTTGCGTGATTATTCAAAAGCAAAACGTAAGAGCCAAAAGCGCTACAAGGTTAATATGGAAGACGGTATTTTATTGCCCGACTATAGATTACCAACTGAAGCTGAGTGGGAATACGCTGCAAAAGCTGCCATTGGAGAAACTCAGTTTGACAACATTGAACAAAACAAAGTTTATTCTTGGAACGATTACACCATTCGTATCAAAAACGGTCGCGAAGCAGATCGTGGTAAGATCAGAATGAACGTAATGAGAGGTAAAGGAGATTACGCAGGTATTGCAGGCGGAAATCTTAACGATGCTGGTATGATTACCACCCCAGTGCATTCATATTGGCCAAACTCTTTCGGTTTGTACAACATGGATGGTAACGTTTCTGAGTGGGTAAAAGATGTTTATCGTCCTTTGTCTCTTGAGGATATGGATGCGTTTATGCCTTTCCGTGGTAATAAGTTCGAGCAAGTTGTTTTAGATCCCAATGGCCCTGCTGGTTTAGCTGACAAAGACGATTTAGGCCGTATTAAATACCAAGACGTTGTTAAAACATCTATCTCTAAAGGTGGAAGAAGAAACTACTCTCAAGCTGACAACATTGGTTTTAAAGATGTACAGGCTGGTGTTGAAGAGCCAGATTTGATTTACGAATACGGTGTTGCATCTTTAATTAATGATAAAGCTCGTGTAATCAAAGGTGGTAACTGGACAGACCGTGTTTATAATGCTAGTCCTGGAACACGTCGTTTCTTGGATCAAGACCAAGCAGCTTCATACTTAGGATTCCGTTGTGCCATGATTCGTGTGGGTTCACCCGTTGGTAATTCGAAGAAGAAATACAACAAGTTGCCTTCTAGCGGAATTGACAAAAAAACCAAAAGAACAAAAATCGCTCAGTAATTAATTGAGTTCAAATAGAAAAAAGCCTCGTTGAAAAACGGGGCTTTTTTTATGGTTTATTTTTAGAAATTGGACATAAAAAAAGCCGAACTAAATTGTTCGGCTTTTAAATTTGAGCGAGAAACGAGACTCGAACTCGCGACCCCAACCTTGGCAAGGTTGTGCTCTACCAACTGAGCTATTCTCGCTTGTACTCCGTTTTAGAGTGGTGCAAATGTACAACACAATTGTGTGTTTTTGCAAGTCTTTTTTAATTTTTTTTTAATATTTCAAAAACAAAAGGCAGTTCTGTAAGCCGGGTTCTGTAGACACGGTTTTGCCGTGCTTTCTATCATTAATCTTGGATATGCCTCACGGCGTATCTCCATCGACCTACCCTTCCGGCTAGCAAGCTATTGAGCGGGCCGCCCTTTGATCCGGATATATTTGGTCTTTCAACCCGCAAGGTTTGTCCCAATTCTAACTCACGCTAGAATGAGTGGGCTCTTACCCCACTTTTTCACCCTTACCTGCAAAGTAAACTTTACGGGCGGTATAGCTTTCTGTGACACTTTCTGTCAACCCCATAACCGAAGTCATGAAGTTTCCTTCCTGTTAGGAAGTGCGGCGCCCTGCGTTGCCCGGACTTTCCTACCCATTTGCATGGATCGATAGAACGAACTGCCTTTGTGCAAAGGTAAAACATTTTGTAAGGTTTCAATTTATTTGTTCTTTGGGTACAAGTTTCCGGATTTCAAGTTCATTAAGTGGGATGTGCGTTTTATCTTTGTGGTAAGCATGGATTTTCATAAAGATTTTGAAGCTGTTATTGGTTTGGAAATTCACATCCAATTACAAACCTTGAGTAAGGCATTTTCAGGCGATTCTACCGAATACGGTGGTATGCCAAACACCCAGGTGAGTCCAATCAGTTTGGGGCACCCAGGTGCCTTGCCCATGCACAATCATGGCGCTATTGAAATGTCGATGAAAATGGGTATTGCACTCAATTGTGATATTACCCGTGTGAATAGATATTCTCGCAAAAATTACTTCTATGCTGATTTACCTAAAGGCTACCAAATCACCCAATTTGATACTCCGCTTTGTACAGGTGGCGTTGTGCCTATTAAACTGAAAGACGGAACAGAAAAGAGTATCCGACTTACCCGCATCCACATGGAAGAAGACACAGGGAAAAGCATGCACGATCAAGATATGTACGATACCTTGGTAGATTACAATCGTGCAGGTACTCCATTGATTGAGGTGGTCAGTGAGCCCGATATTAAAAGTGGCGATGAAGCTTATGCTTTTGTGACTGAGATTAGACGATTGGTTCGGTATTTAGATATATGCGATGGTAACATGGAAGAAGGCAGTTTGCGTTGCGATGCCAATATTTCTGTTATGCCCAAAGGCTCAAAAACATTTGGTACAAAAGTGGAAGTAAAAAACATGAACTCCATTTCGAATGTTAAAAGAGCCATTGATTTTGAAATTCAACGACAAATTGAACTTATACTAGCCGGAGGAAAGGTAGATGGTGAAACGCGTGGGTTCAACGGACTTGCCGGAACTACATTTTCAATGAGGAAAAAGGAAGCAGTAAATGATTATCGTTATTTCCCCGAGCCCGACTTGCCTCCTACCCTTGTTACAGATGAAATGCTGGCCGAAGTTAAAAGTAAGATGCCAGAACTTCCAAGGGTTTTGTATGACCGATTTACAAAAACTTACGGACTCAGTGAATACGATGCATCTGTGTTGGTAGATGATAAATATTCGGCGTTGTATTTTGAGAAAATGGCTACTTTATGTCAGAACTATAAAGCCATTTCAAATTGGGTTACAGTTACAATAAGAGGTTATTTGAATGAAAATGCCTTGACCATTCAAGAGTTTCCTTTAGAACCTGAACAAATTACCGAAATTATATCGTTAATTGATTCCGGATTAATTACTCATAGTATTGCTTCGCAGAAGTTGTTTCCTGAACTGATTAAACATCCCACAAAAGGGGCAAAATCCTTGGTTGAAGTACTAAACTTAAGTACCAATTCAGATTCAAGCTTTATTGAAGAGTTGGTAGATCAAGTTTTGGCTGAGTTTCCTGAAAAAGTTCAAGAATATCAATCAGGTAAAAAAGGTTTACTGGGTATGTTTGTAGGGGAAGTCATGAAGCGCTCTAAAGGTAAAGCCGACCCCAAAATAACCAATCAATTGGTAGCTAATAAATTGGGATGATGCCCCAGTTTCGAAATCAAATATGGTCTCAAATATTACAACCTCAAGGGTTGTTTTGCAGCATTGGCGGAGTTGAATTTAGTTGGAAACAGCTTCAAGAATTCGTTGCCTGGCATATTGATGGTTTTCTGCAACAACCGAATCTAAGATTAGGCATTGTAATAAGAAATGATTTTGAAACCTATGCCGCTATTATAACCTGTTGGATGAGCGGTAAAGGATACGTTCCTTTGCAGCCGAATTATCCCAATCAACGGATTATTGATGTTATAGAATCATCACAGATCAAGCAGGTTTATGACTCTCAAGGATTCGGGTTTAGTGAAAGTTTTGGTTTGGATTATATACCCAAACAAGCTAGTCAAAGTACCCTAAATGTACCTTTGGTTGATGTTGATCCTCAACAAGATGCATATGTCTTGTTCACATCAGGAACTACAGGAAAACCCAAGGGGGTTCCTATTTCATGGATAAATTTACAGTCCTTTTTGGATGGATTCTTTGACCTCGGCTATGAATTGAGCCATGAAGATCGATTTTTGCAAATGTTTGAATTGACTTTTGATTTATCGGTGATGAGTTTTACGGTTCCTGCAGTGTTGGGAAGCAGTTTTCACACCTTAAATCAGAGTTTAATCAAACCACTGGCTTTGTATGATACGTTAGAATCTCAAAACATTACTTTTGCTTTGATGGTGCCATCGGCAGTAGAAATGTTGGCGCCGTATGCCGAAGACATTGAATTACCCCATTTAAAGGTTACACAATTCTGCGGAGAAGCTTTTAGAATCAACCAATTTTCAGTTTGGAAGTCGTGTGTGCCGCATTGCCAAATCGATAATGTTTATGGCCCTACCGAAGCTACCATCTATTGCAGCAGGTATACAGCTCATCATCCCTTGAAAGACAAAGCACTCCTTCATCAAAATGGAGTGGTTTGTATAGGCCAGCCCATGAAAACCGTTCAATTCTTGATCAATGAAGACAAAGAGCTTTGTTTAGGTGGTTTACAAACAACCAGAGGGTACTTGAATGCTACACCAGATCAAACGTCTAGATTTTTCGAACATGAAAATTGTTGGTTTTACAAAAGCGGTGATATTGGTGTTCAGGAGGGTTCTGAATTCTATTGCCATGGTAGAATAGACGATCAAGTAAAAATTCAAGGGTACAGAATTGAATTATCAGAGTTGGAGTTTGCTGGTAGTCAAATATTTGAAAATTGCACCTGCAAAGCAGCTGCGATTGCCCAAGACAATGGAAGTGAGTTGCATTTGTTTGTTCTTGACTCTGAAAACGCCTTTCAAAGTAACCAACTTGAGCATAAGCGTATAAAATTGAACAAGCTCCTCCCCGATTATATGTCGGTCAAAGCAATTCACCTTAAAAATGAATTCCCTTTGAATGACAACGGAAAAATTGACAAGAAAAAATTAATAGCCTCACTGAGTTAAACAAGAATGCCTAATATAAGAAAAGCCGTAAAATCTGATTTTGACTTCATTGCTGAAGCCATCATTGAAAGCGAAAAATCAGGATCCAATATTTTCCCCTATGGGGTGTTGTTTGACGTTTCAGAAATGGAATTCAAAGGTGTTTTACAGCAAATATTTGAGGAAGAAATTGAAGGACAACCGTGGGATTACAATTCTTGGTACATTTTAGACAACGATGCGAATGAAACAGCAGGGGGCTTGTGCACTTGGCAAGAAGGTTCTGCTGGGATGTCGTCAGATCTTTTGAAAACTCAAAGTTTGGGATTTGTTTTAGGAGAAAAATGGCACAACAATACCGATAAATTAGAGGTGGTTTCGAGAGTAAACATCCCCCGAAAAAATGGAACTTGGCAATTGGAGCACCTGTATACATTAGAAAATCACCGAGGACAAGGTTACATGAATCAATTGATTGAATTTGCCAGCGAAGGAAAATCATCAGAAATTCAACTGATGGAAAATAATGTTGCGGCAAAAAAATTATATGAAAAATGTGGTTTTTCATTGGAAATTAAACAATGTGAGCCTCAAATTGAACGTTTACAGTTATTGGCTGGCCCCTGCAAAATAAAAATGATAAAAAATGGATAAAGAACAAATAAAATTAGAATTAAAAGGCATTTTCGAAGATGTTTTTTCAACGCCAAATATTGAAATTACCGAAGAATTGAATGCTGAAAAGGTTGATCGTTGGGATTCTCTAACGCATTTAACTATGATATCGGCAGTGGAAGAATTCTATGGCATTAAATTCAAATTGAAAGAACTCATAGGCATGAAAAATGTGGGTGATATGATGGATTTAATTGTATCAAAAAAGAGTGCCTGAAAACAATAAATCAATAATCATTTTTACAGCTTCGCTGGGATTGTTCCTATTGGGACTCTTGGGCGCGAGCAGATCTGGGCTTTTGGGCTCATGGGAATTCGACAGCCTATATTTAAATAGATGGTTGGTGAGTTCAGAGAATACAACAGATAGTATTCGCGGTGCTGAGCAAACCACTAAAACCTTAGTTAAAGACAGTCAAGTTGCCGTGGTTGTTGAACAAGGAGGTGTTTACGGCGGAAAACCATTTCATATTGAACATTGGATTAAAGTTAAGCTCAGTATTCAAGATAAAAATCGGTATGATTCGATGCTTCAGTCTTTGAAATTTTTATCGTTTACTGAAGAGGGACAAAACAGTATGCAAACTTTTTTTGAGAAGTTATCAGAATCTCAAAAGGAATTGAGCAGAATTTGGTATTTCGGAGATTCTCAAATTGAAGGTGATCGAATTACTTCGGAGATTCGTCGCATTTTTCAATCTCAATACGGCGGTAGTGGAATTGGCTATGTTCCACTTTCAAACCCCGCAACCTACGGGGTTTTGGAAATTGATGAGACACAAAATTCTCAATGGAGAAAGTTAAACTGTTTCAGAGATAAAAAGAAATTTAAGTGGTTTGGTCCATCAGGACAAGCCTTTGTGGCCAATAGTTCAAGGCCCACTGATTTCAGGGGGTTTGGATTGAAAATCACAAAATCGGTAAAGTATCAGAAATTATTGATTCAGGCTTTACCTGATTCGCTATCTGAATTGCAGTGGAGAAGGCCAAAAGATTCCACTTGGAAAATGGCAAAGAAGTCAATCAGGAGCAAATTTTTACAAGAGTTTGTGGTGAGTGACACTCCCATTATTGGTAAGATAAACTTCAGATATAGAGCCATAAATCCGGTGGTTTATGGATATTCTATAGATGCCGGAACAAAGGGAATTCAGATAGACAACATGGGAATTAGAGGACATTCTGGAGATGGCCTAAACAACATAAATTCTTCCTTGTTGAGCGAAGAAAGCCAAAGACAGAACGTATCGCTGGTGGTTCTTCATTTTGGAAATAATATGGTTCCTTACATAAAAATAGATGGTTCACAAGAGAAATGGGTTAAGAATATCTTCCGCAATATTTTGAGTAAGTACCAAAGTTGTTGTCCAGATGTTTCTATTTTATTGATTGGACCCGGTGATATGGGGTACAGAAGTGGTGGTGAAATGAAGAGTTATGAATCTTGCAAATTATTGAATAGGTGGTTGCAAGAAGTAGCTCAAGAAAAGAATGTTTCATTCTTTGATTTTTATGGATTTATGTTAGACGGTGGAGGAATTTTGGAATGGCAGAAAAAAGGTTTGGCCAGTTTGGATGGACACTTATCACCGTCGGGACAAAAAATATTTGCAAGGGCTTTAACGCGTGAATTGAACGGAGCTAGGGCTTGTTATCTTTTAAGCACAAGAACAGAATAATGATTGAGATTAAACAAACAGTATTAAAATATATAGCACTTGCCACTTTAGGGATTGTTAGCTTTCAGACTTCACTTCTGAATGCGCAAGCACTCTTCTGGCATAATTTCGAATACCAAAAATATCCTTGGATTGACTCAAATATGAATATTTTCCAAAGTCATGACAAGCAGATATTGAGGCCTTTTTTTAATAAATTGAATGGATCCAACAAAAAACGGGTCAATATTCTTCACATAGGTGACTCTCACGTACAAGCCGATATTTTCACCAATGAAACTCGAACACTATTAGGCTCTACCTTTGGCAATGCAGGACGTGGAATGGTTTTTCCTTACACAACGGCTAGAACCCATACTGCAGCAGATTACCGTTGTTTTCACACCGGCAGATGGTTATACGCTAGAAACGTAGAAAGAAGCCCTGAATTACCCATAGGCGTTACTGGAATTACCTCAAAAACATATGATTCCACTGCTCAATTTAAGTTGTCGTTCAGAGAAAAAGCCATTCAACCGGAGTTTACTCGTTTAAAGATATTTTGCCACAGAAATCGTAACTCGTTCGACTTGAAAATTACCGCTGGTGGTAAGTCGGTGATTGCCGATGTATACACTTCTGAAAATGATACCGCCACCGATTTACTGATTGTTAATATGCCATCAGGTGCCGATGATTACTTGTTTGAATTTGTAAGAAGAGACACGGCACAGCACTTTTTTGAGATTTATGGTATCAGTATAGAATCACCTGCCGATAGAGGTGTTTTGTATACCAGTGTAGGAATTAATGGTGCTGGACATTATTCCATTATGCGGGAGAATAAATTGCCCGACCATCTCAGAATATTGAACCCAGATGCCATCATATTGGATGTGGGTGCCAATGATTTTTATCAAAAGGGCATTGAATCAGAGAGATTCAAAGAAAACTTGATTTCCATCATTGAAATGTTCAAGGAATACGCCCCAGAGGCGGTAATCATTTTATCTAACAGCCAAGATATTCATAGAGGCGGATATAGCATAAAAGCCTGTTCTATCTTTTCTTATTTGATTGCCGAAGTTGCTGAATCAGAAAAAGTAGCATTTTACGATTGGTATAGGGTTTCTGGTGGACAACAATCCATGCGTATTTGGAAATCGGTTCGCTTAGCGAATAAAGATGGTGTTCATTTGACCAGAGATGGTTACGAACTTAAAGGATCACTCATTTATCACGCGTTTAAAAATACCGATAGAAGACTAAAGCTAAAAAAAGACACATCAGATGCCATAATCATTCCTTGTGTTGACACCCTCTACATTGACCCTGTTCAGCCAGATACATCGGTGAAACAAAAAGAACTGCAATGGATTGAACATACAGTTAAGAAAGGCGAAACGGCTTGGGCCATTGCTCAACGATATAATATCAGTGTGATACAACTAAAAGATTGGAACCGACTAAAGGGCTATGCCTTGAGTGAAGGTCAGACTTTGCGCATTTTTACCGTAGTTGAAAAGTCGCTGGATAAAGGCCAATCGGCAGTAACCAACAAACCAACCTACAACCCTGGGAATTCCGGTAATAACGGAAAGCCCGGTTATAAAAAGCCAAAAGCAGTTTATTATAAGGTTCGAAGCGGAGATACCCTTTACAGTATTGCTAGAAGACACGGACTGTCTGTAGCAGAGTTAAAAAGGATGAATGGTATGCGTTCTGACTTCCTTAAACCCGGAAAAACACTCAAAGTAAAATAACGATGACCTTCAATTCTGCTCAGTTTTTTATTTTATGGTTTGTCATTCAAATCTTGGTGTTGATTTGGAATACTAAGCCGCTGATCAGAAATTCAGTATTACTGATAGGTAATTTGGGATTTTTACTTTCAATAAGCAACAGTTTAATCATCTTGGTGCTGCTGTTTTCCTTGTCAGATTTCATTGTTGCCAAATTGATTCATGAATCTAATTCTGATACTACCAAAAGTTGGCTGATGCGATTCAGCGTACTTCAAAATGTGGCACTGATCATTATTTTTAGACACCTAGACGAATGGCAAATTAAACCGGAGTTTCTATCATTTATCAAGTTTGTAGGAGTTTCATTTTATGCATTCCGGAGCATGAGTTATGTTTTTGATGTGTATTATGAAAATTTGGATGAACCTGAGCCGAGTTTATTGAACTATTGGACTTTCATCAGTTTCTTCCCGGTATTTTTGATGGGTCCCATTCAAACGGCGCCCAATTTCTTCAAACACCTAAACGCAACCAAATGGGTCATTGATAAAAGCCAAGTAAATTATGGCGCCTTTTTGATTGGTTTGGGTGTGGTCAAGAAATTCATTTTGAGTAATTACTTAGCCGTCAACTTTGTAGAACGCATTTTTGATGCCTACTTGTATTTTACCCCTATGGAAAACCTCCTTGCCGCCATCATCCAAACACTGAATTTGTATTTAGATTTTAGCGGATACACCGATATTGCTGTGGGTATTTCCATGTTGATGGGATTCCAAATCATGGAAAACTTTAATTTTCCTTTCTTATCTCAAAACATCACCGAATACTGGAAGCGTTGGCATATTTCTCTATCTCAATGGTTCAACCAATATTTATATTTCCCCTTGAGTTACCATTTGAGAACTTGGAAAAAATGGGGCACTACCCTGTCGGTTTTTGTAGTGTTTCTAATCAGCGGAATCTGGCATGGAACACATTTGAATTTTGTTTTATGGGGACTGATGCACGCGGCGGCATTGATTTGGGATATTTGGACTTCTGAGGTGCGATTAAAAATCAAAAAGATCATTCCGGTTATTATTTACAAGCCTTTATCCATTTTGCTGACCTTTGCATTTCTCACCTTTAGCGGAGTTTACTTTAAATCAGCCAATTTGGAACAAGCCAATCAAATGATATTGCGAATTTTCAGCGGATTGGATTTTTCTCTTTTCGGGGATTGGTTGAAGTTATATCCTTATGTGGCGATTATTTTCGCAGCAACCCTAATTTTGCATTGGTCAATGCCGAAGTTTTATTCATTAATTACAGAACAAGTGAAAAAACTTCCGGTATGGGTGACCGCTATTCTTCTTGTGGCTGTGATTTTTGTGGCTTTCCAATTCCAAAAAATGGGCTCAGTACCCTTCTATTATTTGGAATTTTAAAATTTTACATCTTACCCGAGAGCTTATAGGAAAGAACCCCTACCCACTCATGCAGTAAATTTGACATGGTGTGCAAAGATCCAGGATTAGGAATCAACCAAGCTTCCAAATTATAACGGCGATTAGGATCGCACGTAGGATGCGCCACATAGGGAATAAAATTGACTCCAACCTTTTTGTAACAACCTTCAGAACGGTACATGTGAGCTGCTGATGTTACCAGTAAAACAGGACCCTTATAGTTCAAACTATCTAGAATCTTTTGAGTATAAACGGCATTTTCATAGGTATTTCTTGAAAGATTATCTATGATGATTCTACTGGAATCTATGCCCATATTCTGAAGGTATCTACCCGCCTCTTCGGCTTCATAATACGTTTTGGTGAATACTGCCGATGATCCACCGGTTAATATCACTTTATCGAATTTATTCAGGAGCAATCCTTGAAGCCCAACCATGAATCTGTCGCCCTCACTGCCCAATCGGAAGTAGTCATTTTGATCATCATAGTATCCATATCCCCCAAGAATCACCGCAATTCTGGGAAACGAATCGTGATTGTAAATGCGTTTTTGGGGGACACGCTGCTCCCAGCGGATATTCAATTCATTCACCAGTGGGTGATTTCCCAAAATGAATAAAAGTAAAAAAGCAGTAATTGCTGATTTCTTTGCAGATATAGGTAGTTTTTGAATCCACTTCTTGTTTGAAAAGCAGAGTTTCAAAAGTGTGATTAAAACAAACAGGAAAATCCAAAAATGGGGTTTAATAATAAAATGCAGAAATTTACTGATGACAAAAAACATAGTACGAAGATCGCATAAAAAAAGGCCTCGCATGAGACCTTTTTTACGATGAGTAATTAATTTTAACGTTGGAATGAAATATCCATAATACGGTGGTTACCTGCTTGATCAACCTGCACGGTTACATCGAAGGGTTTTCCCGATTTAATAGCGTCGTTCATTGGCTGCATCATTTCACCGCCAATTTGAAAACAACCGCAGTTTTTTCCTTTTGCGAAATCTAATTCTACTTTGTGAGATCCAGATTTGATGTTGCATGGAGTTGTGGTGTTGTTATTTGCCACCGCTGAAGAGTTGTTTTTATTTGTTGATGTTGAACCGTTTGCAACATTTACCGAAGATGGTGAACCTGCAGCTACTGGTCCGTTAGCTGAAGGAGCCTTCTTGTTAGCCGCAACCGATTTCGCTTTAGAACCTAGAGTTTTGGGTGCTGAAGGAATAACCTTGCCAGTAACCCCTTTAATTACAACCATTTGACCCTTAAGGTTTGAGTAGTCTGAAATAAATTCAGCACCTGATACACCTTGGGCAAAAGCCATGGAAGCTGAACCAAAGAGAAAAAGAACGAGTGGGAATATTTTTTTCATAATGAACAAATTTAATGTGAATTACCAATTTAAAACAAATTTCTTTGGTAATTGGTTAATTAAACTAAATGAAAACCAAAAACTTAACATATTCTGAACTTGATTTGGTTTTCGTTGGAATGGGTGCTGCAAATTCCCTTCTTTTTTTTGAATTGAAGCGAAAGGGCTTACTCACTGATAAGAAAATAGCCATCATTGAACCCAACAGTAAAACTGAAAATGACCGAACATTTTGTTTTTGGGCGCTAGAATCGGAAATCACAAAATACCATTTAGACGATTTAATTTCCAAATCATGGAGAAATGCCAGCGCAGGTGAGCGAGTTACAGAGGCTATTGACCCATACAAATATTTCCACATATCTGGAATTGATCTCTATAACTACGCACGCAAGGATATAGTAAATTTTGATGTAACTTACATCAGAGAGCTGGCCACGGATGAGTTACTCGCAGAATTTCACGAGGCCACCATTTTTGATAGTCGACCTCCAAAGTTCAATGATTGCAAAAAGGATGAATCACACTTGATTCAGAGTTTTTTAGGATGGAATATTACAACTACAGCTGATGTATTTGACCCTGACACTTTTGTTATGATGGACTTCTCCATTGAACAAGGCAATTCTACCCTCTTTTTGTACATTCTTCCGTTTGATCAAAGAAATGCATTGGTGGAAGTAACTTCTTTTCACTCAGAATCTATCAACATTCCATTGGCAGAAGAAATTTTAAAGAAAGAAATTCATGAGCGATTCGGAGAATTTCAAATTATTTCGACGGAACAGGGTAAGATTCCGATGTCTACAGCTCAAATCAGTCATACTGAAATTTCGCAAAATCACATTCTTACGGGTGCTCGAGCTGGAAACATCAAACCAAGTACCGGGTATTCCTTCTTGAAGAGTTGTAATCACGCCGTAGAAATTTCGAATTCCCTTCAGCACAAAACATCCATTAAAATTATCAACCCTCCAGTTAGATTCAAGTTTTACGATAGATTACTGCTCAAAATCCTTGAAAAGAATCCAACTTTTGGCAAAACCATCTTCGAATCCTTATTTCGAAAAAATCCTCTTTCAAGAGTCATTGAATTTCTGCGCGAGGAATCAAGCGGAATGAAGGAGCTCAGAATTTTGGGCTCCTTACCCATTTTGCCCTTCGTGAAAGCGGCAATTTTAGATACTTTTTATAGACTCCCCATTTTAAAGCTACTGCCCCTGTTTCTAGCAATGGCATTCCTCATTTTAGACGCTCTGAACCTGGTTTTCATTTCAAATGGATTACTACTACTGGGATTGATCTTAGTAGGAATTCCTCACGGTGCCATTGATCATTTACTGGAGTCGAAACAGCTTGAAGCCAAAATCAAACCTACCTTCATCTTGAATTATTTATTTAAAATGGCTCTTATGGGATTGGTTTGGTTCGTGAATGCCTATCTAGGTCTATTGCTTTTCATTCTATATTCAGCGTGGCACTTCGGCGAAGCGGAATTTAAAAACCTTTCAGTGAGCAGTTTTCTCTGGGGACTTTCTCTGCTCGGATGCATTTTATTCGCTCACCCACAGGAACTCACGGAAATATTAAAAGAAATGTCTGTGAACATTGATTTCATCAACTTTCAATGGGCTCTGATCTTTTCGGGGGGCGTATTTTTGACTACTCAATTTTCTCGCGGAATTCACAGAATTTGTGAAGTATTATGGCTACCACTTAGTCTTTTTTTGCCATTATTGAGTGCATTCGGACTATTTTTTATCTTTAACCACAGTGTAAATAGCTCCGCTGATATCATCAGAAATTACAAGGAGCCCATTTCTCGATTATGGTTGAAAGCAATGCCTTTTTCTTTGGGTGCTTTTTTATTTCTCGGGGGATTTTATTACTTCGACATTTGGAAAACCGATGGCATGACTGGAGTCTTTTTCATTTTCCTGTCGTGCATCAGTTTTCCACATGTGTTTGCCATGCATGGATTTTATCACAATTTCAAAGGCACTTCCATCAATAAGATTTCAGCTTGATCTGATTGAGCAGTAATTTCTAATTGATCAATATTCCAAATACCCAATCCATCTCGGTGTTCGAGATCTTGTCCGTTGATTTGGAAATCGCCTTTGATGACAAATGCATAAACACCGTTTCCGGGTTTCTTGATGGTGTACGTGGTTTTGAAGTTTTCGTCAAATTTACCAAGGTGAAACCACGCATCTTGATGAATCCAAACACCTTCATCATCAGCATTTGGAGAAAGTATTTGCTGTAGTTTATTGTGCCTGTCAGCAAGATTCAAAGGTATTTGATCATACCTAGGTGTAACATTCTTTTTATTTGGGAAAACCCAAATTTGAAGAAACTTCACTTGTTTGTCTTTGTTGCGGTTGTATTCGCTATGGGTAATTCCAGTTCCGGCACTCATTACCTGAATTTCCCCATGTTTTATGGTAGCAACATTCCCCATAGAATCTTTGTGCTCTAGGTCTCCCTCTAGTGGAATACTGATGATTTCCATGTTATCGTGTGGATGCGTTCCAAATCCCATTCCCGCAGCTACCGTATCATCATTCAACACCCTAAGAACACCAAAATGCATTCTTTCAGGGTTGTAATAGTTGGCAAAACTAAAGGTGTGATGACTTTTTAACCAACCGTGGTCAGCCAATCCGCGAGACGAGGACTTATGCAATACTAGATTTTCCATGACTTTTGATTCTGTGTTTTTGATGTGATTGAATCCCAAAATATTTAAAGGTTGAAGTTCATCGATGTTGTTTTTGATGATTTCAGCTGCCGCTGCGCCAGATGCCAACACTGCGGTTCCCAGCACGCTCTTTTTGATGAAGTCTTTTCTTTTCATGGGATGTTTTTATTTGTTCAAACAAATATAAAGTCTTTTGGTTTGAAAATCAAAACGGAACAGCATTTAGAGTTGATATCATCATCAACATTTCACTGCTAATTAGGAATGAATGACCAAGAGAAGGAATATAAATGGAGCATTGATCAGCAGTATTCATGGCGCGAAATATCCAAAAAGGATTCGTATTAGCTAAGTAAGGAGGTGCAGGAACTTTAACATCAACAGACACTTTATCATTGAAAACGTCTTTTTTCTTGATGGTCTGATAAGTAGCATATCTAAAATCGTCAAGAGTTATAAACACCAATTCCTTGTTAGTAACATTCCCCAATTGATGGAAGTTATATTTCAGTGGCTGATCGCCCAAGTAGGCTGAAACGACTGGTTTTAAAAGTTCGCCCCATGTCTGATGATTGAATCTCACGTAAATGAACTGTTTAACGCCTAACAATGTTGGTTCGGTGGTAAATTGCACGACAAAAAATTCAGGTTTCCTACCAATCTTAACCTTGTATACCAAGGTTTGATAGTTTTTCCAGTGTTTTGTTTTCTTGGATGTTACCGGATTAAGTAATTTAATCAGCACTTGCTCATTCAAGGCTAAACTGTCAATTCTCAGAAGATAGTCATGAACACCTAATTCTAATTTTTGTACCGTTAATTCGTAATTTAATCGTTTAGATTGACCAAAATCTAAGGTTCCATCGAAAGAACTTTGAGAAAAACTTCTTGGTGCAATTAAAAAAGCAATGATAAAAATGAGCAACCGCATCAAACAAAGATATTCATTGAATTGTAAATTTGCGTATGGATTATTCTAAATACGTGAGTGAGTCGGTTGACTATGCATCTTATCAAGAATTGTTTGTTACAAAAAACGAGAACCCTGATGAATACGCCTTTGGTGAATATATTCCAATGAATCAACATCGAAGCAGCCGATTGGATAGAACTTTTGAGTTATCGGAAGATCATATCAAATTAGCGCAACGCTCTAGCCCCAGAACGTGGTTGGTTATTTCAGAACATTGGTGTGGAGATGCATCACAAATCATTCCCGTGATGGCAAAAATTGCTCAAGCAAGTCAAGGTAAATTGAATTTCCGCCTTGTATACAGAGATGAAGTTCCAGAATTGATGCAAGCCCATTTAACCAATGGAGGAATGGCTGTGCCCAAATTGATACAATTAGACGAAAATTTCGAATTAATAAACGATTGGGGTCCACGTCCCAAAGCAGCTCAAGAAATGGTCATTAAGTTAAAATCAGACCCAGAAACTGCCGCAAATTACATCGAAGAATTACACAAATGGTACGCAAGGGACAAGCAACAAAGCACGGTTAGTGAGCTAATAGAACTAATTAGCTGATCACTCTTTCTCCCATTTATCGATGGCTGAGATAGCCAAACCGTTGCCTAGAACGTTGGTCATGCTTCTACCCATGTCACAGAAATGGTCAATGGGCAGAATCAGTGCTATTCCTTCAACCGGAATGTTAAACATGGAGCAAGTAGCAGCCACTACAACTAAAGAGGCTCTTGGTACCCCAGCAATGCCTTTTGAAGTGAGCATCAACACCAGCAACATGGTTAATTGAGTACCTAGACTAAGAGGCACATTGTAGGCCTGAGCAATAAAAATACTGGCAAAGGTCATGTACATCATGGAGCCGTCTAAGTTGAAACTATATCCCAATGGGAGTACAAAACTTACCACTTTCTTTTTGCAGCCGAAATTCTCCAATTCTTGGCTGAGTTTGGGAAATACCGCTTCGCTGCTGGTGGTGCTAAATGCCACCATTAGAGGGTTGCGCAAATGAGATAGCAATGTCCATAATCGTCCTTTCAAGATCAAATATCCCACACCCAGAAGAAGAATCCATAACAATCCAATTCCTGTATAGAAATAGATGAGATAATCTTTGTATAACTTCAGAATTACAAGTCCCTTAACAGCAATAATGGCTGTAATTCCACCAAATACACCCAGAGGAGCAAGCCACATGACGTAACCTACGATCTTTAGAATGGCTTTGCCAATAGTATCAAGCGCATCGATGATGGGCTTGGCTTTTTCTCCTGTTTGATTGAGAGCAATGGCAAAAAGCACGGCGAATAATACAATTTGCAGTATTTCGTTGTGGGCCAGGGCTTCGAAAACGCTCATAGGAAATACGTGTTCGAGGAAGTTTTGCAAACTAAATCCTTGAGTTTTCCCTACAATATCACCTACAGATGAAGCGTCTGTAGCTCCGAAATTGGCATTGACACCGGGTTGAAAATAATTCACTAAAATCAGTCCTAAAAACAGGGAAACCAGCGAAGCAGACAGGAACCAAATCATGCTTCGTCCTCCTACTCTACCCACGGTTTTAATGTCGTCCATTTTAGCAATGCCGGCAATCAAGGTTGTCAAAACCAAGGGTGCGATGGTCATCTGTACCGGACGTAAGAAAATATGAGTGGTTAAAAGTTTGAAATAGGCTGCAATATCTTTGGCTTTGGTAAGTTCATCTCCAAGGAGTTGACTGTCATTGTTCACATCGAAATGCATGAAAATAAATTGACCTGTTACCACTCCCACCAACATGGCTCCGAGAATGATGTAGGTCAAGGTGTGCCCTGATTTTTTCATTGAGTTACAATAATAGGTTCAAAAATTGGGTTTCACTATCATGTTTAATGGTCAATGTTGCATTCCCAATGTTGTAAGCATACACGGATGCGGGTATGAAAAGCAGGGAAATTCCGTTTATTTCTTTGGTATTGGTTTGATTGATGGTAGTAACCAATGCCTTGTTTAATTGGTGATTTTCGCAAAATTTTAAGAGACTTTTTAGTTCTTTAGGATGCTCAACATAGCGGTTGCTCCATTTTATCTCTGCTGCCCACATGGGTGAAAACTTAGCATTATCAACCAAAACCATGTCTACTTCGCCTTCATTTCGGCCGTCTTTCCAATTGGCGTAAGTTAAATTCAAATGTTCTCTATGCAACCACTGAGAAAACAAGGCAGTTTCAACCAAATTACCCATTTCTTCGTCAGTTTCTCTGACAGGTGAAAATAAGGCGGTTCTCAAAGAAGGATTGGTCAAATAAACCTTAAAGCTGGTCACTCGTTTTAGTCGCTTGGCGTTGTAATCTACTTTGTTAATTACTTTAATCAAGAAGGCCGACTCCAAATATTCCAAGTATCTCTTGAGCGTCTCTTTTTGGATGCCGCTTTGTTTGGACATGGTTTCGTATGAAAATTCGTTGGCCGTATTAAAAGCGAGGTAGGTAAAAAATCGATTCAGTTCTTGAACATCTCGAATACCGTAAATACTGGGTAAATCGCGTAAAAGAACCTTATCAACAATGTCACTTTTAATGTATCTGTTCATGTCGTTTTGGATTTTCCCAGACAACACGACTTCGGGATATCCCCCGAAATTCAAATACTGAATGAACTCCGCATTAAGGGAATTGACATCGTGGGTTAACTGATAACGAGGTTTCATGCCACCGTATGACGCGGGAGGATCGAGCAGCAGATGATCCATTTCTTTGAGATGAATAAATTCTTGGAACGTGAGAGGGGGAAGCATAAAATCGGTAAAGCGCCCTGCCCCGCTTTCGGTACTGTGCCATTTCAGAGCGGCCGCTGCAGAGCCCGATGCAATGAATTTGGTATAGGGATAAGTGTCAACAAGCACTTTGAGATGCCGTTCCCAATCTTTGAGGTATTGAATTTCATCAAAGAACACGAAACAACCGTCAAGGTCATCTATTTTCAGAGACTGTTTACAAAGGTCAAGCAAATCATCTAAACCTAAATTAACATAAACGGGATTATCCAATCCAATGAAAAAGATCTTATTGGAAGGCACATTGTCACGGAGAAGTTGTTCAATGCTATGGTAAAGCATGACGGTTTTTCCAACACGTCTAGGGCCCATAAGAACCAGTGCTCTTCTAATTTCGGTATTGGTGACAAATGGATAAAAAAGATTGAAATACAATCTTCTTTTCATGGAAAGATAAAACGACGCTATATGTTTAGACACCCACCAAGGGTTTTCGAATTTGAGTCGGTCAGTGATTTTATTGTAAGGAATAAGGGCTAAAGATTTCATTTTTATGCTTATTTGTACAAAAATACACAAAATAGATATGTTTAAATGTGCTTATTTGTTCATTTTTGTACTAAATAAGCAATTTTTATTCGAGTTTAATGTTTAAATGAACAGGATTGGGATGGACAATGCTTTTGCTGAAATGATTATTATAACCACCAAAAAAATCAAATTTTGTTTAATGCAACAAACAAAATAACTATATGGCACTAAAAACAAACTATAAAAATAGGCAATAAAAAAAGCCTCAGATTTCTCTGAGGCTTTTGGTGGTGATCCCGCTGGGACTCGAACCCAGGACCCATACATTAAAAGTGTATTGCTCTACCAACTGAGCTACGGAATCGTTCCTTCTTTAAAGGACTGCAAAGGTACACCCATTTTTTAAAAATGCAAATCCTCCATCAAAAAAAATCAAGAAAATATTTTGCTGTAGGTGTGATGGGTCTTGGTCAACTTTGCGCCCAACGAACTTAACATACTGAGCATCTTCGGATTAAAATCACCTATCCAAGCCAACTCAATGCTCTTGATTTTTTCTAATTTTTTTGCGCCTTCGTAGGATTTCATAATCATGCCGGCTTCTACCCCCTTGTTGTGATATTCAGGAATGATTCCAAAGACCACTCCGCGACATCTATCAATCTTTCCTTTGCTCATCAGAAAGCGCAGTTTGTTCCAGAGCGTAAGCTTTCCCCCGAAATCCTTAAAAATGCTGTTTAACTCCAAAATATTTACATGAAAACCAATGGGTTCTTGCTCGTGATAAGCAAAGACAATCATCTCAGGAATCACCGCAGGTTTCATAGACTTGAATCTCTTGAGTATTTCATCAACTTCTAAAGGCTCAAAATCTTCGTGAAAGGTCCATGCCTTGTTGTAAACCGACACAAAATCAGCGGCGAATTGATCTAATCTGGAATAATCAAGTACTTCGAAACGGTATTGTGTGTTGCCCATGGTGCGCTCTGCAATTTTCGAAAAGCGCTCAATATTGAAGTCTTTTTCAACCAACTCGTAAGTAGTTTGTTCAATTTCCAATCCGTATCCCAACTCATCGAACCACTTCTGATAGTAAGCCGGCTGATAGTTCTCTTGATAACTTGGGTATGTAGTTGAACTGATTAAAAGTCCCCAATAAGCATCTCTAGAGCCGAAATTTACCGGAGCAAGGATTTTCTCAGCATGATGTTCTTTGAGCCAGTTTTCAGCCTCTAAAATGAGCTTTTTAGCCGCATCATCGTTATTGATGCACTCAAAAAATCCCCAACCCCCAAAACGCTTACCGTTTTTATCTTCGTAAAAGGCAGCAACTCTACCAATTGGCTTAGAGTTTTCATAAAGCACCCAACGCTGAGCATCTCCTCTTTTGAATTTCTTGTGCGAACGATCAAAAACCGCGTCAATATCAGATTCTAAATGTTTAATGTGATTGGGATCCCCTTGATAAATCACATCTATCACAGGGTGAAACTCCGATGAATTATTGATGATTTTTAGCTCCATATTTTCTTATTTTTTGAGGGATATTTTTTCGTCGCCGGGTTGCCAAGCTACGTAGGTGATGATGAACTGGAACATTTCGTCGCTCGCCCTCATGCTTGATCCCCCGTAATCAAATCGTTCTGCCACTGTTTTCGGAGGACGATTGGGATTGTTGGGATTGTTATCGGTGTTGTCAAAAACGGCTTCCGCCCTGATGATGCTACCTCGAGGAATTTTCACCATGTTTGGAAACGTATAAAAATACTGCCATCTAAAATCCCATCGAGGAATGGAAATCAAGCGAATGGTGTCTCCATTGGGCTTTATGGCGTAGGCTAAAAAACTACTACCCAGCAAATGTAAATGAGGATTCACGGTCAACACCGAAATATCGGCTGGCACGGTAAATTCGGTAACATGCTTGCTAACCGTGTTGGGCTTAATTACCAGCGGCGGAACAATTTTACTCACCCCGTTTGTACCCAACATCAGCTCCCCAAGTCCGCGAGATGGTGGAGTTTCAGTGAAAAACAGATGGATTTTGCTTTTATCGACCACCGTTTTTCTCGAGGGACCGTAATGCACGTCATTTCCCACAATGGAAAACTCTTCTGACAGCTGAAAGGTGCCTATTCCGTCGGGGTATTCAGTGCCAAAAACTCCGGGTAAATAATTCACCACAGAGTGCACCCTGTCGGGAATGATTCCGTTGTTGGCCATCAAATTAAGGTCTTTTTTTACTGACCTTGACTCTTCGTATTTCATTTCAACTTTGAGCGGCTGAGTGGTAAAATCTCGCTTTGAGCCCTTTTCGTAATTGATTAGATGTCCGTTGAAATGATGCACCAATTGCGGTTGTCCAGGTATAAATTCTACTGCTCTAACGTATTTTTTCTGGGGCATCCTGCCCGATGTTTTCACCAAGAAGAACCGATCTTGATCCCCTTGATGCAGGGCTACGGTATCCAATTCCAAAACCATGTCTGGGGTTCCTAAATTGCTGACAAAAGGGGTAACTTTAGCTAATTGTTGACCTGGATTTTTACCTGGTTTGCCGCCTTGTTTGACCCAATTTTGAATGGTGGCAATCTGCGCATCACTTAGAATGTTCTCCTTTAAAAAGTGAGTGTAATTGGGATCGGCAGGCCAAGGAGGCATGATTCTATTAGCCGTTACTTTGGCGATGGTTTTTGCTTTTTTCTTAACTGCTTCGAAGCTTGTGAGAACGAACGGCGCCCCCCCATTTTCTCTGTGGCAAGGCGTACAGTGTTGAACAATGATGGGCTCAATGTCTTTATCAAAAACAGGATTCGAGACCCCATTTTGTTTTCCTACACAGGAAACTCCTAAAACTGCAACCAAAATTAAACTTCTCATTCGATGTAGCAGCCCACGGCTGTGGTTTGTTTTACTTGGGGACTTTCACCTTTTTTCACTGATTCGATGGCGTCTATCAAATAGTGTTTGAGCGCGGTTCTGCGCATTTTCCCAATGGCCACCGCCCTATCGTCAATGCTCCCCTGATAGATTTTTTGTCCGTCACTTCCCAGAACAATTACTTCGGGATAAACCTTCATTCCAACTTTCTTAGACCACGCTCCTGCTGAATCTAACTTAGTTTGTTGGGAAAGACTTTGGTTCCAATCAAAATCCCACACCTCATCTGTATTCACTTTTACCAGTTTGAAATCAATGCTATCGGGCAGATTTTTGGAGATTTCTCTGAGTGTTGGAAGGTATTTTAGACAAATGGGGCAGTCATTTGAGAAGGAAACGTATATGGTGGTTTTCGGTTTTCGGTGATCGGTGGTCAGTTTTCGGTTTTCGGTGATCGGTGATCGGTGATCGGCTGAGCGCTGAGCGCAGTTAGTTGACGGCTGCCCGCTGATCGCCGATGGCTGATTACAAGATTGGAGTAAGAGCAGAAGAATGAGAAAGATTTTTGATTGTCTGAAATGTTCCCAGAGTACCATACCGCAGGTAACAGCCACATTGAACGAGTGTTTGGTTCCCAATTGTGGAATTTCCAAGCAGTGGTCACAAGCATTGATGACGTCTTGTGATACTCCATCTACTTCGTTTCCAAAGATGAAGGCTACTTTTTGAGTGGGGAGTTTAGCCGTTGAAAGATCTAGCGAATTTTCAGCTTGTTCAACAGCTATGAGCGTGTAACCTTGAGATTTTAGGAGATTAATTGCTTCAATGGTGCTTGAAAAATACTCCCAAGGAACCGATTTTTCAGCTCCAATAGCAGTTTTCGATATTTCGCGATGGGGAGGTTTTCCTGTTATCCCACACAAAAAAATTTTATCAATCAAAAAGGCATCGGAACTGCGAAAAATAGAACCCACGTTGTTCATACTTCTCACTGAATCCAACACAACTACAACCTCACGGTGTCTTTTTTGTTGGTATTCTTCGGGACTGATTCTTTGAAGTTCGGATGTTTTAAGTTTCCGCATCTCTACAAAGATAGTTGAGAAAAAGATGTTAATTACTCCCCTTTTTGATTTGGTATCTTTGGAGGATGTCTGAAAAGAAGGAAACTCCGTTGATGAAACAATACAATCAGATCAAGGCTCAGTATCCTGGGGCCTTGTTGCTGTTTCGTGTAGGTGATTTTTATGAGACCTTCGACCAAGACGCCGTTACGGCTAGCAAGGTTTTAGGCATTGTATTGACCAAACGCTCTAACGGTGCCGCTTCCGAAATGGATCTTGCAGGATTCCCTCACCACTCTCTCGACACCTATTTACCCAAACTGGTTCGCGCTGGATACCGCGTTGCCGTTTGCGACCAACTCGAGGACCCTAAATTAACCAAGACCATTGTTAAAAGAGGTGTTACAGAGCTCGTCACTCCCGGCGTCAGTTACAACGACAAGATTCTCGAATCCAAACAGAGCAACTATCTGGCCTCTTTGATTGAACTTGATGGAAAATGGGGACTGAGCTTATTGGATATTTCTACTGGAGACTTTCAATGCGCGCAAGGCGATGAATTTTTCATCAAAAAAATGATTTCGGGTTTCAAACCAGCAGAATTCATCTTCCCCAAGAAGCAGTCCCAAAAAGTATTTCAAGCATTCGGCACTCCAAAATCGTATCAAACCCTCGAAGATTGGGTATATCAGGCAGAATATGCCGAAGAAAAACTTCAGAGACAATTCAAGACGCAAAACCTCAAAGGCTTTGGAATCGCTGAATTACCTGCAGCCATTCTCTCTGCCGGCGCTGCTTTGCAATACCTGGATCAGACCCATCATACCCATACCGGACATATTTCGGGCATACAGCGAATCGATGAATCGGCTTATGTTTGGCTTGACGGCTTCACTATCCGAAATTTGGAGTTGGTTCGTTCGGTTTATCCCGAGGGACGGTCACTCTTGGATGTCATTGACACTACCGTTACTCCCATGGGTGGCCGACTTTTACAGCAATGGATGTTGCTGCCGCTCAAGAATCTCGCGGACATCGAAGCGCGATTGAATCGGGTATCCGAATTGTCGCAGAACGGCAGTTTTTTGCAAGAAATGCGAATCTTTTTACATGAAATTGGTGATTTACAGCGATTGACCGCTAAAATAGCTCTGAAACGGGTCAATCCGAAAGAACTGCTTCAGTTGAGTCGCAGTTTAAAGTCCCTCAAAAAACTAAAAAACCTTTTAGAGCAATCTCCTCTAGAACAATGGATAAAAGATGCTCAAAAATTAAGCCCGTTCGAGGACTTTATTCAGCTCATTGATCACCAAATCAGCGAAGATGCCCCCATCAATTCAAGCAGGGGAGGCATATTTCAATCGCACATCAACGATGAACTATCTGAGCTGAGAGATTTATCCATCAATGGAAAAGATAAACTGATTGAAATTCAGCATCGAGAGATAGAAATCACGGGCATTCACTCGTTAAAAATTGGCTACAACAACGTTTTTGGCTATTATTTAGAGGTGACGCACTCACACAAAGACAAGGTTCCTGAAACTTGGATACGTAAGCAAACCTTGACCAACGCTGAGCGTTATATTACCCCTGAGCTTAAGCAATACGAGGAAAAAATACTCTCTGCCGAAGACCGCATATCCATTTTGGAGGCAGCTCTTTGGGAATCTCTCTTAGACGATCTTTCCCAACGCATTTTACCCATCCAATCTGACGCCTTAATGGTTGCGACATGGGATGTTTTAGCGGGTTTCGCGCAGCTCGCCGAAGACAGATCTTACTGTCGTCCGGTAATGACCGAAGGCTTTGATCTAGACCTAAAAGGCTGCAGACACCCGGTTATTGAATCACAACTCCCTCCTGACCAAAGTTATATTCCCAACGACATTTTCTTAGACAATGAGTCGCAAAGAATGATCATTCTTACGGGTCCCAACATGAGCGGTAAGAGTGCCATTCTTCGACAAACGGCGTTGGCGGTGATTCTCGCCCAAATGGGTTGTTTTGTACCATGCAAAAGCGCAACCATTGGCCTAGTTGACAAGATTTACACGCGCGTAGGAGCATCAGACAACATTTCGGCTGGTGAATCGACCTTTATGGTGGAGATGACCGAAACGGCAAGCATTTTGAACAACCTCAGTGACCGAAGTTTGGTTCTTTTAGACGAAATTGGACGAGGCACCAGCACTTATGATGGTGTCAGTCTTGCTTGGAGCATCGCCGAATACTTGCACAGTCATCCCGGAAAACCCAAAACCCTATTTGCCACGCACTACCATGAATTAAACGAGCTAGAAGACAAGCTCGATGGAGTAAAAAACTACCATGTCGCGGTGAAAGAACAAGGCTCCCAAATTGTCTTTTTGAGAATCTTGAAACCCGGCGGAAGCGAGCACAGCTTTGGTATTCATGTTGCCCAATTGGCGGGCATTCCCAATCAAGTATTGATACGAAGTTCAGAAATCCTTCAGCAATTGGAACAATCCCGACTCAAAAACCAGTCGAGAGATACTTTGAAAAAAACTGCAGTCAAGCCAGTGTATCAGATGAATATGTTTGCCACTGAAGACCCTCGCGTTCAACAATTGAAAGACCAGATTACCAAGATTGACATCAACACGTTAACTCCCATTGAGGCGTTGATTAAGTTACAGGAGATACAGAAGGTTTTCGGTGATCGGTGATCAGTTTTCAGCCGTCAGCCGACAGTTTTCGGTTATCGGTGATCGGTGGTCAGCTTTCAGTGGGCGGCTCTCAGTAGGCGGCTCTCAGCTCTCTACTCTAAACTCTCCACTCTCCGCTGTTTTTCTAAAAATACCCCAACAAATAAGCAATCCAGCCACCAAACCACAATAAGAGTCCTCCAACAGTGGCAACAATGGAAATTGCACCTAAAAGTCCGGTGAGCAATCCAATCACGATATTGGTTGTACCTCCCCCTGTAATCAAATAAAATAAACCAGTAACAACGATGAATAATATTAAACCATATACAAATGCTTTAAAACCATATTCCATGGCATTGTTGTAGCCACTATAGTGGATGAATTGTTGTTGATATTGTTTTTTGACTGACTCTACAATACTGATTTTTTGAGGAAATGAGAGCTGGTTATGAGTTTTTCCTAAGGCCCTAGAAAGGTGGATTATTTCATTTTTAACTGGAGCAAAGTCTTTTTTGAAATCAGCTTTTAAGCTTGGTGACTCAATATTTACTATTTGAGTCTCCACTTGATTGGTGTTTTGTTTTGTAGGTTCCGGAATTTCAATTGGTTGATTTTGTAATCTTATATTCTTTTGACCTTGGGTGTTTGTTTGAACATGCCAGGAGCTGTTTCCGCGTTCAATGTAGGTTGATTTGCAGGAAAAAAACAGCAGAATGATGCTAGACAGTAGTAATTTTCGCATGATGCAATTTATTTTTTTTGAATAGAGAAACAATCCAACCGAAAAAGAACAGAAGTAAACCCAAAACAATACTTACTGCTGAAACAATTAATAGAACCAAGAAAACAAAAAAAGGCAGTATAGTCCAATCTTCACCTGACCAAAACAAGGCATCAACAGCAAAAAGTGAAATAGGAAAAATTATTAGTCCATAAACCAACATTTTTAGCCCATATTTCATGGCCTTGTTCTTTCCTTGATAATTCTTTAGTGGTAGTTTAGCTTTTTTGCCTAGCTGTTGGACCTTTTCATAGTTATTTGCTCTTTGATCGGATTTCAAGTCTATCTTCTTTGCAACGACAGTAATATCAGCATTTATAGGTTCTTCGGTGAATTTTTCAGGTTCTAAAACTGAAACTTCTGGTGAACCTTCAGTGCTGTAAACAACATTATCTGCTCTCGCATTTTCATTTGACTTTTGTATAGATTTTAGTACTAGTTGACCACAACTTGAACTGGCTTGCCCAATATCTCCTGCATGACCTCTCTCTACGTTTGTGGTTTGGCATGAAGTAAATCCAACAATTAAAAAGAGTAAATTAATATATTGTTTCATAAAACACGAATTAGTTATCATTTAAGAGAAAACCCATCCAAAAAACCACATTAAAAGTCCAATTATTGATACCAATAAGGATAAGATAAAGAATATGAATCCAATAAATCCGATATATGGAAATACATACCCAATTCCAATAATTAAAAGGGTTGATAAAAGTCCATATACAAACATCTTAAACCCATACTCCATCGCGTAATTATTGCCTTCGTAGTCAATAAATTCCTTTTGCAGATTTGAGTGATGAGATTTGATTTTAGAAGATTTCTGAGGATGAAAAAGATGATTTTTTGATACTTTTGGAATTCTAACAGGGTTGAATTTCTCAGCATCGGAAGTTAATTGATTTATCTTTTCTTCTGGAGGACATTCATTCCCCATAAAATTCAAATTAACTTCCTGTGATTTTGAACCATTTTGCTGTGAGGCAACGTAATTATTGTCCGCTTCCGATTTTGATACATTTCTATAATATGGATCTGAAACTACCCTAGAGTTTTTAATTCCGCAAGAAGCGATCAGAACACACAAACAAACCAATGGAAATAGAATATTCCTCATTTGTAATTATTTTTTGGCAATAGTTGCAACCAATAACACCAATAATCCAACTATGAGAAGTAAAAAACCAATGGCTGCAATTATAATTCCAGTACCTTCCTCAACATCATAAGCCAATCCCAAGACCATCAACAATAGCGATCCCCAAATAATATAACGCCCTACTTTTTGGCCCATGTTTTTAGGGCTTCCGTTATGGAATTCTTTGGACCTAACTGTTTTAATCATCTCGGTTTTCAAGGTAAGAGGATTTTTATTTTCTCTGATTATCTTTCTCAATTGATTTAGTTGGATTTTCACCGGTGCAAAACTTTCTTTGATATCTGCTTTTAAGCTTGGCGACTCATTAATTATAAGATGAGACTCTTCCTCATTAATTCCTTGTTGTGTAGTTTCAGAAATCTCTCTAAGATGTTCTTCTGATTTTATTTTCTTCTGATCTTGGGTGTTCGTTTGAACATTCCAAGTGCTGTTTCCCCTTTCAATGTAAGTTGACTTGCAGGAGAAAAACAGCAGAATGAAGCTAGAGATTAGTAATTTTCGCATAATGCAATTTACACGGTAGTTCTAACTTTCATTTACACAACTTTCAGAACCAGTGAAAGATAGCAAGTTTAAAAGTGATTGACCATTTGAAGTCAAAAAATAAGATTAATTAATATACGCTCTAACTACAAACCAAGAAAACCAAGACGAAAACGAAGTCGCCCGCCTTGTATCAAATAAGCAAATAAAGCCAGAGCTAAAAGAAGTAAACCCATTGCAATAAAAATAAATGGTGTAAAGTCCCATTCATCAGCAAAATAAATAGCGTAAACAACTCCAAATATTATTGAACACAAAGCCGCCAATGCCAAGTACATTGCAACTTTATGACCAGTATTTCTTGATTCTACTTTAACAAATCCCTTCGATTTAACTTTCTGGATGACTGTTATTGTCGGAGCTCGAGGTTTTTCAGCTTTAACAACTGCACCTATTAACTCTTTAGCTTTTGATTTCAAAAAAGTAATATCAGCTTTTATATTTGATCTTAATTTGTTTGACTCTGTGATATAAACAGTCAATTCTTCAGCGTTAATATCTTTTAGAATTCTCGCAGGGTTGAATTTCTCAGCGTTGAAAGTTAATTGATTTATCTTATCTCCGCGAGGACATTCATTCCCAATAAAATTCAAATTACATTCTAGCGAATTTGATGCCTGTTGATGTGTGGTAACTTCCTGATTCTCGGCTTCGGATATTGATGTATTTCTGTAATAGGGATCTATAACCACCTTTGAGTTTCTAATTCCACATGAAGCAATTAGAATGCATAAACAAACCAATGGTAATAGTCTATTCCTCATTGTAGATTTATTTTTTCGCAAGAGTCGCGCCCAATAAAATCAACAAACCAACTATGAGAAGTAAAATTCCAATAACAGCTGCAAGCATAAAGACAATTGATTCCCAAAGAAACATCAATCCCAAGACAGTCAACAATAACGATCCCCAAATAATATTTAGCCCAATTTTTTGGCCCCTGTTTTTAGGGCTTCCTTTTCGGAATTCTTTGGACCTGACTGTTTTAACCATCTCCGTTTTCAAGGATAGAGGATTTTTATTCTCTCTGATTACCTGTCTCCATTGATTTACTTGAGTTTTCACAGGCGCAAAACTTTCTGTGATATCTGCTTTTAAACTTGGCGACTCATTAATTATTAGATGAGACTCTTCCTCAAAAATGCCTTGTTGTGTAGTTTCAGAAATCTCTCTAAGATGTTCTTCTGATTTTATTTTCTTCTGATCTTGGGTGTTCGTTTGAACATTCCAAGTGCTGTTTCCCCTTTCAATGTAAGTTGACTTGCAGGAGAAAAACAGCAGAATGAAGCTAGAGATTAGTAATTTTCGCATAATGCAATTTACACGGTAGTTCTAACTTTCAATTACACAACTTTCAGAACCAGTGAAAGATAGCAAGTCCAATAGCCCATAATAGAAATCCCAAAACAAGAAGTCCTAAACCAATAACGGTTGACCATTGAAAGATTGAAAAGCTATCTATCCCTCCCCATTTGTGGTAATTATCCCCTCCTAAGGCGATTCCAAATGTTAGAAAAGCAGAACCCACAATCATAATCCAAACACCTATTTCACCCAAGGTATTATAGGCACCAAATCTCTCAAACCAATCAGAAATTGACTTTTGGGAATTAGCACGTTTAATTATTTCAGGTTTCTCAAGTTTAAATGAAGGAAGCTTTTTATCTTTAACTGTTGATTTCAAAAAATAAATGTCAGTTTTTATATTAGGTTTTAATTTGTTGGACTTAATGGTATTAAAAGTCAATTCTTCCGCGTTAGAATCTTTTTGAATTATTTCAAAGTTTCCATTGGGATGATTTTCTGATTTAGTTTTCTTCTGATCTTGGGTGTTCGTTTGAACATTCCAAGTGCTGTTTCCCCGTTCAATGTAGGTTGACTTGCAGGAGAACATCAGTAAAATGATACTTGAAAGTAATAGTTTACGCATAATGCAATTTATACGGTTGTGTCAACATTCATTTACACAACTTTCAGAACCAATGAAAGATAGCAAGTCCAATAGCCCAAAAGAGAAATCCTAAAATTAGAAGACCTAAACCAATAAGGATTGAAAACAAAAAAATTATAAAGGTACCTAAATCATAAATTATAATATCCAGTATCTCGAATGATACTAACGTTAATGTTAATGTTATCAAAGTAGAACCCACTAACATCATCCAAACACCAATTTTACCAACCAAGTTATATGCATCAAGCATATCGTACATTTCAGAAATTGAATTATTGGAATTAGCCCGTTTGAATATTTTAAGATGAGCGAGTTTAAAGGATGGTTGCTTTAGATCTTTAACTTTTGCCAATACCTTGCTCGGCTGAAAGCTCTGAGGTTTGATGGTTGTTTTCTCGGCAGTTGAAATTGCAGGTTGATTGATTTCAACAAATGAAGTATCAGAATTCAATTCAGAATTTACTGCAGTTTCTTTGACTGTTTTGGGGGACTGTGAACTTGTTCGGTAGTAGGGATCTTTAAATTCATTCCTTGTTTTCATGAATCCGCAAGAAGAAAAAATAATCAAAAATAAAATCCAATAACTTCTTATCATATTAAAATCCAATTATGTCTAGTATTTAAATTGTATGGAAAGCAACTTACTTTTTCTTTTTGTTTTTCTGGAAATGATTGAAATAGTATAATCCTGCGAACCAAAACAAAAATCCAATTCCAATAAGTATCAAACAAGGAATAAAAATAATTGCAATGGTGGAGTCTGAATTAATAGTTGCAGATGTTGTACCTACAAGACCACCTAAAACACCTAAGACCGTAAACCCAACAATTAAAAATAACGCCCCAAGATCCATTAACATGTTATAAGAAATAAGATACTTAGATAAATCAGGCTTAATTTGACGAGAATTTGCCTTAATCTGCTTATTTCTTTTTACAATCTTTACATGTTTAACTGGATTCTGAATTTCAATTTTGAATTCCGATTGCATAACCTTTTTTGGTTTAACATCAATATAAAGTGATGAATCTCTATGTTGGATTAGATTTATTTCTTGAGAAATTTTAACCTCGTTTTCAGAAACGACATGAGTAACCTTTTCTCGTCCACCCCAACCTTCGTACTCTAACAATTTTGGAGCCTTACAAGAAACTGTAAATAGAAAAGTTAACACCCACCATTTCAACATGGGTGCAAATTATAAAATTGTTAACTCATAGATTTACACATAATTCAAATACAAATGTGTAGAATGGAGCCATCCGAAGTACGCTTCGCAGGAGACTTTGAGACACACGCTTTGCTAGGACTTGCTCTTCGCGCTGCTTGGCACCGACATAGTCTTTGGTCTTTGGTCTTTGGTCTTTGGTCTTTGGCTGTCCGCTGTCCGCTGTCCGCTGTCCGCTGTCCGCTGTCGGCTGATAGCTGATAGCTGACGGCTGACGGCTGATCACCGATCACCGATCACCGATCACCGATCACCGATCACTGATCACCGATCCCCGAAATCAAAACTGATAATTACATCCCAAAGAAGGCAAGAATGGCAACTGGTCTACGCGAATGTTGCGGATACGGTCAAAGTAGAAGATGTTCGCGCGATTGTAGACGTTTACGATTGAGAAAATAGCGTTGAAGGTTCTGCCCTGAGACATGCGCCATTTACGAGAAATGGAGAAGTCTAGCCTGTGGTAATAGGGCAATCTGCCTTGATTGATGTCGCTGTATAGAATTCCAAGATTTCCGTTTGAAGAGGTGTAATCAGTGGCTAATCCATCTTTGAAGTTGTACTTTTCATAAAAACCTTGGGTTTGTGTGAAAGGGAAACCACTTCCGAAGTTCCAACGGAAAGACACGTCTGTTGGATTCTTTTTGTCAAATTCATAACTCACCACAATATTGGCATTGTGTCGGCGGTCAAAAATAGGCTGATAGGTTTGAATTCCATCAAAACGATTAACATAGGTTAAACTGTAAACCGACCAGATATACCAACCTTTGTTCGCATATTTGAGGGATATATCTCCGCCGTAAGCATCTCCCGTTTCAATCACAAAATCTTGTTTCAAACGTGCAGGTTTATCAGCATTGAATTCATCGTCATCGAAGAGTTTGTCTCTATTGATGTTGGTGATTTGATCGAACAATTTTATGAACGATTCAATATTTAACGTCAAATGTTTTGAAAGTCTATAGTCGGTACCAATAACTGCATGACGGGCTTTTTGCAATCTATGAGTTACCGGCTTCCCATTGAAGTTTTCAGGAAGATTATCGGGTCCAGATAAAAATCCGTAAAAAAGATTCACAACATCTCTATCTGAAATGGCCGACAGTAAATTCTGGGAATATGAACCTACTGCGAGTTTAAGTCCCCAACCAGGCAAAGGCATGTAACGCAACTGTAGGCGAGGCTCCAAAGTTCCGTTACCCAATGAGGCGTAGTACTGGGTTCGCAATCCCATATCGGCGATGAACTTTTTACGTGCAATTTTATAATTCGCAAATCCGTTGATTTCAGTGGTGCTTTCCAACTGTGAAATTTTGCGATTGTTTGAATTATAAATTTGGAAATTGGTTTGAAACCCATTGATTTCAACGCCCCATTTGAAAGCATCCCTTCGGAAATTGTAACCAAAGTTCATTCCCAAATTAAAACCGCCAATATCGCTACTGCGGGGACGATTGTCTTTTTCAATTTGTTCAATTTTGTAGTTTGAATATAGGAAATATCCATCTACCTTGGTTTTTGCCTGTTCTGGAACCACTAGAAACTTTCCTCCAACTCCATAAGACCCCCACTTATAGGTGGTGGTATTGGGAAATGAAACAATGTCAGAGAAATAAAATCCGTACAGTTTTGAATAGCCTCCGTTCGCAGAATTTGCAGAAAATTTGATGAATAAATCACCAAAATTATAGGGTAATTTGTCGGGATCGGCGTATTGATAAAACAGCTGTGAGCTCTGTCTGAGGTATGAATTGCGGTAAGAAACGGCGAAGCTCGAATTGCTTTGGCCAGCTTTAAACTTTTTGATAGGACCTTCAAGTAGAATTTTAGAGGTGAATGTAGTCACTCCCACTTTGGTTCTTAGCCTGTTTCTGTCACCATCGCGTGTTTTAACATCAATAACGGCAGATACTCGTCCGCCATATTCGGCGCCAAATCCAGCGGTGTAAACATCGGCATTGTCCATCATATCGGGATCAAATACCGAAAATAACCCTATGCTGTGAAATGGATTGTAAATGGTCATTCCGTCAATCATGACGCGGTTCATCACTGGTGAGCCTCCACGAATGTATAATTGTCCGCCCTGATCACCGCTGAATACCACTCCTGGCAAAACTTGTAGGTATTGCACTAGATCTGGCTCAGCACCAATAGCGGGTAGTTTAGCCAACACTTTGGCATTTACGTTTTGAACGGAAACTTGAGCGTCTTTTGATTTTCCGCGGACGGATATTTCTACAGCCTCAATGCTTTGAATTTGGGTTAAAAAGAAGTCGCGCTTGGCGTTAGCTCCGGGTTTAACCATCACTTTTTGAAACAGGGTGTCATATCCCGCTTTAAAACAAAAAACGGAGTATTCACCTTGAGGAAGGTTTGGAAGAGCAAAAAAGCCGTCTACATCTGTTTGGGCAATGAGCGATTTTTCTGCCACAAAAATATTGGCTGAGGCTATGCGATCTCCATTTTCAGCGCTGTATACAAATCCACGGATATCACCTAATTCGGTGGTCTGGGCGAAGCTTGTGCGAGCAAACATCCCCAGAAAAAAGAACAAAATTACACGAAACATTTTCAAAGGATTGCGAAGATAAAGGTTTGGCCGTTGATTTACCTAGGAATTTGCTAAATTTGCAATTTATGGTTTACCGCTTCAAAATTTGGTTCGAAAATCAAGACGATGTAATTCGATGGATAGACATCAAGCCATCGCAAACTTTCAAACAACTTCACGATGCCATTCAAAACGCTATTGGATTTGATGGCAAGGAGTTAGCAAGCTTCTATATCAGTGACAGTCGTTGGAAGCGGTTGTTTGAAATCATGCTCGAAGACATGACCGAGGGCGAAAGCGAGCTACCAACCATGACCATGGATATGGCTCGATTGAGGGACTATATCAACGACCCGCATCAGCGCTTTATTTATGTTACCGATTATTTAGCCAATTGGACTCTCCTTTGTGAACTTCAGAGTATTGAAGATCCGAAAGCAGATGCAACCTATCCTTTGTTGGTAAAATCGGAAGGAAAATCTCCTCGTCAACGTGAAGATTCAAAGTTCAAAATGCTGGATGATAGTGAATTTGATGTAATTGCAGCTAAAATATTGGCATCGAAAGGAATACAAAACGAATTAACCGCCGAATTCAATAGTTTAGAACAAGAAGGCGTTGATTCAGACGACGATGACGATGAATTCTCTGACGATGAAGAATCGGAAGACGATGAATTCAACTTCAAAGACGAAGAGTAATCATTTATTTCATGCCGCACCCGCCCGTTATTGCAATTGGAGGCCCAACGGGGGTCGGAAAGACGGCTTTGGCCATAAAAATTGCTCAACAACTAAAAACAGAGCTTATTTCTGTTGATTCTAGGCAGGTTTACAAAGAACTCAGCATAGGTGTGGGAAGGCCGAGTGAGGAAGAGCTAAACGCTGTGCCTCATCATTTTATTGCAACTCAAAGCATTCATGATTCTTTTACTGCAAAAGACTTCCAAGATCAGGCGAGGTCAAAGGCAAGAGAAATCATACAAAAACATGGCAGTGTAATTTTGGTGGGCGGAACAGGCCTGTATTTTAACGCATTTTTCAATGGATTGGACGATTTTTCCTACAACCCACCAGAATTGAGAGATTCACTGAATAAAGAATTCACAGATAAGGGACTTGATGTTTTAGCTTTAAAATTATCTCAATTAGACCCCATAGGGGCTGCAGGAATTGACTTGAAAAATCCGATGAGAGTCATCAGAGCTTTGGAATTGTTACTCACCCATGAAAAGCCCCTGTCTGAGATTGCATCTGGCAAAGGTGAACCCTTTGAATACGAGAGTTCTTTGTGTTTTTTAAATATAGAAAGAAGAGATCTTTATGCCCAAATAAATTCTAGAGTGGATCAGATGATACAAATGGGATTTCAAAAGGAAGCCGAGGGCCTGTTTGACTTTCGCGAATTAAACCCATTAAAAACAGTAGGTTATACTGAAATGTTTGACTTTTTTGACGGAAATTGCACCTTAGATCAAGCCATTGAGAAGATTAAACAAAAAACCAGAAATTACGCCAAACGTCAAATTACTTGGTTCAAGAATCAATGGAATACCCCCGAACTAACCTCTCATCAAATTTTAACTCTATATAAATGAACGAAATAATCATTAGCTTATTCACCCTGACCATTTTAGAAATTGTCTTGGGTATTGACAACATCATTTTCATCACCATCTTGGCCGGGAAAATGTCGCCCGAAAAACAGAAAAACGCACGCAACTTAGGCTTAATGCTGGGAATGGTGATTCGTATTTTAATGTTGTTTGGATTGAGTTGGATTCAAAAACAAGAACATCCACTTTTTTCAGCTTACGGACATGATATTTCAGGAAAAGACCTATTATTATTGGTTGGCGGATTGTTCTTGATCTACCAAAGTGTTCATGAAATACACTTGAAAATGAAAGGCGGAAAGGTTGAAGATCAACCCCGAAATCAAGCCAGCGGCTGGACTTCCATGTTACTACAAATGAGCTTAATCAACATCATTTTTAGTTTGGATTCGGTTATCACCGCAGTAGGAATGGCAGATCACCTGTGGGTGATGATTGCAGCAGTTGTTATTTCTATGGTGGTCATGCTATTGGCTGCAACAACCATTGCGGACTTTGTAAATGGAAACCCTTCAGTTAAAATATTGGCATTGGCCTTTTTGGTATTGATTGGCGTTTCTCTTCTTGCGGAAGGACTTGATCAGGAAATCAACAAAGGATATATCTACTTCTCAATGGCTTTTGCATTTACCATTGAAATGATCAATTTGCGGGTTGACAAATTCAATTCCAATAATTCTTAAAATCCAAAACTGTCAAATTTGAAGATGGGGTCGATTTCACTATCGTGCCCCATTTCCACTACGCTTTTTAACAAGCCGGTATTCATGTCATATACCCAGCCGTGAATCAAGGGTAGTTGATGTCTTTGCCAAGATTTTTGTACCACACTGGTTTTAGCTAAGTTTTGAACCTGTTCAACCACATTGATTTCCACAAAGCGATCTACTCGTTCCTCTTCATTTTGAATAGAGTCAATTTCCTCTCTATGATGAAAATAAACTTCTTTTAAGTTTCTCAGCCATTTGTTCATTAAGTCAAAATTATTATGTGTCATAGCGGCCTTCACTCCTCCACAGCCAGTATGTCCGCAAAGAATAATATGTTTTACTTTCAAATGTGTAACTGCAAAATCCAAAACAGATAACAGATTTAAATCTGTATGGACAACCAAATTGGCTATATTTCGATGCACAAAAAGTTCACCAGGTTGTGCCCCAATGATTTCGTTGGCAGGCACCCTACTATCGCTACAACCAATCCAGAGATAATCTGGATTTTGGTCTTTAGCTAAACGGGTAAAATAGTCGCTATCTACATCTAATTTTTCTTGAGCCCATGCTTGATTGCAGAGAAACAACTTTTCTTTATCGGTCATAAATCATTGAATTTTAGTTTGAACTTTTCTTTCTGAGACTCGTTTTGGAATTTAAACTCAAGGTTTATGTTTGAAAAAGAAGCATGGGTTTTAAAATCATTCACCACTTCAACAATGTCTGAATCTATGAAAGTGCAGTTTGAAAAATCCAAGATGAGCGATTCCCCTGAGTGAACATTATTCAGATGTTTTTTCAAAATTGATTTATTCAAGAAAGTGGTATGATGATGAAAACGCAGCAAGGTAGAATCTTGATACTTAACCACACTGAAAGCTTTGTGATAATTGCTTCTCAAAATGAAAAAATAACCAAGTACAAGTCCAATTATTACACCCAACAACAAATTGGTTAAAACAATGGCAATCACTGTAGCAATGAAGGGTAAAAAGTTGTTCCATCCTTTTTGAAATTGATCTTTAAATAACGAAGGCTTTGCTAATTTATAACCTACAAAAATCAAAATCGCCGCCAAAGCAGATTTGGGAATCAAGTTCATTAAACCAGGAGCGAGAAGCACGAATAACAGCAACCATATTCCATGAAAAATGGCACTCAACTTAGTTTTAGAGCCTGAATTAACATTTGCAGATGTTCTAACAATCACCGCCGTAATTGGCATAGCACCTATCAAGCCAGCCAAAGTATTTCCTACTCCTTGAGCGAATAACTCACGATTTGCGGGTGATGTTCTTTTTTGAGGATCAATTTTATCTCCGGCTTCTAAACTCAAAAGACTCTCAATGCTCGCAACAATAGCAATCAAAAAAGCATAATACCAAATTCCCGGTTCTAACATGCCTTTAAATTCAGGTAAATGAAATTCTCCAACCAACCCGTTCAATGATTCCCATAAATTCCCAGAATTTGAAAGCACAGGCACTCTCACCATGTGTTCCGGATCAGTAATCTTTGAAAAGTAACCATCAATGGGTGCTAAAATATTGATTACAATCCCAAAAATAACCGCCAATAAAGCCGGAGGAATTGATTGTGCCCAAACTCTATTTTTAATTTGGGGAAGTTCCCATATTCGTTGAACGGCTAATCCTGTAAACCCAATAATTACCGCTAACGGGGTAATCTGTTTTAATGAATAGAAAATTTCGGAAAAAGTATTGTGCCCATCTATCTGTTTGAAAGCCCAATCTCCTTCAATGTCATTATCATAACCAAATAAGTGGGGAACCTCCTTTAAAATCAGAATAATTCCAATAGCAGCCAACATTCCTTTGATGACAGATACAGGAATGAAATCACCAATAAATCCCGCTTTTAATGCCCCTAAAGCAATTTGTATCAACCCAGCTAACAATAAAGCCATTGCAAAATATTCTAAGGCTTGACCCTTATGAGCGATCCCCAGTTCTCCAATGGCAACAGCCACTATTGAAATTAAACCTGCTGCTGGACCAGAAACTGAGACGTTTGACCCACTCAACAAACCCACCACAATTCCACCAATTACACCGGCCATAATTCCCTGAATGGGAGTACCACCAGAAGACATGGAAATACCAATACACAGTGGGAGCGCTACTAAAAACACTACCAACGATGCCGATAAATCTTTCTTTAAATGAGTCAATACCATTGATTACGAATATAATCAACTTTATGACAGAAAAACTACATATTTACAATCAATAACTGACAATGATTGCAAATCTCAGATTCATCTATTTGAGATAAATCATATTTCACCACAGATTCTAAGAAAAATTCTCTTCTTTCTTGAGGTAAATGTTTGTTGAACAACTCTTGTTGAAGAGAATTCCAGATTTTTAGCGCTTTAGACAGCTCATTTTCGCCGTATTCACCATTTCTATATTTCACAGCAACTACCTTTAATTCTTTCAGAATCTGCTCGTGTGATTTTTTGAGCGACTTTAAATCAGGTATCTTCAATGAGTACAATTCATTCCAAATTCTTTCAAATTGAGTTCCAAGCTCAGATTGGAACATTTCTAATTGAAAGTTCTTGTTAAATTGTTCCTTTAATTGACTTTCAACAGAAACATCCTCGTTAAAGGCCATAGGGATGTCTAATTTTAATGAATCTATGCGCTTTTGGTTTTGTTTGGATATAAATAGACTTGAAAAACGCAATTGCAGTCTTGGCGCCTTTACACCCATATCCTCAAAAGAATTTCCCAATTCCAACCAATACATGAACTCTGACGGACCTGCAACGTATACTACATTTGGAAGAATACACTGCTGAAAAATGGGTCTCAATAGAACATTGGGAGAAAAACGTTCTGGCGAAGTCAACACTTCATTCAGAAGCTCTTGCTGACTCCAAGAATAACCGCCTGTTACTGAAACAAACTCGTCTGATTTTCGGTCTATTCTCAATCTTTCAGACACACCATCTCTTTCTGGGAAATAGAATAAATGAGTTTCTCGTGAGGGAATATTTACCGGAATTTCGTTTCTATTCAACCCTTCAATATGTATATCAACCGATTTTTTGAATTCACCCAAGATTTCTTTTCTGAAAATATCAGATGAACACCTTTTTAAATGGGCGTTGTTAGGGTCTAAACATAAGATGCCAGTATGTCCCCAGAAATATTGAACCACCATTCTAGTGGCATCTGCCAACACAATTTCAGGGCCATAAAAAACTTTAAGTTCTTGAAGTAGATTTTTTAATTTTTGATCATGGGGAAAATCAATCAGCATTTGATCAATCATCACTACTACCCCTTCGGTGGTAAAATTGCCTACGGGGCCAGTTTGATTGGTTTCCCAATCATAGGTCTTACCTAAAAAATGGACGGTTTTTATTTCGTCAAAATCATGATCTTCTGTGGCCATCCAAAAAATGGGAACTGCATCCAATTCAGAGGCAGTTATAATGGCTGTAAAAACCTTATTATAAACAAATTGTGGTCCTAAAAAAGGGTGAATTTGTTGTCCAGTGGTAACCGTTATTCCATCAGGTTGAGATAATTTCGTCAGATTTTCTTCTTGAGAAGGACTCAAATCAACTTCTGAATATTGATCTCGGATGACAGAAACCAGAATTTCTCTGTGTTCAATAGGAAAATGCTTTAAATAATGCTCCTTCAATGAGTCGACCGAATCATTGATTCCCATTAAAGGATAAGGTTTGTACCCTTCTATCGATTCTTGCGATAGCCTTTGTAAGGTGGGTGACAAAAAACCTTTGGGAAATGGAACATTTTTAACTTGCATTACAACCACTCCCCTGTTAAATCATAGTGCGATGCCGCTGATATTTTGACTTTTTGAAAATCTCCAATTCTCAGATAGTTCCCATTTACAGGCAGCCACACTTCGTTGTCTACTTCAGGACTATCGAACTGGGTTCTTCCAACAAAATGATCATTCTCTAGGCGATCAAACAGTACTTTTTGAGTAGTACCTACCAATGATTGATTGAATGCATAGGAAATATCCATTTGCTGCTCCATAATGGCATTGGCGCGGCGCTGTTTTTCTTCTTCGGGGATGATGTCTTCTAGGGTATAGGCGTGAGTGTTGTCTTCGTGAGAATACGTAAATACACCCAAACGTTCAAACTTAATTTCTTGAAGAGCGAGCATCAATTCTTCGAAGTCTTGTTCGGTTTCGCCAGGGTGTCCCACGAGAATGGTCGTTCTCAATGCAATACCGGGAACCTTCTCGCGAATCTCTTTGATCAACTCCAAGGTTCGACGCTTGGTGATGCCGCGTCTCATACTTTTAAGGACGTTGTCAGTGATGTGCTGTATGGGCATATCTAGGTATTTACAGATGTTGTCGCGCTCCCGAATTACATCTAAAACATCCGTTGGGAATTGGGAAGGATATGCATAATGCAAACGCATCCAATCTAAACCTTCAACATCGCTCAACCGCTTCATCAATTCTCCCAATTTGCGCTCTCCGTATAAATCTAAACCGTAATACGTTGAATCTTGTGCAATGAGCATGATTTCTTTGGTTCCATTTTTAACCAAATTTTTCACTTCCGTTTCCAACAACTCAATGGATTTGGAAACGTGATTGCCTCGCATCAAAGGAATAGCGCAGAATGAACAGGGCCTGTTACATCCTTCTGATATCTTCACATAAGCAAAATGCTTAGGAGTGGTTTGCAGTCGTTCGCCTAACAATTCATGTTTGTAATCAGCACCCACGGTCCTCAACAAATTGGGAAGCTCTAAGGTACCAAACCAAGCATCTACTTCGGGAATTTCACTGCTTAGTTCATCCTTGTATCTATGCGACAAGCAACCGGTTACATACAATTTCTCCAGATTGCCTTGATTTTTCTCCTCGGCATACCTCAAAATGGTATCAATGCTCTCTTGCTTGGCATTTTCAATAAATCCACAGGTATTGATGATAACAATATCTGAATCGTCTTTTTGTGCTTCGTGTTCTACATCGAAGTCGCTGGCCTTCAATTGGGCCATTATAACTTCGGAGTCTACAATATTCTTGCTACACCCTAAGGTGATGACATTTACTTTAGGTTGTTTTACTGATTTCGTTCTCATAATGTGTATTATGCTCTAAAAATAGACTCTATGAATGTTTCTTTGTCGAACAGTTTTAAATCTTGAGCCTTTTCTCCAATACCTATATATTTTACGGGTATGTTGAATTGATGGCTAACACCTATGACCACACCGCCTTTAGCCGTTCCATCTAATTTAGTGACTGCTAAAGCATTCACCTGAGTAGCTTGAGTAAATTGGCGGGCTTGTTCGAAGGCATTTTGTCCGGTAGTTGCATCAATCACCAAAACAATTTCATGGGGAGCATCTTCTCTGAATTTCTGTATCACTCTCTTTATTTTGGAGAGCTCGTTCATGAGTCCAACTTTATTGTGTAATCTGCCGGCAGTGTCAATGATAACCACATCGGCATTTTGCTCTACCCCTTGTTTGATGGTATCAAAAGCAACCGCAGCGGGATCTGTATTCATTCCATGCGAAACAATTTCAACACCAGCGCGATCTTTCCAAATATTTAACTGATCAACAGCAGCAGCTCTAAAAGTATCGGCTGCACCCAAGACTACTTTTTTGCCTTCGGCAGCATATCTATGGGCCATTTTTCCGATGGTGGTTGTTTTACCAACCCCATTGATTCCCACCACTAGCACCACATAGGGCATTTTCGTTTGGAGGTTTTGCAATTGAAAATCTTTGGCTAAATGATCTCCAATATTGGGCATGAGGGTATCGGTAATTTCTGCCAGCCAAGCGTTAAGATCATCTGGGGCATCGAAGCCTTGGTTTTTTGCTCGCGCTTTTACGGCATCAACAATGGCCATGGTGGTATCAACACCTACATCAGAAGTCAAAAGTGCTTCTTCTAGTTCATCGAGCAAATCAGCGTCAATCTTGCTTTTCCCCGATAGCAATATGCCCAATTTAGACAAGAAGCCGGTTCTCGTTGGAGCGAGGGCTTCTCTGGTTTTTTGACTTTCGGGAGTGGGATCGGCGGATTTTTTCTTGAACCAATTGAACATGTTGACTGAAATGGAATATGAATATACAAAAAAAGCCCCTATTCGGGGCTTTTCCAAAAATCTTTATTCAGAATTAACCTTTAGCTAGAACGTCTTTAACACGTTCAGCGGTTACGATTTCTTCTTTGAAGGTATAAGCACCAGACTTAGGTGATTTGATAGTGCGGATAACTTTAACCATCTCAACACCACCTTCTTTTTTCAGGGTTGCAACTACTTTTTTAGCCATTATTTAATCTCTTTATGAACGGTTACTTTACGCATGTAAGGATTGTATTTTTTCAATTCAATTCTTTCGGGCGTGTTTTTCTTATTTTTGGTCGTGATATAACGACTCATACCAGCTACACCACTGCCTTTTTGCTCGGTGCACTCTAATATTACTTGAACGCGGTTGCCTTTCTTCGCCATGATTAGATTTTTCCTTTCTTAAATAAATTGTTCAAACAGGCAGCCATGCCCTTTTTATCAATGGTCTTAATGGTTTGAGTAGACACCTTCAACGTAATCCACTCACCGGTCTCCTCGATAAAGAATTTTTTGGTCTGCAAATTCGGGTAGAATCTGCGCTTAGTTTTCTTATTCGAGTGCGAAACACGATTACCTTTTAAAGCCTTTTTACCGGTTAGATCACAAACTCTAGACATAGTTTTTGGGGTTGCAAATATAGGAAATTAATTCGATTTAACAAATATATCATTGACTATTTTCAGAAAGTTTCACTTTTTTCGAGAATTGAATTCCCGAAACTGCCAATAGAAAGAGTACTGCTAACACTCCCGACTGACGTTCCAACAAGCTTTCAAATTGTGTCGCTGCGAAAATAGCCATAAAACTCATATAAACCATGATTGACTTTTGAGTTCTTAAACCCCAAATCAACAACAGTTGCGGAAACACCAAGAACGCCATACCCCATTCCAATACCCATTGTATCCACTGATTGTGAGGTTGAACTTGATTTTCCAGATCAACCTCTGAACCCACGATTTGGTGTCCTTGCCTCAAAGCTTCTTCTTTATTTTCACTTCCAACACCCCAAACCACATGGTTTTCAATGATGGCCATGCTCGCCCTCCAAGCCTCCCATCGTTGTCCAAAGCTCTTGTGGTTCAAATCTCCCCCATTGATTACGGCCTTTAAATCTTCTGTAGTGTTGACAATTCTGTTTTTGATGCTAGGTGTAAACAAAACAAATACAATCAATGCCAAAATGCTCAATGAAGCCATTTTCCAATGTTCTTTAATGTATTTATGTCCCTCGAAAAACGCCCAAACCCCAACCGACATCCAAAACGACAATAGTCCGGTTCGAGCACTCAATATATGCATACCCAGAAAGAGCAAAATAAAGATGGCTAAAACCTCGTAATGGGACCGCCATTCTCGAATATTTCGCCATAAAAACATCCCCAGAAACAACAAAACAGAGGTTAAAATAAAGCTAAATTCTATGTGGTACACTGATGAAAACAAGGGCAAAGGCTTAGATTCTAAAACCATTTGCGATAAGAATTCGTAGTGATTGAAATAATTCATTACCGATGCAATGACAATCCACAATGGTGGCAACGTCACCAAAAAAACCAATAATTTATTGATTTTTAATGTTTTAAACACACTAAAGCATACTGGCACAAACAGCAAGGGAGCATAGATTACAATTCTATTGAAATCGAATACTTCGAAACCCGAGTGTTTAAAATTGACGAAAAGTATAAATAAAAAGGCGCTAAAAATTAAAGCCGTGCTCTTCCAAGGAAACTGATTCTTCGATATATAAATGCACATCAACGCTGAAATGCCCGTGAAAATAGAGGCTAAAGCCGGTGAGAAATGCACGCATCCCAAGGCTAATGCCAAGCAAATGGCTGCCGAATTAGAGCTTTTCAGGAATTGCATACTGAACGTATACTGAAGCCATTTTGCTGTTTCCAAATCCCAGTTTCTCTGCTAAATAAGGAGAAATAACGGCCGACTTGGGATTTTTGTTGGATTTGGGTTTACCCTGATTGATGGCATAAACAACGGTGTTATTGTCAGGATTAACAATGGCAACTACCTGATTTTTGGCTATTCCTTCCATCCAGATTGATGCCCTTTCGGTGTTGTTGCCTTCCTCGATGGAAGTATTCCATACCGTAATTTTCTCTTTAGATAAGTTGTATTTGCCTTTCTTGGCTGCACTTCCCGCTTCAATAATTCCGCCTTTGCGATCTTCTTTTTCTTTGACGGGGGCCGTCACAGGGGCCGTCACGGGGACTGGAGCTGGGGCAGGATTGATTTTTGCCGATGTATCTATTTTTACCTTTGATGCATCAATGGGTTTTACCTGATCTGCAACGTTCTGTGTTGCTTCCGAAACGGCTGTTCCCAAGACCTTTAGATAACCTCCTGGCTGTAAATTGAACTCTTGAACTCCGTTGATCTTCTTTAAATCTTCAATGGATGTATTATATTGTTTGGATAATCCGTACAGAGTTTCACCTTTTTTGATTTCATGCAAAATCACATTCCTACCTTCATAGACGGGCGTAGTTTGTGGATTGATCAACCATTTGCCTTTTACTTTCAATTTCATCCCTGGCTGAAGAATGTCAACCCCGGGATTCAATTCACGGAGTTCAGAAATGTTCATAGAGTACTTTTGCGAAATCTTAAACAACGTCTCGCCCTTTTCAACCGTGTGAACAGCGGGAAGTCTTAAAGTATCTTGAATTTTTTGAGCCGACAGGCTTGACGCCCATAGAAACAGTGAAACTAAAATCAAACGCATGATCAAATTTAACGAATGAACTCCTTAGATATTTTACCAATATCCACAAGTTTGGGAGTGTCTAAACTGACCAACTTTCAGGAATTTCGGCCATCTTCCCTTCATTTAAATATATGCTCACATCAGCCAATGATCTAGCTACATCTAAATTGTGAGTGATGAACAAATAAATCAACCCATCGGTTTCCTGAATTTCTTTCAACAAATCCAGAATCTGTTTTTGAATCAAGGGATCTAAAGCCGCTACCGCTTCATCTAAAATAAGCACCTTTGGCTCCGTTGCCAATGCTTTAGCAATACACAGTCGTTGCCTTTGTCCACCGCTCATTTGTCGAGGCCTCGCTTCAATCAATCGGTCGTCAAACCCTACCTTTCGAAGCAATTCTATTGCCTGTTCTTCCCACACTTCTTTTTGTTTCTGGGGATGCTTGAACTTGAGTATTTCCACAAGCGCTTGTTTGGCCGATTGCCTTAGATTCAAGGAAGCCAAGGGATCTTGAAAGACCATCTGCACTCCTGTGGGAGGTTGTAGTTTCAAAGGTTCACCATTGAGCCAAACCTCGCCAGAATCGGGTTTTTCTAGGCCAACCAACAATTTTGCAAAAGTAGATTTCCCAGAACCACTGGTTCCAATGATCGCCAACGTTTGTTTGGGTGATAACGAAACTGAAAATCCATCGAGAGCCAAAACCCTCGCTTTGGTGTTTTTACCCGATGTTAAATATGATTTCTTGAGATTTTTTACTTCCAAATACACTGAACCCTCTGAGACTTTCTCTATTTTCTCTTTAGGATTTGCTCTAACTAGCTCCTCCAAATAAGGTACCGGATGTTCAAAAACCTCCTTGATCTCCCCCTGTTGAAGTACTTCTCCCCGCTTCATAACCGTGATGCGATGAGCAAATTTTCGCACCAAATCCAACTCGTGCGACACCCATAAAACCGCACTGCCCATGTCGTTGGCAATTTTAATCAGGTCACGCATCACCGCTTCCCTCGAGAAAAAGTCCAATGCTGTAGTTGGTTCATCTGCTAAAATGAGCTCCGGCTTGTGCAAAGTTGCCATGGCAATCATCAACCTCTGCCTTTGCCCTCCCGATAACTCATGAGGATAGGTTCTCGATAATCGATCTTTCAGAAATCCCAATCCCACAGCCTCCAATCGAGCATATATGGTATCCAGTGAGTTTTTTTCTGAGGATGGGGCATGAATTTGCCACGATTCCTTGAGTTGGGCCAAACAGGTCATTTGAGGATTCAACGCCGACATAGGCTCTTGAAAGACCATTCCAATGTGTTTGCCTCGAATTTCGAGCCAATTTGCATCTTGAAGTGACTCATTTTTGAGAATGCACTCTCCTTGCGCCAACAAACCCTGGGGTAATAGTCCCAGAATCGTTTTCAGAAGCAATGATTTTCCGCTGCCGCTCTCACCAATTACCGCATGAATTTCACCAGCAAACAATTGAAGATTTTTGAGTTCCAACAATCTTTTGGATGGATTGTGAGTCTCAATGATTAGGTTTTCTATTTTCAGAAGAGCGCTGGGCGACATTGGAGCAGCAATATTAAGCAATAGGCATTAGTTTGACACAAAAAAAGAGGCTGTCTTTTAGGGACAGCCTCTTGAAAGTTCGAAGAATGTTAATTATTCGATGGTCAACTTAATGGGGATTTCTCTCCAAGAAATTACGAATCTTCCTTTGTTCTGACCTGGAATCCAACGCGGTGATTTTTTCAATACGCGAATGGCTTCTTCGGTAAATTCAGGACAACTCTTGGTTTCTTCAATAGCTGAAACCTTGGAAACACGTCCTGACTGATCCACAATGAATCGAAGCACTACCGAACCGTTGATGCCCTCGTCTTGACAACGAACTGGATATTGGAAAGTAGAACCTACATATTCTCTGAAAGCCGCTTCTCCACCAGGGAAAGATGCTTTTACTTGAACATCTGCCACAGGACCTTCATCACCTCCACCGCCTGTAGGACCTTCATCCCCACCTAAATCAGGAGCTGTTGGGTCTGTTTGACCTTCGATATTTTTTACCCCAGTATTGGTTACAACATCTGGAGGATTGATGATATCGTCGGTTTCGGCATCTGGATTAATTCTAGGAGCCACGTAGGCTTGAGTCGCTACGGGTTCTGGCTCTTTCAATTTTGGTGGTTCCTTTGGTTTTTCTTCTTTCTCTTCATCAGGGGCTTTGATGTCTTCAAGAGATACCGCAAATTTGGGCTTCTTTTTAACTTCAGGCTCTTTTGAGAGAGAATCTAGGATGCGTGGAATCAAGGCAATAAAAACCACGAACACAACGGTTACAACGGTTGCTAATGCTTGAGACCTACGGAAGAGTTTTCTTACCTGATACGCACCGTAATCTTTGAATCGGTCTTGAAAGACCAATTCCAATCGAGAATCTGCCTCGGGCAAATCCCAACGGTTAAATTGTTTCATGAGTCCGTTCTCTTCCATAATTATTGCTTTAATTTTTCGTCCACCAATTTTCTTTCCAATGGATCAAAACCAGTGTCAACCACAAAGTATTTTGCAACTTGAGTAATCAGAAACTCGTCTACGATGTCAATGACATTTTCGTAGGTTGCGTCTTTGTCAGGTTTCACTAGGATAACCAAGGAAGATTGTTGTTGAGCTGCTTTAGCTTCGAGTTCAATTTTATTTTTAGCGGCGGTGTCTGCAGCAGCCACTTTTGCTAATTTGTTTTGAAGTTCCTTTAATTGCTTGATCAAGGGAGCATTTCTTTCAACCAAAATTCTTCGAAGTCCGTCTTTGGTGTAGCTGATTTCTGTAGGAGGATTATCAGCTTTTAATGCACCATTGTAGTAGAACAAACGATTGTCTTTGGTCAACAAAAGGGTTAGACCATTTTTAACTTCGGGTTGTTTTACTTGCGGATTGTTCTTATCGAGTTTTTCTGGAAAGATCATGCGCAACACCTTGGGCTTAGAAAAGGTTGAAGTCAAAACGAAGAAGGTTAAAAGTAAGAAAGCCAAGTCAACCATAGGAGTCATATCGACTCTGGTACTCAGTTTTTTGGCTCTTTTTTTACCATCACCGCCCGAACTCTGCTGAATTATTTCTGCCATATCTTATTCTATTAGTTAGGTGCGCTTTCTAGACCGGTTATCATTTGGAACTGTTTCACTTTAGCTTCACGGAACACTTGAATCACTTGATTGATTTTATCGTATTTCGCGTTGCTAGCTGCTTTAATGGCAAACTGAATGTAATTTGATTTATCAAACTCCATATTTTTCAATTTGGCTTCTTCTTCACGCTGCTTGTAATCGTTGTGGGCTTCAAATTTTGTTAAATAGGCCCAATAGTACAATTCACAAGTTTTGATCTTGCTCTCAGCGGTGTCATAGGGAATACCTTTTTGTTCGTAGTTGGGTCTGTCGCTAGACTCCAAGGCCATGAAGGCTGGAATCTCGGCTGCACGCAACCCTACGGGTCCTACTCCACCAAAATTATTAATGTCTTCTTCGCTCATTCCTTGAACCTTGAATTCAGACATAATTTGTTTGAGAACTTTAGATTTAACCGCGGCATTTGTGATGTCCACATATACACGTCCCTCTTCATCAATCATTACCAAGAAAACCTGTTTTGGAATTTGGATTTCGGTGGTTGATGCTGGAGGATCAAGAATCACGGGCTCAGGAGCACGGAAACTTGAGGTCAAAATGAAGAATGTCACCAAAAGAAACGCCAAGTCCACCATTGGAGTCATATCCAACGACGGAGCTGATCTAGGCATTTTTACTTTAGGCATTCTGTTTTTTTATTAATGGTACTTAATACTGTAAAGGCTAAAAAGGTAAATGGATTACCCGTGGTTAGCTTGGAAATTAGAAACAATTGAATAACCAGCCTCATCCATAGAATGGGTCATACCATCAATACGGTTAGAGAAATAGTTATACGCAATGATCGCTAAAGTAGATGCAATGATACCGAATGCAGTATTTACCAATGCCTCAGAGATACCTGTTGCCAAGGCAGCAGTGTCAGGTGCACCTGCATTCGCTAACGCTGCGAACGCACGAATCATACCCAATACCGTTCCAATCAAACCTACCAATACCCCAATTGAAGAACAAGTAGAAATGATGACCAAGTTACGACTCAACATAGGAAGTTCTAAGCTTGTAGCTTCTTCTAGTTCCTTTTCGATAGCCGCTTTTTTCTCGTCGCGAGACAAGCTATCTTTTGATTTAACTACTGAATAACGAGTCAAACCGCTTTTTACCACGTTTGCCAATGATCCTTTTTGTACGTCACACGCTTTGATTGCACCATCAATGTCATTATTTGACAACAATGATTGCATTTTGCGGATGAATGAAGTAGCATTACCTTTTCCAGAAGCAATAGATAAAGTTACAAAACGCTCAATACTCACCAAAATAACCGTGATGTTAACGGTCAAAAGCAAAGGAACGATGAATCCCCCTCTGTGAATGATACCTAAAATGTTGTGGGGATGTCCTTTTTCTACAATTTCCTCAGGTTTTAAGCCCGCACCTTCAAAGTTTGCAGGGTCACCCAAGATGAAAAGATAGATTAATACTCCGGTCACAAATGAGACCAAGATAGATGCTCCAGCGAAGTACGCTGTGATAACATCTGCTGTTGATTTGTTGTTCTGATTACTCATGTTTTCGTGTTTTATACAAAATGTTGCAAACATAACTCTACCTGAACGATTAAACAAGTGTAGCCTTGACCTTAACCACTCTGAGTTATTTATCTAGCAAACGCAAAAAGAACCTAGTTAGTCTGACAATAGTATGACCTATTGCAAATTATCTTCCTTCAATACCTCAAGTAAAGGTACGTAATAAATTGATTTACAAATAATTAATTACAACACAATCAATTTGTCACAATTTTGTCATTCCACAAAAAAAACGGGCTCCCTCAGGAACCCGTTCAAAAATTAACTATTATTTAACACTACGGAAATTACACACTACCTTCTTCTTTTGGGTTTCTCTCTCTTCTTGATCTCCATTTCATCGGCCTTCATCACCAACAAGGTGCGCACTTCGCGCTGGATTCTTGGCATTTTTACCACCCTATTCATTCCAATGACATCAGCCAGTTTGTTGCTGTATTTTTTCAATAGGTCAATTTCGTTTTGTTGCAATGACACTGCATCATTGAAATATTCTTTGGCTTCTGAATCACTCAATTCATCTACATTCTTGGGATACCATTTCTTGCGAAACGCTCTTTTAGATTTGCGCAACTCTAATTGATACTCATCAAAAATGGGAAAGAACTCCTTTGCTTCGGCATCGGTCAGTTTTAACTTCTGTTTGAAAAGATCTTCGCGGTAGTCTTTTAACTCATCGAGCTTCGCTTCTTCATCCATTTCCATGGGTGGCGGAGGTGGACCTTGGGCCAAAACATCCGCCGAATAGGCGAAAAACATCAATGACACGAATGCGTAAAATGCGTTTTTCATAATTCTATTTCGTCAAAGATTTGATCTTCCAAATCCAAAACAGTCAATCCGTTTCTCTCCAATTCCACTGACGAAATTCTTGATTGTTCGGGCATTTGGTTAAAATTCATCACATGTTTGTCTGCAGAAGTCCCTTCTTGAATCATATCGTAAATCACTTGATGACTTGCAGGAAGGGCTTCAATATTGAGTTCTTTCTTTTCGGGGGACGTCTTTACGGCGGCAGCTGCAACAGGAGTTGATTGAACTGCTCTAGCCACACGTTGTTCAACAGTCAAAGGTTTTTGAATCTGGTTCCAAACAAACCAAGCGGCGGCAACGGCAAACAACGATGCTACTACACCCAACAAAGAAGACCAGGGAATCATTGCCCAAAGTGGAACACGCTCCTCAGAGTTTTCTGAAGTTGATTTTTCAACCTTACTCACTTTAGGCTGTTCCATTTTCACCGGTGCTGATTCTCTTTCAACAGGTGCTTGAACTGGCACAAAAGACTCACCCGTCATTTCGGCGTGCAACCTATCCAGATCTTCGTCAGAGAATTCGAGTTCGGTAGTTGGTCCTTGGTCCTTAGTCTTTGGCTCTTGGTCTTTGGATGTTGGTCTTTGGTCTTTGGTCTTTGGCTCTTGGGCTGGGGCGATTGGCTCTTGGGCTGGGGCAAGTTCAGTGGGGAGGTTTGTGATGGCGGGCAATGGTGCCTCCGGCATCGAAATATCTGGCTCTGAGCTGCGCTGAGTTGTGAGCGGGAATCCGAATTCAACGGTGAGCTGAATGGGTTCTTTTGCTATTGGTTTAAACGATACATTTTCTTGTTTTAAGCCCAAATCAATAGGTTCAATGCCTGCCTTTTGCTGGATCTTCATTGCCAAGTCTGAAAAATAATCTGACGATGGCTTGTAAGGGGACTTGATTTTTTTTGCTTCAATATCCATGGCAATTATCTTAAAACGTTTAAGTAAATTTCAATTTTCTTGACTGCATGATGGTAGCTAGATTTCAATGCACCAATGCTGGTTTGGGTAAGATCTGCTATCTCTTCGTATGATAAATCCTCAAAATAACGAAGCACGAACACCAACTTTTGCTTGTAGGGCAAATAACACATGGCTTTAGCCAATTTAGCTTCAACGCCTTGAGCCGATAAATAATCATCTTGTCCAAGTTGATCGGCAAATTCCGGTTGAGCCTCATCGAAATCAATATTGGGTTTGCGTTTGCGTAAATGGCTAATGGCCTCGTTTGAAGCGATCCTCAAAATCCAAGTACTCAATTTGCTTTCACCTCTGAATGTGGATAGGTTCTGCCAAATTTTAATGAAGGTATTTTGAGTTACATCGTTCGCATCGTCGTGCGACACCAACATATTGCGTACATAAAAGTATACTTTCTCTTGGAATCTGCGAATCACTTCTCTAAAAGCATCTTCTACGTGAGAAGGCTTTTGGAAGTAGGCAACCAATTGATTTTCATCCAATCTCTGAAAATTGATGGACACCTCTGGTTTGCGCATTTCCTGATCTGATATTTTCTCTTTTGGGATACTCATTCTTTGCGGTATTGACAATACGAAGATGATTATCTTTCTCAATATTAGACGCAGGGTGTTAACAGAAGTTTAATACATAAAATGAAATAGTATGATTTTTTGTACAGTCATATTTGAGTCACAGAATAACCCCTCCTAATCTTTACCGCCTTGACGAACCATGTTCTTCTTGGAAATCATCCCTACAATATCAAAAATTTCAATTGAAAACATCAATGCTTGACTGATGTTAGGATTTGTTTTTGTGGAGGTAGTAAAGTAAAAACCGGTATTGATTCTCACATTTCCACGCTGATTGTATCCTTTTACCACGTAACCAGGCGAATTTAAGATTGACCCAAGCGGATCAGCCATGTATCGCCCCACTTCCAACCCAGAAACCCGAAACTGATCTATTGACTTTAAATGGGGGTGTATATTGGTGATTTTAAGTCCAACCAAAAGCTCATACAAATTGGAGATTTGATATTTATCTGAATTGTCCTTGTAGTTGTACAACGTTGTACCTCCACTCAGGTAAATCAATTCTTTGGGCAAATCTTGTTCGAAATACGATGCCAAAACCAGGTCGAAATCAACTTGAATGCATGGATTTTCGCCTATGACACCCAAACTGGTGTGCGGCCAAAAAACAGGCTGAAAATTAGACTCCCAAACCAATTTATTGAGCATTTTATACCCTGAATCTTGCGCTAAAGCAGTGCGCTCTTCGCTGAAGAAATTGTATGATCTTGACCATTTAGGTTTTTTCTCTGGGCGAACTATGGTTTGCAAAGATTCTTTAAAACTCAAAAAATCAACGGCATAAATCTTGAATTCATCTATGGGTTTTAATCCCAAAACGTCGCAAATTTCCCTGTATTTTTTCCCTTCAAACGGCACCAATGAATCATAATAAAAGTCAACCAGCTCTCTGAGTTTATATACATTTTTTAATTCTTCTAAATAAATGCTCAAGTTGACTTGATTTTGGATATCATACAGATGAATCACATTGGCAGGCAAGCTATCTTGATTATTCAATGTTTCTTTTTCTACATCAAAGCTTTGAGGCAAAAACTCTGGATTTTCTAGGGTCAACTTCCGTTTTCCATCTGCAAAAAGGGCATAATGCATATTTAACGGTGTTGGAAGCGTTTCAAAATCCAGTTCACTCGCTTTCATATCGGTCAACCAATGCGAGACCACCGAAAAGAATGAATCGTATCTAGCAATTTGCCTGAGCGAGTGCGACTCAAACACTACTCTATCTACCCCACCCATACCCCAACTGGCTTTGCCTTTGAGAGTTTCAAAGTTCAAAGATTGAGAAAATCCATTATTTACGATGATACATCCTAAAAATGCGATAAAAAATTTAGCCTTCATTTGGTGTAGATTACGGTGTTTTGTGATTGATTGGGTCTGTTGATTATTTTGAAATTACCATTTTGAAAAACGAAGAATTCCGTTTTCTTTTTCTCTTCTTGGGGACGTTTTACCGCCTCCGGCGGACGATTAAACTCAAATTGCTTGAAGCG
>CAZGQS010000001.1:54930-57748 GCA_964527775.1 uncultured Rhizobium sp. | reverse complement strand
ATGTTTGAGAATTCATCGAAGTGAGGTTGGGACTCTTCGGGGAGGTCGCTGAGTGAGATGAGGTGGAAATTGTTGCGTTTTCGAAGGATGCCGAGGGACTCGTTGATGCAGATTTTTTTGATCCATCCATAAAAACTCAAGGGATGCTCATATTGAAAGTCAGAGAGGCGCTCGAGTACTTTTATCCAGGAAATCATGACTACGTCTTCAGCATCGCTGAATGAGCCCAAATAACGGTAACACAGACTGATGAGAGATGGGTGCAACCTCAAAAAGATTTGCCCCACCAATTTTGAGTCTTTGGATTTACAGCGGGCAATTTCTGATAGTTGTACTTCACGCATCTGAGCCTATAATGCGAATTAAGGCAAAAGGTTGCCTGCCATAACAAAAAAAAGACCACCCAAGGGCAGTCTTTCTTTTGCTTAAATATTCTTTATATGAAAATCAGATACGACGCTCTTTAATACGAGCCGCCTTACCAATTTGCTCACGTAGATAGAAAATACGTGCACGACGTACTTTACCACGACGATTTACTTCGATTTTGTCGATGTAAGGACTGTGCAATGGGAATATTCTTTCAACACCTACTCCATTGGAAATCTTACGAACGGTAAACATTTCGTTGATACCGCCGTTACGACGCTGAATAACATCGCCTTGGAACTGCTGAATACGCTCCTTATTTCCTTCTTTAATTTTGTAGTGAACGGTTACACGATCACCGGCCTTAAAATCAGGAAGATCGGTTCTTAATTGTTCTTGTGTGATGCTATTTACAATCGAGTTCATGATGAATTTTCGTAAAAATTGGAGCGCAAAAATAGCATTTAATCCAACAATTTCAAAACTTTATTTAGAAATTTCTTGGAAATCTACCCAATGGAAGTTTCCCTGCCTATGTAAAACCGTATATTGTAAGTTTAATTTAAGAGAAACCTCATCCAAAAGATCCATTCTGTCTGTGATCATGCCCAAGTCATCACCCTCTTTTGAAATCCAAGTTGAAAACCTCGACAATGTCAAAGAATCTGCGCTAGGGACATCCCAAGGATAACCCTTTGCCTGAAGGTAGTAAAAATACACGCAGCCCGTTTCGTCTGGACCAACAATCCAATGCTTCTTTTCCGAAGACCATTTTTTAAAGGCAGTGTGATTTTTGATTTCGAGAAGTTCTTGAGGTACGCGACTGCCGTAGTTGTGCGACATTCTCAGAAAGGCCCACACTGGCGACAAACTCATCAAAATCAGGAACAAGATGAAAAAACGGGGCTGTTTTTTGAAGAAATATCCTGCAGATAGAGCAATAAATGGAACAAATACCAACATATAGTATCCATGAACCTGCAGTTGGTGTTGCATTACTATATAGTATAAAAATGCTGCAAAGACCGATAGGTACACACGCAGATCACGGGTGCGCAAGGCGTAAAAAAGTCCCCCGAAAACAAAAATCAACAGAGGATAACCCACCCAAGTTTCAACCGTGTCAGACAGAATGTTCTGCTTGAGGGCCGAAAGCGCTGCAGACACAGAATGCAAAAAGCGAATTTGATGCACAAACTCGTGGATGCCGTTGATGGAAGTGAGGTACTTGGCCCATTGATACCAGCCCAGAGAAGGGATGATAGAGAGTCCGGCAATGAGAATGAATCCAATCCATAAATTGGGTTTGCTGATTTTCTGGCGTATGATTTCTGCAAGAAATACAAATCCGGCGACCAAAAACATGAGCTTAGTCATTCCTCCCAATCCAAGAGAAAGTCCGCAATATAGGGCACTCAAAAAATTTTGATTGCGAAGAAATTGGTAGAAAAAATGCCAGGCCCAGAGCATGGCGGCCAGGGCGAGGAGATCGGGGACGGCGTTGATGCTGTAATAGTAGAATTCGGGGATGCCCAGAAGTGCGAGAGTGGTTAAATTGGGCAGCAATGGATCTTTGAAATAGATTTGAGCTACCTTGAACATTCCCCAGAGAACGAGGAGCGAGAGAATTAAACTGAAATACCTATGTGTAAATTCAGAGAAGCCAAAAATTCGGTATAAGACCGAGAGTGAATAGTCGTAGGAAGTGAATTGCGGACCGGTAATTCCGTTGGTTCCAAAGGTTTTATCGATTCTTGGATATAGAATATTTTGATCTATTTCATGGTAATTTTTGGCGATGGCCAAGGTATTGCATTGCCTCCAAACGTGATGTCCGGAAGCCGGGGTATTCATGAACGGTGCATGAATGATGACCTGCAGAAGGAGCAGGTACGGCAGTAAATTAGTACGTATGATCGATGATAATTTTTGGACCATCTTCGAAGAATCTGAAAATCAGTGAAAAATAACCGCTTCCCGGTTTTGGATTTTCTGTTACATGCCACTTGCCCAACACTTGAGCCGATGAGCTGTCATCGCTGAGGTATTTGATGTGTAAAATTTCGAAGCGCAAGGTGCCCATTTCAAGAGATGTGGGATAATTCTTCTTGTAGGAATTCAATACGGTTTGATAGCCCTTTTTTACGCCGTTGGGGGTTATGAATTGAAGAGAATCGCTGTTCCAATAACCTTTCATGAATCCGTCAACGCTTCCGCGGTTCCACTGATCAATTTGAGATGCGAGCACTTGTTTTATGGCAAAATCGCGATTGATTCGGGTGGATTCTGGCTGTTGACATCCCCAGAAAAACAAGGAAAGAACTACAAAAAAATATTTCATTTAACGTTGATTGATTAAATAAATGGCGCCCACGCTCATGCAATTCAAAAATTGGCCTGAAGTTCTGAATACCGGATTGGGAATCATGATTTCATTTTTTGCCAAAGA
>CAZGQS010000001.1:52034-54830 GCA_964527775.1 uncultured Rhizobium sp. | reverse complement strand
TGAGGGGATCAATGCCTTGTTGAGATCCTCTCTCGGAGATACCAAAGCTCAGTTCAACGGCTTGATTTGAATTTAAGGCATATCCAGTATTGAGGGCTAGTTGATATCCGAACTTGTTGTACCCACTGGCGCCATCTCCATCAATCTGACTGAAAACCGACGACACCGACGGCAAGAAATAAAATTGCGCTTTGTTCCATTCCGGCCACGGTTGAAATGCATTTTCGATGTTTTGAAGGATTTGGGCACGTCCGACGAGGGCAGAACTCAAAACCAGGAGGGATAAGGAAATTCGTTTGAACATAGGCGTAGCTATTATCTTTGCAAATAAAGAGAAAATTTTGGAGGTAAACGCTGAATTTCTGATTGTGGGAGCAGGCATTGCGGGAACGTCGTTGGCCTTGGAACTTCATAAAAGAGGTGCTACTGTTTCGGTGGTTGACCATTTCAACCCATTGTCATCGAGCAGGGTTGCTGCGGGCATGATGAATCCCATGGTACCAAGAAACGTGCAGAAGGCCTGGTATTGCGACGAAATTTACCCGTCGGTATTTGATTATTATGAAGATTGGCAAGCCAAATTTGGTACAGATTCAAGCGCTAAATTCATTCATCGAATTGAAACCCTGCAAGTGCATAAGAATGAGGCGCATACCCGAAATTGGACAAAAAGAGCCCGACAAAACGGATTCACCCAGCACCTCACTCCAATTGAGCCTGAAACCATTGACGGGGCTGACAATGAATTTGGAGTCCCCCTTCCCTATGGTGCTGCGCTTTGTCATTTGAGCGGCAAATTAGACGTGTCAGTTTTTCTGGTGGAAGCAAAACGTTATTTAGAATCCAAAGGCGTAACTTTTTATTCCAACACCTTAAATTACAACGATTTAAAATTCGGCTCTGACGAATTAATTTGGAAATATGATTCAAACCATCTAAAGTTTAGTAAGATCATTTTTGCCGAAGGAGTCAAAATGCTTGATAATCCGTGGTTCTCCTATTTACCGCTAACGGTTACGGGCGGAGATTTGATTAAATTCAGAATTGAGGGACTGCCCCATCGGTATATTTTGAAACGGAAAGAGTGGTTGGTGCCATTGGGAAATGACCTTTGGATTGGCGGAAGCACTTTTCACAGCGGTTCTTTATCTACTGAACCCGATGAAAAAGACTTGAACGAATTGATGGCGATTTACAGGGAGTGGATACCCTCAAAATACACCTTAGAAGTAGTTGAACACAAACGAGCTCCTCGCCCAACCATCAATACCCACAGACCTTTCATGGGAGAACACCCAACTCAAAAAGATGTGTACATTTACAATGGCTTGGGATCAAAAGGAAGCAGTTTGGTGAGCATGTTGAGTCCGCTTTACGCAGACCACCTCATCAACGGAACTGCTTTGTTACCGGAGGTGGTTATTTCAGCTGATCTAGGAACGTAAAGAAGTCGTCTGGACTTCCAATGATTCTGCAATTACTGCCCACTTTCAGGTCGCGACGTCTTACAATTTGATTTCCGGTGAAACAAATGGTGGTATTGGGCCAGTTTCTAGACAAGGTATTTACATACACTTGAACCGGGATGTTGCTGTTGGCGTTGGTTATGGCGCAGAAAAGAACATCGGGTTGGTGAACCTTAAACAATTGATTCAAATCATCGATGGGAGTTGATGACCCAATGTAAATTACCTCATGTCCTCGGGTTTTCAGGATATAACTCGCAAACAGCAAACTTAGCTCGTGATTTTCACCGTTTGGAAGGAACAAGATGAACTTTTTACAATTGGGAAGTCGTGGGGTTGTCACCTGATCTACGGCCACATACATACGCTGCTTGATGAGGTTGGTGATGAAATGTTCGTGAGCCACGTTGATGGAACCGCTCAACCACAAAATGCCCACGTGTTGTAAAAAGGGAAAAATGATGTGTGAGGTAGTTTCTATTACTCCCAACTTCAAGAAGCTGATGGATAAAATTTTATTGAATTCTTTTTCATCAAATTGGATCATGGCATTGGTCATGGCCGAAATCTGATTTTGATGGGTTGAGGCGTTTTCAGAGATGTGCAGAGTTCTGCGTTGCACCTCGTCTCTAGACATTTCAGCTATCTTACTGATTTTATATCCGTTGACATTCAACAATGCCACGTTCATCATGTATTTGAGATCCTCTTCTTCGTAATATCTGATGTTGGTATCTGTTCTCTTAGGAACCAGCATTCCGTAGCGTTGTTCCCACACACGTATGGTGAATGCCTTGATACCGGTGATGTTTTCTACATCTTTTATGAAATATTTGTCGCGGAAATCCTTCTTAGACTTTTTGAGTCCACGACTTTTTTTGATTTCATTTGTTGTATTCTCAGTCATTCTTATGAATATTCTAATTACAGGCAGTTCAGGTACAGTGGGAAAGCATTTAAAATCTCTTTTGAATCAAAACAATCACACTGTTTTTCAATTGGTACATGATGATAACAATCATAATGTTAAAAAAGATTTAACATGGAGCATAAAAAATCATTATTTGCCTGAAAATCTTTTCGATAACATTGATTGCATCATCCATTTGGCAGGCAGTAGCATTGCCAAACCTTGGACAAAGGCTCATAAAAAATCAATTTACGATAGTAGAATACTCGGCACTCGACTTCTTGTTGAGGGATTGAAAAAGAATCCAGGTCGGGTAAAACACCTCATCAGCACCTCTGCCATTGGTTTTTATCCTGATCCAGGAGTGGGTTTCACTGAGGACTCTCCCTCCGGGGACGGTTTTCTGCAGAAAGTCTGTCA
>CAZGQS010000001.1:0-51934 GCA_964527775.1 uncultured Rhizobium sp. | reverse complement strand
TCAGGCACCTACAACGCTGTTTCACCCGGCGCTTGCAGTCAAAAAGAATTTGCAAAAGCCTTGCTCAACGGCAAACTCATCAAATTCACTCCAACGGTTCCAGCCTTTGTGTTGAAACTTATATTGGGTGAACGAAGCATCCTGCCCTTAACCTCTCAACAAGTATCCTCAAAAAAATTGGTGAAAAACGGGTTTATTTTTGAATATCCCGAAGTTCAATCTGCCATTCTAAACCTAGTAAAATGAGTGAGTTTGTGTATTTCTGGTTCAGAAGAGACCTGAGAATAACCGATAATCACGGTTTATATCAAGCGCTAACCTCTGGCTATGCAGTAAAATGCGTTTTCGTGTTCGATAGAGATATTCTCGATTTATTGGAAAAACCCGCTGATGCCCGAGTGGAATTCATTCACAGACAAATCACTGAATTGAAACATGAATTGAAGGGTAATTTGGAAGTGCATTATGGATCATCTCTCGAAGTTTGGAAACAACTTCTCGCAGATTCTCATGCCAAAGGACTATACGTTAACAGGGATTATGAACCGTCAGCCATTGAAAGGGATTTGTATGTAGAAGATCTTTGCAAAGCTTCAAATAAAAACTATCAGAGCTACAAAGACCAGGTGATTTTTGAGCAAAACGAAGTGGTGAAAGACGACGGAAATCCGTACACCGTTTTTACGCCCTACATGAAAAAATGGAAAATCAGATTGTCTCAACAACCTGTGATTCAATATCCCTCAGAAAGCCACCTGAACCAATTATTGAAGTTCGAAGCTCCAGAAATTCCAAGCTTGGAATCTATGGGATTTGCGCCTACAGGATTAGAATTTCCGCCGGCCACGGTTGAACAAGGAAGAATCAGAAAGTACGAAGAACAGCGAGACATTCCGTCTATTTTGGGAACCACCAGATTGTCGGTGCATTTTAGATTTGGCACGGTATCCATCAGGGACAAATTTAACAAGGGACAAAGTTTGAGTGAAAAATGGATCAACGAATTGATTTGGAGGGAATTTTACATGCAGATTTTATGGCACTTCCCCCGAGTGGTGAATGAGTCGTTTAAGCCGCAATACGATCGCATTGAATGGCTCAACAATGCCAATGACTTTGAGCGGTGGAAATCTGGAGCCACGGGTTACCCTTTGGTAGACGCGGGAATGAGGGAATTGAACGCCACGGGATTCATGCACAATAGGGTGCGGATGGTGGTAGCCAGCTTTTTAACCAAACATTTGTTAATTGATTGGCGCTGGGGCGAAGCCTATTTTGCTCAAAAATTGTTAGATTTTGAATTGGCTAGCAACAACGGCGGTTGGCAATGGGCAGCGGGAAGCGGAGTTGACGCAGCCCCTTATTTCAGGGTGTTCAATCCTACGGCACAATTAGAAAAGTTCGATGCTCAATCGATATACGTAAAAAAATGGGTGCCAGAATTTGGCACCCCTAAATATCCAAAACCGATGGTAGACCACGCTTCGGCTCGTTTGCGCTGTTTGGAAACCTACAAAAAAGCTTTGGGCTAGTTCTTGATTTACTCTAGCTTTTGGCTTTGAGTAAAAATGCTTTGATGAATGGCCATAAGTCGCCGTCCATCACGTTTTGAACGTTGCTGGTTTCTACTTCGGTGCGCACGTCTTTGATGAGTTTGTAGGGATGGAAAACGTAGTTACGGATTTGAGAACCCCACTCAATTTTCATTTTCCCAGCTTCAATCTCTTGTCGGGCGGCATTTCGCTTCTGAATTTCCATTTCATACAACCTTGATTTCAACATTTGCATGGCGCGTTCGCGGTTGGCTAACTGAGAACGTTCTACCTGACAGATTACCACAATACCTGTAGGAATGTGAGTCAATTGAACCTTGGTTTCAACCTTGTTCACGTTCTGTCCACCGGCACCTCCACTTCGAGAAGTGTGAAAATCAATGTCGCTGGCCTTGATGTCAATCTCAATAGAATCGTCTACCATGGGATAAACATACACCGATGCGAACGAAGTATGTCGGCGGGCACTGGAATCAAACGGAGATATTCTGACCATTCGGTGCACTCCATTTTCGCCTTTGAGGTACCCGAAGGCAAAACTTCCGGTAATTTCCAGCGATAGAGACTTAATTCCGGCCACATCGCCGTCTTGTCTATCGAGTTCAGTTACTTTAAAGTCGTTTTTCTCAGCCCACATCATGTACATTCGCGACAAGATTTCGGCCCAATCGCAGCTTTCTGTACCACCCGCACCGGCGTTGATTTCCAACACGCAGCTCAGAGCGTCTTCTTCAGACTGCAACATATTCTTGAATTCCAGGTCTTCGAGGGCTTCTTGAACCTCTTTGTACTGAGCGTCAACCTCTTCGGGTTTGGCTTCACCCATTTCTTGGAATTCATGCAATACCGACAAATCTTCAAGGGCGCCGTTCACTTTCGCGAAGGCTTCCGTCCAGATTTTTTTGTCCTTAATTTTTTTCAAATGGGCTTCTGCCCTCTTTGGATCGTCCCAAAACGATGGATCCAGGGTTTGCTCTTCTTCGTCGGCTATTTCTGCCAATTTGCGATCCAAGTCAAAGATACCCCCTCAAAGCCTGCACACGGCCTTTTATATCTTTCAGATGCTCTGCGTTCATGCCGCAAAATTAGGGTTAATCATCGAAGATTTGGCATATTGCGTCTGATTTACCTGAAAATGATTGATTTTCTGCAGAAATTTGCACCATGAAATTCAAAGGGTTCTTGTTTTTGTTTCTCGGGGGATATTTACTCTCCTGTCAATCACAGTCCCCCAAAAAATCCATCAGCACCTCCGATAGTTGCTCCCTGCATTTCATCGAACCCGAAAAGTCGAGCTTAGCATCCAACCTCATGGTTGACCTCGCCGAAAAAACGCGGGTTGACCTGTTGTTTGAAAAAATCCTCCGAAAGCAAATGGCACCGGAGAAAGCGGTCTCTCCCATGCTTCATTTCAAACTCAAATACCATTTGAACGACACCTCCTTCCAAAATCGGAAACTCTGGATATTGGAGCCCAAAACCAAAACTCCTTCTCAAAAAACAGTGATTTACCTGCACGGCGGCGGTTATGTGGCGAATCTTTTGCCCATGCATTGGGAGTTCATTGAGCAATACATTGACCTCACGGGCAACCGCGTTATTGTTCCTGATTATCCGTTAGCCCCCGACTTCACTCAACGACAGGTAGAGGTTTACATGAAATTGCTGATGACGTGGATTTACGCCACCTATCCCGATGCTCAAATCATATTGATGGGAGATTCAGCGGGTGGCGGACTAGCCCTTTCAACGGCCATTCTGGTCAAGGGAAAAGGAATTCACGAATTGATTTTGCTATCGCCTTGGTTGGATGCGAGCATGAACAACAAGCGCATTTTGACTGATTCGGTTTCTGACCCCATTTTATCGCTTCCCACCCTCAAATTGGCGGCCACCGCATATTCGGGCAGCGACACCTTAAACCACCCGTTCATGTGTCCGCTACCCTGGCTACAATCTCAATCTGACTTGACTTACTTGCCGCCCATGAAGGTTTTCATCGGGGGACGTGACATCTTCCGAAGCGACGCATTAACCTTAAAAGACTATCTCATCAGCAAAAATCGCTGCATTCAGCTTTACGAATTCCCCGACATGCTCCACGTCTGGATGCTAAACGTTCGCCTGCCAGAATCGAAGAGGGTGTTGAGTTTGGTGAATGGTTTTCGGTGAGCGGTGATCAGCCGTCAGCGGGCAGCCGTCAGCCGTCAGCTGAAGTTTAAAGTTTAGAGTTTAGAGTTTAGAGGGTAGCCAGCAGCCAAAGACCAAGGACCAAAGACCTGCAGCTACAGCGCAGCTGACAGCCTCGGCTCTGCCGCCAAGCAGCACCGAAGATGCCCTGGCAGCGCGAAGCGCAAGTCTTAGCGAAGCGTAAGTCTTAGCGAAGCGTAAGTCTTAGCGAAGCGTGAGTCCTAGCGAAGCGGAAGTCTTAGCGAAGCGTGGTGAGTCCTAGCGAAGCGTGAGTCCCAAAGTCCCCCTATAAATACCCCTTAAAAAACTCAACGAGCTTCGTAATAACGTCTGCCGATTGATTGGCGTCGAGACTGTGGAAGGCAATGTATTCGTGATATTGATTGGAAACGCCTAGGTTTTTGAGCTTTCCGTGTAGCCATTTACTTTGGTAAACGGGAACAATGGGATCTAAGTTTCCGTGGAAAGTGATGGTGGGCGCTGAATTTGCATTGACGTTCCAATAGGGACTAACCGACTTGTATGCGGTGGTGTCCCAGGTTTGGCCAACGTACTCCGATAAAATGTCCCCAACATATCCCCCGAGCCATGGATTATTGCTGTTATACCAGGTCCAATCATTGATGATGCTAGGCCCAAAAATATTGCCAACGCAGGCAATTTTATTGTTGTATTTGTAGGCATAAATCATAGCCAATTGTCCGCCGGCGCTGGCACCAACCAAACCCATTTTATTGGAAATTTGATATTTTAAATGATTGGTTTTCAAATGATCCACCACCAATTGAATATCGTCCATCATTTGGTTGTGATGTATTTGAAGGGTATTGCTCGCCAATCGGTAGTTCATGTTCACCACTACCGCTTCGGGCCATTTGTTGCGAATCAAATCTTTGAACGAATTCATGTCTTCCTTTTGTCCCGCTTTCCAGGCCCCACCGTGAATCATGAGAATGACGGGAGAATTGGTGTCGCGTCCCTTCGGAAGATAAATATCATAGACCTGACGGGTGTGACTTCCATAGTTCACATTTTTGAAAGTGACGTTTTGATTGGTGGGGATGTTTTGATTTTCTTTGTTACAAGAAAACATGGCCATGACCATCAAGATGCTCAAAACGATGGATAGCTTTTGAATCGAGTCCTTTCTCATCTTGGTTCAAATATAACTAATTAGAAAACAACTCAATAGCTGAAAAAGTCATGAATTGGGGTGGTGATCGGTTTTCGGTTTTCGGTGATCAGCCGTCAGCGTGCAGCCGTCAGCCATCAGCCATCAGCCGTCAGCCGACAGCCATAAGCAGACAGCCGACAGCGTGCAGCTTTCAGCCAAAGACTAAGGACCAAAGACCTGCATCAAAAGCGCAACTTTCAGCAGCGGCTCTGCCGCCAAGCGGAACGAAGCGCAAGTCCTAGCGAAGCGTTAAGAGTTCTGAAAACACAAATTAACTTGTCATATAACGGATAAAATACATTACTTTTGTCCTTTATAAGACAAGTTATATGAAAATCGCACCAGCTATTTTGCCTAAAAACTTGAAGATTTTAAAAGATCTGGGTGAACATATTCAATTAGCTCGCTTGCGACGAAAATTGAGCGCAGATCAAATTGCCGAGCGCACAGGGCTAGGTAGAAAAACCATTTATAATATAGAACAAGGTAGTCCCACCGTCGCCATTGGGAGCTATTTGCAGGTGCTCTTTGTTTTAGGATTAGAAAAAGATTTATCTCAAGTTGCAGCAGCTGATCCTTTGGGAAGAAAATTGCAAGATGCTGGAATTTTAACCAATAAACGTGCACCTAAACAAACGAAAAAGCCATGAAGCACAAGGAGTCTAAAATATGGGTTTATGCAGATTGGGAGTTCTTAAAAGAAACTCAATTGATGGGTTTTTTGACTATACAACGCGTTCGTGGAAAGGAAATATTTTCTTTTGAATACGCAGAGACTTGGGTGAGTAATCAAAACCCGATTTTACTCTTGGATCCACATTTAGGGTTTTACAAGGGAAAACAATACTTACCGGAAGAGAAAAATAACTTCGGAATATTCCTTGATTCATCTCCCGACCGTTGGGGTAGGTTATTGATGCGAAGAAGAGAAGCATGGCAAGCAAAGGAAGAAGGTCGAGACGAAAGAACCCTTTTTGAAAGTGATTTTTTATTGGGTGTTTTTGACGGACATAGAATGGGTGGAGTGCGATTTAAATTGAGTGAAGATGGGCCTTTCATGAATGATCAGAAGAAAATGGCAACCCCACCTTGGACATCGCTTCGTGAACTAGAACATGCGAGTTTGCAGCTTGAACGTGATGATGCCATGAACGACCCAGAATATGCTCAATGGTTGAGCGTGTTGATTGACCCAGGATCTTCATTGGGAGGTGCGAGACCCAAAGCCAGCGTGATAGATGATAAAGGACATTTATGGATTGCAAAATTTCCAAGTTCAAGAGATGAAAAAAATGTGGGCGCTTGGGAAATGGTATTGCATGAATTAGCCAAAGACTGTGGTATACATGTTTCGGAGGCGCGCTTGCAAAAATTTTCAGGCAAGCATCATACATTTTTATCCAAACGATTCGACAGAACCAATAACCAAAGACGAATCCATTTTGCATCGGCAATGACTTTGTTGGGTCTACAAGATGGAGCTGATCATATTGAAGGTGTTGGATACCTCGATTTGGTTGGTTTTATCATGCAAAATTGTCCTGAAGCAAAAGAAGATTTAGAACAATTGTGGAGACGAATGGCATTTAATATATTGGTATCAAACACTGACGATCATTTGCGAAATCATGGTTTTATACTAACTGATGCTGGGTGGCGTTTATCTCCTGCATATGACATGAACCCCAATGAAATGGGCAATGGTTTAACATTGAATATTTCTGAAAACAGCAATGATTTGGACATTTCATTAGCCTTAGAAACCGCACATTTGTATCAATTGAAAAGTGAAAGTGCAGAAAAAATCCTAAAGGAAATGCAACATGAAATTTCTCAGTGGCGTATTGTAGCCAAGCAACTCGGAATCAGTCATAGCGAGATAGAACAAACAAAGCGAGCGTTTCGCTCGGTGGAAAAGATATAGAAATTAAATTTCTGTCATTCATTCATTTTCTTTCACATACTTGTTTAAAGGAGGTGTCATAAAATTTATTTTGAATACATCAGCCGTCAGCCATCAACCGTCAGCCGTCAGCCAACAGCAGCGGCACTGCCGCCAAGCAGCACCGAAGGTGCCAAGCAGCGCGAAGCGCAAGTCCTAGCGAAGCGCAAGTCCTAGCGAAGCGTGTGTCCTAGCGAAGCGTGTGTCCCAAAGTCACAAAGTCCCCGGCGAAGCCGTCAGCCGTCAACCGTCAGCCGTCAGCCATCACCCATCCCTCAAAAACGGGAAACGCTCGCGGAAGGCCGTTAAAGGGCCCAACTCTAAGTATTGGTGCAAAAGCAGCTCGCGGTCAACTTGAGGTTCAATCAGGTAATCGCCGGCGAAGTTGATGACCTGCGAACATCCCGAATGCGGAATGTTGTTGCCGTCGTTGCCAATGCGGTTTACACCAATTACGTAACATTGGTTTTCGATGGCGCGAGCGCGTAAGAGCGTGTTCCATGCTAACATTCTCGATTTGGGCCAGTTGGCCACGAAGATCATCAAATCAACACCCGCTTGTTGGTTGATCCAGCTGGGGAATCGGAGGTCGTAACAGATGAAGGGAGCGATTTTCCATCCCAAGAAATCAAAAGTAACAGCGTCAGTTCCCGACCGATAATGCTCGTGTTCGCCGGCGTAGGAAAACAGGTGCCGCTTGTCGTATTGGGCAATGATTTCGCCGTTGTAGATGGCTAAAAAACGATTGTAGAAATGGCCGTTTTCAGAGATGCTCAAACTTCCGCAGATGCAACGATCTTGGCTCATTTCTTTCATCCAAGTGACCGCCAAATCAGACATGCTTTGAGCGTGGCTCGACGGATTCATGGTAAATCCCGTAGCGAACATTTCTGGGAGCACAATCAGCGATTGCGGCTGTGTTTGTTGGATGTGCCAAGTCAAACGAAGCAAATTGGCGTTGGGATTTTCCCATTTGAGCTCGGTTTGAACCAAATATACATTCATGTTTTAGTCTTGATATTGGGTGGAAATGCGGTGCAAAATTTCAACCGATTTTAGAAGTGTATCGTCGTTTTTGGCAAAACAAAAACGTAGCAATTTCGTTGAGGGCTGGCCTGTAATGAAGGCGTTGATGGGAATGGATGCCAACTTGTATTCTCGAGTGATGAGTTCGGCGAATTCTAAATCTGATTTCACCGATAAATTGCTGTAATTCAACACGGCAAAATAAGAACCTCGACAAGGCATGATTTCAAAGGCCGTGTCGGTACCCAAAGATTCAATGAATAAATCGCGCTTTTTTTGATAAAAGGCCGATAATTCCCGTTCCCAATGAGGGTGAGAGTTCATGTACTGGGCAAGTCCGTATTGGGTGGTGGAATGCACCGAAAATGCCAAGAATTGGAACACCTTCCTGATTTCAGAAGTGATGTCTTCGGGAGCGATGAGATATCCCATTTTCCAACCCGTGGAATGGAAGGTTTTGCCAAAAGAGGACACTTTTACAGCCCTAGATTTCAATCCTGGATGCGCTAAAATGCTGCTGTGTTTTTGTCCATCAAAAACAATGTGCTCATATACTTCGTCTGAAATCACCCGGATGGATGTGTTTTCAATCAGTTGATACAGGCGCTCAAAATCGGCGGCCGAAAAGATCACTCCCAGCGGATTGTGGGGAGTGTTGATGATGATCAATCGGGTTTTTTCACTAAGGGCGGCCGTAAGCTCATCCCAAGGAAAAGAAAAGTCGGATAAATTGTATTGAACGGGCACGCAAACTCCGCCTGCGAGCTCTATGGCAGGGCGGTAACTGTCGTAAGCGGGCTCAACGATAATGGCTTCGTCGCCGGGGTGAATCAACGCTTGAATGGCTGTGTATAGTCCGGCTGTGGCACCTGGAGTGACGGTAATTTCCGTCTGTGGATTGACCGTGTGCTGATGAATTTGCAGCTCTTTGAGGGCAATGGCTTCGCGCAATTCAGGGGTTCCGGGCATGGGGGTGTATTGATTTTTACCCATCAACGAGGCCTGATGAATGGCTTCAATCAACTCCGGAGGCGGCTGAAACTCAGGAAATCCCTGCGACAAGTTCAGCGCTTGTTCTTCGAGGGCCATTCTTGACATTTTTGAGAAGATGGACTCTCCCACCCACGGTAATTTGCTTTGCAAAGGCTGCATGCCACGAAAATAATCAATTGATATCTTCAAAAAAATTCATAGTTTTGGCAATTCCATATTGTAACGCAAACAATAACCTAATGAACAACTCTAAAGCCACCCGATTATTCGCTGTTTTGGTCAGCGTTTTCTTTTTCTGGGGATTTGTTGCTGCCAGCAACGACATTTTGATTCCCGTTTTCAAAGACAAATTGCACCTTTCCCAAGGAAAAAGTCAAATGATTGCCTTCGCTTTCTACGTGGCCTACACCCTGGGTTCACTGATTTACTTAGGAATGATCAAGTTTTTGAAGTTTGATTTGATCAAAAAATGGGGATTCGGAAAAGGCATTGCTGTTGGACTTTTCATCAGCACTTTAGGAACTTTATTGTTCATTCCGGCGGCAGATAACGCATCTTTTGAGCTACTTCTGGGCGGCTTGATTGTGGTGGGTATCGGATTTTCGTTCCAGCAAACCGCTGCCAATCCGTTGGCCATCTTGTTGGGAAGTCCAGAAACCGGAAGCCAGCGTTTGAGCATGGCCGGCGGAATCAACAATTTAGGCACCACGGTGGGTCCGTTGTTGGTGAGTTTTGCCGTATTTGGGGAAATGGGTTCTGGCGGTGCCACTTCGATGGACATTTCAGCCGTTAAAATTCCTTACATGGTTCTTGGAGCTTTGTTTTTATTGTTTGGATTCATCTTCTGGAATTTAAAAACCAACCAAGAAGACGAATCGAACGATGCATCAGCCGCTGAAGCGGGCGAAGTTCGTTCGGCCTTGAGTTATCCGCAGCTGTGGATGGGTATGATAGCCATCTTTTTATACGTAGGTGTGGAAGTTTCCACAGCCTCAAACCTCCCTGAATTCATGAAGCAACAATTGAACTTCAAAACCGATGAGATGGCGCCTTACATTTCCTTGTTTTGGGCATCTTTGATGATTGGTCGTTGGACCAGCGCCGCATCGGCGTTCAACATCAGCAGCGCTATGAAGCAGGTGATGCGGTTTGTTTTGCCCTTCATTGCATTTGGCATCTTCTTGGGTGTCAACCTCATCGCGGGCAAAGACGTTTCTGTATTTTACAACTATTTTGCGCTGATATTTGTTTTGATAGCCTTAGATTTTGCCAGCAAAGGCAATCCAGCCAACCAATTATTCATTTATTCGGTGGCGGCCATTGTGATGCTGATCATTGGTATTTTTTCTGGCGGAACCGTGGGGATGTTTGCTTTTATTTCTGTGGGACTTTTTTGCTCTACGCTGTGGCCCTGCATCTTCACCTTATCGATTGCCGGTTTGGGACGCAGCACGGGTCAAGGCTCCAACTTTTTGATCATGATGATCATGGGCGGCGGCTTTGTAAGTGTTCTTCAAGGCAACTTATCTGAATCTATCGGAATATCACAATCATACTGGGTTGGGGTATTGTGCTTTGTTTATCTAGCATTTTACGCATTAACCACCAAGCGCAACCTCGCCAAGCAAGGTGTTGAGATAGGGCCGGTGGCTGGTAATCACTAACTATCGGCTGTCAGCTGTCAGCTATCGGCTGTCCACTGACCGCTGTCCGCTGTCCGCTGACCGCTGAGCGCTGAGCGCTGAGCGCTGAGAGCTGAGAGCTGAGAGCTGAAAATAACATGAAAAATAAATCATCTCCATATCTCTTTGAAGTGGGCTGCGATGAAGCGGGTCGAGGATGTTTGGCGGGACCTGTCACGGCGGCGGCGGTGATTTTGCCCAATAACTTTGAACATGCTTTGTTGAATGACAGCAAACAAGTTTCTAAAGGGAACAGGGATGCGTTGCGAGTTTATATTGAGGAAAATGCTCTTTATTGGGCCGTTGGATGGGCAACAGAGAAAGAAATTGACCAGATCAATATATTGAATGCCAGCATCTTGGCTATGCACAGAGCCATTGAACAGGTGGAAAATCTATTGATAGATGCGAATATATCTGAAGGCATTCAAATGATAGCGGTTGATGGAAACCGGTTCAAAAAATACAAAGAGGTGCCGCACGAAACTTTTGTGAAAGGCGACGCCCGATTTTTACATATTGCTGCGGCCAGTATTTTGGCGAAAACTCATCGAGATGAGTACATGGATAAGTTGCACTTGGAAAATCCGCAGTTTGGTTGGAATTCCAACGCCGGATATCCCACGAAAACACACCGAGAAGCCATCAGGTTGCACGGTCCAACGGAACATCATCGCATGAGTTTTCAGCTGCTTCCGCGTCAATTGGGGTTGTTTGACTGAGGATTTCACTATCTTTGAATCGTGTCCATTCAGAAACTTTCGGCCGTTGTCATCACTTTTAACGAGGAAGATTGCATTGCGCGCTGCATCAAGTCGTTGCGCGAGGTTGCCGATGACATTTTGATTGTTGACAGTTTCAGCCAGGACCGCACCGTGGAAATCGCTGAAAATCTGGGTGCGAGGGTCATTTTAAATGCTTTCGAGGGACATATACAGCAGAAAAATTTCGCAAAAGAGCACGCCCAATATGAATATGTGCTGAGTTTAGATGCGGATGAGGAACTGTCAGAGGCGTTGATTGAATCCATCCTCCGAGAAAAAAAAGCGGGATTCAAGAGTTCAGGTTACTACATGAACCGTTTGAATTTTGTGGGGGCGCAAGCGATAAAGGGCTGTGGGTGGTATCCCGACAGAAAACTTCGGTTGTGGAATCGCATGGACGGATTATGGCAAGGTAATAATCCACACGATCGTTTTAAGATTAAGCGTGGACTTCCGAAGCGTTCTTTGGAGGGCGATTTGTTGCATTATTCGTATAAAACCCGCAAGGAAGTTTTCTTAAAATCGCTGCAATACGGAAAAATCGGTTCCCGCCACGCCAAAACATTGGGTTGGCCAACTTTGTTGTTAAAGATGGTATTCAGTCCGGTGGTCAAATTCGCCCGAAACTACTTTTTCAATCGCGGCTTCCTTTACGGTTGGACGGGATTTGTGATTTGTTTCTCCCAAATGACGGAAGGATACATCAAGTATTTCCGAGGGGGGATTGTTAAGGTGGTCGGTGAGCGGTGATCGGTGATCAGCCGTCAGCGGTCAACTTTCAGCGTTCAGCGGACGGCGGGCAGCGAGCAGCCGACAGCAGTTAACTGATAACCGAATACCGATAACCGATAACCAGTACAAATGAAAATGATCAAAAAATCCAACCTGCCACAAAAGATTTGTGTGACCTGCGGACGGCCGTTCACTTGGCGAAAAAAGTGGGAAAAAGACTGGGAAAACGTCAAATACTGCTCCAAGCGGTGCAAAGGTGGAGAATCGAAATAGTCAACTAATAACTTTACTTTATTATTGTTTTGTAAAGTTATTAATTTACTTTTTATTGTTTTTATAAAGCTATTACTTTACTTTTGAAATACATTTGTAAAACAAAATCTTTACTTTATGCGTAAAAAATCATTGCAATTTCAACAATTAAGCAGAAAAATGTCGCAATTTTCTTCGTTGAAGCAAGTCACACCTCCCCCGGTTGGTTGGATCAAAGCAATCAGAACGACCTTAGGGATTTCAATGCAGCAATTAGGTAATAAAATAGGTGTAACCAAACAGGCTGTTTTAGATATGGAGAGACGAGAAAAAGAGGGTTCGATTACTCTCAAATCATTGAGCGAAATAGCAAAAGCTATGGATATGCAATTGGTATATGGTTTTGTTCCCAATGATGAAAATTTAGATGCTCTTGTCGAAAAACGGGCGAATGAATTAGCAAAAATCATTGTGATGCGTACATCTAGCACCATGAAATTGGAAGATCAAGCAAATTCAAAAAATAGAATTCAAACAGCCATACAAGAAAGAACAGAGGAGCTAATAAATGAATTACCGAAAATTTTATGGGATTAGAAATTGAATATTTCGAGGGACAGACACCATTAGATGATGAAGAAAAGGACGGGCTTCTTATTTCTACAATTTCTAACCGTGGAGAACTGGACGAATTTGAACAACAAAACATTGAACAAGCCATTATTTGGACGATAAGTCGGTCATTTAAATCTGAAAATATTTTCAGCGAAGAATTTATCAAATTACTCCATAAAAAAATGTATTCAAAAGTTTGGAGATGGGCTGGAAAATTCCGAAACAGCAACAAAAACTTAGGTATTGATCATTGGCAGATACCCATTCAACTTAAATACTTGCTGGATGATGCAATTTATTGGTGCAAAAATAACACCTACCCTCCAGATGAAATTGCGCTGCGTTTTAAACATCGACTTGTGAGTGTACACTGTTTTCCAAATGGTAACGGAAGACATAGTCGCTTAATTGCCGATGTAATTATAACAAATTTATTTGGCAAATCAGTTTTTACATGGGGTGCTGCTAACATTTCTAATGAAAACAATGTTAGGTTAATCTATTTGAAAGCATTGAAATCAGCAGACATGAATAATTATAAACCACTCATTGAATTTGCAAGGAGTTAGTATTGGACTTTGGACCTTGGCTGTCGGCTGACGGCTGTCGGCTGTCGGCTGACCGCTGACCGCTGATAATTACACAACTTAGGTAAAAATTCAATCTAATGTTGCACCCTTCGTGAATTCGTGTTAAACTTGATTCATGAAAAATCTATTTTCCGGCGTTATGGTCATTGTTCTGGTTTTTACTAGTTGTGGACCAACCATTTATAATACTCCCGATGCATTTGACAGGGCTGCTAAGCATCAGAAAATAGCAATCCTTCCCCCGAAAATAACCATCCAAGTGAAAAAGAATTTCTCAGCCGAAGAAATGCAAAAACAACAAAATACGGAATCATTGAATTTCCAAAACGAAATTTATAAGTCCCTGCTAAAACGAAAAATGAAGGGCCAATTATTCGTAGATATTATGGATGTTGAAGAGACCAATACTCTATTGCAGCGTTCTTTTCCAGATGGGACATATACCACCGCGGAAGTGTGCAAAGCTCTGGGTGTTGATGCAGTTATAAACTCGCAATTTGGATTGTCAAAACCGATGTCAGAGGGTGCCGCGATTGCCACCGTTGTTCTTTTAGGGACCGCCCCCGCAACCAATGAAGTCACCGTGAATATGTCTATCAAGGATTGTTCAGACAATACCATGTTTTGGAATTACGACCACCGTTATTCTGGTAGTTTAACTACCTCTGTAAACTCTTTAGTGGAAATGCTCATGCAGAACGCTTCAAAGAAAATTCCTTACAACTCGAGGGCAAATTAATATTGGTCTTTGGGCTGACGGCTGTCGGCTGACCGCTTATTTGGAGACTTTGAGACTCACGCTTCGCTAGGACTTGGGCTTCGCGCCGCTTTGCGGCCTTGCCGCTGCTGATGGCTGATGGCTGACAGCTGACAGCTGAACGCTGAACGCTGATCGCTGACAGCTGACCGCTGATGGCTGTGCGCTGTGCGCTGACCGCTATTGACCAAAGACCAAAGACCAAGGACTAAGTACTAAAAGCCTGACAAAGGTTTCGCATACGGCAACTGTACCAACTTTTGAGTGGTGTGGTAGGAGTCTAAGCCTGAGCATGTGACCGTTTGAGCGAGTTCCAAGTCAATGAATCCTGAGGGTTGGAGGCAGTCTTCGGGGAGGATGACTTGCATGATTTCGCCAATGATGAGGATGGTTCCGTTGATCGCAAGAGGGTGCTTTTCGCGGAATTCTACCGAAAATTTCAAGTGACTCTCTCCCACAAAGGGGGCATGAAAATCAAAAAGATACTCGGGTGTAAGTCCCGATGCTTTGAATTCGGAAATTTCTCTCGGATAGCGCGCACTGCAGTGGTGAGCTGCTTCCACGAATTCTGGACGAATGTGATTGAGGGTGTAAAAGCCCGTTTCTTCAATGTTTTCGAGTGTATGGCGTTCGGAAACGTCTGGACGTACAATCATTCCACATAAAGCAGGATTGGCTCCCAAATGGAACAAGGAACTGAAAATTGAGGCATTCTCAAGCCCTGATTGACTCTTGGTGCCCACCAAAACCACGCTCTTGAATCCACCCAACGAATTGATGAAATTCGCTCGGTAACGGGTTTCCATGTTTAATATATCTTGCTTTGAAATGTTCAATGATTAAATTTTGAGTTATCGGTTTTTTTGGGATTTTTCGGCGGCCTTCCAAAAGGCGAAAAACGAGGGGAAATGTCCCGAAACAGACGGGAACATCCAGTCGCGGTCATCGACGGTGAATCCCCCGGAAAGAGAAGTTGAAAAATGAGGGTGCTCGCGGGTGTAAAATTCAAGGTGTGGAAATTGAACCTTCAACGATTTAACATCCCCCGAAACAAAAATTAAAGAGGGAATTTCTTGCGCAAGTTCTTGGATGAAGGACTGAAATTTGAGCGATACTGGGAAGCGTTCGAGCCAGTTGGGGTCCCATAAAAAGAGTCGATTTACGGGTTCTGTGCTTCGCCAATGTGGATCTAAATGGTAGGGATGATAGATGGCAATGGGGGCGCTAGCATCAAAATTTCGATGCCTTTGAATTTCGCTGATTTTTAGCCCAACAGGTTGTTTATCAATGGAATAATCTGAACGAGATTGAAGAACATCGGGGACATCCATGCGGTAAAATCGATCGTAATCAACGTCTAAAAAGGTGCCAGTCTGCTTGGTATTGCAGTACTTGTTGATGTTCTCTTGATTGGCGAAATACTGCTTGCTGCTGAAGGCGCCGCAAACCCATTGCCAGCTCAAGTGATTGGAAGCAAAATCAGCGTCTTTGAGGTGATGAAACATCCAACGTGCGCCTGTTTTCCAATCGGTTCGGGCCACGTTGCAAACCAGCATGGCCACGTACATGCGCATGTGATTGTGCATCATCCCGGTATCGTAAAGGCGTTTGAGTCCGTCGTCGATGGCTTTAATGCCGGTGTTTGCTTCGAGAATGGCCTTGGGCATTTGGCTGGACAAGAAATGACTGGGGTCGTTTTTGACGTTTTTCTGATCCAAATCGGGATGCACCTGCCCCACCCTTTGGAAATAATCTCTCCAAGCGAGTTGTTGAAACAACCGTTCGTTTTGGGTATGTCCGTTCTCTAAAATCCGGTCTCTGATCTGCTTGGTTGAAATGACTCCGCGAGAGACGTAAGGCGATAGTTCGGTTACGCTTCCCCAGAGAAAATTACGGGTTTTGCCGTATTTCACGGGGTCAATGGCATCTATTCTATCCAGTAAAATTGACTGCATGTATTAGCGTTTGCTGATTTTATTGTTGGAAATGCTCCGCTGTCGGGTGCACTTGAATCGATTGATTTCGGGATTTCGGGTAGCGGCATGCTTTTGGGAAATGCCCTGATTGACCCTTTTTCGCCATAAATTGAAGCTGGATCGCTTGAGTTGATTGCGCATCAAGGCAATGACTTGCGACTCTGACAACCCAAACTGCACCTTGATCGCATCAAAGGTGGTGCGGTCTTCCCAGGCCATTTCAATCACTCTATCTATTTGTTCATCTGTGAGTTGCGACATTACATTCTTACTAATTTAAGTTCTCTCAATTTATTGATGGTCAATGGATTTTGGGTGTTTTGGACTTTGTAACCAACCACATCGCATAAAAAAAGTTCGTGATCGCCCGCGCTGTGATGTTGAATGACTTTAAGGTGAATCAAAGCCACGGCATGTTTCAAAACTTGGAACGAATTCCACAGATGTAGCTCGTAGGTTTCTTCTATTATTTTAGCGCCTATTTTTGGATTATTTTTTCGCTGAAGGAAGCCGTGTTTATCAAAGCTTTTCCCCGATTTTTGTCCGAAATTTCTGACTGAAGCGGCTTGTTTTTCGCTCAATAATTGAAGCACAAATTCACCGTTTTGCAGCACATTTTCCAGTGTTTGGGTGTTGTAATAAATGGCTACAATGTACCTCTTTGGGGTCATGCTTACCGCCGAAACATAAGTACAAATATTCATATTCACCTGTCCATCGCGTTGTGTAGCAATGCTATAAACGGGAAGATCAGGAATGTTCCAGGGTTTCTTCATGGATGGGCGGTTCGGCGTAGAAGGTTTGCTTTAAATTTTGATGTTTGAAATTCCACCGTCAATGTGATGAATCTGTCCGGTAATCCACGACGAATCTTCAGACAGCAGAAACTGCGCTAGTTTGGCGATGTCTTGGGGTTGTCCTATTTTTTTCAGAGGATGTCTTGAAGCGTTGGCTTCAATTTTTTCGGGGGAATTCAACAGCGATCCTGCCAAAGGAGTTTGGGTAATGGACGGAGCAATGGCGTTTACCCTCACTTTTGGAGCCCACTCGGCGGCTAGCGCGCGGGTAAGTCCTTCGATGGCGCCTTTCGATGAGCTCACCAAGGCATGGAAAGGGAAACCGGTTTGCACTGCCACGGTAGAAAAGAGCACCACAGAGGCATTTTCTGCATTTTTGAGTGAGTTGTAAGCGGCTTGCAATGTTTTTACAGCTCCTAATGATTGTTTTTGAAAGTCATCTACAAATTCTTGGGGTTTGATTCGGTGAAACGGCTTGAGGGCTATGGCTCCCACGCAATAGGCGATGCCGTGAACGGTGTCTGGCAACCATGAAAAATCGAGGTCTTCTTGGGTTACATCCAATGCAATGGCATGGGAATTGGGGTTTTGTGGTTCTTGGGGACTTCTACCGGTGTACCACACTTGATTATCTCTTGAAAGCAGTTCAACCAGGGCTTGTCCTATTCCAGAAGTTCCGCCAATGACAACGTAGTTTTTCATTTGAAAGACTAACAATTTGAAGGGGGTTTGGTTTAATTTTTTTAACATTTGCACGATTCATTAATTTTGATTAATTTACAGACAAAACTTTGTCAATATTTTAATCAAAATGAAAGAGCGGCATATTTCTCACATGGATTTAGACTCCTTTTTTGTGAGTGTGGAGAGGTTGCAGAATTCCTCATTCAAGGGGAGACCTTTGATCATTGGCGGAATGAGCGATCGCGGAGTGGTGGCTAGCTGCAGTTACGAAGCCCGAAAATTTGGGGTGCACAGCGCCATGCCCATGAAGCAAGCCCGAATGCTTTGTCCTGATGCCATTTACATTCGCGGCGACTCGCACCTGTACAGCAAATATTCGCAGATGGTGACCGAAATCATCGCAGAGTCGGTGCCCCTTTACGAGAAAAGCAGTATCGATGAATTCTACATTGATCTTACCGGCATGGATCGTTTCTTCGGATGTTGGAAGATGAACCAAGAACTGAAGCAGAAAATTGAGAAAGAAACCGGTCTGCCCATCAGTTTTGGTCTATCAGCCAACAAAACCGTCAGTAAAATTGCTACGGGAGTGTCGAAACCGGCCGGACAAAAATTCGTGGAGCACGGATCAGAAAAAGGGTTTTTGTCGCCCCTATCCGTCAAAACCATCCCTGGCGTAGGCGGAGAAACCTACAAAACACTCCGGCAATTGGGCATTCAGTACATCAGAACCCTGCAAGAAATCCCCAAAGAACTGATTTTCAAAACCCTGCATAAACCCGGCGTTGATATTTGGCAAAAGGCTCACGGCATTGACGACCGACCTGTCATTCCCTTCCACGAGAGAAAAAGCATCAGCACCGAGAGAACTTTTGAGAGCGACACCATTGACGTGGTCAAACTTCGAAACTTGCTCAGCGCCATGGCAGAAAACCTCGCCTTTCAGCTCAGAAAAGGCCACAAATTATGCGCCTGCGTGACCGTAAAAATCAGGTACAGCGACTTCAACACCTACTCAGCACAAGCCAAAATACCCTACACCAGCGCAGATCACACCCTCATCAAACGCACCTTAGAATTGTTTGACAAACTCTTCCAACGGAGGCAACTCATTCGCTTGGTGGGAGTTCGATTCAGCGACTTGGTCAGCGGAGGCTACCAAATCAACCTTTTCGAAGAAACCGAAGAAATGATTCATTTGTACGAAGCCATGGATCGCATCCGACTGCGTTACGGCGATAGCGCTGTCAAGCGAGCCAACGGCATGGACGCCAAAACCATTGGTCGATTTGACAATCCGTTTGACGGCAGCGCGCCTGTCTTATTGGCCAACAGAAAGGCATAATAGCAGACAAATGTAAAATTGACCATGAATTAAAATAAAACTCTCTGAAAGTCTGTATTTTTGGCTCATGAAATCGTATCTTTTACCCTTATTGGCAATACTTTCTATTGCAGAAGTAAATGCGCAAGCCGTAAAACCTACCAACACCTATCCCACCAACTTAGAAGAAAATATGTACTTCGAGGGGTATGATGCTAGCACCAAAACCATCAAAGGGGTGCATTTCATGGTTCTCACTGATGGCAACAACAGTCTAGACAGAACTCCACCCTTTGTAGTGAAAATATACCTGTACCAAGAAGGAAAAGACCCCATATTCATCAAAACCTACGAATTTGAAAATGGCATGAAACACATGTCCGCCAAAGAATTTAAAAATGATGCAATTTCCTTGGAAGGACAAAACATAGAACCAGGTATATACAGGCTGGGTTTGTACACCAATGCCGAATCATCATTTCAAGAAGAAATGTCAGACAATGCTATGTTGTTCAGAGACCCCATAAACATCAAAGCATCCAGCACCAACAAGCCAGGTGGCATTTACAACATGGAAAAAAAGTCCTCCGAAAAACCAAAGTCAGACGAAGAAGATGGAGATGATGTGGATGAAGACGACCATGACGACGACGGGGAATAAGAAAAGTTCCAAATTTGATTTTTCTGTGTACTTTTGTACATATCTGAACTCTATGAAAATCGCATACGCCAAAATCCTGATTTTCACGCTTTTAATAGCTGCATCAACCCAAAAACTGTGGAGCCAAACTCCGTCAGTCATCATTTGCAAAGGCAGCTCGGTGAATTTCAGAGAGTTCAACACCGGCAGTTCTGAGCCCAGCGTGGGTTGGGAATGGACCTTCGAAGGAGGTACCCCAGGCACCTCTACCTTGAGAGAGCCATCCATTCAATATCCCAATGCCGGACTATTCAAAGCCTCTTGTGTCAGTATCTTTCAAAGCGGTACCCGCGATACTAACGCCGCTTATGTTTTGGTCATTGACGGTACCCTCGCTCCCATCCCCATGAGAGATACCATCATCTGCTCTCCCAACATCAACCTCATTCTCGATGCGGGAAACCCAAGCCAATACAATCAATACATTTGGTCTAGCCCTGATGTGACACTGAAGCCAGGTGATACTCTTCAAAAACTAACCGCCACCAAAGCCGGAACCTACAAAGTACGCGTTCAAAATATTTGTGCCTTTTCAGAGAAAATCATCACCGTGAGACAAGGCGTTCGTCCTACCGTAGATTTGGGTGGAGATCGATTTGTATGCAGAAATATATCCATCATTTTGGATGCTGGATTCACCGCTGGCAATACCTATTCATGGGTGCCCACCGGAGAAAACAGCGCATCCATCACCGCCAACACCGCCGGAAACTATAAAGTAACCGTTACCAGCCCCGATGGTTGCACCGCTACAGACGACGTCAACCTCATAGATAGCTGTCCGCCAGTGGTATGGTTACCAACCGCATTTACACCCAACGCTGCAGCTCCAAACGATATTTACACTCCATACATTGAAGGATTCAAATACATGAAAATGATGATTTTCAATCGTTGGGGCGAAAAACTATACGAACAAGAAGGCCTAAATCAAGGCTGGGACGGCACCTTTATGGGTGAGATTTGTCCTGATGGATTCTACATTGTTCATTTAGAGTTAATCGGAAACGATACGTTCCGTAAAATAAAAAGTCAATCATTCATGTTACTCAAATAACTAAAGTAACCTCTTCATGAGAAAATTTTACCTTTTCATTTTCATCCAGCTGATCATCTCCAGCATTTCAGCGCAATCAGTAACCATTGGCAAAGCCATTGATGCCATTAAAAGCAAGCGATACGAAAAAGCCATTGGCATTTGCGAAAAAGGCATTGCCAAAGACAGAACCTTGACCGAATTGAATTACATCAAGGCATGGGCTGAATTTGAAATCGCTAAATCGTCTAAAGATCCCAACGAAGTCCGAACCAACACCAAAAACGTACTAAGATCTTTAGAAAGAGCTGAAAAGAAAGATGAAACTTCTGAACTAAAATCCAAATACCAGTGGTTGTATAGAGAATATTCTAAGTTTTACATGATTGAAGCCTTAGATCTTTACAACAGAGATCGATTTGCAAATGCCTTGCCCCTTTTTCAAACCTGTTACGACTTGAGCAAAGACACCATCGCATTCACTCATATAGGCTTATGTCATTGGTTTTTAAAGGAAAATGCTAAAGCGGGCCCATACCTAACCAAAGCCGCTGTTATGATGTACAGCGCTTGGCAAGATTCGGTAAATGCAGCATCCCACAAACACACCTTTAACATCAAAGTGTACCAAGAATTGGCCAATTATTACGCCAATGAGAAGAAAGAAGATTCATCGTTCTTCTACGTGGAAATGGGGTTGGATATGTTTCCCAAGGACATTAAATTGACCAGAACTATTGTACGCGTCATCGATAAGAAAGTTCGTGAAATGCAACAAGAAGTAGGGCTCAACGCCGAGGTTTTGAGATGGATTCAACGCGGATTATACTACGACATCAACAACGAATACTTCCTCAGCAGTCAGAACAATTATTTCATCCAAAAATTGAATTATCTGTTGAGTCGAAACGATCTGACTGAAGCAAGACTGTTTGATTCGGCTTTCTATCAAGCAAAAAAATCATTGGTTAAAAACGGTTGCAAGTCTAAAAGTGACGAATTTTTATTGGCCGATAGTGCAGCATTCATCAATGCCTGCCTAAAAACGTTTATGGAGAAGAACAACTCCAATGCTATTGTCTATTATTTTTACAAGTGGTACCCTATCACATACAAAACTCAGCAAATCAACGAAAAAGGACTGGAATCTATTTTGAAAAATCCACCTCCATTCATCAGTCGCAGACTGCTGTATTCGTTATACAATCACGCAGTTTCTGCCTATCCTAAAAACTTAAACTTCAAAGAATACCGTTTTCAAGCCTACAGCAATTGGTTGAAATCGGATATCACAGGAAGCACTTGGGATTATTTGTTCAAGTGGAACGACGGACTGGTGAAAGATTTTCCTTTGAGAAAAGTTGCCTTATTGGCAGATCGTGAAAAATTGCTGGTTAAGGCCATTGATACCTTTACTTTATACGGCAAAATGGAAACGGTTTGGGGATTCTACCAATTGTTAAAGAAAGAATATCCCAAGAATCTCATGTTAGATTCATTGAACAAGAAAATTGTTCTCAAAGATTTTGAAGTTCGATACAAGAACACCCGCATCTACAGTTTTAAAAGAAACAACGAAACCCTTGCTGCCACAGGCTGGAAAGGTATCTCTAAGCGTTGTGAAGCAGGAGCTATGCCCGACTCAACGGTAGAAAAAATCACAGACCGCATCAACTATTTCAGAACGGCGGCCGGGGTGAGAGATTTGGTGAGATTCAGCGAATACAAGGGAGAGCGTTGTCAAGAAGCATCGGTGATGTATGCCCCAGTGGGAGTTTTCACTAGGGAACCAACACCTGAAACCCACATTTGCTTTACTCAAGGTGCAGCTGAAGCCGCTCGTTATGCACAAGTGGTAAAAGACAACAATCCCGCCATTGCAGCAACAGTATTGATTTCAGATCAAAAGAGCCAAGAGTTGTACAACAGACAATATATGCTTGCACCAAACGCTAAGTATTTTGGATTTGGAGCTAGCGAAAACAATTCGGTATTTTGGATGGTGGCTCCCGGCGAAAAATTAGCCGACTCCGCATATTATCAGAAAAACTTCATCAGCTGGCCTCCTCAAGGCTATTGTCCGAACCTTTTGATGTTTGAAAAATGGAGTTTTTCCATGTATGGTGATTTGAAAGACGCTAAAATCGAGATTAGCGCCCCACACATTTCAAAAATGACGGTAAGCGGACACGTGGAGCAGTCGCCCATGTTACCCTTCTCAACCCTAGTGTTTGAGCCCAACATCAGGAGAACAGAATTTCAAATGTTGCCCAACGGCGAGAAAATTGATATCAAAATCACCCTGAAAAACAAGAAAGTTTATTCTTATTCCGTAAAGGTGTTAAAAGTTGAATAATTTTTATTATTTTTGCACTCCCGTTTCGAAAGAATCTTTGATTCACAGAAACAACTAGCACGCGTGGCGTAATTGGTAGCCGCACCAGACTTAGGATCTGGCGCCGCGAGGCGTGGGGGTTCGAGTCCCTCCGCGTGCACAAACCCGAAAAATGGAACTCAACATAGGTTCCATTTTTCGTTTAAAGAGATTAATAATTTATTGTCGTGAATATCCGTTTAGAAAAACTCAACGATCTAGAAGCTTCGGTTCTCATTGAAATGTCGAAAGCTGATTACCAAGAAAAAGTAGACGTACAAATCAAGAAAATTCAAAAAACCGCCTCCATTCGTGGATTCCGTCCTGGGAAAGCTCCCATGGGAATGATCCAAAAAATGTATGGCAAAACCGTTCTTGCCGATGAAATACAACAAATTGCTTCTCAAAAATTAAACGAGTTTATTGAAGAGCAAAAATTAGAAACATTGGGCTATCCATTAGGCAGCACCCGCTTTGATTCTAAGTTGGATATTGAAAATTCTGAAGATTTTGTATTTGCTTTCGATTTAGGTTTGGCTCCAAAATTTGAATTAAACCTTACTACCAAAGACAAATTAGATCTTTTCCAGATTGAAGTAACCGATAAAGAAATTGACGAAGATATTGAATATGCTCGCAAACGTCACGCAAAATTAGATGATGCAACAATTTCTGATGCTGAATCTATTGTTTATGCTGAAGTGAATGAATTGGGTGAAGACGGACAACCACTCGAAGGCGGTGTTACCGCTAAATCGGTGAGTTTTGTTCCTTCAATGATTGAGAATAAGAAGTTGCAAAAACAATTCATTGGCATCGAAAAAGGATTTACCACTACTTGCGATGTTAGAGAGTTGTTCAACAACAACGAAAGCGTATTAACTAGCGCCTTGGCTGTGGCTAAGGAAGCAATTGCTGATTTGTCAGGTTCTTTTTCAGTAAATGTTACTGAAATTAAATCACGCATCCTTCCTGAGCTGAACGAAGACTATTTCAGAGAGGTTTTCCCAACTGAAACTCCAGCAAATGAAGCTGAATACCGTGAAAGAGTAAAATCTAATTTAGAGCAATACTATAAAAACGAAGCATCGTTGTGGTTGGATCATGAAATTGGGCATTTAATCATGTCTAAACACGACATCCAATTGCCAGATGACTTCTTGAAGCGTTGGTTGATGGAAACCAAAACCGAAGATTACAACGCCGAAAACATCGACGAAAAATATGCTCAAGAGAAAGATGCGTTGAAGCGTAGATTGATCATTGACAAGTTGGCTGAGCTACACGATCTTAAAGCTGAACAAGCCGAAGTGATTGAAGAAGCTCGTCTTTACTATGTGGGTATGTACAAGCAATACGGCTTGGATGTTAGCATGATTGGTCAAGACTTCTTGAACGAAACCATTGCTAAACGTTTGCAAGAGCGTGAATTTGTAGGTCAAATGAGCGACCGTGTTATTTATCGTAAATCTTATGATAAAGCTCGTGAAATGATCAGCATCAACGATAAGAAAACATCGGTGGAAGATTATTTCAAACACGTAAATAAACATAAAGACACTCACGGAGAGTAATCTATTTCTTGATATCTTTGTTAATATAGAATTATGGACTACGGGAAAGAATTTAAAAAGTACGCTACAAAGCATTTAGGCATTAACAGTCTTTATGTTGATCAATATTCAAACATGACTGCTTCTGCAGCGGGTGGAATTTATGGCCTTACGCCAAACATCATTGAAGAGCGTCAAATGAATGCGAGCGTCATTGATATTTTCTCTCGTTTGATGATGGACAGAATCATCTTTTTGGGAGTTCCCATTTACGATGACGTTGCTAACATCATCATGGGCCAGTTGCTTTTCTTGGAAAGTGCAAATCCCAACAGAGATATCCAGATCTACGTAAATAGTCCCGGAGGAAGTGTTTATGCCGGATTAGGAATCTACGATACCATGCAATACATCAGTTCAGATGTTTCTACCATCTGCACGGGTATGGCCGCTTCTATGGGTGCCGTATTGATGACAGCTGGTGCCAAGGGTAAAAGAACTGCCCTGCCACACAGCCGCATCATGATTCACCAACCTTTGGGCGGTGCTCAAGGTCAGGCTAGCGACATCGAAATCACCTACAAAGAGATTTCTAAGTTGAAAAAAGAGTTGTATGACATTCTTTCTTACCACTCTGGTCAACCTTACGATAAAATTGAAAAAGACAGTGACCGCGACTATTGGATGACTGCAGAGGAAGCCAAAGAATACGGTATGATTGACGAAGTTTTGGGTCGTCGTTCAACCAAATAAACCTAATTTCCAATGAAAAATTCCAAAGGGCAGAGCTGTTCGTTTTGTGGTAAAAAGAAAGAGGAAGCTGTTCTCTTGATTTCGGGCTTAGATGGAAACATTTGCGAACAATGTGTTGAACAAGCACATAAAATTGTAGCCAAAGAACTAGGAACCTCCCTCCCATCAGGCGATATCCCAACCAAATTCACTGGGTCTGACGAAGGCGTTGCCCTTCCCACTCCTTTGGAAATTAAAAAACATCTTGATCAATACGTAATTGGCCAAGACGAAGCTAAAAAGTCATTGTCTATCGCCGTTTATAATCACTATAAACGCATCCAAAATAAAAATCACAACAGCAACGACGTTGAAATTGAAAAAAGCAACGTCTTATTGGTTGGTGAAACAGGAACAGGAAAAACCCTACTCGCTAAGTCTTTAGCGCGTTTATTGAATGTACCCTTCACCATTGCAGATGCCACCGTTTTGACAGAAGCAGGTTATGTAGGTGAGGATGTTGAAAGCATCCTTTCACGATTACTCCAAGTGGCTAACTACAAACCTGAATTGGCTGAAAGAGGCATCGTTTACATCGATGAAATTGATAAAATCAGCCGCAAATCTGATAATCCATCCATCACTCGAGATGTCAGCGGAGAAGGCGTTCAACAAGGACTTCTTAAAATCTTAGAAGGAACCGTTGCAAACGTCGCCCCTGAAGGCGGACGCAAACACCCAGACCAGAAATACGTCAAAATTGATACCTCAAACATTTTGTTTATTTGCGGCGGAGCTTTTGACGGAATTGAAAAAGTCATTTCTAGACGTTTGCAAAACCAATCTGTTGGATTCAAACGCAACGAACACCGCGAAATCAACTCTAAGCGACTTTTGAGTCAAATCAATCCCCAAGATTTAAAAACCTTTGGATTGATTCCTGAAATCATTGGCCGTATTCCTATTGTTACCGCTTTAGAACCCTTAGATAAAGAAGCGCTCAGAAGTATTTTAACGGAACCCAAAAACGCCATCATGAAGCAATATCAAATGTTGTTTGAAATGGAAGGAGTTCAATTAAATGTAGACGATGAGGCTCTTGATTTCATCGTGGAACTAGCCATGGAAAACAAGTTGGGCGCTCGTGGATTGAGAGGTATTTGTGAAACCATCTTCAAGAAATTCATGTTCGAAATTCCTTCGGGAGACAAGAAAACCAAGAAGTTACGCATCACCAGAAAGATCGCTGAAGAGGAGTGGAACCTCATTCAAGACCTGAAGTTTGCCAGCTAAACTTACACAAGCATTTAGCCAAAATTTAGTTTATCTTGCAACCCTATGGAAAAAAACCATAAAGGCACTATGCGCGCTTGGACCATGTATGATTGGGCCAACAGCGTGTACCCTCTTGTAATTTCTTCGGCCATTTTTCCGGTTTATTACACCGCCATTACCACAAAAAAAGACGAACTCGGTAACGTCATTTCTGATCAAGTCCAGTTTTGGGGCTCTACCTTCACCAATACCGTTATCAGCAATTACGTTCTCGCCTTTTCCTTTTTGGTCATTTGCTTAACCAGCCCGCTCCTGAGCGGCATCGCAGACTCCAAGGGCAATAAAAAGCGCTTTTTGCAGTTCTTCTGCTATTTAGGCTCTCTCTCTACCGCCCTACTCTACTTTTTCACAGCCAACGGCAACGATGTTACCTGGGGACTGCTATCGCTCTTTTTTGCCAGCATAGGATATTGGAGCAGTTCCGTATTTTACAACTCCTACCTCCCTGAAATTGCCGATGCCGATATGATGGATAAGGTTAGTGCACGTGGTTTTGCCATGGGTTACATAGGAAGCAGCACTCTACTCATTTTATGTTTAATTTTCATTCAAGCCCTTGCTCCCGCAATGGATATTTCTTCAGGACTCGCCACTCGCTATTGTTTCATTGCCGTGGGTATTTGGTGGATGGGATTTGCACAGATTTTCTTTTCCAAAATCAAACGCACTCCAGCAATAAATAAACAAGAAGGAAGTATTTTTAGTGGATTCCATGAACTTCAAAAAGTATGGAAACAAATCAAACAATCTGCCTCCATGTTGATGTATTTGAGAGCGTTTTTATTCTTATCTATGGGCGTTCAAACCGTGATGCTTGTAGCTGCATTTTTTGGCGCTAAATTACTCCAACTTCCTGCTGGTAAACTCATTCCTGTTATATTGATTATTCAATTTGTGGGTATAGCGGGCAGCTTCCTATTCTCCTGGATTTCCAAGAAATATGGCAATAAACTATCTCTATCCATAGCCTTGGTATGCTGGGTTTTCATTTGCATTGGCGCTTGGTTCGACGCCGAATACAAATCTGAAACGGGCTTTTATGTGCTCGCCTTTTTTGTAGGCGCTGTCATGGGGGGAATTCAATCCATGAGCCGCAGCACCTATTCTAAACTCATTCCCGAAGACACTGCCGACACAACTTCTTTCTTCAGTTTCTACGACATCACCGAAAAAATAGCCATGGTCATTGGATTATTCTCTTTTGCTTGGGTAGAAGAGCATTCACCCGAAAAGGGCATGCAAAATTCCGTTCTAGCTCTGGTTATTTTCTTTGTGATCAGTTATTTCCTACTTCAAAAAGTCAACGACCCGCGCCTTAAAGCCCAAAATAACTCTTGATCTGATTCCAATACTTGATTTTGGTATCCTTGTCTTTGGCCACTGAAGAAGGTGACAATACCTGCAATACTTGGCTTCCGTTTGTCGATGTCACTCTATTTGACCAAAACAGGATTCTCTCCGCCTTTAATGCACCGGCATTCAGCAATTCTTCAAAAGAATGCTTTACTTCATTGCTATTCAAAAAGATAAAATCTTCCGCTTTGATTTCTTGACCTTTCCATTTAAGGGCAAACATGATCTTACTGATCATGTCTTTGTAATCAAAGTCAGAATTCTCCTCTATCCAATGAATGAATTTAGCACTAAATTGAGGCATTGGTGTCTCTATTTGAGGCGTTTCTATTTGAATTTCTTTGGTCTCAACTTTTTCGGCAACTGGCTCATTACCAATAAAAAGGCCACCTTGGTAGAGTCCTGACAACAACCAGGCCGATTCAGTTTTTAATGATTCATTGCTCATGCTTCACAAAATTACCCTAATTTTGAGGTAATGAGGTTCGAAATTACAGTAGAAAAGGTTAAAGAAAGCAGAATTTCTGAATTTGACCCCCAGAACATTGGTTTTGGCAAAATGTTCACCGATCACATGTTCCTTGCTGACTACAAAAACGGTGAATGGACCAATCCAAGAATTGTTCCTTACGGAAATCTGTCCCTTAGTCCTGCTACTTCAGCCATTCATTATGGTCAATCTATTTTCGAGGGAATGAAGGCTTTCGCATCCTCAAAAAACGATCACGACATCACCATTTTTCGTCCCACAGATAACGCAGCTCGCCTAAACCGATCTGCCGTTCGCATGGCCATGCCCGAAATCCCCGAAGAACTCTTCATGGCCGGTCTGAATCAACTCATTGACATTGATCGTGCATGGGTTCCCCGCACCGAAGGCGGCGCCCTATACATTCGTCCATACATGTTCGCCACCGATGATTACATTGGTGTGAAAGTATCTGACAATTACTGTTTTGCCATCTTTGCTTGTCCTGTTGGACCTTATTACAACAAGGCCCTCCGCGTAAAAGTGGAAGACGAATACAGTCGTGCAGCTCCCGGAGGAGTTGGATTTACCAAATGCGCCGGCAACTACGGTGCAGCCCTCTATCCCACCGCTCTAGCTCAAAAAGAAGGATACGATCAAATTTTATGGACCGATCCCATTGAACACGAGTGGGTAGAAGAAACCGGAACCACCAACTTCTTTGCCGTGTACGGAAAAATAGTTGTAACTCCTTCATTAACCAACACCATGCTTGCAGGCATCACCCGTGATTCTGTCATTAAGGGACTAAAACACCTTGGCTACGAAGTAGAGGAACGCCCCATTTCCATCACTGAACTGATTGAAAAGCAACAATCTGGATCCATCTCCGAACTTTTCATCACAGGAACCGCAGCCACCCTCATCAACCTAGACGGCTTCGGCCGCAACGGCACCTACTACTCCGTCATGGAATCACCCAACCACGAAGTCTCAACAGCCATCAAAACCTTCCTCGACAACCTCAAATTACAAAAAATTGAAGATGAGATGGGGTGGATTGTGTTGGTTGGTGGTCAGTGATCGGTTATCGGTAGGTCGGTAGTCGGTTATCGGTGATCGGTGATCGGTGATCGGTGATGGGAAGTTAGTTTTCGGTTGAATTTAGTGTTTTAATCAAAGACTGAATCTGTTTCTGGATGGAGACGGTTTCAGCCTCCAAATTTGACGTTTCTGTCGCAAAGAACCTTTTTAAAATAATTAATTGCGTTTCCAATTCATATGAGGAACCTAGAGCTATATTTAGAAAACGGCAAAAATCCTTGTTGGACCCTCTCCCACAACCTTCTGCAATGTTAGAAGCAATTGAAACTGCAGCTCTTCGTGACTGATTAACAACATCATATGAATCTGGTTTTGGTAAAGATTTTGTAAATACAAAAACTGAATGACTCAAATCAATTGATTGATTCCAAATTTTTAATTTTTTAAAATTATTCATGATTCAAATCAAGATAGATTCTTTTGTAATCCCTTGGCGATAAACACAAACTACGAATTAAGATTTGCACTTTCCGCAAAATCCACCCACCGACCTACCGCCCACCGACCTACCGACTACCGACCTACCGATCACGGACCTACCGACCTACCGACCTACCGACCTACCGACCTACCGATAACCGATCACCTTAATCCTAACAATGTTGAAAACTCCACCCCTTTTGTTTTTAACTGAAATTTAAATTGACGTAATATTGCATCCCGTAACTACACATTTTTATGAGTCAAACTAAGTTCATTTTTGTTACGGGCGGCGTTACTTCTTCCCTAGGTAAAGGCATCATTGCAGCATCTTTAGCGAAACTTTTACAGGCCCGTGGCTATCGTGCTACCATCCAAAAGTTTGACCCCTATATCAACGTTGATCCAGGTACTTTAAATCCGTATGAACACGGCGAATGCTACGTGACCGAAGACGGCGCTGAGACCGATCTTGACCTCGGACACTACGAGCGATTCTTGAACGTACCTACCAGTCAGGCCAACAATGTGACCACCGGTAGAGTGTATTTGACCGTCATCGAAAATGAACGTAAAGGTGCCTATTTGGGAAAAACAGTTCAGGTTATTCCTCATATCACCGATGAAATCAAGAGACGCATGAAACTTCTTGGCGAATCGGGCGAATACGACATTGTTATCACCGAAATTGGAGGTACAGTGGGCGACATCGAATCACTTCCTTACATAGAGTCTATGAGACAGCTTATTTGGGAGCTGGGGGACGCTAATGCGTGCGTGGTTCACTTAACTCTGGTACCCTTTTTGAAGGCGGCCGGGGAATTGAAAACCAAGCCCACCCAACACTCCGTGAAGAGCTTGCTAGAGCTGGGTGTTCAACCCGATGTGCTCGTTTTGAGAACCGAACAATCATTGGGTGCCGATTTGAAAAAGAAATTGGCCCTTTTCTGCAACGTCCAAGGAAATGCCGTAATTGAAGCTCGCGATTTGAGCACCATTTACGAGGTTCCTATGGCCATGTTGAAGGAAAAACTCGATAAAGTTGTCCTCAATAAGCTAAAATTAAAATCATCTCAGGAGCCCGAACTGAGCCAATGGTCAAACTTCTTGTTCAGATTGGAACATCCCAAATCAGAAGTAAAAATAGCCTTGGTGGGTAAATATGTGGAACTCCCCGATGCGTATAAGTCTATCAATGAATCGTTTATACACGCTGGCGCCGCCAATGAGTGCGAAGTAAAAGTGACCTACATCCATTCAGAATTCCTCACCGAAGAAAATGTGGCGAGCAAACTCTCTGGATATCAGGGGATATTAGTAGCACCCGGATTCGGAAACCGCGGCATAGATGGCAAGGTGATTGCCGTGAAATACGCCCGTGAAAATAAAGTTCCCTTCTTTGGGATCTGCTTGGGGATGCAAATAAGCGTCATTGAGTTCGCGAGAAATATGGCCGGTATCGCCGATGCTCATTCATCGGAAATGTCTGACACTGCGAACGCCGTAATTGACTTGATGGAAGAACAAAAGAAAATCACCAATTACGGAGGAACCATGCGTCTTGGCGCTTACGACTGTGAACTTGTGAAAGGCAGTCACGCCGCTAAAGCGTACGGAAAAACCCGAATCTCTGAAAGACACCGTCACCGCTACGAATTCAACAACAACTTCAAAGACGCCATCCAAAATGCTGGCATGAAAATTACCGGAACCAACCCTCAAACCGGCCTCGCTGAAGTCGTAGAAGTTGAAAATCACCCTTGGTTTGTTGGCGTCCAATTCCACCCAGAACTCAAAAGCACAGTCGAAAATCCACACCCTCTCTTCGTTGGTTTCGTATCAGCAGCGATGAAGAAGGTTGTGTAAATTACGGTTAGCGGTTTTCGGTTTTCGGTTAGCGGTTATCGGTTAGCGGTTTTCGGTTTTCAGATTTACCGACCACCGATCACTGACCACCAATCTCCAAATCAACAAACACCGGCAAATGGTCTGAATAACCGTTCAAATAGGTGCGGCCGCCGAAGGTGCGCAACGGATAGCCTTGAAACTTCCCGTCTTGCTGCAAGAGCCAATTGCGATGGTAAATTTGTACCTGTGGTATCGCGTTTTCAGGGCCCAAATGGTATAAAGACCTGCTCACAATGATCTGGTCAAACATGTCCCAACGACCGTTGTACTTCAAAGTACCGGTTTCGGGTTGAGCCAATCGGTGAAGATAGGCAAGATTGATTTTGTTCGACTGCTCGTCTGATGCGCCCAAAATGTAGCGCAAACTTGAATCTTCGGGATTGTCATTGAAGTCGCCAACCGCTACCCAATTTTTCATTTCTGGGCGGGCATCAATATAGTCTTTTAACGTTTTTGCCGCGTTGAAACGCAAAGGTCTGCTTGATTGCTCTCCCTCACTCCTTGATGGCCAATGATTTACGAACATCGATAGTTCTGATTTTCCGTTTTGGAATGTGGCCATGAGGATGTGTCGAGTGGGTTTATCCGGATTTTCGGTGGGAACCCACAACGTATCTGTCTGTTTTACAGCCCATTGGCTAGACTTTAGGATGGCAACATCAATGCCGCGCTTATCGGGCGATTCAAAGTGAACTACTTCGGCTTTGATGCTTTTCAACCATGTGGATGTCTTGATCAAATCAAGCAAAACAAGACGATTTTCTATTTCACAGACTCCTAAAATTTGGGGTTGAATGGAATCAATGACGCGTGCCATATTCTTCAATTTACTTTGGTAACGAGATGTATTCCAAGGCTTTTCAGATGTGGGAAGGTATTCAGAATCGTCGTTCGGGCCATTTATGGTATCAAACAGATTCTCCAAATTGTAGAATGCCACACGTACCGATGTTAACCCAGTTTTCGAGGGAATCAGTCCTAGGGCTTGCTGTTTTTTAGGGTTCCAGCATTCAGTCAAAAGCAAAATTGCGATAAATGCAAAACTTACACGTTTAAACATAATACCTTCAAAGGTAAATGTTGTATTTTGCAATTGAATGAGTCAGAAAAGAAAAAGTAAAAATGTCGCGGTCATTTTAGCGCTGACCACCGGATTTATTGGCGGACATCGATTCTATCTTGGGCAGCCCCTACTCGCTGTGGTTTATATTGGGACACTTTTAGTGGGTTGGAAACAAGAAATGGTCCTCTCCTTTTACGCCATCGCTTTGGGAATCGATTTTCTGTCACTTTTGTTTGTGTCGGACGATAAATTCGACGAAACTTATAACGGTAAAAAGTCTTTCGTCCCCAGTAATTATGAAACCCAAAATAGTTACAGCCCTATTCGAGAAAAGGCACAATTATTGAGTCCGGCTTATTTGGACATGATTCGTGAAATCAACCGCGATTTGAGGAATTTGTGGCAAGAAATGAGCACCGAAAAAGACCTAATGGCGCAGATGGAAAAGAGCGGCGTTCCGATGGATGACGCTAAAATTTGCTTCGTTTTTGACATCGTTAAAGTAGCGCAAGTGGTTTATGGAAAGGAGTTTAAAGCTAACAGTCGTGAGCTGATGGGTGCATTTTTAGCAGTGAATAATTTGATTCCAGACATAGAAGATTTTACGTTAAAATCTGATCAGGAACTCAATAATTTGGTGGGTGAAGCCATGATGGAGCGCATTTGTGTGGAACTCAATAATATCATTGCCAAAGGCAATCCCATGAACGTGAATTTCAACGTGGGCGATAATCCTAAAGAAACGGTAAAATCCGAATTGGCATGGCCATCGCTGTTGGAGCTCATGGGTTCGAAATTGCTTGATAAGTACGCAGCCACGTTGAATAGATACGCATTGATCATTTCGAAGGCCGACGCAAAAACATCCAAAGCAGAAGAAGAAAGACTCGCCGAAATCTATAAATGGCTGCACCACCCGCTCCCCGAAAAAGTCAATAAATCATTGAAAATCAACGAACAAAACCCAGACGAAACCCTCGATGAAGTTCTCAAAGAACTTCGGTCTCTCATCGCATTAGACGCGGTTAAAGAAGAGGTAGAAACCTTGGTCAACTTTGTAAAAATTCAGCTAGAACGCGAGAAACAGGGTCTCAAAACCACCCCCATCTCCTACCACATCGTGTTCACCGGAAATCCCGGCACGGGAAAGACCACCGTGGCGCGACTCATCGCCCGAATTTACAAGCATCTGGGCGTTTTGGAGCGGGGACATTTAATCGAGACTGACCGCAGCGGCCTGATCGCCGAATACGCCGGACAAACGGCCGTAAAAACCAACAAGGCCATCGATGACGCCTTAGACGGCATCTTATTCATTGACGAGGCTTACGCTTTGGTTGGCGAGGGACAAGACTCCTACGGTCAGGAGGCTGTTGCCACCCTCATCAAGCGCATGGAAGACGACCGCAGCCGATTGGTGGTTATTTTGGCGGGATATTCGCAAGAAATGCAAGATTTTTTGGAAACCAACCCTGGCTTCAAATCGAGAATCAACCGCTACATCGACTTCACCGATTACGAATCAACAGCAATGTTGGAAATCTTCGAATCGTTCTGCAAAAAATCTCAATACATCCTCGGCGAAGGCGTAAAAGAGCAACTTTCCACCTTCTTTGACAACGCCTATCAAAACCGCGACAAAACCTTCGGAAACGGCCGTTTTGTTCGAAATACCTTCGAAAAAGTACTCGAAAACCAAGCCAATCGTGTCTCAAAAGAAAAACAGATCACCCGCGAGATGCTGCAACTGATCACTTTGGAGGATCTATGAGGATTGGACCTTGGTCTTTGGACTTTGGCTGACGGCTGTCCGCTGTAGACTGACGGCTGATCACCGATCACCGAAAACCGATCACCGAAAACCGATCACCGACTATAATTCGGTGCCTCTCTCGTGATAGCGATGTCGTGGGGGTGGCTTTCGCGCATGCCGGCATTGGTGATGCGAACGAAGCCCGATTTTTGGAGTTCGGTCATGTTGGGTGCGCCGCAATAGCCCATCCCCGCGCGGATGCCGCCCACCAATTGGTAGATGACCTCAGATAAATGTCCTTTATAAGCAACGGTGCCCACAATTCCTTCGGGAACGAGCTTGGCAACTTCGTCTTCGGCGTCTTGGAAATAACGGTCTTTGGAGCCGTCTTTCATGGCCTCGATGCTGCCCATGCCGCGATACGACTTGACTTTACGTCCATCGAAAAAAGAAGTTTCGCCGGGAGACTCTTCGGTGCCTGCGAACAAACCGCCGGCCATGATGGTGTTTGCGCCGGCCACCAAGGCCTTCACAATGTCGCCCGAGTAGCGAATTCCACCGTCGGCAATGACGGGAACACCTGTGCCTTGAAGTGCGTTAGCGGCTTCCATAACTGCGGTCAACTGAGGCATTCCGATGCCCGCGATGATGCGCGTGGTGCAGATAGAACCCGGACCCACACCCACTTTTACTGCGTCAGCACCCGCATCGGCGAGGGCCTTTGCAGCTTCGCCAGTGGCAATGTTTCCGGCAATGATTTGAAGGTCTGGATATTTGTTTTTCACTTCGCGAACCTGATTGAGCACGCCCTGTGAATGTCCGTGCGCCGTGTCAATGGCAACCACGTCAACCCCAGCTTTCACGAGGGCATCAACGCGGTCCATGGTATCGGGAGTCACGCCAACAGCGGCCCCAACGAGGAGTCTTCCGTGAGCGTCTTTGACTGCTTTGGGATAATTTTTTACCTTTTGGATGTCTTTGAAGGTGATCAATCCGTGCAAAATTTGCTGATCATCTACAATGGGTAATTTTTCAATTTTATGTTTCTCGAGGATGTCTTGAGCGCCTTTCAAGTCGGTACCGTGAGGTGCGGTGATGAGGTTTTGCGAAGTCATCACTTGCGACACTTTTCGGGTGAGGTCTTTTTCGAAGCGCAAGTCGCGATTGGTGATGATTCCCTTGAGTTGATTTTGGCCGTTTACCACGGGGATACCGCCAATTTTATGTTCTTTCATGAGTTGCACCGCTTCGGCCAAGGTAGCATCGGGTTGCAAGGTAACGGGATCAAGGATCATACCGCTTTCGGAGCGCTTCACTTTTTTCACTTCGGCCGCTTGTTGGGCAATGGTCAAATTCTTGTGTATAATGCCAATTCCGCCTTCACGAGCCATGGCAATGGCCAATCTCGACTCGGTGACAGTGTCCATCGCAGCTGCAACAATGGGAATATTCAGACGAAGATTCTTGGTAAATTGTGTGCTGGTATCAACATCACGCGGAAGTACTTGCGAATGTCTGGGGATAACAAGAACATCATCAAATGTGAGTCCTTCGAGAATGATTTTGGATGTATTTTGACTCATGGCAAATAACGAAAAGTGAAGTGGTTATTTGCGGTGCAAAGATAGTGAATTTTTGTGGATATATTGTAGTTTTGAATCAAAATCATGGGAAAATTCATTACAACGTATTTAGGCGAGTTAAGGTGCGAGAATTTGCACGAGCAGAGTGGCACCAAAATTCTGACGGATGCTCCAACTGACAACCAGGGAAAGGGTTCGGCGTTTTCCCCAACCGATTTGTGCGCATTGAGTTTAACCACTTGCATCATCACCACCATGGGCATTTACGCGCAACTGAAGGAGTTCAGCATTGATGCCATTTCGGCAGAAACTTACAAGATCATGCAGAGCAATCCGCGCCGCATCTCTAAGATCAAAATTGATTTGCGCATTGATTTGGGAGCATCAGGCACTGACCGCAACAAGGAGGGACTTCAGCGCATAGTGAATAGCTGTCCGGTATCGAAGAGCCTCCACCCCGACATTGAGCAAGAGGTGTTGGTGGAGTTTGTTTGATGGCAAAGATTGAATAGCGCTGGCTTCGTTGCATTTCGCTTGCCCAAAGCACACCTAAATCAATGAAATACAAAAACTTAAATATTCAACAATCAAATTTCGCGAATGTAATTGATTGAGAAATTTATTTTGTGATAGATTTATATCATCAGACATGATTGTTTTTTTATTTTATTGCGGCAGCAAAATCTAACAACTATGTCAACCAATAATCACAATATCACGCTTGCTGAAGCAATTACTCTGACTCATGCATACCAAAGCAAACAACTTTTTGAAGGATTAACCAGAGCAAGTTACATTGACGCAAATGCATATCAGCAGATCATTGACCAAGAAGGTTGTGTGGGTATCAGAACTTACTTTGCTTTAAATGAGTCGAACAAGCTTACAATTGTAGTAGGGGTAGATGCGAATGGGAATGATATGACCAATGGAGTATTATTAAATCACGCTTTAGACTGCCCTACTGTATGCCCTGTTAATTCCCCCTTAATTCAAACAACATGATATGGTTCAGGTTGTTTTATTATTTCCTAACAATTTCACTTTTTATTCGACTCGTTTATTTTCATTTAAGGTATAACTATTTAAATATTAAAAATTTAGAAGTCCATGGTTATATCATTGTATTATTTATCAATACAATTGGATATATGCTTACCGAAAACACCAAATTAATGTTTTATTTTTTTCACTCATTTGCACCAACTTCTATAATTGCATGTTCATTTTTATTCAATAAAATCAAAAATATTGAAATTATGATTATCGTAATGATAACTTCATCAGTTATTTGGTTAATTTCAAGTTATTTAATATTTCTACTTATATATTTAATGGCAATTATAATTTTGATTTTAAAATCAAATTCACTTGCAAAAAGTCACCAAAAAAACCATAAGCTATCTTTTATACCTCTAATAATATCAATTGATTTATTTTTTGCTTTTCTATCGGTTGTGCTTAAGAAATCTGGTGTAAATTGGGCAGAATCACAAATTATAGGGTATTTGAAATACATTACATTACCTATTGTTTCATCAACACTTACTTTATTACATGTCTACCTCAGGCGACTCACTTTTAATTAGTTTATTTGCGATAATTATTCCTGCAATTGTAATATTTATAGGCACTTTATCATATAGTCGTATCCTCATTGGAAAATACAAAAATGTGTTATCTCGGCTATACCGATCTAGTTTTCGCGGAGCGGATACAGAACGAAAGCGAATTGCTAGTGAGCTTCACAATCAACTTGCGATTTATCATATAAACATTTCGAAAGGAATAGAAATACTTACACCCAAATTGACCGGGTCAGAATTGCAAGAACTTTTGAATATTAATAATAATTTCCAAAAGTTAAAAGAGGAAATACATCAGATCATTCAATATATGTACCCACAGGAATTGACTAATTCAGATTGGGAAAGTAGTTTTAAGAAATTGGCTCTACATTTGACTTCCGCTGATATTCAAATTAGTTTTGAATGCGAAACCAAACAATTCCCTAAATCACAATTCTTACCTCACACATATTGGGTTGTTCAGGAAATCGTTACCAACGCTATTAAACATTCTAAAGCGAAAAGAGTTCAATTGTCAGCCCTTAGCGAAGAAGGTTATTTCTTTTTCTGTATTTGTTATCGCGCAACAGAAAATACAAAATCATGGCTAGAAAATAAATCAGCAAAATCAGCTGGGGGAATGGGAAGAAAAATTATTGCGGATAGACTCAATATCATTAATTCAAGAGAAAAAATTGAGGTGAAAGACAATATTGTTACACATTTAATTAAAATACCACTTGAAAGTTCTAATCATTGAAGACCAACCTGCTATTCAGGTTATTGTTGCTGAAGAAATTTTAAAAATTGAGCCTAATGCGCAAATAATTTCTTACAACGGAATTAAAGAAGCTATCGACTTTTTAGAAAATGGCAATGTAGTAGATTTTGTAATCAGCGATTTAGAATTAAAAAATGGTTATAACACACAAATATTAATCTATTGTGGGGAAAATAGATTACCCATGATGGTTTACAGTTCTCATGTTAACAAAGTTTTGATTTTGGAGATTGAAGCTAATAATGTTCAGTGTTATGTATCCAAGAAATCAGAATTTCACACATTAAAATTGGGAATTACATCTCTATTTAACAATGAATCATATTTCTGCCCAACTGTTTTAAAAACAATTCAGTCTAATACAGCCTTTAAATCTACAGATAGGTTAGATTTAACTAAAAGTCAAAAGAAAATAATAGATCTTCTATCAAAAGGATTTAACAGGGAAGAATCAGCGAAAATGTTGAATATCAAGAATACCACTTTAAACAATCAAATTGCCCGTGCTAGAGAAAAGAACCTATGCGAAAACTTGGAGGAGTTAATACGCAGGTATAATTTCTGGGATTATTCTGAGTAAGAATTTGATTAAAGTTGTATCAAATTTGTGATATAAATGTATCACATTGAATACTTTATATTGTATTATTATTGTGTGGACTTCAAAAGAATCAATATCATTTAAATTCACTGTAAACCATCAATAATCATGATATCCAAGACAACATTCAAAATCTCATTAACCATAGCCGTGTTGCTGCTGGTGAGTGCATGCGTTAAAGATGATATCAAAAACACCAATCCAACAGATAAAAACCTCACAAGAGAACAAAGACTGGATTCTATTGTTCATTCGAAAAGAGGTTTAGCCCCCTTTCTTCTCTTGGATTCAATAGAAATAGTTGGCACGAACGGACTAATTATATTTGATACAATTTTTAAACGTACTGCAAAAAATGTTTTTAATATTAACGACTTTTACTTTTGGTGCGATGTTCTAACAGAAACTGACTATTCCAATCCAAACTTCGGAAAACCAGCTATTTACCAAATCATGCAACGTTACGTTACCATTCATGCGAAGGATAAAAACGGGTTGATCGGCAGATTTCAAAAAGATACCATATTGAAACTTGCTTTTTTTGAAAAAACTCGTGTTTCTAAATATTTTGGAAATATTGATGAAGCCAAAGAAACTTTAAACCGTTGGTCAACATATAGTAAAATAGACGACAATGAATCTGTAAGAATTTATGATTCTGCGGTGCAGACATTTAGTAATCAAAACCTTCCCTACTCAGATGACCTAAAACGTGAATTACTTTGTTGCACTTTCGTTTCAGAATTTGATCTCATTTATAAAGATGATTTTCGTGACTTTTTTGGCTGGCTGAATGAGCCAACTCAAGGTTTATGGCCGCGTTTTCAAAGTGAATATTTATTTAAACTTGATCAATTATGGATTGGCTTTAAAGCGGGGAATCAGGATAGTATTTCACTTTCTAGCTTAAATTTCAAAAACTTTAGAAAACCGTTACCCGAATTTTCAGTAAAAAATGAAATCCTGACTGACCAACAAAATCATAGAGTATTATATTTAAAAATACCATTTTATGATTGTTACTGGGAAAAAAGATTTATGTGGCTAAGATATGTATTAGATTAAGTTCACTAATGGACTTGCATCCGCTTTTGCAAATAAAACCGATTAGCAGGAAACAATTGCTCCGTATTTAATCCCTCAAAAACTGTATATTTGCAGTCCTTTTGGGGGATTAGCTCAGCTGGCTAGAGCGTTTGCATGGCATGCAAGAGGTCACCGGTTCGACTCCGGTATTCTCCACCCAATAAAATCAAGGCCTCAGAGGAATCTGGGGCTTTTGCTGTTTTTACCGTGAATTTCCCATTGGCAACCAATCACTGGCAGATGTGATTCTTGACCGAATCGTAAACAATGCTCATCGACTTGAAACGAAATGATATACTAATAAAGAAAATACAAAAGAGAGGATCAATTAATATAAATTTGAATTATGATACTTCTCCGCTCATCAACTCAAAAATACCGACAACTATACAGGGCCAATTTGTGGCGGTGTCCGGAGTCAATATAAACAGCATTTGTAATTGAGATGAATAATTTGGCATTCTTATTTTTGTCAATTTGGTTTTATTCGCAATAAAATAATGTTAAAGGATTATGAGTGAATCGCAAATCATAGAATACAAACAAAGTTGGCGAGACGAATATTTGAAGTGGATATGTGGTTTTGCTAATGCCAATGGTGGCTGTATCTTTATTGGCAAAGACGATAACGGAAATGTAGTTGGTTTAGCAGATGCCAAAAAATTATTGGAAGAAATACCCAACAAAGTGAGAGATGTTTTGGGGATCTTGGTAGATGTAAATTTACAAACTACAGCACAAGGGGATTTTATTGAAATAATTGTAGAGGGCCATCCATATCCTGTAAATTATAAGGGACAATACCATTATAGAAGCGGCAGCACAAAGCAAGAATTAAAAGGAACAGCCTTAGATAAATTTCTATTACATAAAAAAGGCAAACGCTGGGATGGTGTGCCAGTTCCAAAGATTTCAGCCAAAGATCTAAAACAAGAAGCGTTTGATTTCTTTCGCAAACGTGCATTTAAGAGCCAACGGATTGAAGAAGCTGTGTTAACCGATAGCGATGAACACTTACTTGAAAATCTGCAACTAAAAGAAAATGATTTTCTAAAACGTGCTGCCATTCTTTTGTTTCACTCAAATCCTGAAAATTTTGTAACGGGTTCATATATCAAAATCGGTTATTTTGAAGCGGATGATGATTTGAGATTTCAGGATGAAATTCACGGATGTTTGTTTGAGCAAATTGAGAAAACAATGGATTTACTTTTCACTAAGTACATTAAAGCTCTCATTAGCTATGATGGTATCAACAGAGTAGAAACATATGAATACCCAAAAGATGCAGTTCGTGAAGCCCTGTTAAATGCCATTGCACACAAAGACTATTCAGGCGGCGTACCTATTCAAATAAGTGTTTATTCCAACAAAATTTTTATTTGGAACGAAGGTCAATTGCCCGAAGACTGGACCGTTCAAAACCTAATGGAAAAACACGCATCACGACCATACAACCCTGACATTGCAAATGCTTTATTTCGCAGCGGTTATATTGAATCTTGGGGCCGAGGAACGATAAAAATTATTAGAGCATGTAAGCTAGCGAGAATTCCTGAACCTATTTTCAATTATAACTCAAGTGACTTTTCCGTAGAATTCAGAAAGGATATTTACAATGAAGAATTTTTGCAATCGCTGAACCTAAACGATAGACAAGTAAAGGCGGTTTTGTTCGCAAAAGTGAATGGGAAAATTACAAATAGTGAATATCAAACTTTAAATAACTGTTCCCGGAATACTGCCAGTAACCACCTGGCAGAGTTGGTTGAAAAAGACTTGCTAAAACCAAGTGGGCAAAAGGGTGCGGGAGCATTTTATACATTGTAACTACGACTAATGCGGACTTGAATCAATTGCACATTAATTGCACAAATTGCACAATGTAAGCTGGACATCCCAACAACTTTAACAAAATGTAAAATACCTGCATGGCATGCAAGAGGTCACCGGTTCGACTCCGGTATTCTCCACCCAATAAAATCAAGGCCTCAGAGAAATCTGGGGCTTTTGCATTTATTCTTTTAATTACAAAGTAAATTCGAAATTTCACCTAAATTTAAACCCAATTTCACATGACTGCGCGAGAATTAGTAGAACTTTGGGTTCAACGTTTCAATGACTCTGATTTTAAAGGATTGGGGCAACTTTACCATGAAAATGCTGTTAATCATCAAACTGCCATCGGATTTATCAGAGGAAAAAAAGACATCCAACAGAGATTTCAAGACGAATTTGAACAATTTGATATGCTTTGCTTGATTGAAAATATCTTCCAAGATGACCATGTAGCCATCCTTGAATGGAAAGACCCCAAAGGGCTCCGCGGATGCATCGTTTTTTGGATTGAAAACCAACTCATCACCTACCAAAGAGGTTATTTTGACCAATTGACTTTCCTCAATCAACAAGCCCCAGAGTGAATGAAATTTCCTGGTCTCTTCTCTATGTTTTCTTCCTGAGGATATTTAAACGGCCCTGACGCGCCCGCCACCAACATTCATGGCGCCATAAAGTTGATTAGGTGATTGGTTGATTTATAGTTATATTCGAATTTAGCCTATGAAAAGATTTATACTCTCTATCATTTTATTTTTAGGATTTATCAGTGCCACTTGGAGCAGAGGGGGGCATCTTGAATATGCAATCACCAAAGACAGCTTGCTGGTGGTGAAAACCTTCATGATTCGCGATTGCCGTGGAACAGCACTCAATTCCAATTCAATCACCTTATTTTATCAAATTGGAAACTCCACCTCCTTCAATAAATGCGGTTCAGGAAATAAAAAAGTGGGCGTTCGCAAGAAAATTACCGACATCACCTTTCTGTGCCAAGGGGCCAAAGCGCCCTGCAGTCCGCAAAACACCTACGGCACCGGCAACGGATTTGAACTTCATGAATTTTGGGATACCTTTTCCCTAAAACAAGGGCCTTTTAAAGTACTGCTCGACTCTTCTTCTTGTCAAGAGGTGAAATTCATAGCTTCTATTTGCTGCCGCAATTTAGGGATCACCAACCACTCAACAACGGGGACAGAAATGTACATTCCGTTGACCATATACTTCGGAAATCTCCGTAAAACCCTGTCTTGGATGAACCAATCGCCCAAGTACCCGTTGAACATCCCTTCAAAATTTGATTATTTCGTGACCCAGGAAGTTCCGCTTTCGGCAAGCGATGAAGACGGTGATGTTTTAAGGTACTCGTTTGATAAATGCTACAACAGCGCAACGGCACAAGTTAACTACACCACCGGTACCCTTCAGCCTTTCCCTGCCAACTGCAATGGCTCTTCAGCGGCATGCAATGCCAATCCGAACTTACAGTTGCCCAACGGCGTATTTTTAGACAGCAACAGCGGAAGAATGGTCTTCTACAGCCAAAATGTGCAACAAACCGTCAATTTTGCTGTTACCGTGCGCGAATACAAGGCAGACACCAACGGCAATCTTGTGCTCGTTTCCCGACAACTCAAGGAATATTATTGGCTCATTGGAGATCAACAGTCAGCCAATTTGTCGCCAGAAATAAAATCATTGGATGCCTATGACGCCTTCGTGGGTGATACGCTCGTGGCTGAGTTCAACGTCAACGACCGCTTTTCAGGATCCATCACCAAAACAGATACCATCGATGTTCAATACACAAGCAGTGACCCTAGAATTCAGGTGACGGTTTTAAATCCCAAATCAAAAAATAAAAAAGTACAAATCAAGTTCGTTCCCACAGCAGCAGACTTTAAAAATGACCGTTTGTTTGTGAATCTCTATGCCACAGACAGGTACTGCCCTAATCCTACAGGAGCCTTCAAGCGAATTTCCATCAAAGTGAAGAAAAAGGGGCAAGTAGGTGTAACGGTTTCAGAAAACCATTGTGAGTCCTTGAATTTGAAGGCCACCGTTGATACTTCGGTGATTAAAGGAAACCTCAGCTTGCAGTGGTTGATTCAAGATTCAGCCACCAAAGTGGTGTATAAATACAATTCCAATCCGCTGAATTCGCCCCAACTTCCTAAGGGGAAAAAGTACCTTCAACTGGTTCTATCTCATCCCGATTACAGTTTCCCGGAATGGAAAGACACCTTTGTTTTTGCCAAGGCAGCTGAAATTAAGTATTACAAAAGTCTGAATTTGTGCTCCGGCGACTCTCTGACTTTGGGCATTAATTCCAAAAATATGAAGGGCTTGGCATTGGTAAAATACACCTTGAAAGGCGAAACGATTCAACATCCCCAGAAATTCAAGCCCCAAGACAGTGCGTTCAGGATGTATATCGAAGCTATTGACAGCTCTGGTTGCACCGCCAGAGACTCCCAAGATTTCAGCGTGGTGCCCCTTCCCCAACCCAAATTCAAAGAGGCATTGAGTGTGTGCGGCAAACAAGCCGAAATCAAGCTAACTGACTTACCCTTTGATGGTTCCTACCAATACCAGTTCACCTGCTCGGCGCCAAATACCATTCAAAACGGTGTTTTTAAATTCAATGATGTTTTTGTGGACGGAAAATCTTTTCCCATTGTTCGGGTGAAAATCACCGATACTTTTCAGTGTTCCTCGATGGATAGTTTTCAATTGAAAGTTTATGACCACCCCAAGTTTTCAGGTGTTTATAAAGAAATCTGTCAGAATGAAACCTACACTTCCCTAGATGAACTGATTAACGGCAAATTGCACCCCATCATCCATGAATTTCAAATTATTGAGATTCCTGCCGGAAACCCATCGCCGCCGTCTCAAGGATGGTTGATTAAAAATAACCAAGGAACCCTGCTGAATGTGGGCCCGAAAAAAGAAGAGCAATTTGCAGGACCTTACCGCATTTTGGTAACCGCCAATGCTCAAACCACTCAATGCAAATACACTGATACGCTCACTGTTACTGTGATCAACGAGCCCAAATTTCAGTTTACCGAGGGATTTTTCATTTGCCAAAATCAACCTTACGACCTATTGAAAGAAGTGAAACTCGAAGGAAAATCGGCTCAAAATGGCATTTTCAGATTGACCCGTTTTGACAATCAGGTGAATCCCGTGGTTTTGGGTACGCAATTGATTGATCAGCGCATCATGCCCAAAACGGCTCGTGCCGGACTTTGGGAAGCGCAGTATATAGGTCCCAGCGACGGATGTTCAGACACATCGGATGTGAGTTTCAGGATTTTCCAAACGCCAGAATCCCGTTTCAACATGAACAACGATTCAGTTTTAACCACTGAATCACCCAAAATTGACATCATCAACAATTCCAGCATTGAAGAAAATTCAACACTGACCTTTCTGTGGAACCCTGGCACTGGAAACCCTTCAGACAACTCTACTGATAGAAACTTCCAATTTACCTATCCAGCCATTCCAGCAGAATATTGGATATCGTTGGTGAGCAGCAGCGTGATGGGCTGCAAAGACACCGCTATGCAGCGGGTTCAAGTGGTAGAGAAAAACGGTTTGGAAGACTTGATCAAGCAAAGCCCATACGAACATTACAAATTGAGCTTTTACAACACCTCTGGTCAACTTGTTGATCAACAACAGATTGACAAATACAGCAAAATTCATACCGAATTACCTGGGTTGTATTTTGTGGTACTAGAGGGCAGCTACGATGGTCAGAATTATCAGTTTCTCCACAAAGGAAAAGTGGTGATTCAACCTCAATAAAGTATCTTTACCCTGTGGAATTCAGGTCAGATACTTTTACCCTTCCCACCCCAGAAATGCGTGATGCCATGTTCCGTGCGCAGGTGGGTGACGATGTTTTTCAGGAAGATGTTTCTATCAATGCTCTGCAAGAATTTTCAGCTGCGTTATTCGGATTTGAGGCGGCCTTGTTTTGTCCGTCGGGAACCATGACCAATCAAATTGCCATCAACGTTCATACCCGTCCGGGCGACGAAGTGATTTGCGAAGAGGGCTCACACGTTTATTTTTACGAAGGGGGCGGTATTGCTAAAAATTCAGGAAGCCAAGTTCGATTAATCTCTGGAGATCGAGGCAGAATCACTGCTGAACAAATTGAGGCCTGCATCAACCCTGACGATCCTCACAAGGCTCGTACCCGTTTAGTGTCCCTCGAAAACACCTGCAACCGAGGCGGTGGAAGTTGCTATAATTTGAGTGAAATTCAGCGCATTAAAACGCTTTGTGAAACGCATGGTTTGTCTCTGCACCTTGACGGTGCCCGACTGATGAATGCACTGATTTATTACAGTCAACAAGACGGCAGACCTTGGCAAGAACACGCTAAAGAATGGGGCACGCCTTTTGACAGCATTTCCATCTGTTTGAGCAAGGGTTTGGGCGCTCCCGTGGGAAGTCTTTTATTGGGATCTCGTGAATTCATACATCAAGCCCGAAGGGTTAGAAAGGTGATGGGCGGAGGCATGCGACAAGCCGGATTTTTAGCAGCGGCAGCACATTATGCCTTAGAACATCAGGTGAATCGTCTGCAAGAAGATCACAACCACGCGCTTTTGCTGGAAAAAACGCTTCTACAGTGCTCCTTTGTTCAATCTATCATGCCCGTTGAGACCAACATTGTGATCTTTGAATTACGCCCCGAAATCAATCCCAAGCACTTCATTCAATTCATGAATCAGAACGGGGTGAAATTGTCATCGATGGGCGGATCTAAAATTCGGTTGGTCACGCATTTGAATGTTCAGTCGACTGACATTGAAAGGGCTTGCGAAATACTGCTTCAATTTAAATAGTTTGGATATGGGATTTTGGGTGAACGTTTGGAAATATCCATCTGTAGTGAAACAGGTTTTGAGCGATGTCAAAAACATCAACCATGAATTGGAAAACCTTCGCAAAGACCCCTTACTTCCAGAGGCTGCCAAGCAAATTCTCAACCATAAAAAAGCGTTTCACAGGGTCAGCCAATACGCATTGGTACACGGGGTTTTGAACCTCGGAATTGCGCGTTATTTGGGACGAAAATTGTCTGCAAACGAAATGAAGGCTACCCTATATGCCTGCGCATCTGGACCCTTTTTTGATGACTTTTTTGACCAAAACCAGCACACCCCCGATGAATTGCTGCAACTCATTCAACAAAAGATTGACCTTCCGCTGAAAAGTCCCTCAGAAATTGCCTACGCCTACCTTTTGACGCAGGTGTACCAAAATGTATCTGATGTTCCCCGGTTCTACCAGTATTTCAGTCAGGTCTATCAAGCGCAACTTGATTCAAAGCAACTAAATAACCATCAATTAGATAGATCATCCAAGTACGCCATTTCTCAGCAAAAAGGAATTGTAAGCGCTTGGGTGTTCCGAAGTCTCATCGCCGAAGACATTCACCCTCAAGAACTTAAAATGCTCCATCAACTTGGAATTGTGGGCCAATTCATGGACGATATTTTTGACCTCTATGATGACTATCACGAAGGACTTCAAACCTTGGCCAATGATTACACCACTGATTTCGAACCCATTTATCGCCGTTTTCAACACGAGGTACTGTCCCTCAAACACGAAATTGACCTTCTACCCTATCCTCGAAAGCAAACCGAGTGCTTCTGGCGTGAATTGATGTTGATGACTTCCGGGGGACTTTTAGCGTGTAAAACCTTTTTAAAGGTTCAAAAGAAATACGGGCATTTGGATTTAAACATCATCCCCAGAAAGGAGCTGATTGTTGACATGGAAAGCAAGAAGAACCACGTTAAAATGCTCCTTCTTGCTCTAAAACATGCCTAAATAATTAACCCAAGAACGGGTATCTATAATCTGTAGGAGGATTGAAAGTCTCCTTAATGGTTCTCTGAGAAGTCCATCTCAAAAGATTCACTTTTGCACCTGCTTTGTCGTTGGTTCCACTTCCTCGACCACCACCAAAGGGTTGTTGTCCAACAACTGCACCTGTTGGCTTGTCATTGATGTAGAAGTTTCCTGCGCTGTGTCTCAAAGCCCAAGTTGCGTCGGCAATAGCTTGTCTATCTTGCGCCAATACCGCCCCAGTCAAAGCATACTCGCTGGTAGAATCAATGAGTTTGAATATTTCGTTCCATTTTGAATCTTCGTAAACGTAGATGGTCAAAACGGGCCCAAAAATTTCTTCGCACATGGTAGTATATTTAGGATCATTGGCCAAAATGATGGTTGGATCAATGAAATAACCGTTGGTTTTATCGTAAGTACCGCCGTGCAAAATTTCTACGCCGTCATTTTTTGCTTGGTCAATGTAACGAGCAATTTTATCGAAGGCTCTTTCGTCAATCACCGCATTCACAAAATTGGTGAAGTCTTCGGTTGGTCCTACTTTGATGGTTTTCATCTCTGCCAACAAATCTTCCTTCACCGAAGGCCAAATGCTTTGAGGAATGTACACTCTCGAAGCTGCGGAGCATTTTTGTCCTTGGAATTCAAACGCCCCTCTGATGATGGCTGCAACCAAGGCTTTTTGATCTACGGAGTTATGAGCTAAAATGAAGTCTTTTCCTCCGGTTTCACCCACAATTCTGGGGTAGCTGCGGTATTTAGCAATATTTTCACCAATGGTCTTCCACATGTGTCTGAACACGCCGGTTGAACCTGTAAAATGCAAACCTGAAAAATCAGGGTGATTGAAAACCACGTCTCCAATGGCTGGTCCATCGCCGTAAATGATGTTGATGACACCGTCAGGCAAACCTGCCTCGCGGAACACCCTCATCAACAAATTAGCGCTATAAATTTGGGTATCGGCTGGTTTCCAAACCACCACATTTCCCATCAAAGCTGCAGCTGTGGGCAAGTTACCTGCAATGGCTGTAAAATTGAAAGGTGTCACCGCAAATACGAATCCTTCTAAAGCTCTATATTCCAAACGATTCCAGATTCCGGGTGAATTTTCACCGGGCTGTTCGCTGTAAATTTCAGCCATATACTGAACGTTAAAACGCAAGAAATCAACCAATTCACACACTGCATCAATTTCGGCTTGGTAACAGTTCTTGCTTTGCGCCAACATAGTCACCGCATTGATGTCGTATCTGTATTTGGTTGCAAACAGCTCAGCGGCTTTCAAAAAGATTGCGGCTCTTTGCTCCCACGGGAGTTCTTCCCAAGCTGATTTAGCTGCAAGCGCCGCTTCAATAGCCTGTTTTGCGTGATCTGCATTGCCCACGTGAAATTCCCCAATTTTGTGCTTCAAATCATGCGGAGGATAAATCTGTTGTACTATACCCGTACGAACTTCTTTTCCCCCAATATACATGGGAATATTGATCACTTCAGAGCGCCATTTATTTAGAGCTGCCTGAAGGTTTTCGCGTTGATTGCTCCCAGGAGCGTAGTCGTAAACAGGCTCGTTTTTAGCCTTTGGAATGTGAAAAAATCCGTTCATAATGAAATTTCAACCACGAAAATACAACCACTTATCGAAAATACTGTGACCATACACACTCAATTCACGATTACTTATTGCTAACTTAAAGAAAAGCCCGCGTTTTGGCGTTAACTTTGCACCATGAAAAGAATCCTTTTGGCATCTCTTCTGATCTCTGCAATGAATGTTGCATTTTCTCAGGCCCCAACCGTGTCAACGTCCCCCAAAAAACCAAAAAACATCATCCTGTTAATTGGTGACGGAACCGGCTTAGCACAATGGTCTGCAGCTCAAGCCAGCACCAAAGATAACCTTCAGGTATTCAATATGGTAGAACACATTGGCCTCAGCAAAACATCCAGCTCAAGCAATTGGGTTACTGATTCAGGAGCCGGTGCAACCGCCATTTCCATCGGAGAAAAAACCTACAACAAAGCTATTGGCGTTCGCGCCGATTCTACTCCGGCGTTCACCCTTTCTGAAATGTTACACGTCAAAGGAAAAGGTACTGGTTTGGTTGCTACTTGTGGACTTACACACGCCACTCCCGCTTCTTTCTATGCCCACCAAGTGAGTCGTTACATGGACAAAGAAATTGCCAATGATTTTTACGGCGGATTCATTGACGTTGCCATAGGCGGCGGATACCCTTGGTTCGATAGCAGCAAACTCTCACAAGCTGGTTATCAACGATTTGTATGCAGCAAAGACTCCCTTAAAAAGATTGCAACGCCAAAGTTTATTGCCTTCTACGACACCAGCAACAATGTGCCCAAACACCGCGAAGGACGCGGAGATTTTTTGCTTGACGCCAGCATGACTGCCATTCGCAACCTGTCTCAAAATCCCAACGGCTTTTTCTTAATGATTGAAGGAAGTCAAATTGATTGGGGCGGACACGACAACGATGCTGATTACGTCATCACCGAAACGTTAGATTTCGATAAAACCATTGGTGCCATTGGCGCTTGGGCCAAAGAAAACGGCGAAACCTTGGTCATCATTACCGCTGACCATGAAACCGGCGGATTGACCCTACCAGGCTATGACAAGGCTGCTGGCCGACCAGTTTCCAAATTTTCAACCAAAGATCACACCGGAATTCCCGTTCCCGTTTTTAGTTTTGGTCCACAATCAGAGCTCTTCAAAGGCGTCTACGAAAACAATACCTTAAACGCAAAAATATTGCAAGCTTTCGGAGAATGACCTACGGAATCATCATACCGGCCCGAATAGGCAGCACGCGTTTCCCCGAGAAACCGCTCGCACTCATCAACGGTAAACCCATGATTGTCAGAACGGTAGAGTCGGCATTAAACTGCGTTCGCGACGGATTTACAGGCGTTTGTGTTGCCACCGATGACTCCCGAATAGAACAAGCGGTACTTTCAGAATTTGGCAGTCGCGTGTCCGTCGTCATGACCCCACCCGAACTCCCCAACGGAACCGCCCGTTGCGCCGCAGCCCTTGAAATTCTAGGGTGGAACTGCGACGTGATTGTGAACCTTCAAGGCGACGAACCCTTCATACAAGAAAGTCAGGTTTTTTCTTTGTTGGATTGTTTTTCGGGGGATGCTTTTACGGTCTCCACCGATATAGCCACCTTAAAAATAGAACTATCTCCATCGGACTTACCCAATCCCAATCGGGTAAAGGTAGTCTGCGGCATTCAAGGACAGGCCTTATATTTTTCGCGGAGTCCCATTCCGTTCCATCGAAATGCTTCATCCCTAAAAAACTACCGACACATAGGCATGTACGCCTACCGTTCGCACATACTCACACAACTCCCCTTCCTCTCTGAAACCCCGTTAGAACTGGCCGAATCATTAGAACAACTCCGCTGGTTGGAGCACGGCCTGCGCATCACACTCGCCGAAACCAACTACGAAAGTCCGTCTATTGACACACCGGAAGATTTGGGGGAGGTGAACGGTTTTCGGTAGTCGGTGATCAGTAGTCGGTGATCAGTAGTCGGTGATCAGTAGTCGGTGATCGGTGATCAGCCGACAGCCCTCAGCCATCAGCATTCAGCATTCAGCATTCAGCTTTCAGCCTTCAGCCTTCAGCTGCGCCGAAGGCGCAAAGCGACGCGAAGCGTGAGTCCACGCGAAGCGTAAGTCCTAGCGAAGCGTGAGTCCTAGCGAAGCG